>NZ_CP046606.1:0-600000 GCF_030408355.1 Corynebacterium afermentans subsp. afermentans
TTGTGGATTGCACATGTAGACAGGAACAGACTGGAGACGACGTTGGCGGACCAACACCTCGAGGACCTGTGGCGCGGCGTCGTCGACGAGCTGCTGCGCCTCTCGGAGCAGGCCACCTCGTCCGTACCCACGCTTACCCCCCAACAGCGCGCCTACCTGCGGCTAATGAAGCCGGTCGTGCTTGTCGACGGCTACGCCCTCCTCTCCGCACCCCACCAAGCCGCGAAAAATGTCATTGAGGAGTCCCTGTCTCCCCACATCACGGCACTGCTGTCGTCCCACACCGGCCAGCCCTACGCCCTGGCCGTCTCCGTCGCCGCGCCCGAGCCGGAACCCGAACCAGAGCCTGAGCCTGTTCAGCCGCCGGCGCCTACACCGGAGCCGAGCTGGCAACCCACCCAATCCCACGTCGAAGCGCCGGCAGCGGGAGAGCAGATCCCCATGGGCCTGGACGAATTGGCGCAGATGCATGCTGCCCAGGTGGCGGGGCGTCGTCGAGAAGCAACTGCGCACCCCACCGTGGACCCAGTGGACCGCCGCATCCCCCGCGAGAAACCCGCGCACGACCCGGACCGCGAAGCCAGCCTGAACCCGAAGTACACCTTCGAAAACTTCGTCATCGGCTCGTCCAACCGCTTCGCCAACGGCGCCGCCGTCGCCGTCGCCGAAAACCCCGCCAAGGCCTACAACCCCCTGTTCATCTGGGGCGGCTCCGGTCTCGGCAAAACCCACCTCCTGCACGCCGCAGGCAACTACGCGCGCGTGCTGCAGCCGGGACTGCGCATCAAGTACGTCTCGTCCGAGGAATTCACCAACGACTACATCAACTCCGTGCGCGACGACCGCCAAGAATCCTTCAAGCGGCGCTACCGCAACCTGGACATCCTCATGGTCGACGACATCCAGTTCCTCGAGGGCAAAGAAGGCACCCAGGAAGAGTTCTTCCACACTTTCAACGCTCTGCACCAGGCAAACAAGCAGATCATCCTGTCCTCCGACCGGCCGCCGAAGGAGTTGACCACGCTCGAGGACCGGTTAAGGACGCGCTTCATCAGCGGCCTCATCACCGACGTGCAGCCGCCCGACCTGGAAACCCGCATCGCCATCCTGATGAAGAAGGCGGCCGCCGACGGCACCCAGGTCGACCACGCCGTGCTCGAGCTCATTGCCTCCCAGTTCGAGTCCTCCATCCGCGAACTCGAAGGCGCGCTGATCCGTGTGTCGGCGTACTCGTCGCTGATCAACGAGCCGATCACCATGGAAGTCGCCCAAGTAGCACTGCGCGACATCCTCCCCGACGAAGGCGACGTCAACATCACCGCCGACGCCATCAAGGATGCCGCCGCCGAGTACTTCCAGGTCTCCCTGGACCAGCTCACCGGAGCCGGAAAGACCAGGCAGGTCGCCCACGCGCGCCAGATTGCCATGTACCTGTGCCGCGAACTGACCGAGCTATCACTGCCGAAGATCGGCGACGAGTTCGGCGGCAAGGACCACACCACCGTCATGTACGCAGACCGCAAGATCCGCAAGGAAATGACGGAAAACCGCGGCACCTACGACGAGATCCAGGAACTCACGCAGGTGATCAAGAACCGCGCCCGCATGCACGCGCGGTAGGTCGGGGCTCGCCGCGGCCTGTTTCGCGCCGGTTCACGCTCGTTCGCGCTAGACCCTGGGAGGCTCACCCTGGGATAGCGCGATTTTTGGCTGAGCCCAGGGTCTGGCTCCCAGGGTCTAGGTGGTGGCGGCGCACCCGTGTAGCCACGGCCACCCAATTCTCCTCCCCAAATCACTTCCGCACCACTCTCCACAGGCCTATCCACACCTGTGTAATTACACCGGTGTAGTTTGGCCAAACAGATCACAGTGTAACCGACGTCACACACTCCGGGCCTGGGGACAGCGTGTGCATAACCGGTGGATGAACGCGGTTCCGCTTGTGTAATTTCAAAGGGCACGAAAATCTATCCACAGGGGACCCGACTTATCCACAAGTTATCCACAACCTAAATCACACGGGCGACACGCCGTGCGACCGGCACAAAGACGGCCCAATCCACAGATTCCCCAAGACCTACTGTTGTTCCCCTCTTTACTTCTTGTAATTCAATCTGGAGAAAGAGAGGGTGTGCAATCTTCGGCCCGGCCCTGACATTCGGCGGCGAACCGGAGGTGAGGCGTCGATAGGCAGAGTGCGCGCGGGTGAATCACAAATGTAGAGTGGTGTCCGATCTGGCTCTGCCCGAAATGCCAAACATGCCAAAGGAGACTGCGCAGTCATGGACAACAATGTGTCGTTTCGCGTCCATAAGGATGAGCTCGCGGACGCTGCGGCGTGGGTCGCGCGCAGCCTGCCCACCAAGTCGACGCAACCGGTGCTGCGCGCGGTTGTGATTACAGCCGACGACAACGGCCTGGAGTTCGCGGGCTTCGACTACGAGGTCTCTACCCGCGTGCGCATCGGTGCCGAGGTCAACGATCCGGGCCGCGTGGCGGTAGCCGGCAAGCTGCTCGCGGACATCGTGGGCACCATGCCTAACGACGCCATCGAGGTCTCCACCGATTCCAAAGTGATGACGCTGAAGGCGCGTTCCTCCCGCTTCGAACTGCCGCTGATTGCGCTGGACGATTACCCGCAGCTGCCGCACCTGCCGGAGGTCACGGGCCGAATCTCTCCGGCGGCGCTCACGGGCGCGGTGACCCAAGTGGCCTCCGCCGCCGGCCGCGACGACACACTGCCGATGCTCACCGGCATCCACCTAGAAATCGACGGTGAGAATGTCACCCTCACGGCAACGGACCGCTTCCGCCTGGCGCAGCGCCACCTGACCTGGGAGCCGACCAGCCCGGACGTCAAGGCGGACTTGCTCGTCCCGGCGAAAACGCTGCTGGACAACGCGCGCACGCTGGACACGTCCATCGACGATCCGGTGGAGCTCGCCGCGGGCACTGCCGACAACATCGGCGGCGACGGCCTGTTCGGCCTGCACACCGGCAACCGCGAAACCACCACCCGCATGCTGGATGCGGATTTCCCCAACGTTGCGCCTCTTTTGCCGAAGACGCACACGGCGATCGCGTCGGTGGAGGTCGCGCCGCTTCTGGAGTCCATCCGCCGCGTCAGCCTGGTCGCGGACCGCAACGCGCAGCTGCGCATGCACTTCAAGGAGGGCGAGCTGACGCTGTTTTCCTCCGGCGCGGACTCGGGCGCCGCCCAGGAGACCCTCCAGGCCGCGTTCACCGGGGTGGATGAGCTGCTCATCGCGTTCAACGCGGGCTATCTTCGCGACGGCCTTTCCGTCATCGGCACCGACCGCGTCGTGTTCGGCTTCACGGAGGCTTCCCGCCCGGCGATCATGATCCCGCAGCCGGAGGAGCTTCCGGAGCGCGGCGAGGACGGCACGTTCCCCACACCGGACACGCACTTCACTTACCTGCTCATGCCGGTTCGCCTGCCGGGCTAGCCCATGCACGTCCGCGAGCTTGATCTGCGTGATTTCCGCTCGTGGCCCGAGCTGAATCTCAAGCTTGAGCCGGGCGTGACGGTTTTCGCGGGCCGTAACGGCCACGGCAAGACCAATATCGTCGAGGCGGTCCATTATTCGTCGAAGTTGTCGAGCCACCGCGTATCGACGGATGCTCCGCTCATCCACGCCAACGCCGAGAACGCCCGCGTGTCCGCCACCACCGTCAACGACGGCCGCGCGCTGACCACGCACCTGCTGATCAAGGCGCACGGGGCGAACCAGGCCCAGATCAACCGCACCCGGTTGAAATCTGCCCGCGAGCTGCTGGGCGTTTTGCGCGTGGTGATGTTCTCTCCGGAGGACCTGCGCCTGATCACCGGCGAGCCGGCGGAGCGCCGCAAGTTCTTAGACGACCTCGCAGCACAGAGAACTCCGCGCCTCGGTGGTGCCCGCGCGGACTACGAGAAGGTGCTGCGGCAGCGAAACGCCCTGCTGAAGAGCTCGAACATGGCGCTGCGCCGCGGCTACCAGGACGAAGATGGCGCAAGCGCGCTTTCCACCCTGGACGTGTGGGACAGTCAGCTCGCGGCGCTTGGCGCGCAGGTGGTGGCGGGCCGGCTCAGCCTCGTCGATGAGCTGGCCGAGCGCATCACCGAGTCCTACCAGTCCGTCGCGCCGGAGTCGCGCCCCGCGTCGGTGGCGTACAGCTCCACCCTCGACCGGGCCGTGACTGAGCTCAACGGCGGGCCATCGCGCGACCCGGCGGTGTTTGAGGCCGCCATGCTCGCTGAGCTGGGCCGGCGCCGCAAGGACGAGATCGACCGCGGCGCCACCCTCGTCGGCCCGCACCGCGACGACCTCGCCCTCATGCTCGGCGACCAGCCCGCGAAGGGCTACGCATCCCACGGCGAAACCTGGTCCTACGCGCTGGCCCTCCACCTCGCCGAATACCAGCTTCTGGCCAGCGAGGGCACCGACCCGGTGCTGATCCTCGACGACGTATTCGCCGAGCTCGACGCCAAGCGCCGCGAACGCCTCGTCCACGTTGCCGCCGACGCGGAACAGGTCCTGGTCACCGCCGCGGTGGGCGACGACCTGCCCGGCAACCTCGACGACGCCGTCGCCGCGCGCTACGCCGTGACCATGCAGGACGGGGTGAGCGCCATTGAGCGATCTGATTAAACGCAGCTTCGACACCGTCCGCGCCACCGCACGCAAACGCGGCCGCCCCCTGCCGGACCTGTCCCGCCAGGGCACCAGCACCATCCCCAGGCGCAACAATCCATCGCTTCACGACGGACCAAAGGCCGCCATCACCGTTCCGGGCCTTGAAACGGGGCTTGATCAGCCGGAGAAACGTCGTAAAGCAAATGTGCGCGGAATCCCCACCGGCCCGGACGGGCGCGCATTGCCGCGCAGCTACAAGGTTTCCTCCTTTTCCAACCTGCTCGGCACCGAAATCCGCAAACGCGACTGGACCGAGAAGATGGCGCACGGCTGGGTCATGGGGCACTGGGCAGAGCTGGTCGGCGAGAAGATCGGCCAACACACGCACGTGGAGATGATCAAAGGCGGCGAAGTGCACGTCAGCTGCGATTCCACTGCCTGGGCGACGCAGATGAAGTACATGCAGCGCGAAGTGCTCGCGGCGATCGCGGCGAAGGTCGGGCCGGACGTGGTGACCAAGCTGCACGTCTATGGGCCGAAGACGAAGAGCTGGCGGTATGGCCCGCTGCACGTGAAAGGCCGCGGCCCGCGCGACACGTACGGGTAAGGGCGAGCGAAGAACGCGCGTGAAACGCCCTCTCGCGCGTTGGACACCTCCCCGTTATGGCCCCCTCACCGTGTAATATGGGACAGGTTCAACGGGCCTGAATGACACATTCGGCCCACATTTACGCATGGAGGAGCTTCCCGAAAGTGGCAGAGCAGCAACCCCATTACGACGCGTCATCGATCACCATCCTCGAAGGCCTGGAGGCGGTGCGCAAGCGCCCGGGCATGTACATCGGTTCCACCGGTGCACGCGGCCTGCACCACCTGGTCTGGGAGGTCGTGGACAACTCGGTCGATGAGGCGATGGCGGGCTACGCCGACCGCGTCGACGTCACCCTGCTGGAGGATGGCGGCGTCGAGGTCGTGGACAACGGCCGTGGTATCCCGGTGGAGATGCACCCGACCGGCGCCCCGACCGTGCAGGTGGTTATGACCCAGCTGCACGCCGGCGGCAAGTTCGACTCGGAGTCCTACGCGGTCTCCGGCGGCCTGCACGGCGTGGGCATTTCCGTGGTCAACGCGCTGTCCACCCGCGTTGAGGCGGACATCAAGCGCGACGGCAAGCACTGGTACCAGCGCTTCAACATGGCCGTGCCAGACGAGCTGGAGGAGGGCGGCAACGCCCGCGGCACCGGCACCACCATCCGTTTCTGGCCGGACGCGGAGATCTTCGAGACCGTCGATTTCAACTACGACACCATCTCGCGCCGCCTGCAGGAAATGGCCTTTTTGAACAAGGGCCTGACCATCACGCTGACGGACCAGCGCGTTACCGACGAGGAGCTCGAGCTCGAGGCCATCGCCGACGAGGGCGACACCGCAGCGACCATCGACGGCGACTCGTTCGACGACAACACCGAGACTGTGGACGCCGCCGATGTCGACCAGGACGGCGACGGCGACACGGTGGAGGCGGGCGACGAGGTCGCACCGGACGTAAAGAAGAAGCGTGAAAAGAAGGTCACCTTCTACTACCCGGACGGCTTGGTCGATTACGTCAAGTACCTGAACAAGTCCAAGACGGCCATCCACCCGACCATCATCGGTTTCGACCAGAAGGGCGACGGCCTGGAGGCCGAGGTGGCAATGCAGTGGAACGGCTCCTTCAAGGAATCCGTGCACACGTTCGCCAACACGATTAACACGCACGAGGGCGGCACCCACGAGGAGGGCTTCCGCGCCGCGTTGACGTCGTTGATGAACCGCTACGCGCGCGACCACAAGCTGCTCAAGGACAAGGAGCCCAACCTTACTGGCGACGACTGCCGCGAGGGCCTCGCCGCCGTCGTCTCCGTGCGCGTGGCCGACCCGCAGTTTGAGGGCCAAACCAAGACCAAGCTGGGCAACACCGAGGTCAAGGGCTTTGTCCAGCGCGCGGTGAACGAGAACATCTCCGACTGGTTCGACGCCAACCCGGCCGAGGCCAAGGTCATCGTGAACAAGGCCGTGTCCTCCTCCCAGGCCCGCCAGGCGGCCCGCAAGGCCCGCGACCTGGTGCGCCGCAAGTCCGCCACCGACCTGGGCGGCCTGCCCGGCAAGCTCGCGGACTGCCGTTCCAAGGACCCCATAAAGTCCGAGCTGTTCATCGTGGAGGGCGACTCTGCAGGCGGCTCCGCCAAGGGCGGCCGCGACTCCATGTACCAGGCCATCCTGCCGCTGCGCGGCAAGATCCTGAACGTGGAGAAGGCCCGCATGGACCGCGTGCTGAAAAACGCCGAGGTCCAGGCCATCATCACCGCGCTAGGCACCGGCATCAACGATGAATTCGACATCGCCAAGCTGCGCTACCACAAGATCGTGCTGATGGCCGACGCCGACGTGGACGGCCAGCACATCGCCACCCTGCTGCTGACCCTGCTGTTCCGCTTCATGCCGGAGCTGGTGGAAAACGGCCACGTCTTCTTGGCCAACCCGCCGCTGTACAAGCTGAAGTGGGGCAAGGGCGAGCCGGGCTACGCGTTCTCCGACCGCGAGCGCGACGAGCTGCTGGCGGAAGGCCTGGAGGCCGGCCGCAAGATCAATACCGACGACGGCATCCAGCGCTACAAGGGCTTGGGCGAGATGAACGCCAAGGAGCTGTGGGAGACCACCCTCGACCCGGAGACCCGCATCCTGCGCAAGGTCGAGCTCGAGGACGCCCAGCGTGCCGACGAGCTGTTCTCCATCCTCATGGGCGACGACGTTGCGGCCCGCCGCAGCTTCATCACCCGCAGGGCGAAGGACGTGCGCTTCCTGGACGTCTAGGCGCTCGTAAAATCTGACAACGCCCCGGCGTTTTCCCAGGTGAGGGAAAGCGCGTCGGGGCGTTTTGTCAACTTTTACGCGGGGGCGCTTTAGACGTCGTTAAGCAAAGCGCTCCACGATCTCGCCGAGCTGCGGCAACGACGGGCCCACGATCTTCGCAGCCTTGCCGCGCAGTGTGGAGTACACCTTCTTGATGGCGCCGGGCATGGAATCCGCCTGCTTGTCGCCTGCGTCGAGCATCGCCTTGACCACGTCGTCCTCGCGGCCGGAAAGGAACTCGCCGAAGCCCTGCTGGCCGCTGGCCTCATAGGCGGACCAGTAGGGATTGAGCTCGTCGACGATCTGCGGGAGGAACTTGTTCACACCCTTGGAAATGGCGTCCGCATCGGCCTTCTTACCTGCAGCGACGGCGGATTTGAGGGCCATGCCGGTGAGGCCGGACTGGCGGGCGACGGTGTCGTCGACAAGAGTGGTGATCTCCTGGACAACCTGGGGGCGCTTGGCTGCGTCGAGCAGCTGGGAAAGATCAGTCATGCCCGTCAGTCTAACGGGAAAAACGGCCGGTGCGGGACCGGCCGTTCTCGGTTGCAGCTCTTCCACCACAGCACCCAGACCTCACATCAGTCACATGGATCACTGCAACCACAACGGGCACAACCGTAACACAGGGTGTGTGGCGGAGCTAACGCTGGGGCAAGTACTGATCCGCGTAGGACTGCACAAACGCCGTGATCTCCTTCGCCGGGATCAGGCGGTTGCCTTCCGACGAGCCCGGCACGTGCGTCAGATTAAACTGCTCCGCCAGGTTGTCCACCGCCTCGCGCGCCTGCGGCACAAAATCGACGATGAGCTGCACCGCAACCGCCGTCGCCGCAAACGCAATAGCCAAGGAGATCGGAGCCGAGCCCGTGTAGGACCCCTCCAGCGCACGCTTCTCCGGCGGGTTGACGTCCTTGTCATAGTCCGGGCGGTAGTTCGGCTTGGACGAACCCTTCGAGCTTGTAGAGGACAACTGCGAAATAGCGGTGTCCTGCGCAAAGGCGGGGGAGGGGGCGGCGAGCAGGGCGGCGGCCGCCAGCGCCGCAACAGTTTTCTTCATGGGGAACATGTTAGGCGCTCAGGTGGGCCGAAAAGGGAACCGCCGGGTAGTTGCGAGCGTCTAAGACACATGACCCACCTCTACAACGGCATGTCCACCACCGCTGGCGCGCTGCTTTACCCGAACCCCGGGCGTCTGTTACCGGGTATGACCAGCGTGAGCGGTTTCGGTGCGCTGGCCTTGTACGGGCTGCCGCACCTGATGGACGCGCACGACACTGTCCTGATCTCACCCACCCTCCACGCGAAGAAACGTGGCAGCACCTTTGAGCCGGCCTTTGTGAGCAAGCAGCTAGAACCAGGTGAACTGTGGCAGATGGAGTGCCGCGACGAGTTGATCACGGTCGCCGCGCCGCCCTCACCCCAGAAACGATCGCCGTCGCGGGCAAAGGCCGCGTGAACAACAGGTGGCCCGTCAGTTCTGGGCGAACGGCAAGCTAGTTACGCGTGCTGACCTGGCTTTCCCCGAGGCGAGAATCGCGCTGTATTACGACGGCCGCCACCACGACGATGCCAGCACCCGTCTGCGCGACACCAGCATCGACCTCTACCTGACCTCTATCAACTGGCGGCCGCTGCGCTACGGCACGAACATGCTCAGCGGCCTGGTCGGGCACTTGGAGGTGGTCTTGAGGGAGCGCGGATTCGCAAAAGTTGACGAGCCCAAAATCTGACCTGGGGGTTCGCACCCGAGTTTCGAGCGGCGCTTTGTGTCAACTTTTGCGAGCAGATGCTTATCGACGAGCATCCGCCCACCTCCGATACACCTCCGCCACGACAGCAGCGAACCCCTCGTTGGAGTCCGACAGCGGCGAAAGCGCCACCACGGCCTCAGAAAGCGCCGCGGCGGCAGCGTCCACGGAGTCGAACACGGCCACGCCGTGGAAACGGGCGCCGGGCACAGCGGCGCAGGCGGCCAAGGCAGCGAACGAGCGGACCTGGCAGCCGTGGAAGGCGCAGTACTCGTCCGCGATGGCCAGGAGCTGCTCGGGGGAAAAGCCCCTCATCCGCGCGCCTGCCGGATGCGCGATTCCATTCCGGAATAGGAGGGGATGAGGGAGCGGGCGAGGTCGGTGACGTGGGCGTCGTCAAGCAATCGCGATGCTGCCGCGACTACCGCACGGCGCGCCGCCTCCTGCTTCGAGCACCCCCACGCGGACGCGAGTAACACGAGCGCCTTGTCCTCGTCTGCGGTCAACCGGAGCGTCATAGCCATACCATTGTGATACCACGTTGCTCCTTCGCTCCAAGCAGAAGCCCCGCTAGACTCCATACACATGGCTGATGACACCACTGGCGGCTTGGACCGCATTCAACCAATCGACATCAACGAGGAGATGCAGACCAGCTACATCGATTACGCCATGAGCGTGATCGTGGGTCGCGCGCTCCCCGAGGTGCGCGACGGCATGAAGCCGGTGCACCGCCGCGTGATCTACGCAATGTACGACGCGGGTTTCCGCCCCGAGCGCTCCTACGTCAAGAGCGTGAAGGCCGTCGGCGAGACCATGAGTAACTACCACCCGCACGGCGACAGCGCCATCTACGACACCCTGGTGCGTATGGCCCAGCCGTGGTCCATGCGCTACCCGCTTGTGGACGGCCAGGGCAACTTCGGTTCCCCGGGCAATGACGGCCCGGCCGCTATGCGCTACACGGAGTGCAAGCTCACCCCGATCGCCATGGAGATGGTCCGCGACATCCGCGAAAACTCCGTGGACTTCGCCCCCAACTTCGACTCCAAGACCCAGGAGCCGACGGTCCTTCCGTCCCGTGTGCCGAACCTGCTGATGAACGGCTCCAACGGCATTGCGGTGGGCATGGCAACCAACATCCCGCCGCACAACCTCAACGAGCTGGCGGACGCCATCCAGTGGATCCTGGAAAACCACGACGCCGAGGAGAAAGAGACCCTCGACGCTGCGATGGAGCGCGTGAAGGGACCAGACTTCCCAACGGCGGGCCTGATCGTGGGCGACCAGGGTATTAAGGACGCCTACACCACCGGCCGCGGCTCCATCCGCATGCGCGGCGTGACGGAGATCGAGGAGATCGGCAACCGCCAGGTCATCACGATCACCGAGCTGCCGTACCAGGTCAACCCGGATAACTTCATCCACAACATCGCCGAGCAGGTCACCGCCGGCAAGATGGTGGGCATCTCCAAGATTGAGGACGAGTCCTCCGACCGCGTGGGCATGCGCATCGTGGTCACGCTCAAGCGCGACGCGGTGCCGCGCGTGGTGCTGAACAACCTGTACAAGCACTCCGCGCTGGAGACGAACTTCTCCGCCAACATGCTCAGCATTGTCGATGGCGTCCCGCGCACCCTGCGCCTGGACCAGATGCTGCGTTTCTACGTCAAGCACCAGATCGAAGTCATTGTCCGCCGCACCCAGTACCGCCTGGACGAGGCCGAAAAGCGCGCCCACATCCTCCGCGGCCTGGTCAAGGCGCTGGACATGCTGGACGAGGTCATTGCTCTGATCCGTCGCTCGCCGACCGTGGACGAGGCCCGCGCCGGGCTGATCGACCTGCTCGACGTGGACGAGATCCAGGCCAACGAGATCCTGGCCATGCAGCTGCGCCGCCTGGCCGCCCTGGAGCGCCAGAAGATCGTCGACGACCTGGCCGCCATCGAAAAGCAGATCGCGGACTTCAAGGACATCCTGGCCAAGCCGGAGCGTCAGCGCGCGATTGTCGGCGACGAGCTCAAGGAGATCGTCGATAAGTATGGCGACGAGCGCCGCACCCAGATCGTCGCCGCCACCGGCGACGTCACCGAGGAAGACCTCATCGCCCGCGAAAACGTGGTGGTCACCATCACCTCCACCGGCTACGCCAAGCGCACCAAGGTGGACTCCTACAAGAGCCAGAAACGCGGCGGCAAGGGCGTACGCGGCGCCGAGCTGAAGCAGGACGACGTGGTGAAGAACTTCTTCATCTGCTCCACCCACGACTGGATCCTGTTCTTCACCAACTTCGGCCGCGTCTACCGCCTCAAGGCCTACGAGCTGCCGGAAGCGGGCCGCACCGCCCGCGGCCAGCACGTGGCCAACCTGCTGGAATTCCAGCCGGAAGAGAAGATCGCCCAGATCATCCAGATCCAGACCTACGAAGACGCCCCCTACCTGGTGCTGGCCACCCGCGACGGCCGCGTGAAGAAGTCCCGCCTCACCGACTACGAGTCCGCCCGCTCCGCCGGCCTGATCGCCATCAACCTCAACGAAGGCGACGCGCTCATCGGCGCCTCCCTCGTCGGTGAGGACGACGACCTGCTGCTCGTGTCCGAGCAGGGCCAGTCCATCCGCTTCTCCGCCGACGACGAGCAGCTGCGCCCCATGGGCCGCGCCACCGCCGGCGTGAAGGGCATGCGCTTCAAGGGCGACGACCAACTGCTGGCCATGACCGTGGCCAAGGACGGCGAATACCTGCTCGTGGCCACCTCCGGCGGCTACGGCAAGCGCACCGCCATCGAGGAGTACAACACGCAGGGCCGCGGCGGCATGGGCGTGATGACCTTCAAGTACAGCCCGAAGCGCGGCAAGCTCATCGGCGCCCTCTCGGTTGCCGAGGACGACCAGATCTTCGCCATCACCTCCGCCGGCGGCGTGATCCGCACCGAGGTCGATCAGATCCGCCCGTCCTCGCGCGCGACCATGGGCGTGCGGCTGGTGGACCTCGCCGACGGCGTGGAACTTCTGGCCATCGACCGCAACGTCGAGGATGAAGGCGAGGAGGAAGCCACCGCAGTCGCCACCGGGCAGAAGACCATCGAGCAGGCGCTTAGCGACGACAGCTCCGACGCCGGCGAGGACAAGGAGTAGCCCGTGGCCGTCCGCAAAGTGACCGTGCGCCACATCGGCGCCGGCTCCACCTTCAAAGTGGCAACTCTGCTGGCCTTTTTGGGCTTTATCGCCTGGATGGCCGCGTGCTTACTGGTCTACTACGGGCTGGAGCGCGCCGGGGTCATCGAGTCCATCAACTCGCTGATCGGCGGTGTCGGCGGCGACCAGGTGGTGGACATGAAACTGGCCATGTCCGCCGCGGGCCTGTTCGGCCTGGTGGGATTCCTGTTCCAGGTGATCATGGCCCCGCTGACGGTGGTCATGTACAACGCCATCGCGGACCTGGTCGGCGGCGTCAGCTTCACCATGTCCAACCGGGCCAAATAGGCGAATCTCCGCATTGCGGACAATCCCGGTGATCACAATTATTGGTGCGCACCAATAAAAAGCGCCCCGGCAGAAGCGGGGCGCACGTTTCGGCGGGCCTAGAAGGGGAGCAGGCCGTTCATGGCGGCGAAACCTGCACCCGAGATGCCCAGGACGGCCAGGGCAGCGACGACGGAGCCGACGATCGCGGCGACGTTCACATCCGTGGCCTCAGCAGTTGCGGCCTCCGAACCCTCAGAACCCTGAGGAGCCTGGGCTACCGGCATCGCACCGTGGGAGACGGTGCGGGCGCCGAGCTCGATGGCGTCGCGGCCGATGCGCGGGGTGTCCAGAACGAGGGCGTCCCAGTCGGCGGGCACCTCGACGGGGCCGTCCGGGCCTTCGGCGGTGTAGGGCTCCTCGGAGTAGTTGAAGTGGGTGAACTGGTGGTCGTAGTTCATCACGGACAGGTACTCCACCGGCGTGGCCTGGGTGCGCGGCAGCTTGCGGGTGACGTCTGCGGCGCCGTTGTGGCGCAGGCCCAGGGTGTGGCCAAACTCGTGGAGGATGGCGTTGCGGAGCTGCTCGTTGCTGTCGATCTGGTCATTGTTGGCGACGAAGAAGGCGCTGTCGCCGACCAGGGCGACGCCGGTGGTGTAGTCGCCGCGGTCAATCTGGTCGCCGATGATGCCTAGGCGGAAGGCGTTGGAGCGGTCGCCGAGGTGGGTCTCAATATCCTTCAGCAGGCGTACGCCGGAGATCTGGTCGGCGAAGTAATGCTGCGAGTAGGCCACGGTTTCACCGCCGTGGAACTCGGTGTAGTTGGGGATGTTGGTGTAGGTCTCGCCGGCGTCGATGTGCAGTGCGATGCCGTGGTCGTCGAAGAGGCCGACGATGTCTTGCAGCGCCTCCGCGGACGGCGCGAAGGACTTACCGTTGTGCTGTTCCATCCAATTGATCTGGAGGAACAGGTCGGGGCGGTTGGGATCGACGCCCCAGTCGGGGAGGGCGAGCTCGGTGCCGTCGTGAAGCACGATGCCCTCGGTTTCCCAGTCGTCGGGGAGGCCGTCGTTGTCGGAGTCGATGACGTATTCGGCCGCCTCGAGGTCAACGAGTGCGGTGGTGTCCGCGGCGGCCGGCTGGAGGCCGGTGAAGACGAGTGCTGCTGCGAGTGCGGCGGCGAGGGCCTTGGTCTGTGCGCGCATCTCGTTGCTCCTTTGACGTTGTGGTGGACATGGGCTGCTTCGATGTCCACGACTTTATTCAAGGAGTTTGCCCAGGTAAACCGGGGTAAGATCGTTCAACACTTGGTTCGGATTGTTCAACGTTTGGCAAGCCCTGAGAGCCCGGATTGTTCACCAATCAGCCCCCTGCCAAGCACTGCGCGTACGCCCGGGAGGCCCGCTCACCAGCAGCGACGTGCAAAACTCCAGGAAAACCCGGATTGTTCACCATTTTCCGCCGCGCTTACCCCCGCGTGTTACCCCTGCGTGCCGGGGCGTGGAACGTCGATAAGCAATTGCTCTTTTATGGGCCGTACGCTGGCGATTTGGAGCTATTGTAGGTGCTCTGTAATATTCCTATTCGTTCCAAGGGCCTATAGCTCAGTCGGTTAGAGCGCATCGCTGATAACGATGAGGTCGCAAGTTCGATTCTTGCTAGGCCCACGGTACCCTCGGGTACGCGGGGCATTAGCTCAGTTGGTAGAGCACCTGCTTTGCAAGCAGGATGTCAGGAGTTCGATTCTCCTATGCTCCACAGAATGGCTCCCTCCAGTTGGAGGGGGCCTTTTTGCTTTGCGACGTAAGCTTCGCACTTTCCCGGGTTAAACGACAAAAAGTGTGTCTGATTCAGCGTGTCGTGGGGGTTAGATTTGGCCTTTTTGGATGCCGATTGAGTGTGTGTAGTTGGTGTCGATAGCGTTGTCGTAGAGGGCTGGTCGTCCGGTTTCGTGGTCGGCTTCGTTCTCGTTTCGGGTCAGGGTGGATACTTTGGCGAGTTGGCCCTGGCCCCAGTCGGACTGACTGGCGATTCGTACTGGATCGTCAGGCAGTTCCGTTTTCAAATAGAGCCACCAATCCAGCATGCGGCGTTGTCGTTCACCTGATCTGCCGCGGTGTGTTCTGGCGAGCAGTTTGAGCTGGGCGTTGATGCCGCCTTCCAGGCTGTTGGTGGTGGATTTGATCCACTCTGGTTGAAGTACTGCTTTTGGCGGGTTGAGGTAGACAAACAGCATCTCGGACCGCCAAAGATGGTTGAGGCTGTTGTATGCCTTGCGCACGTTGTGATGCGTCCACACGCGGGTCCATGCACCGGTTTTGGGATCTTTGACCAGGGTTTTCTCGTCCATCCATGACCGGTAGAGCGTGGAGAACTCGTGCAGCTGCGCACCCCATGCAGCGGCTTCATCCAGCGTGGTGATCCGGGTCAGCTTCAGCGCAAGTCGGTAGATGGTGCGCCCGGCATCGGTGCGTGGGTTACTGGTGGTGTAGCGGCGTACCACGCGTTGGGCGTGGACGAGGCAGCGTTGAATTTTCGTAGTCGGCCAGCACTTTTTGATCGCGCTGTATGCGCCTTGGCCGCCGTCGATGACGGCGATGAGTGGGGCTTCGATGCGCTCAAGCAGCAGTTGGTAGTCGCGGGTGGTTTCGTGTTTGCACCAGTGCCAGGCAATCACGTGGTCGATCGTCGCCGCGACGATCAAGCAGCCGCCAGCGGTGTAGGTGCCGTCAAGGAAGATCTGGTCGTAGACCCGCTTGTCGTGGCCGGCGGTGGGGTCAGGCACATCAACGAACCAGAACGGTTCGAATCGACGTTGCATCGTGCGCGGTGAGCACCCCACACGGCGGGCAACGGTATCGAGGCTGGCGCCGGTGGTGAGGTGGTCGATGAAGACGGTGAACGCCGCCGCGTTGGTGATGTCGCTTCTGCGTTTCACGCTGGAGGCGCCGCATCGTTTGCAGCGCCACCTGGTGGTGCCTTTGCTAGTGGTGCCGTTTCGTTTCATTTCTCCGCCGCAGTGGCAGCGTGGTTGGTTCTTTGACATTGCGACACCACACCACGCCGCACATAGCACATCACGGCAGCCACACCGAGGATTGAACGCTCGAGACCTAAATATATGCCCCCGAAGCATATATTTCCCTGAAACCTACAGGTCAAACCCTGAAAATCGTCGATTCCAGACACACTTTTTGTCGTTTAACCCACTTTCCCTACCAAAGTCAGAATAAAACTCCGAAATGGCAGGTAGATAAAGTGCGAAAGTGCGAATATTGTGCGAGTTATGTCCTGGACTGAGCGGCGGTTGCGTGAAACACTTTCCCAGTTGCGTGCGTTTGGAGACGATACGACCCTGGTTGAGTGCAAAACAGCAGGTGGGGGAGTCCCTGAGCAGCTGGGCGAGACGCTGTGCGCGTTTGCGAACATGCCTCAAGCTGGCGCAATCATTCTCGGGGTGAGTGAACGGCGTGGGTTCGAAGCCACCGGCGTTGCCGAGCCCGCGCAGATGGAGAAATCCGTGGTGAATGTGAACCGGAGTGCGGTGACGCCGGCGCCACAGTTGGAATTTTTCCACCACGTGCTTGACGGGAAGAACGTAGTCGTTGTGGAAGTCACGCCGCTTCTGGCTTCAGAGAAGCCGGCGAAGTTCGAGGGCAAACCATTTTTGCGCCAGGCAGACGGCGACTACGTGATGAATTCGAATGACTTGAAAATGCTGTCGCTGTCGGCGTTGGCTGAGGCCCAGCAGACCCACTTCGATTTTGCATCTTTGCCAGGAACCGATTCCGCCTTGCTGGACGCCAGCGTGCTTGACACATACGTGAAAACGGTGCGTGCTTCTCGGAGCCGCATAGCCAAAATCGACAACGTCGATCAGCTACTGCAGGTCACTAACGTTACGGACAACCAGGGCAACGTGCGCTTTGGCGGTTTGTACGCGCTCGGGTACCTCCCGCAATCGGTTGAGCCAGCACTCGGAGCGACAGCGGCAGTGCGGCTGGCTCGAGGGGAGGGAGCGGGTCGAAACAGGAACCTGACTGAGATTGAGGGCCCATTGCCCGTGATGCTGGCGGAAGCGATGGAATGGATTCAGCGAAATGCGGATACCGTGAGTCGTTACACCGAAACCGGCCACTTAGTGGATCAGCCGGAGTTTCCCCCGAGCGCTATCCGAGAAGTGCTAGCGAACGCGTTGGTGCACCGGGATCTGGGGCCCTCTGTGGACGTGGGCAAGAAGGTGGAGATCAGGCTCACGGAGCGAATGCTCATAATTGTCAGCCCAGGCGGTTTGCGTGGCCTATCCGTTTCTCAGCTTGAGGCGCCTTCTTTGACTAAAGCCCCGGTAAACAAGCGTCTATACGAGATCGCGCGTTACCTCCGCACGGACGACGGGGAGCGTGTAATTGAGGGCGAAGGTGGCGGTATTCAGGAAATCCTGACGGCAATCCGGGAGGCGCGCATGCCGAAACCTAAGTTCGTAGACAACGGTGTCGAGTTCAAGGTCCTCTTTCCGCGCGGATCCCGTTTCACGGAGGAAGAGGATGACTGGTTGGAGGGTTTGCAGCGTGACGGGCTGCGATTGAGCCCGACTGAGGAGGACATTCTGGTGGACCTGCGGAACCACGGTGGCGCCACGCTTTCCGGCATCGTGCAGCGCTACTCGCCTTACAGTGAGCAGTCATGCAAGAGGATGCTGGGCAGACTCACGGAGAAAGGGGTGCTCCAGGAAACTGACGGCCAGTACGCCTTGCCTGGAACCCAGAGCGACACAATGAGGTTCGAGGCCCTGCGGCCGGACATCACCGCCGCTTTCCACATTGATGATTTGGCTTCCCTTGGTAAAAACGTTCCCGCCGTCTACCGGGCTTTTACTCCTGGCGCACAGGTCACGCTGAAGGAGTTGCAGACTCAGACGGGGCTCTCGGCGGCGCAACTGCGTTATGCTCTTGAACCCCTTCTCCACCACGGGCACGTGGTCATGCTCGGTGGTCAAGGCCGCCGGGGCACGACGTATCGGTTGAAATACTGAGACTTTCGCACTTTCCACTACCAAAGTCAGAATGAAACTATGAAATAGCAGGTAGACAAAGTGAGAAAGTGCGAATCTCGGAAGGGAGGCCCGCCATGAAGCAGAAAATCACCTCCGCTGTTACCGCTGCAGCGCTTTGCCTAGGCGCCGTGGCGTGCGGGGCGGAGTAGCGCCACGCACGCACGGTAAGCTGGCCAGACGTGAACACCTTCCTCTCCCGCTTCGACGCCATGGCGGACAAGGCGGCGGCGCAGGTGATTGCGCAGTATTCCACCAGTTTTTCCCTGGCCGTGCGCACGCTGCCGAACCCGGAGCGCACCCACATTCGGAACCTCTACGCGGTGGTGCGCATCGCGGACGAGATCGTGGACGGCACCACAACGCAGGCCAACGAGTGCCCGGAAACCGCCCTCGACCTGTATGAGGAGCAGGTGCTGCACGCCCCGGCCCACCGCTTCCACACGGATCCGGTGCTGCACGCGTGGGCGCGCACCTACCGCGAGTGCCACCTGAATCCCGAGCATATGCAGGCATTTTTCGCCTCCATGCGCGCGGATCTGACGCAGACGGAATTCACGCCGCAACAGCTGGATACCTATATATATGGCTCGGCTGAGGTGATCGGCCTGATGTGCCTGGATATTTTCCTGTGCGGCCGCGACACCCCGCACCGCCGCGAGCTGGAGGAGGGCGCCCGTGCGCTCGGCAGTGCGTTCCAGAAGGTCAACTTCCTGCGCGACCTCGGGGAGGACAGCCGCGCGCTCGGTCGAGCGTACTTCGGCGCCCCGCTTGACGACGCCCTAAAGTCCTTCCTCACCAGCCAAATCGCCGACGAGCTCGACCGCGCCCACACGGCCATCCCGCTGCTGCCGCCGGCAGCCCGCGGGGGAGTGGCGGCTGCCGAGGCGCTGTTCCGTGAGCTCAACGCCCGCATCGCGGCGACCCCGGCAACCGAGCTGCAGACCACCCGCGTCCGCGTGCCCAACCACCTCAAAGTAGCGCTCACAGCGAAAGCGCTCGCGAACTCGAGGAAGCCATGAACAAACAACCGAAGTCAGCCATCGTGATCGGCGCCGGCGTGGCCGGCATGGCCTCTGCAGCGCTGCTCGCCCGGGAGGGCATCGACACCACCGTGGTGGAGAAGCTGCCCACCCACGGCGGCCGCGCCGGCAACGAGACCATCGACGGCTTCCGTTTCGACACCGGCCCGAGCTGGTACCTCATGCCGGACGCGTTCGACCACTTCTTCGGGCTTTTCGGCGAACGCACCGAGGACCTTCTCAACCTGAAGCCCCTCGCCCCTGCGTACCGCCTCTTCCCGGAGACCGGCGAGCCCATCGACGTCCACTCCGGCCGCGACAACGCCGCCAAGCTCTTCGAGCAGCTCGAACCCGGCGCCGGCGCGAAGCTGATGGAGTACCTGGACAGCGCCGAAGAAACCTACGACCTGGCTATCCAAAACTTCCTGTACACCAACTTCCGCTCGCTTGAGCCCCTGAAGCGCATCCGCGGCCGGTACACCCGCCTCGCGCGCTACCTCACGGAGCCGATCGACAGGTTCGTGGCCAAGCGTTTCACGGACACGCGCCTGCGCCAGATGCTCACGTACCCGTCCGTGTTTCTCTCCTCGCACCCCAGCCGCACGCCGAGCATGTATCACCTGCTCAGCCACACCGACCTGACCCAGGGCGTGCTGTATCCGCAGGGCGGTTTCGCGGCGGTGATGGACGCGCTGTTCAACCTCGCCGTCGACCAGGGTGCGCGGTTCCGCTTCAACTCCGAGGTCGCCGCTATCGAGGATAAGGGCGTCTTGCTTATCGACGGCCAAAGGCTCCCCGCCGACCTCACCATCTCCGCCGCGGACCTCCACCACACCGAAACCCGCCTGCTGCCGAAGAACAAGCGCACCTACGACGAGTCTTGGTTCGCCCCGCGCGACCCTGGCCTGGGCACGGTGCTGGTCATGCTCGGTGTTGAAGGCGAAATCCCGGAGCTAGCCCACCACAACTTCCTGTTCAGTGACGACTGGTCGGACGACTTTGATGCTGTATTTAATGGCCCCGTTGCCAGCCGGCCGCAGGCGGCGTCGCAGTCCATCTACGTCTCTAAACCTTCCGCCACTGATCCTTCTGTTGCGCCCGCGGGCCACGAGAACCTGTTCGTGCTGGTGCCGGTGCCCGCGGACCCGTCGGTGGGCCACGGCGACATGTACCGGGGTGAAGCCTCCGAGCAGGTGCAGCGCATCGCCGACGCGGCTATTGAGCAGATTGCGGCGAGGTGTGGGGTTGCGGGGTTGGGCCGGAGGATCGTCGTAAAGCAAACGCTTGGTCCCGCAGACTTTGCTGAGCGCTACAACGCCTGGTCCGGCGGATCGATCGGGCCCGCGCACACGCTGCGGCAGTCCGCGTTTCTGCGAGGCACCAATAAGAGCAGGAAATTGGACTCGCTGATGTACGCTGGAGCGACCACGACGCCTGGGGTGGGCGTGCCCATGTGCTTGATATCCGCTGAGAATGTGCTCAAACGGGTCCGTGGCGACAGATCTTCGGGTCCGTTGGACCACTGACCGCTGGTTTGTGGAGGAACCGGCGTTTTTGTGGTGAAGATCACTCGACTTATTTGTGTTTAAAAGTTGGACAAAGGTCGAGGTCAGCGGGGTGGGGTTATGAGTTTTGTCTTAATATCTGGACTTTTATGGCTTTCAGGGTGGGTTGGGACTTCTTTTCGCCGGTTCATTGCGATTGAATAGGGGTCTGTCAGTTTTGGGGTCCGTGTTCAGGAACTCTCCAGGCTGCTTCGAATATCTCCCTAGACGTTGAAGGACTATGACGTTGCATAACGCAAACCTGAAAAAGCGAATCATGGCAACGATGGTTGCCGGTGCAGTCGCATTCGGTGGCGCAGCCGCTGTTGCTCCCGCCGCAGACGCAGACGTGCGTATTACTAGCCAGTACTCCACCCTCGACTCCGCTGTGGAGCAGGTCGCTGTCGACTACAACCTGAAGCAGGAGTGGAACCGGGACTCGGGCCAGTACCAGACCCCGTTCGGCCCGGGTTGGTGCATCGACCGCCACCTCGATGTCCCGCGCACCAACACTGCATATGAGGTGCGCAAGCTCGACGGCACCTCCGGCTTCTACGGCTTTAACGGCGACATGGGCGGCAACCTCAAGATCGACGAGGATATTGAGCGCGCCGCTATTAACCTGACCAAGCTCATGCTTACGGACGTGAAGCAGGGCAAGAACGCCGACGCGAAGGCCAAGAACGTGGCACTGCAGGCGCTGCTGTCCAACAACAAGGAGACCCTGAACCTCCTGCGCGGCTGGGTTGCTGGCTCCCGCAACGTTCACGTGCCGGGCGTGAAGCCGGTTACCCCGCAGCAGTTCCTGCAGTGGACCGGCTTCGAGGTGCGTAAGAGCTACTTCGAGCAGAGCGGCCAGGCCAACTACTACCTGGCTAAGAACGACGCCGCTTCTTCCCGCCTGAACGTGAAGGATGGCGAGTACGTCACCATCCTGCTGCCGCGTTCCTACAATGTGTACGAGGACCTGTCCAAGGAGCCGACCAACCAGCGCATCGTCACCATTGCGCAGCCGGGCCTCGAGGGCTTCGAGCCGGACGTGAAGGAAGAGCCGAAGCCGTCGACCTCCACCACGACCACCGTGGCTCCGGGGCCGACTGTGACCGCCACCGCCACCGCCACCGCTGCGCCGGAGACCAAGGTTGAGTCCACCACCGTCACCAGCACCCAGCGCGAGGAGAAGACCACCACCAAGGTGGTCGAGCGCTACTTCCGCCACTTCTCCTACGCCTTCGACTTCCGCTTCAGCGAGAAGTCCGAGGAGATCGAGGTCAAGGATCTGGGCTCCTGGGAGATCGACTTCGTCGACGACTCCAACGGCCTGGTCGACGTGACCAAGGAGGTTCGCGAAGACGGCACCGCCATCCTCAAGATCACCCCGAAGAAGGAAGGCCGCGGCAAGGTCCGCATCGTTGTCGTGGACAACGAGGGCAACCGTCACGAGTACGTCATCGACGTGGTCAACGACTCCACCACTGTGGAGACCACCGGCGAGGTCACCGTGAACAACCACTACTTCAACGTGGGCGTTGCCGGCGTGAACCAGAACATCGACATCCCGGCAGGCTGGGACTACGAGATCGTCGAGGGCAAGGGCCTGGTCACCACCGAGGAGAAGGACGGCAAGCTCAACGTCAAGATCAACGACGGCGTGCTCAAGGGCAACGTCAAGATCGAGGTGTTCGAGAAGGACGACAAGGACGAGAAGACGGGCAACAAGAACGTCTACGAGTTCAACATCGACGCCACTTCCGACAAGTACACGCAGACCCGCGTGATCGGTAACGCCAACTCCTACAAGCTGGACATCGAGGCGGACATCCCGAACAAGCCGGAGATCGTCTCCGGCGAGGACCTCATCGAGTCCATTGAGAAGCGCGACGGCTCCTGGATCATCACCCCGAAGCCGAACGCCGAGGGCAAGGTTGTGCTCAAGGCTGTGGACGCCGACGGCAACACCTACACCTACACCCTGGACATCAAGCCGGGCGCTAACGTCCTGGTCGACGTTGAGACCTACCTCATCGAAGAGGGCACGACTGTCGACGTCAAGGCCGGCGGCGAGGGCTGGAAGCTGGAGCAGACCGGCGGCAACGAAGACCAATGGAAGATCGAGGAGACCGACGGCGGCTTCAAGATCCACAACGAGGATAACGGCACCGGCATCTTCAACCTGTACGCTCCGGACGAGAACGCCAAGGACGGCCGCGTCCTGGTCGGTGTCTACACCATCTCGGCGAAGCCGAAGGAAGAGGTTGAGTACGAGGTTCCGAAGTTCACCCAGGACCTCGTGGACCGCAACACCGCCGAGTTCAAGCCGGGCAACGAGGGCAACACCTTCGAGATCGTCGAGGGCAAGGACAACGCCACCCTGGTCAAGACTGAGGACGGTAAGTTCCGCGTGCTGCCGAACCCGGGCTTCGTAGGCGAGATCGTCGTGGCTGAGAAGTCCCCGAACGACAAGACCGTCGCCGAGTGGACCCTCAACGTCACCAAGGGTGGCATCGATGAGTTCGAAATTAAGGACGCTGAATCGAAGGATCCCCTTCAGATCTCTGTAAAGAACCAGCGCATCGTCAAGGGCGAGCACCTCATCGACCGCATCGAGGACGGCAAGCTCTACTTCAAGGAGGGCGCTGAAGGCCAGGTCATTATCGAGAACCTGAACTCCCGCGACCTGCCGTTCCAGCGCTGGACCATCAAGGTCACCCCGTCCACCCCGCGCGAGGAGAACATCAAGCTCGAAGGGTCTTCGAAGCTGACGCTCACCATCCCGGAGGGCTCCGACTACGAGGTCACCGACGATTCTCTCGTTGAGGTGACCAAGGACGGCAACACCATCGTCGTCACCCCGAAGGACGGCGCTGAGGGCACGACCCAGGTCAAGGTCAAGAACGACCGTGGCGTCTACGTCATCTACAACATCGACGTTGTCCCGGGTGCAAACGGCAATGGTGGCAGCTCCGAGTCCCGCGAGCAGAACTTCAAGCTCACCGAGGACGGCAGCTTCACCATCACCCGCATCAACAAGAACGAGATTCGCGTTGAGGACGGTGAGGAGCACGTCAACGTCGAGCTCGACGAGAAGACCGGCAAGTGGGTCCTGACCCCGAACGGCAAGGACTCCGTTGGCAAGACCGTCACCGTCGTTGAAGTAGACAAGAACGACAAGGTGGTCAAGCGTCACACGATCGAGATCGTTGAGCAGCCGACCCCGCTGAAGTTCGTTGAGGAGCGCGTTGTTTACGAGCGCGACATCAACGACAAGATTGTTCCGGGTAAGAACAACACCCTGCACGTCGTCCGCGGCAAGGACCTGATCACCAACGCGGTGCCGGACTCCAAGGGCCAGCTGTTCATCCAGCCGACCGAGGACAAGCACGGCACCATCCTGGTCGAGGAGCGCGATTCCGAGGGCAACCCGGTCCGCCTGGTTGAGATGGAGATCCCGCGCACCTCTGAGGGCCTGACCCCGCCGCAGCTTGATTGGAAGGGCACCCCCGACAAGGGATACGACATCAAGGTCGAGGGCGGCGAGAACTCCGTTGAGGTCTACGTCTGCTACAACGACGACTGCACCAAGAAGAAGCGCCTGGAGCCGGGCAAGGAGATCGAGGTCTCTGAGGACGGCAAGCTGCGCGTTCTGCCGGGTGCGCACCTCAACGGCGGCAAGAAGCTGATGGTTGTTCCGGTTGAGAACGGCAAGGTCCTCGACAAGGACAAGATGATTATCAACATCACCCAGCAGGACACGACGGTCCAGGAGCAGGGATCCTCCAGCGAGCTGGACGGCAAGTGCATTGCTTCGCTGGTTGGCCTGTCTGCACCGTTGCTGCTGGCCATCCCGGTGGGCATCCTCTCCCAGGTCCAGATCCCGGGCCTGGAGGGCGTGTCCGCACAGATCAACAACGCCATGCGTGAGGCCAACGACCGCATCCAGCGCGGTCTGGGCATCTACAACGAGGATCGTGCGCAGCGCGCAGCTGGTTTCCAGAACGCGTTCCAGGGCATCAACACCGAGCAGCTCGGCATGGCTGCCGGCGCCCTTGGCGCGATCACCGTTGGCCTGCTGATTGTTGACCAGGTCATGCGTGCCTGCGGCCAGGAGGAGTCCACCTCCTCCTACCAGCTGGGTAAGGCAACTGACAGCGACTTCTTGATGTACGGCTCCTCCGGCAAGCCGTCCAAGACTGAGGCTGACAACAGCGAGGGTGAGAAGGCTTCCTCGTCTTCCTCCGATGAGCAGGATTCTGCCAAGTAAGACCTGCCTTTAAGCTGTAAACCCGGTGCCAATTCGGCACCGGGTTTTCGGCATTTCAGCACCACATTTTAGGAGAAGCGTTGTTTTTGTGGTGAAGATCACTCGACTTATTTGTGTTTAAAAGTTGGACAAAGGTCGAGGTCAGCGGGGTGGGGATATGAGTTTTGTCTTAATATCTGGACTTTTATGGCTTTCAGGGTGGGTTGGGACTTCTTTTCGCCGGTTCATTGCGATTGAATAGGGGTCTGTCAGTTTTGGGGTCCGTGTTCAGGAACTCTCCAGGCTGCTTCGAATATCTCCCTAGACGTTGAAGGACTATGACGTTGCATAACGCAAACCTGAAAAAGCGCATCATGACCGCAATGGTCACTGGTGTTATGGCTACGGGCGCGGTCGTATCCGCTCCGCTCGCAGAGGCCGCAAGCGAGAACACTTCCAGCCAGCAGATCGTCGGTGCCTACGAGAAGCTCTCCGGCGCAGATCTGGCCCGCTACGACCAGATTCGTCAGCAGACCGTGAAGGAGGACCAGGCGATCGACCTGCTTCCGTCCAGTGTTGGCGCAGGCTGGTGCATCGACTGGGGTCTCGGTAACCCGTGGGATAGCGGTAACTACGAGGTACGCAAGCTCACTGGTGCGTCCGGTCGCGTCGGTAACGGTGACGCCATCAACGAAGACGTCCACATCGCGGCCATCAATGTGGTGAAGGCACTGCAGAAGGACTACAAGGCCTACGCAGCGGGCGACTCCTCCAAGGCAAAAGCCATCAAGGATAAGAACGCGATTCTGCGCGCTCTGCTGTCCAACCAGCTGGGCTACCTGAATCAGGCTCGTGAAGAAGTTCTTAGGGACCACAACACACAGTTCGAAAACCTCACCGGTTTCCGCATCGATCGCCATGATGCGCCGAAGGGTGAGCCGAACTACTACCTGATCAAGCAGCCCAACCACGCTAAGATTGCGCAGACCGTCAAGCCGGGCGAGTACGTCACCGTGCTTGTGCCGCTGGAGTACGACTTCAACATCGTTCCGCGCAAGTCCTTCCAGCGTCTGATCCCGGTTCCGCAGCCGGGTCTGGATCCGGATCCGCAGCCGACGCCGGAGCCGAGCAAGGAGTCCACGCCGCCGTCGCCCACGAAGCCGATCGTAGAGACGGTCACCATCACCGAGTCCCCGGTCACCACCATGGTTACCCGCCCACAAGAGGTCGTCACCACCGTGATGCAGCCGGGCACGACTGTCACCCAGCCGGGCACCACCGTGACCCAGCCGGGCACTACCGTCACCCAGCCGGGCACCACTGTCATCGAGCCGGGCACGACTGTCACCCAGCCGGGCACCACCGTCACCGAGCCGGGCACTACCGTGACCCAGCCGGCCACCACCGCGACCCGTCCGGAGCAGGTCACCACGGTCACCTCCACCAACACTGCCGTGACCGAGACCGTCGCCACCACGATCACGCCGGAGCCGACGACCACGACGACCACGGTCACCGACGTCGAGAAGTACTTCGTTGAGAAGTACTACGAACGCGTGAAGGAAGTTTCGGAGCACTACTACTTCGCAGGCTTCACCCGCGACGAGAAGTCCAAGGTCATTGAGATGCCGGAGAAGATCGGCAACAAGTGGACCTTCGAGATCATCAAGGGCTCCGACATCGTCGTCGTCGAGCGCTCTGAGGACGGCAAGCTCGTCATCACCCCGCGCGAGGACTTCGAGGGCGAGGGCGAGGTTGAAATCCTCATCACCGATGACAAGGGCAACCAGCACATCTACCGCATCAAGGTCACCGACACCGTTGCTGTGCAGGATTCCCTCAACGTCAAGGTGAACAACTTCTTCTACACCTTGAATGCTGGTAGCGAGGACCGCATCACCACTATCCCGTGGAAGCCGGGCGAGGACATCGACTGGGGTCTGGGCTACGACAAGGACGGCAACCTCATCCAGCCGGAGCACGGCGAGGTTGAGATCCTCAAGGACGAGGAGAAGGGCACCGTCACCGTCAAGGCTGGCGAGGACTACACCGGTAACGTCATTGTCCGCATCACCGAGGACAGCGGTGAGGTTCGCGAGAACATCGTCACCGTGGAGAACAAGACCTCCAAGTTCGACGTCACCCGTGAGATCCTGAACACCTCCACCGCGAAGATTGAGAACCGCGGCGGCGACTACAAGATCCTCGGCGACGGCGAGGACAAGGTCACTATCGAAGAGGACGGCGACGTCTGGGTTGTCACCCCGAAGGATGGCGCAACCGGCGACGTTGAGATTCTCTTCACCGACGAGAACGGCTTCGAGTACAAGTACACCCTCAAGCTTATTGAGGACAAGAACTCCGGCCCGACCGTCACCCAGCGCGACCTGGAGTACAAGTCCAAGAAGCCGGACACCCTCTTCATCGAGTACATCGAGAACCACACGGCTGAGATCGTCGCAGGCGACGACGTGGCGAAGATTGAGAAGAAGGGCGACAACTGGGTTGTCACCCCGACCAACCCGAAGGGTGGTCAGGCGACTGTCCACATCAAGGACGAGAACGGCCGTTTGGTGGCTGTCTGGATCGTCGACGTCGCGCCGCAGCCTGAGCAGGAGGTTGAGAACCAGGAGGTTAACCGCGACGTCAACGACCGCGCAACCGTTGAGATTTCCCGCGGCTCCATCGACTTCAACCGTCTCAAGGTCGTCGAGGGCGGCGAGTACCTCACCGAGGGCGCTGACGGCTCTGACTTCGGCGACAAGGACAACCTCAACCTGAAGTTCAAGCCGGTTCCGGAGGGCGAGACCCGCACTGTCAAGGTTGTGGAGTACGCCAAGACTGCCGACGGCGAGAAGCCGGTCAAGACCTACACCTACACGGTCGAGCCGTCCCCGGTCCGCGAGATGAACTACACCATCACCGCGGATAACGAGCTGAAGCTCTACGGCACCAAGTTCCGCGTTGCCAAGGGTGGCGACCTGCTGGCTGAGCAGCCGGAAAAGGATGCCTCCGAGATCAAGGTGACCCCGAAGCGCGACGCCAAGGGCACCCTGGTCATCGAGAACGTCTCCGACGACGGCTACGTCTTCGAGCGCTACACCTTCGAGATCACCCCGGGCCGCAGCGCCGAGGTGACCCCGGAGAACACCACCATGGGCTGGAACCAGACCGCGACCATCGCGTCTGAGGACGGCGAGAAGGTCGAGGTTCTTGAGGGCGAGGATCTCGTGGACATCACCCGCGAGGGCGACAAACTCCTCGTCACCGGCGAGAACAAGAAGAAGACCGGCAAGGCGCTGATCCAGGTCGGCGACAAGCGTGGCATGTACGCGAAGTACGAGATCACCCTGACCGAGCCGAAGCGCAACGGCCTGTACACCTACAAGATCTCCACCTCCACCGAGTTCCAGGCCACCCTGGTCAACGATGAGAACCGCTTCCAGGTGATCAAGGGCGCTGACGCGTTCGAGGCACCGGAGGAAAAGAACGGCCAGTGGGTCCTGCGCCCGAAGGCCGACAAGGTTGGCGAGACCGGCATTGTTGCTGAATACAACAAGGACGGCGAAGAGATCAACCGCTACAAGCTGGAGATCGTCGAGTCCAAGACCACCGGCGCACGTCAGCAGACCGACTTCCTCATCGAGGGCGACGCCAAGGAGCTGAAGAAGCTGGACGAGGGCAACAAGGTTGTCGTTGTCAGCGGCAGCGACCTGGTTGACCTCAAGGACAACGGCGGTTCCGTCGCGCTGACCGCGAAGAACGGCTCCGCAGGCAAGGTGGTCCGTGCCGAGGAGCGCAACTCCAACGGCGACCTGGTCCGCACCATCTCCTACGCCATCTACCCGGCGGGCACCCGCACCGCCGAGGGTAATGTGATCAGCGAGAACAACGATCTGCCGGTTGTCATCGACCACAGCATCAAGAACGACTCCCCGGTCAACGTCACCTTCCCGGACAACGTGAACGGGATCGTCTTCACCAAGGGCAAGGAGTACTTCGAGGAGGTCAAGAAGACCGACGAGGGCGTCACCCTGGTTCCGCGCAAGGACCTGAAGGACGGCACCTACGAGGCGTCCTACCTCCTGGTCGGCCCGGATGGACAGGCCTACGGCGAGCGCGAGATCGAGATCAACGTCAACGTTGAGAGCGGCAACCGCGTCGAGCAGAAGGGTTCCTCCGCTGAGCTCGACGGCAAGTGCATCGCCGGCATCGTGGGCCTGACCGCTCCGCTGCTGCTGGCTATCCCGCTGGGCATCCTCTCCCAGGTCCAGATCCCGGGCCTGGAAGGCGTGTCCGCACAGATCAACGCGGCTGTCCGTGACGCGAACGACCGCATCCAGCGCGGCCTGGGCATCTACGACGAGGATCGTGCATCCCGCGCAGCTGGCATCCAGGGTGCGTTCTCCATCGAGAACCCGCAGATGCTCGGCATGGCAGCTGGTGCCCTGGGTGCCATCTCCCTGGGTCTGCTCGCAGTCGACGGCGTCATGCGCGCCTGCGGTGCGGAGGAGTACACCTCCTCCTACATGATCGGCAAGGCCACCGGCAGCGAGACGTTGATGAACGGCTCCTCCGGTAAGGCCGACAAGAAGGACAACAACTCCGCCGATGAGGCCAAGGGTTCGTCCAAGGCTGAAGACTCCTCCAACGAGGAGAAGTAAGCCCCCGAAGAGCTAATGCCCACCAGGTCCACCCTGGTGGGCATTTCTCTTGCCTACTTCCCGGCAACCCCCTGGACTACCTGGCCGAGCCAGCCCAGCGCGTAGTCGTAGCCGGTGCGCCCCTCCACCGAGTACCCGCCGGGGATGTCGGTGTAGCCCAGCTTGTAGTACGACATGTGCCGCGGCCCGAAATCGCCCGCTAACTTCGCGGATGCCACCAGGTTGGCGTTGGCGGGGTGGTCGTAGGCGGCGCGCAGCCCCGCGGCATCCACTGCGTGAGCACTCAGCTTTGCGACGAGCTCCCGCACCACCACCTGCCTCCCCTCCGTGCCCGTGGGGGTCCGGGGGATCACGCCAAAGCGCTCCAACCACCAGTGCATCTGCTCCGCAGCCTGGATCGCGCGGAACATCTCGAGCATGGTGTCGAACCAGGCGGCGGCAGGCGAATCGCCCATGGCGCCGCGCAGCCCATCCAACCCCTGGAGCATCCACTGCCAGGTCACGCCCTCCTTCGCCAGCTCCGGCGCCGCGGCCGCGAGAGCGATGGCGGCCTGCTGTTCCACAGGCGTGGGGCTCGCCGCACTCGCGTGGCGCCCGGCGGCGGAGAGGATCAGGTGGAGTTCGTAGAGGATTTGGGGGGCCACGGTGGCGTCGAGAAGCGAAAGCCCCGATTCTTTGACCGCCTCGCGCGGGGGCATGCCGGCGGCCCGCAGCTGCTGGAAGCGCGCCACGCGCATGCCGGTGAACGCGTTGAAGGGGCCGAGCAACACGTCGCGCCCGGCCACGTCCGCGACCGCGCGCAGAACGGAATCCGGGTCCGTCGCGCACGCCATGTCGGCGCCGTTGCACAGGGAAAGCACCTTGCCATCCAGCCCGTTAAAGCCGGCGCGGCGGGTGCCGGCCAGGCCGACGCGGGTTGGCACGAGGGTAGTGCCGCCGGTCTGCACCGTCTCAAAGTTCGCGCCCCGCACGCCCTTCGGCGCCGGCGCGTAAAGGCGCGACGTGCGCGCGGGCTCGGCGGGCTCGCGCACAGGGGCGCGGGCGGGGTCGGCGAACAGCAGCACCGCGGCGATCTCATCCGCGCCCACCCCGCGCACGCGCCCGGCGGCGGCCTCCGCGGCGGCGTCGCCGATCAGGTGCGCGCCCTGGGAGTAGCCGATGAGGATGAAGCGGGTGCCGGGGCAGTGCCGGGCCACCGTCTCCATCTCCAGGGTGGCCACGTCGCGACCGTAGCGCACGGACTCGCCGTAGGTGGCGGCCTCCGTGCCCTCCAGGCCGTTGCCCGCGCTGCCCAGCGCGCTGAACCTGCCCAGCGAGGCCGGATACTTCACGGTGTAGGTGGACACAGTGCGGGCGCCGAAGCGGCGCTGGAGGTCGTCGGCGGGGGAGGACGCGTCGTCGAAAAGCGTCTCGCGCGCCGACGGATCCCAGGAATGCGAAAACCCCGTGCCAGCCGCCTGAATGACGTGCACGGGGTGGCAGCGCAGCCTCAACGCCTCCGCCTTCGGCGTGGCCACCGTCGCCGGGATCAGCGCGGCGGTGAGCGCGAGGGCGAGGGCGCGCTTCAAGGCTACTTGCGCGGCAGGGCGGCCAGCGCGAGGCCGATGCCGACGAGCCAGGAGTCCTTCGCAATGGCGAGGCCTGCGCTGGACGGGCGGATGCCGTCGTCCTCGGTGTACTGGTCGTTACCGAAGTACATGGAAAGCAGGCCGGCACCGAACGCGGTCAGGCCCAGGCCGGCCAGGCGGTTCGGGATCAGCGGGCACAGAAGCGCCGCGCCCAGGGCGGTCTCAGCGGAGGCGAGGCCGGTGGCGAAGTTCTCAGCGTCGACCTGGCCCAGCTGCGGGATGCCGTCGGTAGCCATGTCGCGCAGGCCCTCGGCGCCTTCCTTGTCCACCTGGAATTTGCCCAGGCCGGAGTTTAAGATCAGGGCGCCGGTGGGGATGCGCAGCGCCGCGGACGGCAGACGCAGGTTGATCTTGTCCTTGTTGGATTTCTTGAAAAACATGGGTGGGGTCCTTCGGTCTATCGGGGGAAATGTTGTGCCCCGCCCATGGTAGGGGTTACACGGACAGCTCGGGGTGGAGGTCCTTCATGTGCCAGGTCCGGCGGCCGTACAGAGCCACGCACGAGATGGACACGGACAGCGCACCGACGAACAGCAGCACGGTCACGGCGGTCCACATGCGCGGGTCGTAGGACGGGGTGCCGAACAGCGCGTAGCGCACCAGATCCACCGAGTAGCGCATCGGGTCCCAACTGTGCACCCACTGAATGAACTCGGGCTGCACCTCCGGCGGATACAGGCCGTTCGACGCCACCAGCTGCAGCGACATCAACGCCATGGTGGCCAAACGCCCAGGTGCGGGCCCCAGCGCGGTGTTCAACGCCATAATCGCGGTGACGAACACCCAGGACACCAGCACCAGCACGCCGAACAGCGACAGCGGGTGCAGCGGCTCGACGTCCAGGATGAACACCTGCATCACCCACAGGGCGATGGACTGGAAGAAACCGATGATGAACGACGGGATCATCGTGTAGAGCAGCACACGCAGCGGGTTGGTGCCCGAGTCGATCGCGCGGCGGCTAAACGGCGGCATGATCATGTACATAATCAGCACGCCGAACCACAGCGACAGCGACAGGAAGAACGGGCTGAGGCCCTTGCCGAAGAAGGTCACGCCGTCGCCGGTGTTTTCGGTGTGCACCGGGTCCGCGGCGGCGTCGATAGCCTTGTTCAGGCGCTCACCCTCCCAGCTTGGGGCCTTTTCGGCGCCGTCGGAAAGACTCATTGAGAGCTCGCCGGTACCATCGGAGAGCTTGACCAGGCCGTCGTTGAGGTCGCCCAGGCCCACCACCAGCTGGTTAGACCCGGCGGCCAGGCGCGAGGTGGCGTCGGTGGCGGTGTTCGCCGCCACGACCAGCTTGCCCGTGCCGTCCTTCAGCGTGGTCACGCCGGCGACCAGGGTGCCGGAGCCTTCCTGCAGGCGCTTCAGGCCGTCCGCAAGCGTCTTTGCGCCCTCGACGGCGCTGTCAACGCCGCCGCGGTACTTCGCGCTCGGGTCCGACAGCTGGTTGGCCAGCTCGTGCGCGCCAGCTTGCAGCTGCATCAGCTGGCCCACCAGGTTGTTCTCCGTGACCGCCTGCAGCGGGCCGGCGTTGATCTGCAGCTGTACGCCGCGCGCCTGGTCCGCCAGCTCCTTGCTGCCCGGGATGGGGGAGCGGTCCAGGTCCGCGATCACGTTGTTCAGGTTTGCGTTGATGTCGTCCAACGCGGCCTGCAGCTCGTTGATCTTGCCGGCAAAGCCAGCGATTTTGTCTACGCCGCCGGCGATCTGCGTCGCGCCGTCGCCAAGCTGCTGCGTACCCGCCTGCAGCTGAGTCAGGCCGTTGGAGAGCTGGTCGGCGCCGCCGGAAGCGGTGGTGATGCCGTCGTTGAGCTGAATCGCGCCGTCCTGCAGGCGGGCGACACCGCCGTCGAGTTTGGTCACGGCGTCCGGCAGCTGCTGCACCTTGTCGTTGAGCTGCTGGATGCCGTCGTTGAGCTTCGTGCCACCCTCGTTGAGCTGCTCCGAGCCGTCGTGCGCCTTGTTCGCGCCCTCGTCCAACTGCCCGGCGCCGTCGGCGGCCTTATGCACGCCGTCCGAGAGTGTGTTGATGCCTACAAACAGCTGCTCAACCACCTTGCTGCCCACGGAATTCGACACGGCAGAGCCGATCGCCTCCGCGGCCTTCTCGCCCAGCATGGTGGGGATGAAACCGTTGGTCTCGTTCAGCGTGATGTTGATCTTCGCTGAATGCGGGTCATCCTCCTTCACACTGGTCACAGCCTCAGAGAAGTCCGTGGGGATCTCTAAGCCCAAGTAATACTTGCCGCTAGCGATGCCTTCCTGGGCCTCCTCGGCGCTGACAACCTGGAAGTCCATGGGGCGCTGCTCCAGCAGCTTGTCCACAACCTGCTGGCCGTTGTCGCCCTCGTCCGAGTTCACCAACGCGACGGGCAGCTTGTACAGGTTGCCCAGCGGGTCCCAGTACGCCCAGGGGAACAGGCCGCCGAACAGCAGCGGCAGCAGGCAAATCGCCGTGATGGCAAGCGGGGGAAGCTTGCCGTGGGCGAACTTCCGGAAGTCGGATCCAATGTGCAGGCCACTCATAGCCCCTCCTCATTCACCGTGTTCACCATTACGGGCAGGTGTAGCGCGACCCCGCGCAGATCATCCAGCAGCTTGCGGCGGATGTCCATCTTGCGCACCTGGTCCACATCGTCCACGATCAGCATCTTCGCGTCCGGGCGGGAGATCAGCGCCAGCAGCACGCGCAGGCGGAAGCGGTCCGTCGGGCCGATGTCGCCGACGTGCGCCGTCATGTCGATGTCTTCCAGCTGCAACGGCTCCAGCCACTTTTCCACGTTGTCGTGGGACTTGATCGCCCTGGATGTGTGCGGTGTGCGGGCGAAAAAGTTCTGCGACCACGCAATCTGCTCGCGCACCACGTCGCGGATGCGCACGAGGCGATCCAGCCCGTCAATCTCGGTCACGCCTGCGAGCGCGATCTGCTTGAAGCGCTGGCGTGTCCTGGTTTCTTCCCCGTCGAGGAGGATCGTGCCGGAGTGCGGGTTGAAGCGCCCCGCCAGCGCGAGGCTGAGCAGGGTCGAATCGGACTCTCGCCGCGTGTTCAGCAGGGTCAACCCCCGACCGATGTCGAAGTTTTCCGGGGTGTCGCCCTTGCGGAGCACGAGGTCTTGCGTGCTGAGTATGGGGGTCATGCGGTCCCTTAACCGTAGGGTGGACTATCACTTAACTCGTGCTATGGTGCTCCCCAAAATAGTCACTGTCAAACCCAAAAAAGGGGGCTGGTCAACAATGCGCGCAGACGCCCGCGCGAAACGCGACCAGATTGTCACCGCAGCGCTGGCCCAGATAGGTACTCGCCCGAACTCCGAGATCACCCTCGAGGGCATCGCGGCGGACGCCGACGTGGGCATCGCCACCCTCTACCGTCACTTTCCCACCCGCGCCGCGCTCTACGACGCCTGCGCGATCGTCTTCCTCGAACGCATCGAATCGCTCCTCGATGACGCCCTCGACGGCTTCGAAGACAATCCCACCGAACACTTCGAATCCTTCGTCTGGGCGCTCGTCGAATCGGGCGTGGGCATCCTCGCCACCGCGCTGGCCGCCGATGGCTCCGACGGCGGTCTCGGCGCACGGCGTGACGCGTTCATGAGCAAAGTGCAATTGCTTATCGACGCCGCCGCCCCCCACGGCATCATCGCCCCCGGCCAGTCACCCATGCAGCTGGCCACCGAGCTCGTCGTAGCGACGCGGCCGCTCACCGCCCCGCTCGCAGACATCCTTCCGGATGTGCGCGACCGCCTAGTGCGCCACCTCATGGCGGGCTGGCGCACCACGGCTTAACTACTTGTTGCCGTCCTGCGGGAAGTCGTTCAGGTCCTGGCCGATACGGCCGTCGCGGAACGTGCGCTCCGCCGGCTCTTCGCGCAGCTCGTGGCGGCCGCCCTCGGCACCGTCGGTGGCGTCCTCCACGGAGTGCTGGGCGTGGGTGGCCTTGCGCTGATCGTCCGCCAGGGTGTCCAGGGTGGTCAGGCCCTCCCCGCCAAGGTCCTCCGGGGAGTTGGTGGTGGTGCCGGAGGTGGCGTCGGAAAGCTGCTCCTCGCCCGACTCATTCGGGAACACGCCGCCCTCGATGCCCTCCTCGCGACGGGCACCCGCGCGGTCGTCTTCCGTACGCGTGGAGTACACGATGGTGGAAGAACCGCGCGTGTCAGTCTCTGTGCGGGTCGGTGCCGGACGGTAGGCCTTCGCCGGCTCGTCCTCGCCCGCGAGCTTGTCCTTGAGGAAGAACTCCCAGGCAGCCCACGCGCCACCCGCGAGCGCGGCGGTACCCAGCGTTGCGCCGACGACCTTGCCAAACCCGCCCTTCTTCTTTTTCTTCGCGGTCTTCGCGTGCTTCTCCAGGAACTCCTGGCGTTCCTTGCGGCTCGGGGCGGCGTCCGCGAACTGCTTGCGACGGCGGTCCAGACGGTCGTGCGCGTCGCGGGTGATCTCGCCGGCCTGCGCCCGGGCGGCGCCGTAGAGTTCCTGCAGCTGATCAGCGTCGAACTTCTCGTGGATATCGTCCAGCTTGCCGTCCTTCAGGTTGTCCAGCAGGGACTGGTAGATATCGCGCTCGCGCTTGTCGTTCTGGTCGCGCAGGTACTTCCACGCCTGGTTGGCAATAGCGGCGGCGAAGCCGATGTTCTTCAGGTTCACGGGTAGCTCCTTGTGTTGCGTTTGTAAGTTTCGGGTGGTTGCGCGGCCCAGGGTAGCGAAATCCGCCGTGCCTGCTCGGAAACCGGGGAGCTCCGCCAGACCATCGGGCTCAGTGCGTACCAAGCGTTACGCAAAAGTGAACAGCTTGGTTCATTTTATGCGATTAACATTCACGACAAATAACCCCGTACGCAGCGCAGACAGCGCTCAAAACTGTGAACGCATTGTGGCGGTTACGTGGCGTCAATAAGTTTCAAGGCACCGTTTAAACACGGTGCAACGAAACACATCAACCCAGCCGAGAAAGGTCCTGCCATGTTCGAAGCCTCTTCTTCGACCAGGCTTTCCGCCTCGGCGCCGCTGGACCGCGAGGGCGCGCAGCTGATCCGCCGTCCCCGCCCGAAACGCCAGCGCACCGCCCTGAGTTTCGAGATCATCCCGCCTCGCCCCACGGACGACCCGGAGAAGATCGACCAGCTCATCGCGGGCCTGGCGGAGTACAAGCCGGATTACGTCTCCGTGACCAGCTCGCGCCGCAGCGAGTGGCTGGAGGGCACCGCCGCCGTGATCTCCCGCATCTCGGAGACCACCGACCTGCGCACCATCGCGCACCTCGCCTGCACCGCGGGCACGCGCGATGAGATGGCGGAGTGGGTGCGGGTGCTTATCGACGCCGGCGTCCGCGGGTTCCTCGCCCTGCGCGGGGACCTGCCGGAAGAGGGCCTGCCTGCGGACCACCTGCAATACGCCACGGATCTGCTCAACCTGATCCAGGACGTGCAGGAGGAAGAGGCGTTCCGCCTCGCCGCCGGCAAGCTCGCTCTCTCGGTGGCCTGCTACCCCAAAGGCCACGAGGAATCCCGCAACTTCGACCACGACCTGGACGTGCTGTTGACCAAGCAGCGCCTGGGTGCGGACTTTGCCATCACGCAGCTGTTCTTCGAGGCTCAGGACTTCATGGAGTTCGTCGAAGTGGCGCGGCTGGCGGGCGTGCGTATCCCGCTCATCCCCGGCATCATGCCCATGACCTCGCTGAAGCGTGTCCGACGCATGGGGGAGTTGTCGGGGCTGGAGGTGCCGGTAGGCGTCGAGAAGCAGTTGCTCGAAGCGGACAACGAGTACGAGGCCGGCATGCAGCTCACCGCCAACCTGGCGCGCGAGATTCTGGATGCTGGCGCGGGCGGACTCCACGTGTACACGCACAACAACCTGCACGTCACGCGGGACTTTCTGGACCGCATCGGAATAGATAAAGGACAACAATGACCACCTTCCCCAAGGCCACCATCGAGGGCTACCCCCGCATCGGCGCGAACCGCGAACTCAAGCGCGCGCTGGAAAGCTACTGGGCGGGCCGCATCGACGCTGAGACGTTCCGCTCCACCGCACGCGCCCTGCGAGTGAACAACTACAACCACCTGCGCGACCTCGGCCTGACCGAGGATTACGCCATCCCGGCGGACGTCGCACTCTACGACCAGGTGCTCGACACCGCCCTGACCGTCGGCCTCGTGCCGGGCGGGGTGGACCTGGACGAGGAGTTCGCGCTCGCCCGCGGCAACGACACCCGCGTGCCGCTGGAGATGACCAAGTGGTTCGACACCAACTACCACTACCTCGTGCCGGAGATCGAGGCAGGCCAGGAGATTAAGGCTGTGCCGGAGCGCATCCTGCGCATCGTGGAGGAGGCCGCCGAGGCTGGCCACAAGGTCCGCCCGTTCCTGGTCGGCCCGGTCACGCTGATCGCGCTGTCCAAGCCGGCCGAGTGGTCGCTGCTGCCGTCGCTGGTGGAGGCGTACGCCGAGGTCTTCGCCGCGCTGAAGGACGCCGGCGTGGAGTGGGTCCAGATCGCCGAGCCCGCCGTGGTGGCCGACCTGTCCACCCCGGACGCGGAGATCGCTTCCTACCTGCGCGAGGCTTGGTCCGATTTGCTGGGCCGCGAGACCCGCCCGAACGTGTACCTGACCACCCCGTACGGCTCCGCCCGCGAGGCCCTGCCGGTGCTCGGCGAGCTGGGCGTGGAGGCGCTGCACGTGGACCTCTCCCCGTGGACCCTCGAGGCCGATTCCGGCTACCCGGAGCGCGTGCGCGAGGCGATCCCTTCGGAAACCCACCTGGTCGCCGGACTTATCGACGGCCGCAACGTCTGGACCGCCAACCTCCGCGAGCGCACCGAGGTGCTCGAGTCCCTGGGCCGTTCCGCTGATTCGGTGTCCGTGTCCACCTCCACCTCCCTGCAGCACGTGCCGCACACCCTGAAGGCCGAGCGCAACATTCCGGTCGAGGTCGCGCCGTGGCTGGCTTTCGCCGACGAGAAGCTCGCCGAGATCCAGGCGCTTGTCGCAGGTGAGGAGGGCGCCGGCGAGGCGTTCGCCCAGTCCGACCGCGCCGTGCGCACCCGCGCCGAGTCCACCACCATCCACAACTCCGCCGTCGTGGACCGCGTCGCCGCCCTGCCGGAGGGCGCCGTCAAGCGCGAGCCGGCGTTCGAGGAGCGCAACAAGGTCCAGCGCGAAGAGCTCGGCCTGCCGACGCTGCCGATCACCACGATCGGTTCCTTCCCGCAGACCACCGAGATCCGCAAGGCGCGCGCGGACCACCGCGAGGGCACCCTCTCCGACGCCGAGTACAACGAGGCGCTGAAGGTCGAGATCAAGCAGGTCATCGAGCTGCAGGAGGAGATCGGACTGGACGTGCTGGTCCACGGCGAGGCGGAGCGCAACGACATGGTGCAGTACTTCGCCGAGCTTCTCGACGGCTTCGTGGTCACCGAAAACGGCTGGGTCCAGTCCTACGGCTCCCGCTGCACCCGTCCGCCAATCGTGGTCGGCGACGTCTCCCGCCCGGAGGCCATGTCCGTGGAGTGGTCGGCTTACGCGCAGTCGCTTTCCGACAAGCCGGTCAAGGGCATGCTCACCGGCCCGGTGACCATCCTGGCCTGGTCCTTCAAGCGCGACGACGTGCCTTTGAGCGTTTCCGCCGACCAGATCGGCGTCGCACTCGCCGACGAGGTCGCGGACCTGGAGAAGGCCGGCATCAAGGTCATCCAGATCGACGAGCCGGCGCTGCGTGAGCTGCTCCCGCTGCGCGCCGACGACCGCGCCGCCTACCTCGAGTGGGCCCAGCGCGCGTTCCGCCTGGTGTCGTTGAACGCGAAGCCTGCGACCCAGATCCACACGCACCTGTGCTACTCCGAGTTCGGCCAGATCATCGAAGCCGTCGCAGGCCTCGACGCCGATGTCACCTCCATCGAGGCAGCCCGCTCCAAGATGGAGCTGCTCGAGGACATCGACGAGACCTTCCACTCCGAGATCGGCCCCGGCGTGTGGGACATCCACTCCCCGCGCGTGCCGTCGGCCGAGGAGATCGCCGGCCTGCTGCGCGCGGCACTGAACCACGTGCCCACCGAGCGCCTCTGGGTCAACCCGGACTGCGGCCTGAAAACCCGTGGTTACGCCGAGGTCGACCCCTCCCTGCGCAACCTGGTCGCCGCGCGCGACGAGGTCGTCGAAGGGCTCTAGGGCGCCGGGCGGGGCGGAGCTGGCGTCGTAAAGCCTGTGCCCCGCTGCCCTTAGCCCCCGCGCCCTCCGCGCCCTCCTCGCCCCTGCCCCTTGCCCCGCGAAAGTCGAGTACGGGAGGTCGAGTATGCCCTCAATTTGGGCCGGACTCGACCTCCGCCGCTCGACTTTTGGCGGGGCCCTTTCGTTCTCGCCAGTAGCCATGTACTCTGAGCGAAACAAACAAACATCGGGGGGATCATGGACAGGAGAAAGCTAGCGCAGCTGCTGGTCAGACCGGGGGAGTCGGACCGTCAAACGTGCATCAAGTTATCCGCGAACAAATTCATCGCAGAGGTGGAATGGTCGCGGCTGAAACACCACGAGCAGGAGTTTCTCAGCTGCTACGCCGTCGGCGCCGCGAGCCGGAAAGCGGTGCTGGTGGGGCGCTCCGCCGCAGTCGTGCACGGCCTGTGGACACTGCCCGCCCCAGACGCGCCCGTCCTGCTGGCCATCCCGGGACAAAAACCGCCCGCCAGGGCAAGCTGGCCGGATGGAGTCGAATACCGCAGCCTGCGCATCCCCGAAGAAGATGTGCTGGCCATCGACTGCGCGACGCCTGGCGACGCCCTCCGGTTAACCAGCCCCGTCCGCACAGCCGTCGACGTCGCGCGCCTGCACGGGGTGAGGGCAGGAGTCGTCGCGATGGATTCCCTATTTGTGGGCAAGCCACCGCTGGAGCAGGAACGCATCCAGGCCGACTCCACGCGACGATTAAGCGGCTGGCAGGCAAGAAGGGGATCGGGCGGGCACGGCAGGCGTTGCGCTGGTCGTCCACCAAGTCCGAGTCGCCGTACGAGTCTCTCCTGCGCGTGATCCTGCGCGAGCGGAACATCGTCGTCCGCGAGCAGATGTGGATTGGCCGTTACGTGCGTCCCGACCTGCTGTGGGGGCAGGTGGCGATCGAGATCGACGGGCTGGTCAAGACGGCGAAGAAAGACGAGGAGTTGGCGAAGAAGGTGTCGCGGGACCAGCTCCTGCGCGAAAACTGGTTACGGAAGCAGGTCTATGAGGTCGCCCGCTTCGAGCCGTTGGATATTCTCCGGGACGAGGATGCCTGTGTTCGGGAGATCCTTGAGCTCAAGGCCCGCTCCGGTCTCCTCGGCGAGCCGAAAGTGCCGGCCACGGTGTTCAGGCCGGTGCATGGGGAGCACTGGCGGAGGTAGGGGCGCTATAGCCCGCCGGAAGTCGAGTACTGGAGGTCGAGTACGGCCCCGAAACCGGGCGTACTCGACCTCCCGGACTCGACCTTGAGGGCCATGACCCCAACCCCGCACCCGCCCACACACCGCGCGGCGGAACCCGCGTACTCTGGAGCGCATGACTCAAAAGACTCAGACGATGACTCTGCACACCAATCACGGCGACATTGTGATCGACCTGTTCGGCAACCACGCGCCGAAGACGGTCGAGACGATTACGGGCCTGGCACAGGGCACGGCCGACTACTCCACCAAGAACGCCAAGGGCACCACGGATGGCCCGTTCTACGACGACGCGATTTTCCACCGCATCATCCCGGGCTTCATGATCCAGGGCGGCGACCCGACCGGCACCGGCACCGGCGGTCCGGGCTTCCAGTTCGCCGACGAGTTCCACCCGGAGCTGCAGTTCGACCGCCCGTACCTGCTGGCCATGGCTAACGCTGGCCCGGGCACGAACGGTTCCCAGTTCTTCATCACCGTCGACGCGACTCCGTGGTTGAACAACCGCCACACCATCTTCGGCGAGGTCACCGATGATGCCTCGAAGAAGGTCGTCGATGAGATCGCGGGCGTGCAGACCGGCCGCATGGACCGCCCGGTCGAGGATGTCGTGATCGAGTCCGTCGACATCGCTTAAGCCAAAAGCGCCACAAGCGCCGCGCCCCCGCCACCGTGCGGGGGCTTTTTCGTACCCTGATCCGGAGTTGTCAGTGGGTGAATGCGCCACCTCGACTTGGAGGTTGTTGTGGCTGGTCGTTGGACTCCGAAGGATGTGAAGGCTGCGTCTGTGGCGCGGCTTGTTGCAGGCGATGATGTCGGCGAGATTGCTCGTGAGGCCGGTGTGGCAGAGGCCACGGTTTATGAATGGGTCAAGCAAGCAGGCGTGCTCCCGCCGAAGAAGGCGTTGGCACGTGCACGTGACCAGCTCATCGACGAGGCGGTGGCGCTGGTGGCTTCAGGTATGTCGGTACCGGATGCGGCTGCGACGTTAGGCATGTCACCAGGGGCGTTGTACCAGCGGTTGGCGAAAGTCGGTGTGCTCACCGAACTGCAGCAAAAGCCCCGCATCACCCCGCAGCAGAAAGCTGACGCGGTCGCACGGGTGCTGGCTGGTGAGCCGGTTGACGAGGTTGCGGCGGCGTTCGACCGGTCTGCGAATTCGGTGTATCGCTGGGTGCAGCAAGCACGCCAGGAGAAGGCGGGCGGAAACCGTGATGCGTCACAGCGCGCGGACACGCCGGAGGCTTGCACGGTAAAACCACCTGCACACAGCAAAGTTGATTCCGTGCCAGCACCAATGAAAACACAGGCAGGCCACGCGCCTGCCGACTATGCCGAGGACCGTGTGAAAGTCGGCCGCGGGGTCCGACTGTCGTATGAAGACCGCCTGACGATCCAACATGGGTGCAGCCAGGGAATGTCAGCCAGGCAGATCGGAGCACTTCTGGGGCGCCACCATAGCGTGATCAGCCGGGAAATCGCCCGCAACGGGTGGGAAGTTCCCGGCGAAGACGGTGAGGCCACGGTGTACTACAACGCCCGGCAAGCCGGCCTGGGCGCCAAGGCGCGTGCGCACCGGCCGAAGGTGCGCAAGCTTGACGACAACCCGGCACTTCGTGCTGTGGTGGTGACGTGTCTTGCCCGCCGGTGGTCGCCCGGGCGCATCAGTGTGTGGCTTCAGCATGCTTTCGCCGATGATGAAAGCATGCGTATTTCCCACGAAGCGATCTACAGTGCCTTGTACATCCAGGGCAAAGGCAGCTTGCGCGCCGAGCTTGAAGCGGTGATGAAGACCCAAGATGTGCTCATCCGCGGCGGCAAGCGGCGAAAAGCTCGGCCCCGTAATGCCGGTGTGCTCACCGGTAAGCCGTGGATCAAAGGTGCTGAAATCACCAAGCGCAGCCCAGAGGCTGACGACCGGGCAATCCCCGGGCACTGGGAAGGCGATCTTGTTATCGGCACCGGCGGCAAAAGCGCGCTGATTACCCTGGTGGAGCGCACCAGCCGCTACACCCTGCTTGGTCATCTGCCCACCGAACACACATCGATGACGGTGATTGCAACGATCCAGCAGATGGTCAAAGACCTCAACGCTGAACAGCTCAAGACCATCACCTGGGATCAAGGCGTGGAAATGGCTGAAACCGCACGTGTGCGCATCAAAGACGGCTGCGAGGTGTACTTTTGCGATCCGCACGCGCCGTGGCAGCGGCCGACCAACGAGAACACCAACGGTGAGATCCGCCGCCGCTTCTACAAAAAGGGCACCGACTTCGCCGAAGTAACCCCCGAGCACGTCGCCTGGGTACAAGACGAACTCAACGACACACCACGACAAGTCCTCGGCGGAGCAACCCCACGTGAGATACTCCAGCAAATATTCAATCGTGGCGCATTAACCGCTTGATCCCGCCATCCCATGCCCACACTCCGCAACTTGCCCCGCACTGCCCCCGCTACGACCGCGATCGCGGCGATCTGCACGCTCGTGTTCCTTGTCGCCGCGCTGCAGGCTCGTTCGCTCACGGACGTGGTGTGGGATTCGGCCGTTGGCTCCAGCACTATCCTCTACGGCCCCGAGGTGTACGGCGCGGGTTACCTCCGCGCGCTGACGGCGGGTTTCATGCACTTGGACGTCACGCACCTCTTCCTCAACATGTTCATGCTGGTCTTGGTGGGTGCGGAGGTGGAGCGCTTCCTCGGCTCTGGTCCGTTTGTGGTGGCGTGGGTCGCGGGGGTCCTTTGGGCGTCGGCAAGTGTGCTTGCTTTTAGCTTTACGACGCCCACGGCCGGCGCTTCCGGCGCCCTCTACATGTTGATGGCGCTGCTGATCGCAATTGCTTTTCGACGTTCCACCGACCTGCGCGCGCCCCTCGCCCTGGTGGCGGTGAACGTGGCGTACACGCTGCTCAGCCCGGGTGTTTCGCTGTGGGGGCACCTCGGCGGTTTGGCGGCGGGGGCGTTGATGGCGTGGCCGTTGACGTCGCAAAGTGTGCGCACCCGCTGGATCACGGCGGGTGTCGCGGCCGCGACGGCGTGTGTGGCGGTGTGGGCGCTTACCATCCCGTCGACCGTGCCGGTGTACTAGTTATCCACAGCGGTTGTCCACAGTGTGGATAACTACACGCGTGTAACTCCTCGAACGACACGTCGAACGGTCAAAATGACACGCCGACGAAACCTGGCATTTTCGAACCACCACCAGCACATTTCACAGCCCTGTGGAGTTGTGCGCAGAGTTATCCACAGGTGTGGATAGAAAAAAGCCCGTTGAGCCTGAACTCAACGGGCGTTATCCGGCGGGGAGTGTTAGAACACGCCGCGGATCTTCTTGTTGAAGTCGGAGACGGTCACGTCGCGGGAGTCCACGTCCTGGTCGTTGTAGAAGGAGGTGTCGCCAGCGAGGCGGCCGGTCTGGGTGACCTTCATGTAGTTGTACAGGCGGCCTTCCTTGGTGTTGCCGTCGCCGAAGGAGAATGCGCCCAGCAGCATCTCGTCGCCTGCGAGGATCGGGTTGGACAGGGTGACCTCGAAGGTGCGGATGCCACGGTCGTAGTCGTAGCCCAGGTCGCGGATGTGGGTGCCGTTGTACTGGGTGGTGGTGATCAGGCGGTCAACGCCCTCCGGACCCGCCTCGGTGCCGACCTCGACGCGGAAGGTCAGGGCCGGGAACTCGCCCCAGTAACGCTTCGCGCCGGTGTTCTTCAGGCGCAGTGCCACGGAACCCGCGGCGCCGGGGACCTTCCAGGAGGAAGCGGTGAAGTACGGCTGCAGGTCCAGGTCGCGCTGGGCATCTGCCTGCTCATCGACGACTTCGTTGACCTCGTCAGCAGCGTTTTCTTCGACCTCGTCGATGACCTCGGCGCCCTCGTTTGCGATGTCGTTGTTGGTCACGTCGGTGGCTTCGTCGTTGTCGACCGCGGTGACGTCGTCAAGGTTTGCGCCCGTCTCGATCTTCTCGACGTCCTCGTTGTACGCCGGGTTCGGGTTCTCCACGGTGTCGGTGACCTGAGCGCCCTTGTTCGGTGCCCAGGAGCCGGCCGGGGTGGAGTAGTTCTTGACGCGGACCTCGTTCTTGACCGGCATGTTTGCAACCCATGCGGTCGGGGTTGCCCAGGTGCCGTTCGGGCGGCAGCGCTGCTGGGTGCCGGTCATGGTGACGGTGCGGAAGCCGTAGGTTGCCTCGCCGGTGTTGCCGGCCGGCACGTCGTACGGGCCGATCTTCTGGCCGACGGACCAGGACAAGGAGCCGGAGACGTCCCAGCCCAGCGACTTGGCCAGGGAGTAGCCGATGTTGCCCTCGATGCCCTTCTTGGAGCCGGAGCCGCCGAGGCTCAGGGTCTCCGTTTTGGAGCCGTTGATGGAGGCGGAGATGGTCTGGGTGCGCGACAGGTCCTGGGACAGCGGGATGGCGTTGTCGGACAGGTTGGTGGTGGAGATGGTGCCCACCGGCAGGAAGTTGTCCTTCACCTTGTAGACGATGGTGCGGTAGTCCTCGGTGGAGTTGCACACCGGGCGCGGGTTGAGGATGTTGGCCTTCAGGTGGTCCGAGCCGCGGTAGGTGTGGATGATCGGCAGTGCGGAGTTGGTTGCCGGGGTCTCCGGGTAGGACTCTTCGAAGGTCTGGGCGGTGGCGGTGATGCCGGAGCCTGCGATTGCGACAGCGGCGACGGCTGCGATCGCGGCCTTGGCAGCACCAGCGATGCGGGATGCGCGCATTTGGCGTTCCTTTCGGGGAAACAATTGTGGATTTTCAAGGGGCGGGCTTCTCAACCTTTTAGCGAGGAGCTCTTAGATAATTCCTAGCCAACTGACCGGGAAGGTCATAATATTGTTGAACAATCCACCTATTCCGGGGTCAAACTAAAGTAATTGTCACGTCATAAAAGCCTGGTTACCTGCATTAACACTAATGATTATGTGAAAAACCCCGCCGCAATCTATCGGTCTATTTAAATACAGTCATGTGTAACCTAAAATCGGTCGCAGACGTCTAACCCCCACCAACGCAAAAATCGGATTGTGGCAAATATTTGCCACAATCCGATTTCACACATCCCCCCGGAAAAAGGGCTATCGCCAACCCATGGTCATCAGCAGACCCAGGATCATGCCGGCGAAGCCGATGGCGTAGTTCCACGGCCCGAGCTGCCCGAGCCAGGAGATCTGGTCGCCGGCGAGGTAGTAGAGGATCAGCCAGGCCAGGCCGAGGAGCATCAGCCCGAACATGATCACCTTGTACCACATCGGGGTGCCGCCGGTGTTGACCTTCACCGGGGTACGGCTGGTGCTGGCGGAGGTGCTGCTAGCTGGGCGGATGGGGTCTTTAGTTACTTTTGCTTTAGGCATGTGCGCTCCCTCGGTGTGTGCGGGCCATAGCGTCTCAAGCGTCTTAGACGCCTAAAGCCCTAGCTCGCGCTGCATGTTGCGCAGCGCGGTGTTCGCGTTCTGGGGTTGAACTGTATCAGCCTGCCCTGCGGCCGCGTTATTCTGCGGAATGAGTTTGCCCGCATCGAACTTCCACAGGTTGTAGCCGATGGCCTGGTCCTTGCGGATGGTTTCGCCAGCGGCGACTTCCTGGTGGCCGATCAGCCCGTCGTCGACAAGCGCGCCGGTGGGCACCGTCGGGCCGGGCACGAAGCGGCCGTTCCAGCCGGCGTCGTGGAGCGCCTTTTCGGCCTCCTCGGGGCTCTGGCGGGTGATATCCGGCATTTTCATGAGCATGCCGTTGGAGACGCGCAGCTCGATGGTGGTGCCGGATTCGACGTCGGTGTTTTCGCCCGCGACGGCGAGCACCTGCCCCTCCGGCTTGATCGAGTCCACGCTAGTGACCGTGGAGCGCAGCTGCAGGGAAGACAGGGTCGCGGTGGCCTGCTCGACGTTGAGGCCCACCAGGGACGGCACCTGCACCATTTCCGGCCCGGAGGAGACGGTGATGGCGATGCGCGAGCCCTTGGCAATCTGGGTGCCGCCGGCGGGCTGCTGCGACGTGATGACGCCCTCTTCGATGCTGTCGGAGGATTCGCGGCGCACGTTGGGGTTGAGTTCCAGCCCGGCCTTCTTCAGTTCCTCGATGGCTTCTTCGGCTGTCAGGTTGGTCACGTCCGGCACGTCGGTCATCTCCTTGCCGGAGGAGACGGTCAGCGTGATCTGGGTGCCGCGCTTGAGCTCGGAGCCCGCGGCGGGGTTGGTGGAGATGACATTGCCGCGTTTGATCTCGGGGCTGGGCTCTTCCATCACGGAGACTTCGAAGCCGAGGTGCTCGAGTTCGCGGACGGCGTCGTTGCGCGGCATGTCCATGAGTTCGGGCACGGGCACCATTTCTTCTTGCACTACCTCAGCGGTGTCCTTGTTCACGGAGAAGTAGTCGTACACGAACCAGCACACCGCGCCCGCGAGCAGCAGGCCGAGCAGCGCGGAGAGCCACTTGAGCCAGTTGGAGGAGGTTTTCTCGTTGGCGGCGCGGTGGTCGGCGTAGCGCGTGTGCCCGGATGAGGCAGATGCTTCTCTGCGCACCACGGGTTCGCGCACCACGTCCCCAACCACAACGGTGTGGTCCTGGGACGGCGAGTCCACGGCGTGCGCGCCCACGGCTTGTTCTGCGGCGGCGAGGTGGTTGCGGGCGGCGGTGGTGACGTTGCCGTGCTCTAGAAGCGCCAGGTCAGCGCCCATTTCGTCGGCGGTCTGGTACCTGTCGGCGGGGTGTTTCGCCATCGCGGTGAGGATGACGGAGTCCACGTTGACCGCCTCGTTGTCCGACAGAGGCGCGGCGATGCGCTCGGACGGCGGCACCGGGTCTTCCTGGACATGCTGGTAGGCCACGGCGAAGGGGGATTCGCCCTCGAACGGCGGCACCCCGGTGACGGATTCGTACATCACGCAGCCGAGCGCGTAGACGTCGCTGCGCGCGTCGGCGGCTTTGCCGCGGGCCTGCTCGGGGGAGAGGTACTGGGCGGTGCCGATGACGGCGGAGGTTTGCGTCATAGCGGAGGTGGAATCATCCAGTGCGCGCGCGATGCCGAAGTCCATCACCTTCACGGCACCGGTGTTGGTGACCATGATGTTGGCGGGTTTGATGTCGCGGTGGATGATGCCGGCGTCGTGGCTGGCCTGCAGCGCCCGGGTGACCGGCAGCAGCAGTTTCGCGGCGCGCTCGGGGGACAGCGGCCCTTCGTTGCGCACGATGTCGCGCAGGTTCATGCCGTGGACGAGTTCCATCACGATGTAGGGCACGTCCACGCCGGAGGTTTCCACGGAGCCGGTGTCGTAGACCGAGACGATGTTGGGGTGGTTCAGGCGCGCGGAGTTTTGCGCTTCGCGGCGGAAGCGTTCGCGGAAGTTTTCGTCGCGCGCCATGTCGATCTTCAACATCTTCACGGCAACTTCGCGCCCAAGGGACACGTCGGTGGCGGCATACACGTCCGACATGCCGCCGGTGCCGATGATGTCGCCGAGTTCGTACCGGTCCGCGATCAGCATTTACCTGCCACCTCCGAGCAAGCTATCAAGGTTGGGTAATTCTACCGCAGGGGCCGGTGAGTTCGTGACCTCGGGCTGATTGCTTATCGACGTCGCGCCTTCCGGTGTTCCAGCTTGCTGCGTAGGAGTCGTCGCAGACGGGGCGGACGGTTCGGAAGCGTCGGCGGACGGAACCGAGGGTTCGGCGGACGGCTCCGCAGGGGCCGGGGCGTTGTCGGCCTCGGACTCCTCGAAGCGCAGGGTGCCCGGGTTGCGCGGCTCGGTGACCGTGGTGCGCTCGCGCTCGGTGGTGGTTTCGGTGACCGGCTCTTCTGTGTCTTCTTCCTCTTCCTCCGGGGTCGGCGTGGTTGCGCTCATGGTGGGCCGCGGGGTGGTGGGGGTGCCGCCGCCGGTGAAGCGGTCGAACACGCCCTCGGTGTACGCCCAGGCGGCGCCGCCGGTAAGCAGCGCGAGCAGCAAAATCGCGGAGATCACAGGCCCGGCCGCGGAGGACTTCTTCTCCGGCGCGTGTTCGCGCGGCGCTGGTGTCGCGACGCGGGAGGGGGCGGGGGGAGCCGGAGGACGTCGAGAAGCAACGGCTCTTGCTGCGGACGGCGGGTAGGTGCCCTCGGGGCGGGAGGTGCGCTCCTCGGCGACGCTGGCCAGCATCTGGGTGGACGCGGTAGCGGACGGCTCGGTGGCCACCACCTGGGTGTGGCCGCCCGGCTGGGCGGGGCGCAGGCCCTGGCGGACTTGGGAGATGGCCAGCTGGAACTCGTTGCCGTCGCGGAAGCGCTGGCCGGGGTCCTTGCGCAGCGCGATCTCGATGAGCTCGCGCGCCGGGGCAGAGACCGAAATGGGCAGCGCGGGCGGTTCGGCGGAGACGTGCGCGAGCGCCACGGACACGGAGGAATCGCCGTTAAAGGGGCGCTTGCCGGAGAGCAGCTCGTAGCCCACCACGCCCAGCGAGTACACGTCGGACGCCGCGGTGACCTTCATGCCCTGGGCCTGCTCGGGGGAGACGTACTGGGCGGTGCCCACCACCATGCCCGTGCGGGTCAGGGGCACGGCCGCGGCGGCCTTGGCGATGCCGAAGTCCGTGATCTTGACCTGCCCGTGCTGGGTGAGCATGAGGTTGCCCGGCTTGATGTCGCGGTGCACCAGCCCCATGCGGTGGATCACGGCCAGGCCGTGGGCGGCCTGCTCGAGCACGTCGAGCGCCAGTGCCTCATCCAGCTGGCCTTCGCGGGCGATGAGGTCCGCGAGCGACTCGCCGCGGATGTACTCCATGATGATGTAGCAGACGGTGGAGCCCGCGTCGGTGTCTGCCTCGCGGTAGTCGTAGGTGGCCACCACGTTGTCGGAGTTGATGCCCTGGGCGGACAGAGCCTCGTTGCGGAAGCGGGCGAGGAACTCCGCGTTGGAGCTGTACTCAGGGCGCAGCACCTTGATGGCCACCTCGCGCTCGTTGGCAAGGTCGTCTGCCAGCCACACGGTGGACATGCCGCCGTGGCCGATGATCCACTGCAGCTTGTAGCCGTCGCCGACGAGCTGTTGCAGGGCCTCGCGGTTTTCGGTGTTCATCTACTCTGCTCCTTCCACGGGTGCGGGGGCGGCGGGTGCTGCGCGCAACACGGCGCGTCCGATCGGCCCGGCGACTTGGCCGCCGGTGGCGGCCTCGCCGATGTTGCCGCCGTTTTTCACTACCACGGCAACGGCGACGTCCTTGGCCGGGTCGAACGCCACGTACCACACGTGCGGGGCGGCGCCTTCGGCGTGCTCGGCTGTGCCGGTCTTGGAGGCGAAGCCGTTGCCGTCGTAGCCGAAGGTCCACCGCTCGGACGCGAACATCAAGTCCGTGATCGTTGCGGCTTCTTGTTCCGTTACGGCCTCGTTCAGCTCCACCGGCTCGGTTTCGTGCAGGACTTTGCCGTCGGCGTTGCGCACCTGCCGCACCACGTGCGGTTCCATGCGCTTGCCCTTATTGGCGATCGTCGCAGACATCATCGCCGCCTGCAGCGCAGTCATGGTCACGTCGCGCTGGCCGATGGCGGACTGCGCCACTTCGGCCCCGCCGGGCAGATCGCCCAGGGAGCCGGCGGCGTTGGGCAGGCCCAGGTTGTAGCGCTCGCCGATGCCGAAGCGGGCGGCGGCGTCGCGCAGCGAATCCGGGCCCATAGCAAGGCCCATCTGCACGAACGCGGTATTGCAGGACAGGGCGAACGCGGTGCGCAGCGGCACCTGTCCGCCACCGGCGCAGGCCTGGCCGCCGTAGTTGGTCAGCGGGATGTTGTCCGTGCCCGGCAGGATCGTGCTGGCCTCGCCGGTCAGCGGCGACTCCGGCGTGAAGCCGTTTCGCAGGCCCGCGGCGGTGGTGATGATCTTGAAAATCGAACCTGGCGGCAGCTGCTCCTGCGCCGCGTGGTTTAACAGCGGGTTCGCGGGGTTGCCGGTGGCCTCGGACCAGGCACCCTCGGCGGTCGCCGGGTTGGCAATGCCGTTGGGGTCAAAGCTGGGGGTTGATGCCATGGAGAGCACTTCGCCTGTCGACGCCCTCACGGCCACCACCGCACCATCAAAGCCCGGCTTGACCAGCTGGTCGTACGAAAACGCCTGCAGGTTCGGGTCCAGGGTCAGGTCGACGGTGTCGCCCTTTTGGCCGTCCTCGAGCCCGGTGCGCAAGAAACGCGAGGCGGTGCCGGAATCACCGGTGAGATCGCCGTTGTGGGTGGCCTCCAGCTGGGAGGTGCCGAACTGGTCGGAGACAAAACCGACGATGGGCGCGAACGAGAACGGCATGTTGGGGTAGGCGCGCTGGTAGAAGCCGGTTTCCTCGTCGCGGTGGCTCTGGGCCAGAACGGTCTCGCCCGCGACGATGTCGCCGCGGTTGGTGCGTTTGAGGTCCATGAGGATGCGTGAGTTGTGCTGGTTCTGCGCGTACTCGTCTTCACGCAGGCCCTGGACCACGGTGAAGTTGACCATAAGCGCCGCGATCATCAGCAGCGCGACCACGGCGCCGTAGCGGATGGACTTGTTCATCGTGCACCCACCGCCTCAGGACGCGCGGTGCCGGCGGCCACGGCGTCGTAGTCCGCGGGGCGGTTGGCGCTGTTGGAGATGCGCAAAAGCAGCCCGAGCAGGATGTAGTTGGCCATCACAGACGAGCCGCCGGCGGACATGAACGGGGTGGTCAGGCCCGTCATGGGCAGCATGGCGGACACGCCGCCGGCGACCACGAAGATCTGGATGACAATGGTCAGCGCCAACCCGGACGCGAGCAGCTTGCCGTAGGAGTCGCGCGCCTGCATGGCGGTGCGGAACCCGCGGGTGATAAACACCGCGAACAGGCACAGCACTGCGGCGATGCCCACAAAGCCGAGCTCTTCGCCGATGGCGGCCAGGATGTAGTCGGAGTGCGCCACGGGCACTAGCTCCGGGTGGCCGTAGCCCAGACCGGTGCCGGTGATGCCGCCCCAGCTCAGGCTGATCAGGGCGTTGGCGGGCTGGTTGCCAATGCCGTCGAAGTCCGTGAACGGGTCGATGAAGTTGGACACGCGCTCCTGGATCTTGGAGCTGACTTGGTAGACGGCGTAGCCGCCTACGGCCACCAATCCGACGCCGATGAATAGCCAGGACGCGCGGCCGGTGGCGAAGTAGACCATGCCCAGCACGGTGGCGAACAGGAGCAGCGCCGGGCCGAAGTCGTTGGAGATGCCCATGATCAAAATCGCGATCGCCCACACCATGAGGATCGGCGCGAGGTCGCGGATGCGCGGGAAGGTCATGCCCAAAAAGCGTTTGCCGGCCACGGTGAACAGGGCGCGCTTCTGGGCCAAAAGCTGGGCGAAGAAGATCAGCAGCAGGATCTTGGAAAACTCGCCCGGCTGGATGGAAAACGGGCCCAGCCACAGCCAGATGCGTGCCTCCTCGTAGCCCGGCGGCTGCGGCCACACCAGCGGCAGGGCCAGCAGGATCAGGCCCACCAGGCCCAGAAGGTAGGAGTAGCGCGACAGGGATTTGTGGTCGCGGATGACCACCAGGGTCAGCACCATCAGCCCCACGCCAACTAAGGACCACAGCATCTGGCGCTCCGCCAGCGGCCCGTAACCGGGGCGTTCTGCCAGGTCAAGACGGTAGATCACCACCAGGCCCACGGCGTTGAGCAGCGCCACCACGGGCAACATCACCTGGTCCGCGTACGGCGCCAAAAAGGCGATGGCGACGTGCGCGATGGCGTAGACGCCCATGAATCCGCCGATGATGTAGAGCATTTCGGTGGACAGGGTGCGCCCTTGGCTCGTCTCTAAGCCGAAGAGCATGAGCGCAAGGAGCCCTGTGGCGAACAACAGGAGGAGCAGCTCGCGGCTGCGGGATACTAGGCGGCTCATCGCACCTCCCGGCAGGTGTCTTCCTCGGCGCTCTTCTTGTCGGTGCAGGCCGGCAGCGCCTGATCCGCCAACTCATTCAACTTGGCTAATACGTCATCGTAGGAGCCGGTGACGTCTTCGACCTCGCGCTTGTCCTTGGGCAGATCGGAGGTGGCAAAGATGCTGCAATCGCCCGGCTTGGTGTCCTTGGAAATCACGCGCATCTCGCCCTTGGTGTTTAAGCAGGCGCGCTGGATGTCTTCGGTTTTCGCGTCCGCGAACGGGTTGTCGCGAGTGGTGTGCTGCACCACAAACTCGCCGGAGTCCTGCACCTTCAGCACGTAGGCGTCCGTGGCGCGGGACTGCGACCACATCACGCCCGCCACCGCAAGCACCAGCAGAAGCACTAGCGTTGCGACGACCCAAGGCCACACCGACGACGGCTGCTTCTTCCCAGCGCCGCTAGTGTGGCCCTCCTCGTCGTCGGAAGCATCCGCGTCCTGGAGCTTGGCCCGGTTGTGGTCCGGAGTGATGGTCTCGGACTTGCGCAGCAACGCTGCGGCACGGGAGGCGGCGGAGTCCGGGTGGGACGACTCGTAGCCCGGGTCCAGCGCGCCGGCTTTGACCACGGCGCGGGTCTCTGCCGTGGCGTCGCCCTCGGCGGCCTCCACGACCTCCGCCACCACCACGGTGACGTTGTCCGGCCCGCCGGAGCGCAGCGCCAACTCGATCAGGCGGTTCGCCGCCATCTCCGGGGTGCCGTCGCCGAGCGCGAGCTGAATGGTCTGCTGTGTCACCGGGTCGCTCAACCCGTCGGAGCACAACAGCACGCGGTCGCCCGGCTTGACCTCGATGAGCTCCAGGTGCGGCTCCACGGCCCGGCCGGTGTAGGCCTTCAGGATCAGGGACTTCTGCGGGTGCGACGAGACGTCCTCGGGCGCGAGCTTGCCGCCGTCCACCAGCGACTGGACGAAGGTGTCGTCGACGGTGAGCTGCCGCAGTTCGCCTTTACGAAGCAAATAGCCCCTGGAGTCGCCCACGTGGATCAGGCCGAGCTCGCGGCCATTGAACATCGTCGCGGTAAGTGTGGTGCCCATGCCGGCCTGCTCGGGGTGCTCAGCCACAGACGCCTCGATCGCGGCGTTGCCGTCCTCCGCTGCCGCGCCCAAAAGCGCGAGCATGTCCGCGTCCTCGGGGTCGCGGTCCAAGTGCTCGAGGTGCTCGACCATGAGCTGGCTGGCTACCTCGCCAGCGGCGTGGCCGCCCATACCGTCCGCAAGCACCAGCAGGTGCGGGCCCGCGTACGCGGAGTCCTCGTTGTTGGTCCGGACCAGGCCGCGGTCGGACACGGCCACGAAATTTAGCGCGAGTTTCACGGCATCAGCCTCACAATCGTGCGTCCCATCTTCATGTCCGTGCCCACGGTCACCCGCTCAGGCTGATCAATGCGCACCCCGTTGACGAAGGTGCCGTTGCGCGAGTCCAGGTCCTCCACGAACCAGTCGCTGCCCCTGCGGAACAGGCGCGCGTGGCGCGAGGAGGCGAAGTCGTCGCCCAGCTGGAAATCGTTGTCTCCGGCTCTACCGACAGTCAAGTCTTCCAAGCTGGCAATTTCCATGTGGGAGCCTTTCAGCGGCCCCTCAACTACCGCAAGGGTGCGCGCTTTCTCCCTGGGGGCAGGGGCAGACGCACTTGCCTTACGACGCATCGTCCCGCCCGCCGACACCACATCCTTCCTCTGCGTCCACATCACCAAGAAAATGAACACCCAGAGCAAGGCCAAAAGGCCGAAGCGGGCGCTGAGGATCATGGTCGAATCCATGTGAAACCCTTCTACGGGCGGAAATATTCGGTGCTGGGGTGCGCCACCGAGTCCGTGAACTCCGGCTGGTTGGCGCTGGCCTGCGGCTGGTCTTCGCCGCCGATGATGCGGACCTCAATGCTGGAATGGCCCAGCGTGATCACGTCGCCGTCCGCGAGCATCCAGTTTTCCACCGGCTCGTCGTTGACCGTGGTGCCGTTGGTGGACTGCAGATCCACCAGCACCGCCACCTGGCCGTCCCAGGTGATCTCCGCGTGCTGGCGCGACACACCGGTATCCGGCAGGCGGAAATCCGAGTCGTTGGAGCGGCCCAGAATGTTGGAGCCCTCGTGCACCAGGTAGGTGCGCGACGAGCCGTCTTGAAGCAGCAGGCTCACCGTGGCCGCATCGGTGTCGGCAGCGGCCTGCGGCTGGTTGGCGTTAGGTTCGGACATTGCATCCTCCTTCAATTGCGAGCGCGAGGCCTTGCGCTTCTTCGGCTCCGCCACAATGGCGTCGAAGCCGCTGACCACATCCGGCATGGTGTCGATATACGAGGACACCCGGAGCTGACCAGTGCGCAGACCCGACTCCTCCGCGATACGCACAACAACAGGGCCGTCGAGGAACCACTGCTTGTTGCGCACGTAGCGCATGAGTTGATCGGCGAGGTCCACAGGAAGATCGCGGTTCTGCGACAGGTTCTCCAAGTCCTTCGAAGACACACCCACCGCGTACACGTTCGGGGCGACATACTCGTCCCTGTCCGTGACCACCAGCGAGTCCTGGGCTTCTTGCTTGACCAGCTCCTCAACCTCTTCAGGCACAACCTTGCCGCCGAACAGCGCCGCCATGGAATTGTCCAAGCCGCGCTGCAGAGAACTGTCCAGCTTTGCCAGCCTGTCCATCACTGCCACTTCCTGCGCACCTCCTTTCTTCACATCAGAATTTAAGTAACCCGGACAGTATAGGTGCCGCACCCGACACGACCTATCCGCGCAGCGTGTCGGCGCCGTGAAAGGCGCGGGGTAAAAGGCGGTGTGCGCTGGCGATTTGTGGTTTTTGTGAGGTGCGTTCTATATTAATCAAGTCGCCCGCCCGGGTGGCGGAATTGGCAGACGCGCTGGCTTCAGGTGCCAGTGTTCGCAAGAACGTGGGGGTTCAAGTCCCCCCCCGGGCACAATGTGTTGTCTCGAGACATCGTTCCTACGGTGTCTCGAGATTTTTGTTTTTGAAGTGCCCCGGGGTGGGGTGTGTAGTAGGGTTTTGAGGGCTATTGAGCGCCGGATCTGAGTGTGCTGAAGCGGTGGGAGGATTGCCTCGGGGTGCGGCGTGGCGGGCTCCTAGGTGGGCTGATGCGGTAACTGCCTAGGGATCGTCGCGTTCGGCCCCTGGAGACGAGGAGGCAGGGCTACTGCCTACCGACGAGCGTTCCGTTGCCGCTCATGTCGGCTGCCAAACGCATGGCGGAACGATGTCTCGAGAGATGGTTTTTCACACCCGCGGGGCACTTCTCGCCCGGGGCGTGTCCACCGGAACGATGTGGTGGGACATCTGTGCAGGATGAACCGGAACGATCTCATGAGACATGCGGAACGATGTCACCGAACCAGACGAGCGGGGTTCGAGGGCTTCGTAAACGACTTCTCGGTGGCGATGTTGCACGGTTAGGATCCAACAGGTGGAAGCGCCGTGCTTCGTTGGCTTTGGTGGCCTTTTTGCTAACGCTTAGCTGGCTTTTGTTACCGCACCAGAAACAATCAAGGGGGGTATGGTTCAGGTATGGATTTGAAGCGGATATTTGTAAGACCGTCTCTCCAAGGTGGCCCATCAAATGAGATGGCCTTGTTGAGAAAAGAACTCGAGAAATACGGCTCCCCTGCGGGGACAAAAGGGACAGCCACAATTGTGCGTGAACGCTTAACATCTCAAGATGTTAAAGAGGTGTTCACCGCGTTGGGGAATCTCTATACAACTGCCAAAGTCGACCACGTCTTCGTTTTAGTAGAAACCATGGAGAATTAAAACCCCTGGTCCCAAGGCATTCAAGGCGGGACTGCCTCTCGCAGCGCACGGGAGACAGATTTGCGGTCCTGATACGACACCCACCGGTTCGCAGCTCGAATCAGGTGCACGATACAGGTCTGCACCATGGAATTCGGCCAGGTTGCCTCCGCGGCTTCCGGCAGGCCTTTGAGCCCGTCGCAGCAGACAATGAACACGTCCTGGACGCCACGGTTGGCCAGATCCACGCACACCGATGCCCAGAATGCAGCGCCTTCGTTGACGGTGATCCACAATCCCAGGATGTGCTTGATGCCGTCGATGTCGACACCAACCGCCATATAGCAGGCCTTATTGACCACGCGGTGGCCATCGCGGATTTTCACGCGTAGCGCGTCGAGGAATATCACTGGGTAGAACTCGTCTAGCTGGCGGTTTTGCCAGATCATGACCTCATCCAACACCGCGTCGGTGATCGTGCTGATCGTATCTGGGCTCATACCCACCCCCAGGGTGGTGGCGAGATGGTGCTGAATATCGCGCACGGTCATCCCACCGGCGTACAGCGAGATAATCATGTCGTCGAGCTCTGTGAGCCGACGGGAGCCTTTGGGCACCATTTTTGGAGCAAACGTGCCGGCACGATCCCTCGGCATGGTCACTTCCAACGCGCCGTACCCAGAATTCACGGTCTTGGTGTACGACCCATTGCGGTGATTGCTCTCCTGCGCGGTTTCCACCCGGGCCTTCGCCTTACGGTCGGCATGGCCGTAGCCCAAATGTGCATCCATCTCTGCCTGCAGACCAGCGTTGATTGATGCCTGCAACAAGCCTTTGACCAGGTCGCTTGCATCGTCAGCAGTGGTCGACAGCTCGCTGATCAGGCTGGCCAGCTTAGGATTTTCCATCAGCTTCTCGCTGATCTCGTTGACCCTCGCCGGGTCGTGGCCTTTCTTCGGTGACACCGCAGTCATTATCGGTGAAACTCCTTCTAGATCAGAGCCTCACACACAAACTTCCTGACACCCTCAAACTTCCCGGCGCCCTCTCCCGCAGCGGGCGGAAGCGATTAGCCCGCACGCTTCTTCCTCACCGATACACTCGCCAACCACCTCGCCGAGCTCAAACAGGACGACACCGCCAGCATTACATTCCTCGAAGACCTCCACCACACAGACGTGTTAGCTTCGACGCCTCCTCACCACCCCCAATCGATGCCGCTACCGCACACCAACTGCGCAACATCCTCGCAGATCGCGAGTCCCGCGGATCAACCATTGTGGCATTCCAGTTCACAGCCGACGAATGGTATAAAGCCAACCCCGGCGCCGCCATCACCGAGTCCGTCCTCAACCGACCCGTAGCCGGCGCCGCGATCATCAAACATCAGGAACCAAAATGCGACTGACCCAAATACCCCCCACCTAAGTTCCAAAAACGCCCAGGGGTGACTCGATATCCACCCGGTGTTAGCCGAAACCCTTGTGGTGGTATGCCAATGGCCTTAGAGTGCGTACTGATAGCTGGATACTTGTGACTGATCGTTAAAAGAAATCAGGAGAGAACTTTGAATAAAGCAAGAAAACTTTCGTCATCTGCGCGAGTTCGCCGGAAGGGGATCGCGTGTGCATCTGCCGTCTCCTTAGCACTTGCTGGTGCAATAGTTGTGCCCGCCGTCCCCGGTGGTTTTCAGGTGAGCAGCGCCAACGCTCAAACGGCGCCGCAATATGATTTTGTTCGTGTCTTTAATCAGACAAAAGGCGACGCAAACGACTGGCACGCTCAGATCCATTTTAACCGTCCTGGAACGGTCACCTCTGCTCGCGTTATTTTCGAGCCTGAGGATGGAACGACTTCTGAGCCAGGTACGGAGGGGAGCCTACCCGCCACCGGTACTTACCAGGTAGTTAAAACAACGGGATCGGGGCCCGAAGTCCTCGGCACCGTGACTGGTGTGGTGAAAGAATCCACGTGGAAGGGACTTTCCGTATACGAGCTAGCGGTCGATTTCACCAGCAATCCGAATATTGGAAGCATAAACATTTCCGGAGAGTCGGATTTCATCGACATCGTGGCCGTAGACCAAGCCGGAAACTACCCGATCGCAGGCGGAACCGGAAATTCAAAGAATACTGATGCTTATCTGAACGACTACAGGTCCGACAACCTGAATATTGGCGGCGAGCCGAACGGTGGCCGGGACCTGCTTAAGACCGAGGAAGATAAGACAAAGTGCGTCATTGACGTGACCCGTCGAAATGTCGGCGTTAGCACCTGGATTGCAGAAAGCTATTACGACGGCGGTGACGGATCCAACCCGCAAGGTAAACCGCGCAATGCCCAGCGTAACTACACCGTTTTGCAGTACCGAGTAGATGGCGTTCAAGGTGCCGAAGCGTTCGAGCCTATTGGTTACACCGACTGGGTCTACAACGCTCTGGCTTACAATCCAGCAGATGGATACCTGTACGCAATTTCGCAGAATAGGCCTCTAGACGGAAACAGCGCCTACGACAGAAAGAAGCAGCAGGATGGTTCCAGACCGCAGGGCCACCTTCTTCGAATTAGCCCAAATACCGGTGATGTCGCCGATCTTGGTCGAATCGCGCCGATTGGGCCAAACTACGACGGGGATGTTTCGGGTGGCATGACCAATGGCACCTTCGACCTGGACGGCAACCTGATCTTCGCTAACAATTCCGCTTCCGGTTCCGGAGATGTTTACAAGATCACGTTCAGCGGTGGCAGTGCGACGGAGTTGTCTGAGCCGGCGCATGATGTTGACTCTCAGACCATTACCGCATCATACGAGCCGCACGGTGTGTTGCGAAGCGCAAACGACTGGGCGTACTACGGGTTTGATAACCAGTCATACATCTGGTCTCTGAACTCCGAGAATGGTCAACGTTACCTCAATCGAACCAACGTTAACGATTCAAACGATGTGAAGCGGATTGACGTCACAAACATTAAGACGCCCACAGGGCAGCGCCTCCCGGATGCCGTCTACGGCAACGCATGGACTTATGCGAACGGCAACCTTGGCTTCAGTGCGAACAATGTAAATGGGGCGGGTTACGCATTCCAGCTCGCCCTGGATGATGCGTTTGGCAGCAACCCCAGGGTCGGTCTTGTATCGGTAGAGACCGTCCCTGTGTCCATCAATAACGATGCGACCTCAAATGCTTTCACGGTGGCTGAGTATGAAAAGGCCGGTGTTGATCTCGGCGTCGAGAAGACTCTCGAAATGGTAGACGGGCAGCCAAAATGGACGATTAAGGTCACCAATAAGTCTGACTGTGCTTCGTCTGGATTCACAGTTCGAGACCTCATCTCGGGTGATCTCTCGAACGTGACGGTTTCCACCGACGACCCTGCCTGGAGTCAAAGCACCACCGACGGAGGCACTCTCAACTGGGTACACGGTCCTCTCGAGGCTGAACAGACCACATCCTTGGTCGTCGAAGCCGATGTCGCTGATGGAAAATGCGCGATCAACAAGGTTTCCGTAATCGGCAATGAGCCTGACCCGGTCTCCGAAAACGATGTCGCTGCCGCTGGCGACTGCGATCCTGCGCTGTCTATCAAGAAGTACATCAATGGCAAGGATGCGCAAGATCCTGACCGAGCTAACTGGCCAGAAATCTTTCCCGGTGAAACGGCAAGCATCGAGTATGTGGTTGAAAACACCGGCAGCGGCATAGTCAGTGATATCTCACTGAAAGATATCGTCGACCGAGGCGAGAACTCGTCGGATATCCAGGCGCTCATCGACGCCGAGTTGGAAGGCGTTGCTCCTTTCACTCTCGAGGGTAAGCAGAAAGAATCCATTTCGATTGAAATCACGGTGCCGGAAGGCATCGGCGCTGACTCGTACGAGCACCGAAATGAGGCGACGGCGGAAGGTGCCTTTGACCCCAATAATCAGGATTTCCCCACGTTTGATGGTGGCGATCCCGAGGTTGGTTTCGACGCGTTCCCGCAGACTATCCCGGCAAGCAGAGTCACGTCGAACCCGGATGAGGCGAACGCTTACTTCCGTCCGGCACCGCCGGTAGTAGTCGACCCGGAGTTCGCCATAGAGAAGTTCCGTGTTGAGGCCGGCGCCATCAACCTGGCGCCGAAGGGCGATGGAGACTATGCGTTCAGTACTGAGTACATCATCCGCGTTCGCAACACCTCTGAAGTGGATGGCGCGTTCCCAGAGGTTAGCGATGTTCCGGTTGTAGGCGACGGTTTCACCGTTGATGCCGTAACGGTTGATGCGGCCGAGGTTGAACCCAACGAAGACGGTGAGTATCTCATCTCCGGTGGCGAAGATCTCGCGGCGGGCGCAGTGAAGGACTACCGCGTCACCGTTTCCGGCACCGTTGCAGGTGACGCTGCGAACAACCTGCCGGAGGCCGTTGGCCAGTGCGACGCTGATGGTCAGGATCCGGCACAGAACACGGGCCTGGTCAACGAAGTAACGATGGAGGGCGACTCGGATGGTGCGGAGAACAACGTCGTTTGCACGCCGGTAGAGCTGCGTCGTCTCAATATTGAGAAGCGCATTGATGGCCGTGAAGAGGCCGTCGTAAAGCCTGGCGAAAAGATGGAGCTGTGGTACCGCGTTCGCAACACCGGTAACACCACGCTGACCGGCATCAAGATCGCCGATCAGATCAAGGAAGACGACGACGAGCTGCAGGAGCAGATCAACGACGAGCTCGCCAACGTGGTCTTCGATCTGGATCCGGGTGCTGTCCACGATGTCAGGATCGAGGTAGACACTCCTAAGGGTGCGCACGAGAACGAGGCGCAGGCGATCGTTCCGCCGACAACGATTCCGGGTACCACTGGTCCGGAAACCACGATTCCGGAGCGCGAGATCCCGGGCACCACGGTGTCCACCACGGCGAAGGCGAACAGCCCGAAGCTGGAGATCAAGAAGTACATCAACGGCTTCGATGACGCTGCTGATGTGGTGCCGGGTGAAGACATGGAGATCCTCTACCGTGTCAGCAACACTGGTCAGATGCGCGTGGACGACATCAAGATTGTCGATGAGGTCACCGAGGGCGCCGAGAAGGATGAGCTGCAGAAGCAGATCAACGCAGAGCTCGAGGACTTGCCGGCATTCTCACTTGAGCCGGGTAACTACCACGACATCCGCATCACGGTGAAGGCCCCCGCCGGCGGTCACCACAACGTTGCAAACGTGTCAGTGCCGCCAACTACGATCCCGGGCTCTGAGATCCCGGGCACCACGAACCCGCACACCACCGTCCCTGGCACCAGCGTCCCGTCCAAGGTGGTTACCGTGACCGCCCCGCCGGATGATGCACGGTCGAACTCGCCGAAGCTGGACATCAAGAAGGTCATCAACGGCTACGACGACGGTGACGTTGTTAAGCCGGGCGACGAGGTGACCATCACCTACATCGTCGCCAACACCGGCACCACCCCGGTCAAGGGCGTGACCATCGCCGATGAGGTCACCGAGGCGAAGGACGTCAACGAATGGGATAAGGCGATCAAGGCGCAGCTTGACAACGTTGACGCCTTTGACCTCGCTGCAGGCGAGGTCAAAGAGGTTGCGATCAACCTGACCGCGACTGAGGGCTACCACGTCAACGTGGCGCGTCCGGTTGTTCCGCCGGTCACGGTGCCGCCTGTGACCATTCCGGAGACCACGATCCCCGGCACGACCAACGCCGTGACCACGATTCCGGGCACGACCGTGCCGTCGAGCACCCGTCCGAGCCGTGTGATCACTCCGACCACCACCCCGTCCGATGACGCACGCTCCGACGAGCTGGGTATCGCGATTGAGAAGGACATCTTCAGCGAGGCCACGGGCGAGTACGTTCCGGCTGACAACCCGGAGGATCCGGCTGATGCCGCTATCGTTGCCGGCGGCGGCAAGATGAAGATCCGCTACAAGCTGACCAACACCGGTTCCGTGAACCTGACAGTCACGAACATCTTGGACGAGGTCACTGAGTACGAGGGCGGAGATACCACGGCGCTTACCGGAGAGATCAAGGAGCAGATCGAGGCCCACTTCGCGGCGCTCCCCGATGGCATCGTCCTGGAGCCGGGCGAAGACAAGGCCCAGTACATCGAGATTGAGGTCAACTCGCCGACGGGTCGCCACGTCAACGTGGCGCGCCCGGAGGTCCCCGCGCTGACAACCACCCGTACGGTAGTCAACCCGGTGCCGGGCAGCACTGTCCCGCCGTCAGAGGAAAACGGCACGACCGTTCCAGGAACGACCATCCCGCCGTCATTTAAGACGGAGACCACGGTCGTTGAGACTGCACCGGTCACCCCGTCGAATACCGCGCACGCGACGCCGACCTCCTCCACGACTCCGGTTGTTCCGGAGCCTGTGAAGCCGCAGTTCTCGGTGGAGAAGCTCGGCAACCAGTCCGGCATCGAACTGAAGCGCAACAAGGATGGCCAGTACGGCTACTCCGCCGAGTACACCATCCGCGTGCGCAATACCGGCTCGATCGCTGGTAAGCACGCCGACATCTTTGACGTGCCGGTGCGTGGCGTCGGCTTCGACATCACCACCGTCACCGTCGACGGCACCGAGGTCAAGCCGGAAAACAGCCGTTACCTCATCAGTAAGGAAGCTGAGCTCGCCGTCGGTGAGTACAAGGACTTCCAGGTCGTGGTCAACGGCACCGTCTCCGATCAGGCCGCGAACGCGCTGCCGACTGCTGTCGGCCAGTGCGACGCCGTCACCACGCAGAACCCGGGCGCTGGCGCCGGTCTGGTCAACACCGTCGAGATGGGCGGCGACTCCGACGGCCCGGACAACAACATTGTGTGTGAGCCGGTTGAGCTGCGCCGTCTGAACATTGAGAAGCGCATCGATGGCCGCGAGTCCGCTCCGGTTACCCCGGGCGAGAAGATGGAGATCTGGTACCGCGTCCGCAACACGGGCAACGTCACGCTGTCCGGCATCACGCTGGCGGACCAGATTAAGGAAGACAACCCGGACCTCCAGAAGGAGATCGACGACGAGATCGCCAAGATCGAGGCCTTCGACCTCGAGCCGGGCGAAGTCAAGGACATCACGTTCCCGGTCACCGCGTACGCCGGCGAGCACGAGAACGAAGTGCGCGCTGAGGTGCCGGAGACCACCGTGCCGGGCACGACCCGTCCGGAGACCTCCATCCCGGAGACCACCGTCCCGCCGGTGACCGTCCCGGGTACCACCAACTCGGAGACCACGGTTCCGGAGACCACGATTCCGGGCTCGACCATCCCGGCGACGACCATCCCGGGCACCACGATTCCGGATCGTTCGGTCCCGCCGACCACGGTCACCGCGACGGCGCACGCGAACTCGCCGAAGCTGGAGATCAAGAAGTACATCAACGGCTACGACGAGGGCACACAGGTTGCGCCGGGCGAGGACATGGAGATCCTCTACCGCGTGGCCAATACGGGTTCCGTGCGTATCGACGGCATCCGCCTCGACGACGAGGTCACCGAGGCCGCCGACGAGCAGGTGTCCAAGGCGCTGCAGCGCGACATCAACTCCGCGCTGAAGAACAAGGAAGCGTTCTCGCTTGAGCCGGGTCAGGTCCACGAGGTTCGCATCACGGTGCCGGCGCCGGCGGGCGGTCACGTGAACGTCGCAAAGCCGATCGTTCCGCCGGTGACTGTGCCGGGCACCACGATTCCGGGCACGACGAACCCGAACACCACGGTGCCGGGCACGACGGTGCCGTCGACGGTGGTCACCGTGACCACCCCGTCGGATGATGCCCGCTCGGATTCGCCGACGCTGGACATCAAGAAGTACATCAACAACATCGACGACGGCGACATCGTCACCCCGGGCGATGACATGGTGATCACCTACCGTGTGTTCAACAACGGCAACGTCGACGCCAAGGGTGTCACCATCGCCGATGAGGTCACTGAGGGCTCCGAGGCAACCAAGGCGGACCTGACCGACCAGATCACAACGGAGCTGGACAAGATCGAGCCGTTCGACGTTCCGGCCGGCGGCTCCCACGACGTGGAGATCACGGTCAAGGCGCCGGAAGGCGGCCACGTGAACGTGGCGAAGCCGGTGGTTCCGCCGGTGACGGTGCCTGCGACCACCATCCCGGGTACGACGAACCCGCGCACCACGATTCCGGAGACCACGGTCCCGGAGCGCGTGGTCACGCAGACGACCACCCCGTCCGACGACGCCCGCTCCGATTCGCTGAAGCTGGAGATCCTCAAGGACATCTTCAGCCTGGAGGACAACGAGTGGCACGCCGCCGACACCGAGGACGACGCGGCGGTTGTGGACGCGAACGGCAAGATGCGCGTGCGCTACACGGTGACCAACACCGGCTCCGTCACGCTCAGCGGCATCGACATTGTCGATAACGTCACCCGCCTGGACGAGGGCGACCAGCAGGCGCTCACCGACGCGCTCAACGGCGCGCTCGAGGCTGAGGGCCGCGGCTTCACCCTGAAGCCGGGCGAGAAGAAGGTCGTCGAGATTACTGTCGACGCACCGAAGGGCTACCACGTCAACGAGGCCATCGCGACGGCCCCGGCGGTGTCCACCACCCAGACGCAGGTCTCCTCGGTTCCGGGCACCACCGACGCAACGACGACGGTGCCGGGCTCGCTGACCACCACCGTGGTCACCACCGAGAAGACGCCGAACGTGCCGACGAACACCGCACAGGCAACGCCGACCACCTCGGCAACCACCCCGGTGCCGCCGCCGGTCACGACGACTGCGCCGGCGCCTGAGCGGCCGCAGTTTGCCGTCGAGAAGCTTGGCGCCCGTGCGGGCAACGTCGCGCTGACCCGCAACGAGGAAGGCAGCTACGACTACTCCAACGAGTACGTCATCCGCGTGCGCAACTCCGGCCTGGTCGACGGCGAACACGCCACCATCTGGGATGTGCCGCTGCGCGGCGCTGGCTTCACGGTCACCGAGGTGGCCGTCGAGGGCGAGGCCGTGGCAGTGGAGAACGGCCGCTACAAGGTCGCCGACGCTGCAGAGCTGCCGGCCGGCCAGTACAAGGACTACCTGGTCACGGTCACCGGCACGCTGGCTGAGGCCGCGGCGGACAACCTGCCGGAGGCTGTCGGCCAGTGCACCGCCGAGGGCGCGAACCCGGGTGCGGATTCCGGCCTGGTCAACGTGGCCAACATGAACGGCGACTCGGACGGCCCGGGCAACAACGTTGTCTGCACGCCGGTTGAGCTGCGCCGCCTGAACATTGAAAAGCGCATCAACGGCCGCGAAGACGCCTCCGTCACTCCGGGCGAGAAGATGGAGATCTGGTACCGCGTTACCAACACCGGCAACGTGGAACTGAACGACATCGCACTCGCGGACCAGATCCGCGAGGACAACCCGGAGCTGCAGGAGGAGATCAACGCGGAGCTGGCCGAGAAGGCCAAGCCGTTCAACCTCGCGCCGGGTGCCTTCCAGGACATCCGCATCGAGGTCACGGCGCCGGAGGGCGAGCACGTCAACGAGGCTCGCGCCGAGGTGCCGGAGACCCCGGTTCCGGGCACCACCCGCCCGGGCACCACGATTCCGGGCACGACCGGCCCGTCCACCACGGTGCCGCCGGTGACCATCCCGGAGAGCACCATCCCGGGCACCACTGAGCCGGGCACGACGGTGTCCACCACCGCGCGTGCGAACTCGCCGCAGCTTGAGGTGAAGAAGTTCATCAACGGCCGCGACGAGCACGCCCTGGTCAACGCCGGCGAGGACATGGAGATCACTTACCGCGTGACCAACAATGGCACCCTGCCTATCGACGGCATTCGCCTCACCGACGAGGTGAAGGAGGACAACGCCGAGCTGCAGCAGGCCATCGACGCCCAGCTGGGCAAGGTCGCTCCGTTCGCGCTCGAGCCGGGCGAGTCCGCTGGTGTGACCGTGACGGTGAAGGCCCCGGCCGGCCGCCACGACAACGAGGTCAACGTCGAGGTGCCGCCGGTGACCATCCCGGCCACCACGATCCCGGGCACGACGAACCCGCACACGACTGTGCCGGAGACCGTGGTTCCGTCGACAGTGGTGACCGTGACCGCGCCGCCGGACGACGCCGCCTCCGACTCCCCGCAGCTGGAGATCCTCAAGGAGATCCGCGCCGCGGGCGAGGGCGACGACGCTTGGCGCGACGCCGAGGAAGAGTGGGACGCGCTGCCGATCGGCGAGGGCGAGACGATGGAGCTGCGCTACACGGTGCGCAACACCGGCTCGGTCGCGCTCGAGGGCGTGGATGTTGTGGACAACGTCACCCGCCTGGACGAGGGCGACGCCGACGAGTTCACCGCGCTGATCAACGACGAGCTGGAGAAGGCAGGCCGCGGGCTTGCCCTCGAACCGGGCGAGGAGAAGGTCATCGTCATTGAGGTCTCCGCACCGGCCGGCTACCACGTCAACCAGGCGATCGCGACCGCGCCGCCGGTCACCGCCACCGAGACCGTGGTGTCCTCGGTGCCGGGCACGACCAATGAGACGACGACGGTTCCGGGCAGCTTTGTCACCGAGACCACGGTGGTGGAGCGCACCCCGAACACGCCGACGAACAAGGCGCAGTCGACCCCGACCACGGGTGTGGCACCGTGCGACTGCGAGATCAAGACCACCACGATCACCCCGGCACCGGTGACCACCACCGTGTCCGGCGAGGTCACCACGGTCACGCCGGACCCGGTCACCTCCGAGGTCACCGTGACCACCACCCCGGCGCCGGTTGTCACCACCGTTGAGGGCCCGGCTGTCACGGAGACGCTGCCGCAGACCACGGTTACCGAGGTGCCGACGACACTGGTCACGACCAAGGCGTCGGTGGACGAGGGCACCGACATCCTCGGCCGCTGTGTCGCCAACGCGGTGCGCTCGCCGATCCTGTACATGGTGCCGCTGCTGCTGGCGGGCCAGGTGCTTGGTGAGGTCGCAGGCCCGTACGTCAACGCGGTGAACGAGCAGTTCAACCGCATGTCCGCGGAGATCCAGGAGGAGATCCGCCGCAAGACGCCGAACTTCGGTTCCGGCCGCCGCGGCCAGGAGAACGAGCAGGTCGCCGAGCTGCGTGCGAAGGCCGAGGCCGCGAACCGCATGCTGCAGGAGCTGGCAATGCGTCCGGACGTGCAGAAGTACGGCCAGTGGGCAGCCATCGCCGCAGGCGTGGTTGTCGCGGGCTCCGTCCTCTACGACTGGTGCTCCAACGAGGCCGGCGAGGCGTTCACCGCCATCGGCCCGAAGAAGTCGACCTCCATCGATGAGGTGCGCGTGGGCGGTTCCTCCCTCGGGGGCGACCGCGTGACGACGGTCGTCCCGCCCGTCACCAACACCCCCGGCCGCGACGAAACCGGCGAGGACGCTGGTGAGGCCGCAGGCGAGGCTGGCTCCGCTGAGGGCTCCTCTGACGGATCCTCCGCGGGTTCCTCGGAGGGCAGCTCGAACTAGCACCCTTCTGAGCTAGGCGCGTACAACCCCGGCAGGCTGGACTACCCAGCCCGCCGGGTTTTTCCACTGCGCGCGGTAGAATCATCGATGAGCGGGTGACCTTCTTTCCGAAGTTCGCCCCGTTGCCGAGACGCTGTCGTCGCGAATACCAGCCCTAGGGCTGAAGCATCGTGCGGGAGCGTCTCACCTTTTGAAGACTCGACTGGCGGGCGTCGGGACATACCCCGAGTAATAAACCCCTATTAAGGCCCAAAATTGGCCATACTAGGGAGGGCTTACTAGGGGTTTGTGGAGATGGGGGCAGGGAAGGAAAAACCAGCCGCCCAAACCACACCCGCCCACAACCAGCCACGCGTCGTTAGGGTGGGGGCGTGTTTAGGCAACGTGAGATCGTCGTAAGGCAAACGAAGGCCCTGGGCCGCGACACGTTCGCGATCGAGGGCCCAGGCGGGGAGCTGCTGGGCACGGCCAGGCAGACGCTGAAGATGAGCGACCTGGTCAAGGCGTCGCGCGGGGTGGAGGTCTTCGACGCGGCCGGCGCGCACGTGCTGAGCATCGAGGACCCGGTGAACTTCATCCGCGACAAGTACGTCGTGCACCAGGTCAACCCGCCGCTGGAGCTCGCGCGGCTGACGCAGCGCTTCGCCTGGATCGGCGCGAAGTTCGACGTGGAGGTCGCCGGCTTCCCCAGCGTGGAAATCACGGGCCAGGCGTTCCAGCTGAATTACACGCTGACCAGCCAGGACCGTCCGCTCGCGACCGTGGACGCGGAGTATTCCGGCATGGGGCGGATGCTGATGGGCAAGTCCAACTACCGCGTGCGCATCGAGCCCGACCTGGACGAACGCCAGCACGCGGCGGTGATTGGCATCGCGTTGGCCATCGATATGCGCCGCGCCAAGATGCGCAGAAACTCGGGTTAGAGGGGGCTTTTTGCTTTGCGACGGTGCCCTGCCGCCGCAACGGGGGTAAAAAACGGGGGTAGTAGGGTTTTCCGGATTGCTGAACAATCCGCGGATCTTTGAACAATCCAGGGGGTTTCTGGGGTTCCTGAGAGACAACCCGTCGAAACTAAGAACACATGAATTGTGTAGTCAATCAGAATATGCAGGTAAACGGGAAATCGGCCTATACCATCCAGGAATACACCTTAAGGTGCATAAAATGCAGCTGTGGTGGATTGTTCAACCATCTGGCACTGCGCGCGGTTTGATCGTTGAACAATGCCGGCGAAACCGGGAAATCGCCACCCGGATTGCTGAACAATCCGCAGGCCACAACGGGTGGAAACGTTGAACAATCCGGAAGGAATGTTCAACGATTCAACGGTTTCTTCAGGCTTTCCCCGAGCGTTTTACCAGCGCATATTCGGTGCATAAACTCATGGATGTAACAAAGAGAAAAACGCACCAAGGAGTCACCGAGATGCGAGCAGCATTCCGAAACACCATCGCCGCAGCAGTTGCCGCCGCCATCGCGGTTTCCGGCGCGAACGTCGCACACGCCGCCGACGAGGTTCAACTGGCACCAGTGCGCACCAACACTGCAACGCTGACCGACTCCGATAAAGACGGCCTGCCCGACATCTGGGAAGAAGAAGGCGTCGTGTTAGCCGACGGCACGGAAATCCCGCTGCCGGACTGGGGTGCGGACCCTAAGCGTCCGGATGTCTTCCTCCAGCTGAACTGGATGGCCTCCGAATACGACACCCTCGGCTGCGACAGCAACGCTGCCCGCGAGTGCGCAAACGCCAACCGCACCTCCTACGCCCCGTCGACGCAGAGCCTGGATGATCTCGTGGACCTGTTTGAGACCCACGGCATTACCCTGCACATCGACGCCGGCGAGCACTACACCAACATCGCCAACTACACCGAGCGCTTCGGCGGCGAGAGCCTGGACTACCGCGACGTGTACTTCGATCCGAGCCAGCACGAGGCATTCCAGCTCATCGACACCATCAACGAGCTCGGCGAGCGCGCGAACATCTTCCGCCCCGGCGTTCTCGGTGACCGGATGCGTGCAGACTCCAACGCCACGGGCCTGTCGCTGGTGGGCGATAACTCCTTCTACATCGCAAACCCCGGCGGGCGCGCGAACGAGGAGCAGGTGCGCAACTCCATCCTCCACGAGTTCGGCCACACCCTGGGGCTGCGCCACTGGGGCGCCGCCAAGTACGTTAAGGACTTCGCCGAAGGCTCGCCGATGCAGGACGGCTACCACTCGGTGATGAACTACAACCACCAGTTCAACTACTTCAACTACTCCGAGCATGCCTACTTCGCCAACACCCCGCAGGGAAGGGTGCTTATCCCGGCCGACTGGGACTCCCTGGTGCTCAACAGCCCGCGCATCGGCGCCTACGCCGAATCCATCGGCGCCCGCGCAGACATCGCCGAGGTCGAGGTCGAAGCAATCGAGCAACCCGAGGAAATCGTCGAGACCACCCAGCCCGAAGCTGTCGAGGTCGCCGAAGAACACCCCATGGTCGCACTCGCCCCGGCCGAGGAAATCAACGACGAGCCAGGTGAAGTCCCCGCCGAGCAGCCCAAGGCAGAAGCCCAGGCCAAGGTCGAAGACGTCAAGCCCGCCAAGGCCGCCAAGGCTGAGGCCCCGCAGCAGGCCGACAACCAGGTCAACATCGCAGCCATCATCGGCGGCGTCAGCGCAGCCCTGGCAGCCCTCGGCATCGGCGCAGCATTCCTCGCAATGCGCTAAGAGCCACAAATACACAGAGTGCGTCCCGCAACCGGGGCGCACTCTTTTGCGCGCGGTACCATCTGCCCATGACTAAGGCGCAGCGCTGGGGATTTTTCGCGGTGGTTTCGCTCGGGCTGCTCATGATCGGCCTGGACAACTCCATCCTGTACACCGCGCTGCCGGCGCTGGAGCACAGCTTTAACGCCACCCCCGAGCAGGGCCTGTGGATCATCAACGCCTACCCGCTGGTGCTCTCCGGCCTGCTGCTGGGCACGGGCGCGCTGGGCGACAGGGTGGGCCACCGCCTGATGTTCATCGTGGGCCTGGCAATCTTCGGCCTCGCGTCGCTGGGTGCGGCGTTCGCGCCCGGCCCGCTGGAGCTGATCCTGGCGCGCGGGATGCTCGGCATGGGGGCGGCGGTGATGATGCCGGCCACGCTCGCGCTGATCCGGCTGACGTTTCCGGACGAGCGGGAGCGCAACACCGCCATCGGCATCTGGGGTTCGGTGGCGGTGGCGGGCGGTGCGCTCGGCCCGGTGGTCGGCGGCGCGCTGATCCAGCATTTCTGGGTCGGGTCCGTCTTCCTCATCAACGTGCCCATCGTGGTGATTGCGCTGGTGCTCACGGTCGCGCTCGCGCCGGAAAACCTGCCCAACCTGGACAAGCAGTGGGACGTGGTCTCTTCGTTCTACGCCTTGATCGCGTTGTCTGGCCTGACCATGGCCATCAAGCAGGCCGCCCAAAACCCCGCCACCACTCTCGCCGCCCTGGCCGCTGCCGCCGTCGGTGCATGGTTGTTCGTGCGCCGCCAGCACCGCCTCGCGGACCCGCTGCTGACCTTCGACATCTTCCGCTCCCGCCTGTTCACCGGCGGCGTCCTCGCCGCAGCCGGCGGCATGTTCGTCCTCGCCGGCGCCGAACTGATGACCACGCAGAAGCTGCAGCTTGTCGACGCACTCACGCCCCTTGCCGCCGGCGCCACCGTCGCCGTTATGGCCTTATCCGCCATCCCGGCCTCGGTCCTCGGCGGGGCATATCTGCACAAGATCGGCTTCCTGCCGTTGATCGCGGGTGGATTCTTCGGGGCGGTAGTGGGGGCGGTGGCGTTGGCGACCGGATGGACGTCGATAGGCATGGTGCTTTTGGGGCTGTCCGCGGGTTCGGTGATGAGTGTCTCCTCGATCGCGATCATCGGGTCCGCCCCGATGCACCGCTCCGGAATGGCCGCGGGTGTGGAGGAGGTGTCCTACGAGCTGGGTACGTTGATTACCGTGGCGCTGACGGGGTCGCTGCTGCAGGCGGCGCTGGACCGCGGTGCGGACTACACGGCCGCGTACAACCAGGTGATCGGCGTACTGGCCGCGGGCGCCGCGTGTTTTGCTGTGGCCACCTGGTGGTGTTTCCGCGACAACCCGAAGTCTGGAGGAGTCGATGCCTGACATGAACCCCCGCGCGTGGCACCGCAAAGCCTCGCGCCCGGTGAGCATCTGGATGGCGGTGTTCATCCTCGTCGGCCTTGCGCACCCGTTCATCCGGGACGGGTCGTGGCTGCTCATCCACATTTTCACGCTGGGGATTTTGACCAACTCGATCCTGTTGTGGTCGCAAAACCTCACCGAGCGCTTCTTGGGGCAAAAGCTTGGCGACGCCTCACGGCCCGCCCAACTCACCCGCACCTACCTCTTCAACGCCGCCACCATCGCCGTGCTGGTGGGGCAGCTTGCCCGGTGGTACTGGCTGGTGTGGGTTGGTGCTGTGGCGGTGGCAGTCGTGCTGGCCTGGCACGCGGCGGTACTGGTGCGCCAGGTGCGTTCGGCACCGCGCCAGCACGCTGGGGCGCTGGGCTTTCTCGCCTCCGCGTGCTGCTTGCCGGTGGGTGCCATGTTCGGCGCCGCGCTATCCGCGGGGCTGCAGGGGCAGTGGCATTCCGCGGTACGCCAGGCGCACATGTTCACCAACGTGGGCGGCTTCGTGGGGTTCGCGGCGATGGGAGCGCTGAGCGTCCTGTTCCCGGCGATGTGGCGCACCCGTGGCCAGGGGCGCGTCGGCGTGGCGCTGGCCCTTGCCGGTGCGGGCGTGGTGGTGGCGGTGGCGGGCTCGCTGCTGCGCGCGGACGTGGTGGTGGGCGCGGGCACCGTGGTGATCCTGGCCGGCTGGGTGTGGCTCTACCAGGGGTTCGTGGCCAGCGCGCTGACGGTGCTCAAGGATCCGCGCGACCGTGTGACCTACCCGGCGCTGTCCGCGCTGTTCGCGGTGACCTGGCTCATCGGCGGGTTGACCTGGTATGCGGTGCGCCTGTTCGGCGGCGCGGGGGAGATCCCCACCCTGCCGCTGCTGCTCGGCTTTGCGGGCCAGCTGCTCATTGGCACCATGAGCTACCTCATGCCCACCACCATGGGCGGCGGGCCAGCGGCGGTGAAGGCGGGTCTGCGGGAGCTCAACCGGGGCGCCTACCTGCGCGCCGGCCTGTTCAATGCCGCGCTTTTGGCGTGGCTCGCGGTGGGCAATTCCTATGCGCGGATCGTGCTGTCGTTTGTCGCCTTCGGCGTGCTGGTGGCGTTTCTGCCGCTTATGGCGCGTGCGGTGAAGGCGCAGGTGGCCGTGATTAGATCACGTCGACCTTAAACGTCATCCCCATCGTCTTGTGCCCGGCGATGGTGCACCACCCGCGGGTGTCCTTGTTGAACTCGCCGAAATAGGTCGAGCTGGCCTCGCCGGGGGAGAGCCGGCCGGAGTTGGCCTCCCCGATTTTCAGGTCGTGTTCCTTCTCGCCGTCGTTGACCAGGTTGACCACCAGCTTGGTGCCGCGCGGAACTTCGATCCGGTCGGGGATGTAGCGCATGCGCTCGATGCGCACGTCGATGGTGATGACGTCGTCGCCGGTGGGCAGTTCGCCCTCCTTGGGCAGCACGAGCGCGGAGGCGGATGCCACCCCGATAATGCCGGCGGCGACGATCGCCCACGCAGCAGTCTGTGTCCGGCGCGTCATGGGCCTCACTCCTTTCCCCTCCACCCTAAGCCAAGCGTTTCCAAGCGTTACTCTTTATGGGCGACACCTGTGGATATGGTGATAGGATTCCCGTGTCTTACCCAGGTTGTCGCAGTGTAGGGAGTAGCAGGTGGCCGGCACTTTCGACCCCAACGGTCTAAAGAAGTACCTCAGCAATTCATCGGTGGCGCAAAAATGGAACAAAGTCGTCGCAGCCGTCGCGCAAGACGATGAGGCGGCGGTGGATTCCGCGCTGGTAGATGCCGGAATCCACGAGCTGTTCCAATTCGACACCGTCCCCGCCGGGCGCGAGGTGCTGCAGCAGCGTTTCGACGAGCTCCGCAACGCCACCACCAAACAGCTGCGCCACGCCCGCCTGGGCAGCAACGCCGAGGCGGTGCGCGCCGGGCTGGAAAAGCTTGCCGCGGCGGGCACGAACATCAACCCGACCATGTCCAGCGTGTGGCAGCGCTACTTCCACCGCCTCACTGCGCACGAGGCGGAGAAGATTGAGCGCGTGACTTCCCAGGTGCTCGCATCCGCAGGCCCGGTTGGCGCGGTGGAGGCGCAGGACCTCACGCGGCGTTTGGACGGCATGCAGCTGAGCGAATCCGGCAAGCAGTCCGTGATTGCCGCCCTGCAGGACAAGGACGTGCGCGTGGTGGAGGCGCCTGCGCCGGACGTGATGGCGAAAATTGAGCACGCCACCGCGAAAAATATCGTCGCGCTGGTGCGCCCGCGCCCGTGGCTGGACAACGAGGACCTGGGCTACTCCGCGTTCAAGGCACAGCCGGAGGGCCAGGCGCCGGTCAAGCGCGTGGAGCTGGAAGACGCGATCTCGTTTTACGATTCACGCAACCAGCAGGCCAACAAGGACGCCGCGATCAAGCTGCTCAGTCTGTGCGACACGGATGCCCAGCTTCACGACGTCATCCTGGCCTACCACCTGCACAAAGTGAACCAGGCGCGCCTGACATCCTTCCCGGAGCCGGTGGTGGACCAGTTCGTGCTCAACGGCCTGGACAAGGAGGAAGGGGACAAGCTGCTTGGCAGCGGCGGCAGCACCGTAGCCGCGCGCGTGGATGAGGAAGCGGAGCGCCGCGCCTCCGCCCACCTGGGACTGGAGGAGCAGGCGTTCGGCGAAGTCGAGCGCATGATGGAGCGGCGCGAGCTGTACGGCGCTTTTGATCGAATGCAATCTATCAACGGCTGGCAAAACCCGGTCAGCGACCTTGGTAAAAAGGTCTTGCCTGAGATGAGAAATCGACTGTTCCAGCTGAACACCGCAGTGGACAAAGGTCTAGCGGCCGTGAACAATTGGGACCTGCCCACCGCCGAGCGCGAACTGGAAAACGCCACAAACCTCTCCTACGATGCACCGCAGTTGCAGGACCTGCAGCAAAAAATGGTGCAGCTGCTGCACAACCCGCAATACATCGACCGGGAACTCTCCCGCGTGGGCCTGGACCCGGAAGGGGAGCGGGCCGATGACAGCAACGGGGTGAATAGTCCGCCGTTTTGGTCCTACGTGCTCAAGATTATGGGGCCGACCGCTGCGGTGGATTATCTCATGTCCAGCACCAGCGACAAGGGCTTCGGTAATTTCATAACTACGTACCTCGGCATGCTGATTGCTATGGGTCTGCTGTACTGGGTGGCTCGTGCGGGGCTGAAGCGCGGCACGAAGTGGCCACTCGTTGTGGCGGCGATCGTCGTCTTGATCGCACTGTTCTGCTCCTCGTTCCGGTTCTCCGGCATCGCCAGCACACTGTTCGACTTCGAGTTCCCGCTCTCCGGCATCGCCAGCGCACTGTTCGACTTCGTGTTCCGGCTGTTCGACTCCGTGTTCCGGCTGTTCGACTTCACGTTCTGGCTCTCCGGCATCGCTGCCGCGGTGTACGCGTTTCGCATTAACCGCTTCCAGGGCCGCCGCAACCCCGCTTCCAACGCCGAGCGAAAGTCGTTCATCTTCCGTGCCCGCGACCACTTTGCCAACCAGGGCCTGACCCCGCAGAGCGGGTTGATCGTGCGCTACATCGGCGACGGCCGAGGCCAGATCATGCTGCCGCCCACCCCGAACAGCGACTTCACCATCAACGGCAAGGTGGAGTTCGCCGGCGACACCCGCACCCCGAAGCCGGGCGACCTGTACCTCTTCGACGGCGGCGGCAACATCCAAGCAATAGCGAAGTCCGTCGGCGGCGAAAACTCTCTGCTGACGACTAAACCCAAAGAGCTGACACAGTAACTACAAAGCAGACTTACGGAAGAACCAAACAATGAGCATTCGTCAGTGGGACAATATCGCGGACACAAACGTCGCAGACGAAGTCCCGGCCCAACCAGCACCCCCTGAGCCGACAGCACCGGCCGCACCCGAGAACCCCAGCACCGAGCTGCGTGAGGTTCGCGAGTCCTTGGACGCCCTGCAAGCCATGATGGTGCCCAAGCGCCTCATGCAAGACGTCATGGAAGGCCTCGGCGCGCTGAGCGCCCAGGTGGAAAACCAGCAGGCGGAGCGCGCCCAGCTGCACGGGGATTTGCAGGAGGCGCGCCGGGACCAGGTGGCGTTGCTCCTGAACCCGGGCGTGAAGCGTCTTTTAGCATTGCAGGCGTTTCTCAACGACCTGCCGCAAACCCCGGAGCTCGAACACGCAGGCGAGTTGCTCGTGGATGCGATCGAGGCCTTCGGCTACGAGCCCGTCGAGGCCGATCCGGGCACGGACTTTGACAAGAAAGTGCACAACAGCGTGGGTGTTGAGGAAACTGACGACGAAGCGCTGGACGGCAAAGTAGTCCGTGAGGTCAGTCCCGGCTACATCTACGCCAACGCGAAGCGGGCAGCGTTTCCCGCTCGTGTCGTAGTGCACAAGTACGTTTAGTGGTTGGTTTAGCCAAGGGGAAGGAAGAGCATGGCTGACAAGAAGAAAGTCTTCGGCATCGATCTGGGCACCACCTACTCGGCTGTCGCCCACGTGGACGAGTACGGCGTAGCGCAAGTCATTGAAAACGAGGACGGCCAGCCCACCACGCCGTCTGTGGTCTACTTCGAGGACGACAGCAGCTTCGTCGTGGGCCAGGAGGCCAAGAACGGCCAGAAGCTGTACCCGGACGACACGGTCTCGTTGATCAAGCGCAACATGGGCGACCGCATCACCCTGAACTTCCACGGCAACGACTACACCCCGGAATCCATCTCCGCGCTGATCCTGCGCCAGCTGGTTGAGGTGGCGCAGGAGATGGAAGACGAGGACACCAACGCGGTTGTCATCACCGTCCCGGCGTACTTCGGCACCGTGCAGAAGCAGGCCACTAAGGACGCCGGCGAGATTGCGGGCCTGGATGTGCGCGGCATCATCGCCGAGCCGGTGGCCGCCGCCCTTTCCGCAGGTTTCGAGCCGGGCGAGCACCAGACCATCTTCGTCTACGACTTAGGCGGCGGCACCATGGACTGCACCGTCATGGAACTCAACGAAAACGGTGTAGAAGTCCTGGCCACGGACGGCGACCGCAGGCTCGGCGGCGCGGACTGGGACGCGGAGCTTTTAAACATGGTGGCGGCGAAGTTCATGCTGGAGACCGGCCTGACCGAGGACCCCACCTTCGACGACGAGTTTTACCAAGACCTGCTTTCCAACGTGGAGCAGGCGAAGATTTCCCTGTCGCGCAAGAAGAAGGTGAAGATCCGCTGCTCCTACCGCAACGAGGCTTCCGCCATGATTGAGGTCACCCGCGAGGAGTTCGAGGAACGCACCCGCGACAAGGTGGAGCAGACCCTGCGCATCGTGGACCGCACTCTGGAGAAGGCCCGAGAGAAGCGCCCGAACCTGGAGATTGAGAAGTACCTGCTGGTCGGCGGTTCCTCGAAGATGCCGATGATCCCGGCGGCGCTGGAGGAGCGCTACGGCTGGGAGCTCACGCCCACCGAGTACGACCTTGCCGTGGCCAAGGGGGCGGCGATCTACGGCCAGGGCGAGATGGATTTCGCCGTGGACAACGAGGAGGGTACTGACAGCACCGACGCCGCCCCGGAGCAGAGCTCGAAGCACTTCGTGCTCGGCGGCAGCGCGGGCGGCGCTGCCACCACCCAGACCATCACCAATGTGCTGCCGAAGTCTGTCGGCGTGCTGTTTTTCGACCCGGAGCGCCAGGAAGAGTACGTCGGCCACATTCTGCACGCGGGCGAGTCTTTGCCTGCCGAGGGCACCACGCAGGCGAGGACGGTGCAGGACGGGACGACGTCGTTACGCTTCCGCATCTTCGAGCAGCTGGGTGAGGTGGAGTCCCGCGACCTTGAGGCAAACGAGGAGATCTCGCCCGAGGGCGGCGCGCTGCTGGATAACCTGCCGCACTTGCCCGCGCATTCCGAGGTGAACCTGATCATGTCCGTGGACGCGGACGGCATTGTCACCCTGCAGGGCCACGAGCCGAAGTCCAACCAGTTCTTCCGCCTGGAGGCGCAGGTCTCCGCGCTGGACAAGGAAGAGGTCGCCGCCGCGAAGCAGCAGGTTGTCCTCATGATGCGCGGGGACTAGGAAATGTCGCTCGCCCCCTTCGACCAAAGCCGAATTGCCAGCTACGCCTCGCGCCCCGACATCGCGCGGATGTGGGACGGAATCCAGCGCGTCCAGGGTAGCGAGTTGGAGCGATTGCTTATCGACGCCCACCTGCACGACCTGCTCCAAATCACCGCAATGCCGGCGAACTCCGCCGAGGTGGGCGAGCGTGTCCGCGAAGTGGCGAATGTGCTGGCCAAGCGTCGCAACCGCCAGCCTTTCGACGCCATCCGCGCCGGCCTCGAGCGCCTGGACCGCGAGACGATGCAGTTCAACCCCTCTAACCTGTCCTTTTGGGGCTGGTACCTGCCGCTGCAGGCGGAGCAGGCGAAGCAGCGCAACGCCGGCATCGTCGACGCGATCGTGGCGCACGCGGGTGCCCGTGGCGCGATCACGGACGCTGAGCTGCGCAAACGCCTGACGCGCTACCGCCTCACGGACGCTGAGCTGGACCAGGTGGCGCAGGAACTTGCCGGTAGCGGTATTGACGTGGTGCGTGAGCTGCGCAGCGACGTCACCCGGCTGATCGACACCGCCACCGCTCCCAACCTCATCGCCCTGTTACAGCCCAAGGCGTGGCAGGACGGCGCCGAATACTCGGCTTACGACGCCGCAATCACCGGCCGTGTCCCCGTCACCTTGGCGGATGCGGAGCAGGCGATCGCGTTTTACGACTCGCGCAACGACCAGCGAAACAAAGACGCCGTGGTCAAAGTCGCCGCGGCCGCCCAGTCTGACCAGGAGCTTCGCGACCTTGTGCTGGCTTACCACTTAGAGCGGATGACCAGCGAGGAGCACATCCCCGCCGAGGTCGCCCGCGGCTTCGTCAACGCGGGCCTTAGTCCCGCCGAGGCGACGAAGCTGCAAGGCGGTGGCGGTGGTTCCAGCGTCCAGGTCTCTGGGGGCGCTGTTGCTGGTTCCGAGCGCGAACACAAGATCTACCAGGATATTGAGTCCTTGCTGGAGGAAGGCCAGCTTCGCGCCGCGCTGGTCGAGCATGATCGGGTTGTTGCCACTGTGGGCAAGCCTAATGGTGACTATGCCAAGGATGTCGTGTTACTTCTCCTTGGAAAAACGCGTCGTTTCGAGGATCTTGTCGCTGAGACAAGGAGCCACCTGAAGGAGAAGAACCTTTCTGCGGCACAGGTAAGTCTTCAAGCGGCGGAAAACATTGGGGCGGACAGGCCCGAGCTGAGGTCGTTGCGTGAAACCGTCGGACGTGGCATGCGTGCGTTGGAATTCGATCGAGCAGACCAGGATTATTACAGTCCGGCGCTCGACGCAATTAATAACAAGGACCTGTCAAAGGCACGCAACATACTCGAAGTAGCGAAAACCAACGGTGCTCCCTCTACTTCTTTGGGTGGCACAGTCCTTGATTATTATCAGACCGCAAGCAGAGACGCAGCCGAAGCGCACGCGCGGATCCTTGACGGCTTACAGAAGCGCGACTTTTGGCGTGCTTTTGATGGGGTCGAAATGCTGGAAGCAGTCGATCTCACCAGCACTGACTTGGCAGGACTAAGAGGTCGTGTTGACGACTTGGGACGTGATGAAGACGTCATCCGGGATGCGATTTTCGATCAAGGTCTGGGAGAACGCACAGTTGCAGTTCGAGCTCAGGCATTAGCTCCCGCAGAGGCCGGCCCTTTACTCTATTTATTGACGTTTTTCCCTCTGGGATTGCTGGTAGACCTTTGGCGCACCGAAAGCTTCAGCAGTCCACTTGCCCCCGCAATCGCGGCCGTGGGGGTTTGGTTCGTGCAAGCCTTAGTGGCGTGGAATCTTTCTACTCGCGGCATCGCAATATCTATTCTGGCGTTCTTAATTAGTTTGGTGCTTTGGATTGGGCTTGCGCTTGATGGGTTCTACTTCACGGCAATTGCCACAGTACTCCTATACGCGAGCGGCGCTGCAATGAGAGAGAACCACGATACCGCCAATGAACTGGAAGACTTCGTTGCGGGCCGTGAATCTCTCGTACAACAACTACGCAATGATGGCCTAGCTGGCACCACACTAGAGCTACGAGGAGAATCATTCCGACTGGGTAAATCGGAGGGCCCGGACCTCGACAGCGTCGCGGGCCGGGTAATCGTTCGAAATGCTCAGGGGAAACGAGTAAGCACTATTGACCTTGCCTCCGCCAAGGGACAGGGGGCGCAAAAATGAGAAAGTGGAACGCTTACATTCGAGCGGTTCTCGCTATAGCTATAGCGGCCTGTGTGCTGAATTCAGCCGTCATTTTCGGCGAGGAGGATTTGGAGCAGGGCGGGCCACTCGAGCGAGCAATCTTGAGCGGGGACAATTCCCTTGTGGAATATGGTAATCCTCCATATACACCGTGGGAGCTTGAAAGCGGCGAATTTCGCATCGTGCCGGGCACCGAAGGGATTGCTGCAGATCCGACTTGTGAGGATCGTATCGCCGTTGGCACTCACGTGTCGACGGAAGCTTTTGCTCAACGAGTTAGTCGGATAACCGACTCGGAGAGTCTTGTTATGCCCGAACTGGACGGCATGCTCTCAATAGGCATATTAGCGTCACCAGAGGCGGGGTCCAGTAACCCAATTGGTTCGTACCTCAGCGGGTTAGGTCATGCCTGCAAGGGAGTGGTGATGAACCCTGGCAGTGAAACGCCTTTTACCGGCCTAGCTGTGAGCGAGCACGAGTTTGGGACAGTGGCGCACACGGAGGCGGGCGATATAGCCGATTATTACTCCGCTTATGCGGTACCGGGCTACATCGTTCTGGTGTACGGCTTTAATACGTCGCTCGAGTATGTCCGCGAGGTTTCGGCAGCGCAGAGTAAGGCGGTTGAGGAGTCGATTTGGCTCACTCCAGAGGGGCAGACCAGCCCGTGGACCTTTGGAATCGTGAGCTGGCTGCGTCACTTCATGGGTGACAGGGCGAGCGAAACCGCCTCCGCCTAAACGGCCGGCTCGCCCTCCGCCGGGGCGTCCACGGTGGTGGTCTCGTCCACGATGCTGGTGGCCACCGTCGTCTCGGGGGCCGTGGTGCCTTCCGGGATGTCCGGCACGGTGTTCCACGGGGCGCTGGTCCACAGCCAGATCATGCCGGCGACCACCGCGGCGATAGCCAGGATGATGGTCACAATGCCGGTGATGATCGCGGTGCGGCGCTTCTTCGCCCGGCGCTCGCGCTCAGCCAGCGCCTCCTGCTCGCGCTGGACGTGATCCTGGGAGACCTGCTGCTGCGGGTCAACAAAAGGTGAAGCCATGATTTCAGTCCTTAATCTTCCTAGAACAAGCCGTAGTTGTTGAATACCCGGCGCATCGGGTCGAGTACGCGGAACGGGGCAATGCCGTAGTCGCTGATGGAATCGCCAGAAGGCGGCGCACCTAGCGACGACACCACGTGGCAGTGGTAATTGTGCGGCGGGCCGAGCGGCTGCTCCAGCGCGTTGAACATCTCCTGGGCGCCCAGGCTGTGCAGCATCGAGCGGGTTTCCTCGTGCACGAGCTCGGAATCAGCGCGGTCGAAGGGGCGGGACGCGCCCGAGCCGGCACGTCGAAAAGCAGCGCCCAAGTTGTTCATCACCTCAGGCCAGGAGGTGGAGCCGGAGCCGGTGGCGGCAAACCCGCCGGTCTCCAGCCGGTCGATCTCCTGCAGGATGTCGAACTTCGCCAGCGTCAAAGAGATGTCCGGACGGGCAGGGCCGAGGACTTCGATGACGTTCTTCAGCACGTCGGCAGGCGAGGCTTCCGAACGCGAATCGGTGGGTACCAACCCCTCCACCAGCGAACGGATCTGGGACACCGCTAGCGGGTCGTACAGGTAGATCACCGAGTCCGCGTGCTGCAAAAAGTCCAGGTGCTCGGACTTGGCGCGGATGTCGCGGGCCTCCAGGTCCTCGCCGGCGATGTCGCGGAACACCACGAAAATTTGCTGCGGGTTGGGCTGGTTAAAACGCTTCGGGCGGCCCAGGCGGTAAATCAGCGGCCGACGTTGGTAGGCGTCCGGGTTATCAATCGGAGCGGTCGGGCTGAGCACGCGCGGGTGGGATTCGTCATTGCCGAACAGGGGCACTTCGTAGTTTTCCCGGAACGAGTTCTCGGTGAACTCGTCCGCCGGGTCGAACGTGCCGCCGAAGTTGATGGTCAGCTGCTCCAGCAGCTTGATCGCCATGGCGATGTAGATGCTCTTGCCCGAGGTGCGCGCGCCAGCGAGGGCGAACGTGATCACGCCGGAATTCTGCCAGCCGGCGGGCAGTTCGGCACCGGGCGGGGCGAACTCCGAGTGCTGCTGGTCCGGGTCCATCTGCCGGAAGCTGTACGGGCACTTCGTGGGAATCATCGGGTAATTCGGTTGCGTCATCGTATTCTCCTAGCCGCGCGCCGTCAGTGCGTTGTACATGGACTCGGTGGCCCTGCGCAGCTGCGTGCCGTCGCCACGCAGAACCTCGCTCACGAATGCCTCGTTGAACTCGGTGAAGCTGACGTTGTCCGGCAGCGGGCCGGCCGGCTCACGCGTGGCCAAGATGTGCATCGGGCGCGGAAGCTGCGCCAGCTGGCCGGGCAGATCGTCGGAGACGACCAGCACGGCGTTGGCGGCGGCGAGGCCGTCCGAAATCAGCTGGTCAGTGGTGCGGGTCCAGTCCACCTCGGCGAGCTGAGCGGCGCTTTCAAGCGCGGCCGCGAAATCCTCTGCGCTGGTGAATTTCTTCACCTGGCTGCCTGCAGAGGTGCCCACGATGCGTGTTTCAAACTGCGAGTTGCTGAACAGTCCGGCCGCCACTTGTGCGATTGCGTTGCGCTGCTGCTCGGTGAGCTTGCGCTGGAAGGACGCGGAGTGGTCCACAACCACCACCACCTTGCGCGGGCCCTCCTCCTGCGCGGTCGGGGCGGCGGACTTCTGCAGCGACTTGGTTACCGAGTGCACCGTCGAAGACGCGCCGTCAAGGTGTTCACTGCCGGTCGCCTCCGGGGCGACGACGCGTACGGATGCCCCTTCGGGCTGCAGCCGCAACACCGCAGCATTAGGCTGCTCACCAACCGCCAGCGGCGGCAGGGTAATCTGCTTGCCGGTGTCCTTCGACACCACCGTGGCGTACACCAATGCGCCGGAAGGGAACCGCTCCTGGCCCTTGGGCGCAACGCTGATCTCGGCGGCGTCGCTCACGTCGCGGACGAGCACCGTGCCCTGGAAGACGCGCATCTTGGCGCCCGTCAGCTTCTTCTCCGGGTCCAGGTCCCATGTGCAATTGGGGCGGAACTGCAGCTGGACCTGCAGGTCTAGGCCGTCTTTGGCGAGGTCATGGCCCTCGCCAGGTGCCAGGCTGATCTGTTGGCTCATGACTTAAACATTCCTTTGCTGGTTGTGGGGGTAGTCGGGTAGGGGCTGAGTGGGGTAGCCAAGCACGTTGAATACGCGCTGCGCCCGCGGAAATTCGTGCGGCCAGCCGGACAACGAGCGGATGCGCGACTGAGCGACCTCATCGGTGGCAAAATCGGCCGGCACCCGCGCTTCCAAGGGTGTGCATCCGGCCTCCTCTTCAAGGGCGAGCAGCGCCTCCAGCACCGACAGTAAGCTCTTCGGCGCTACGCAGCGCACGTGCATCATTAGATCGAGCACGCGTCTCGACGCCTTCTGCAACACCGCCGCATCCGCAAACATCTCGTGGAAGTAGTCAGTGTCCAGGATGTCTGCGGTCGGCATTGCGGGTGCTCTGCGGTTCAGGAGTTTGGGAAACCCGGACGGGTTGTTCAGCACCAGAAGGTAGGAGAACATGTTCTGGTGCACGCGCGCCTCGAAGCACTGGCGCTGCAACTCTGGGTGGCGCGGAGCCCAGCCCTGCCGCAGCGTATCTGCAAACGCGCGGTTGGGAAGCCCGTTGGCTTGCAGGGTGTAGCGCTCCACGACCTGTAAGTCGCCTGCGCTGGCTTCGTTGGTGATCGCCTGCGCGTCGATACGACGCAGGTCCGCCTGGAGGTCGGTGGACTGGCGCAAGATCCCCGCGACCTCATCTGCGAACGGCGCGGCGGCCTGTTCGCTGGGCAGCGGCAGGTCCAACTCCGGGCTGATCAGCCCGCCGAGTTCCTGCTCATCTGTGCCTTCCTCGATGAGCTGTGCGGTGCGTACCGCCCACCACGACTGGGGGCCTTCCGCGGCCGGCTCGGCCGGGTCCACCACGCACCCCGCGAACTGGGCGGGGACTTCGGCGCGCTGGTCCTTCGGCATCGCCACCACCGTGCACACCTCGCCGATGGGAAACGCCTCGAGCTCGGCGGCGCGCAAGTAGGTGGAAAACTGCAGCGACGTGGCAGCCTGCTCGCGCGACATGGTGGACGACAGGGCGGCGATCCACCGGGCGGCGTCATCCGTGACGTCCACAAGCAAAATTGCCAAGCGGGGCGGTGCGGACAACAGATCCTGGACCCGCAGCAGAACGTCAAGCTTGTCGCGGTCGTCCTCGCCGCCGCTCATGCCGCGCACCATCATCCAGGCGACAAACAGCTCTCCGTACTGGTTCGGCTTCGGCTCCGCCAGCCCCGCGGGCAACGACGAATCATTCACCGCCCGGTGGCCAAACGGCTGCAGCAGGTCGTCCGAGCGGTACCACTGAATCGGGTGCGCCTCGGCCGGTTCGGTCGGGGAGTGGTCGATGACAACGTGCGAAAACACGTTGCCCGGGCGCTTCGTGGCATCACGGCCGGAAGGCATCGCCTGCACGAACACGCCGCAGCCACTGTCAAGCACATAGTCGCAGCGACGCGGCAGATTGTTGATCTTCTGCGCGGAAAGAAACACGTCAATTTCTTGAGGCGTAACAAGACGAGTAACCGCATACTGCTTCGTCATCTCGCGGTCTTTCTGGGACGCATGCAGCGCATCGCCCACCTGCCAGCCGCCACCCGAAGCCGCCTGGAAGGACGAGTAGGTCAGGTGCGCCCAACGGTTATCGGTCATGCCCCCATCACTTCCCAAACATTCTCTTGAACAGGCTCTTCTTCTCCGGCTCCGGTTGTGGGGCCGGGGTCGGTTCAGGCTGCGGCTGGTTTTGCGGGAGGAACTCCACCAAGGACAACTTCCTCGGGTGCGGATCCAGCAGAGCGCGACGCGGCATGTGCTCCGGACGGTGTTCCTGCTGCAGGAACAGGCGGATGAAGTCCTCATGGAACGTGAAACGCTGCCAGAGGGAAGGATCCAGCTTGTACCACTGGGAATTGCCGCTTTCGTCGAAACGCGGGGAGATACTCGTTTCGCCCTCCGACGCACCAACTGGCTGGTTCGGATCCATCCGCATAGTCAGCGACACAAACTGGCCGTCGGACTGGGAAAGCGGCAGGCGGCCGGAACAGTGCACGAGCACGAAGTGCGGGTTGTTCTCTTGGAACGCGTCGTGTGGCTGGTGCGAATGAATCTGCAGGAAAATCTCGCCTCTGTCCAGAGCCAGGTCATAGGAGTATTTCTCCAACCCGGGGTAATCCACAACCGCGGGATCACCGACGATCGCCTTGCCCTCTTGCATCCGCTGCGGGTACAGGGCGAGCGACGCTGCCCCGGCCTGCGTCTGCGTGCGATGCAGGTTTAACGGCAGGTTGCCTGTCTTCTTAAAGTCCTCGGCCGAAATCACCGTCTTGCTTGCGGTGGGCTGGTACTGCGTCTCGTGCGCGCCGTTGGGCTCGCCGATGAACACGTGAACTGAGCTGGCGTGCTTGGGCCAGCCGAAACTGAGCACCTGCTCGTCCACCCGCTCCAGCAGGCGCGGGTTCTCAATCTCGCCCACGCGTGTAAATGGCACCGAATTGCCGATGCGGGCGTGGCCGCCGACCACACTCACCGCAGTGATGTGCATCGTGTACCAGTCATCCGGCCACGTCACATCAAACTCGTTTTTATCGGTGCTGGTGCTGTTCACCCACGCCTGCTCCGGCAGGCCGTACTGGTCTAGAAGCTCCAGGTCCAGGGTGCGCTGTTTGTCCGCGCCGTCCTCGATGCGGGAATCGGTGCGGTAAATACGCACCGTTCCGGAAAGCGGCGCCGGCCAGCTCACGTGAACTGTGCGCGGGGAGGTCTGCTCCGTCGTGGCAAAAATATCCTCGAGCTCCGCACCGACTTCCACGGTAGCTTCTTCGGACAGGGCAGAGCCGACCAGGTTGCCGTCCACAAGCACAAAGCGCTTCGCAGCGATGCGGTAGGTGTAACCGCGCTCCTGCGGCACGAAGCGCACACCGGAACGGTTGCCCTCCTGATTCACCACATTCGCGGAGACATCGAGCTTGCCACGCGGCTTGATGGAGCGATACACCTCCACCTTTTCTGTGCCATCCAGCCCGGACCACTGTGCAGAGATGTGGGCGCCATCGTAGACCGGGTTTTTAATCTCCACCGGCTCAATGAAGTAGGTCTGGCCCAGCAGCCGCGGTTGGGTCTGCTTCGCCTCCTCCTCCGTCGCGCCCGTGTGCACCCAGACCTGGTAGAAGCGGGCTGCGGTGTACAGTGGCTCGTCGTCCACGAACGAGGTGCCCGTGGTGATCTCACGCAGCGCATCCGGGTCCAGAATGTCCGGCCACGGCGTCTCCGAGCTGTATATGCGGTAGATACGTGCGCCGCCGCGCGGCATGGACCACTGCACGTTCAGCTGCTCACCGTCCTGCGTGACGCGGATCTCGCCGCACGGCTCTTCGCTGTCGATGCTCCAGGGGTCAATCTCCACCAGCTGGTCTGCGGTGAAGGAGCGTGCTGCTTGGCGACGCACCTCCGGCCGCTCCGGTTCTGGCTTCGGCTCCTGTTCCGGTTCGGTGCGGCGCGTCGGCTTGGACTTGCGGCGCAGCTTCATTGCGTCGCTGAGAGGCTTTTTCTCTTCTTTCTCTGGGGCGGGCTTGGCGGAGGCGTCGAAGTGCGCGTCGGTAAACGTTTGGCCGGGGCGCAGCTCGCCCGCCTCGTACAGGGAACGGATGTGGCGCAGCACCGGCGCCCACTCAACCAAGCCCGGGTAGTTGGAGTCGGTGTCTAAATCCGGGTTGGTCACGTACTGGGCAAGCTGGATCGGCTCCGGCACCGGGCGGTCCGGGAAGCGGGTGCGGGCGTCCGTAGTCCAGTCAAAAAAGATCTGGTAGAGCTCTTTTTTGTTCATTAGAAGTCCCCGCCTTCGTAGAATTCAGACAGCTTCTCGGCTGCGCTGGAGGCCGTCGGCTGCGCGGCAGTGGGGGCGCTGGAGACGAGCTTGATGTCTTCCAGTGACGCACCCGGGCTGCCGGCGTGCAGGGTGATGGAGCTGCTGCTCAGATCCCGGCCGCGGGCAGATTCCGCTTGCACGGTGGTGTTTTCCACCACGTCGTGCAGGCTCCGGTTCACACCCAGCGGGGTGAGGATGTCCTGGCGGAAGTAGCCCGGGGACTGCAGCTTGTGTCGCGGCTGCAGCTTGGCCATCACCGTGTCGTCCCCGCGCAGCGCATCCACGACCTCAGCCCAGGTGCGGGTGGAACGGTCCTGGTTGAGGAAGCTCTCGTCAGACACGCGCGAGGCCAGGTGCGACAGGCTCGACGGGCTACCCAGCACGTTGTCCAGGTCGATCTGCAGCGGGTTAACTGGATCGTTGGCGATGTCGCGCGCGGCCTGCTCCAGGGTTGTACGCAGCTGCTCGGTGAGCCAACCTTCGTCGAAGAAGCGGCGGCGGTATACAGAGGCGGTGTGGTCGATGTCCTGCTTGTCCACCTCAACCTCGCCCAGGTTGATCGCCTCAGGCAGCGCGTTGGTGGGCTGCAGCGTCTGGGCGGCTACGTTGGAGATATCGCCGAACGGCTTCTCTAGCAGCGCACCGTAGAGGTCGGAGACCTTGATGAACTGCGGGTAAGCAACCTCGATGCATCGCAGCGCCACCCGCGCCTCCGCAACGGCGCGCTCGGCGTTCTCAATCTTCTTCACCTGGTCCAGCCGCACCTTCTGCGTATGGATGGAATGCAACGTGGAAATCAGGATCTGCACCATGTAGAAGATCAGCCACAGGGCGAACCAGATGCCGAACATCCAGCCGTAGGTCTTGCTGGAGGCGTTGTTGAGGTTTTCCACCCACTGCCAACGCGGCGCCGCATCACCGGAGTTGCCGATCCACCAAGCAATGAGGAACACGGCCAGCGACCAGAACGTCACCCAGCCCAACCAGCGCAAAATGCCGTGCCACGGGGACATCTGGCTCGCCTTGTGTTCTTGCGCCCGGAGGTGGTTCAGCTCCGCCTGTTTCTGATTGAGAATTGTCTGCTGCTCGTCGTACAGGCCACGCAAACCAGCGCCGACGTTTGCAGCAAACGAGTGCTGGTGCTTGCGCTGCCAGCGTTCGAAGTTCGCTTTCGCGGTCATGAACTCCGGGTCTGCGGCCTTGGCGTTCAAGTCGCGGTAGACCTCACCCTGACGCTCTACGTCGTAGGGCGCGACGTTCTCGCTGCCCAGGACCTGACGCACCTTGAGCGTCTCTTGCGGGCCGAATTTCTCGCTCGGGCCCGGGATGGAATCGCTGGGAGACTGCACGATTGTGAGCCCATCCTGCTTCTGCATCGCGTTGGGGCGCTCACCGCTGGTGCGGTACGGCTTCGCGTCCACCAGACCGGAGGCGATACCGGCGTAGTCGCGCCACAGCGGGCGCAGTCCAGCGGTCAGTTCATCGTCGGACTTGCGTACCACGGTGACAGCTTTTTGGCCCTGGTCCTGGGCTACGTTGACGCGGCCCACGGTCACGCTGGAGTCGTTGCCGTAAATGCTGGATTGTACTGCGGCGTCTGCAGACGTGGCCAGGTCGGAGCCCAGCTCGGACCAGAACTCGCCCATCCTGCCAAACAGGTTTTTGGCCCACTGGCCGAAGGCATTGCCCAACGCCTGGCCGCGGGTCTGGCGCTCGTTGCGCTGGACCATGGTCTCGCGTGGCTTGGTAATCAGGTGGTCGCGCGCATGGGTCTCAATGAACTCCTGCGCCGCGCGCTGCGGCAGCGTGCCTCGCTGCGCGTCGCGGGAGACGTTCACCGGAGTCTTATTCACCACCACTTGCGGCAGAGGAGTGGTGGACAGATCGAAGATGGCGTTCTGCAGCTCCTGCTGGAACTTCTCACCGGACACGCGCTGGGTGTAGCAGCGCACCAGGCGTGCAGACGAGTTCGGCTCCAGCTGTGCAACCGGGGCTGCGTCGAAGCCGACCCACAGGCCCGACAGGCTGGCAATGGAGGTTGCCACCCACAGGGAAAAGGATGGGCCAGCGTTCGTGGAATCGTCCGCCTGGAAGATCGTCGCGCCCGAGTCCGGGGACTTCGAATCCTCCGGCGCCACCAGCAGGTTGCGGTAGCCGTTGAAGGTCGGCAGCGACTCCTCGTCGAAAGACGCGTTGACCTCCGTGAACATGAGGTTATTGGCGGTGCCCGCGAAGTCCGCATTCACCGCGCGGAGGCGCTCAGTTACCTCGTTGACGTTCCTGCGGGTAAGCAAGCCAGACTGCTCGCTTTCGCCAATGATGTTGATGCCGTGCAGCTGCACCGCAGCGCCCTCACGCGCACCAACCGCCTGCTCAAGGCGCATCTGCTGCGGTGCTTCACCACGGCGCACCACCGTGGCCTTCGGGTCGGAGCCGCTCAAGCCGTCAACGTCGATCCAGATGAAGTCGCGCAACAGGTTCAGCGCGGCCAGGTCTTCGAGCGCCTGGCGTGCCATGCGCGCGTTCGTGCCGCGCGCCGCAAAAATCGGAAAATCCATGGTGTCCTCGCTTGCCTTTTAGAAGCCGCCGAAGATGTCGTTGATCTGGCCGTTTGCGGAGCTGGAGCCGCTGGTGTCGTTAGAATCCAGGTAGTCCAGACCGGTCTCGCCGTACACGGTGTCCTGCTCCGGCGGGCCAGCCTCGTAGGCCTCGCGGATCGCACCGATCAAGTCCTCGGCCATCTTGAGCACGCCGTTCGCGATGTCGATCATCAGCGGCACACGCATAGCCACGTTGCGGTCGGAGATGTCCGCCAGTTCGCGCTGTTGGCCACCCGGAGGGGTGGTGGAGGGCAGCCGCTTCGTCGGTACCAGCTGCAGGGCGCGCTTGCCTTCCGCCTGCAGCCACGCAATTGCAGCGTCTCGACGTGCCTCCGGCGAGACCTCGGGCCCAGTGCCCTGCACGAGCGTGTGCTGGGCCTGTTCGCCGCCGATGCGGATGCCGTCGAAAAGCCACTTGCGCAATAGGTCGTAGCCGCGCGTAGCGTTGCGGGCAGTCGCGGGCGCGCTTTCGGTAGCGTCCCAGTTGTGGCGCAGCGCGCGGTAGGGGTTCAGCGAGGACAACGCGGGCGACTCGTCCGCCTTTGCCCACGCCATGGGCAGTGACTCCAGGATGGCCGGCAGCCAGTCGTAGTTCGTGCGCATCTTCGACGGCGGGGTGAGTAGCGGAGTATCGAAGTCCTCCCAGCTCTGCGTCACCGGATCGAACACGTGGATGCCGTCCTGGCCGGTCGCGCGATTCTTGTCGCCCGGGAAGATAGTGGTGCCGATCAGGCGGCCCACGTACCAGCCGTTAATCATGGCCTGGCGTTCCGCGTCAGTCAGCGGGGTCGCCGCGTTGATCGGGCGGGCGCGGCGCATCTGCCAGAAGGCCGTGCGCGCGTTCGGCAGGGTCAGCTTGTCCCACTGGCGCGCTGCGGACGGCAGGATCGAGTCGAATACCACCGGCAGGTAGTTCGGGTAGGAGCCGTAGATGCTGATCTCGCGCTGTTCACCATTGGTTTGCAGTGCGCCACCGAGCGGGTTTTTCGCGTCGTACTCCGCGTTGGGGTAGCTGCTCTCCACCTTCGTGAGTTTTTCTGCCATCGCGCTATCGCCCGCGAACGGCACGGTGGAGAAGTTGAACTTGTATTTCGCGTTCGAGTCGTCTGGATACAGTTCCTGCAGCAGGCTGGAGTTAATCTGTGCCAGCGGCAGCGCCTTCGTCATCGCCTGGGCGAACTTGCCGGCGATATCCTCGCGGCGGGCCGCGCGGGTCGGCTCATCCGGCGCGTCCAGGATGTAGGAGCGCAGCGAAGTCTCAATGAAGCGGGAGAAGGAGAACCCGGCGCGGCCCACGAATTTGCGGGAGCGGTCCAGCACGTGCTCCGAGCGGACCTTCAGTTCCACTTTGCCGTTGGTCTCATTGCGCAGGTCTGCAGAGTCCGGCACGGAGGTCAGTGCACGCGGCACCCACGGCTGCACCAGGGTGAGCAGATCACGCGGGGCGTCGTCCGCGTCCGCGTCGGAGCGCCAGTCGCCGGCCACAATCTGGCGGGCGGCTTCCACCAGTGCGTCGTCGAAACGCAGCTGCCGGTTCTCGTCGGTGATCACGGACTGGATCACGTCTTCCTCGAACTGGCCCGGGTAGTGTTCCGGCTCGGTGATCATGACCTCGTTGGCCGCGTTGCTGAAACGGTCCGGCACCACGTCGACCTCTTCGCTCGGCCACAGGCGCGGCACGTTCGTCTTCATCTGCGCCACGCCCAAGCTCGGGTCGTTGTCCAAGGTCAGGTCGTGGTTGAGCTCGCGGTGCGCCGCCTGGATCTCCGAGTCGAAGTCCGCCAGGAAGTAGCGGGCGAAATCCTCCAGCACGTTGCCGGCCAGGCGCATCATGTTGCCCATGGCGATGTACCAGAGCTGGTCGCGCACGCTGCCGTAGATGCGGTCGAGGTAGCCGTCGCCGACGATCTTGCCGCGCTGGCCGCGGATCTCCGCGCCGAGCTGGCTGTCTAGGAACAGGCCCTCAGACAGCTGGGTCTGGCGCAGACGCGCCGCGGCGTCGGAGACGTGCTGGCGGATGGTCTTGAGCAGCTTGGAGCCGAACGCCACGCCGTAGCGGCCGATCTCCACGGAGAGCACCTCGAGCACCTCGCGCTGCAGCTCATCCGCACCAGCCCATTGGTACACGGCGCGGTAGAGCGGGCCGCTGCCGTTGGTGACACCCTGCACGTCATCTGCCACCAGCTGGCGGTTGCGGTATGCGCTGGACAGGCTGGCCTCCACGTCGTTTGCCCACTCCGCGCCCTTGCGGCTTTCCGGAGCCGGGACAACGTTGCTGCTCTTCATCATGTCCACGCGGCTTTGCGCCCACGCCACGGCAGTGTCGCTGAAGCGGTTGGACGCCCAGGCCTGGTCTGTCTCCGCGGCGTTGGCTGCGGTCTGGCGCTCGTCCGCCGGCAGCGGCAGCGTGTTGGCCAGGCGGCGCTGGATGTTCTGCCAGGACTTTTCCAGACGCTGGTCCAGCTGGTCGTCGTCGGAATCGACGCTGCCGGTGAACTTGAAACCGTTCTTCAGGGTGTTCACGGCGGAGGACGCCAAGCGCTGCGCGGCGTACTCGCCGTAGCGGTCGCGTCCCATGGCAAGACGGCCGTAACCGAAGGTGCCCCACGGCACGGAGTCGGAGCTAGCGCCGCCCAGCCCCCAGCCGTAGTAGTCATGGTCGTAGGACAGGCCACCAGGGTTACCCAGCTGGTACTGAACGAAGTTCTCCATCATGGTGGTGTCGGTGGTCAGGGCAGCCAGGCCGCGGCCGAGCGCGCGGTACACCGTGGACGGTCCCGCACCTTCAGCGATCGGGACGGCGTTCACGCCGGCGGAGATGCCCACCGGGAATACGCGGGACACGAGCGTGTCGTCCAGGTTGCCCTGGTAACCCAAGGCCTCGTACAGCAGCTCGTCGGACTTAGTGCCCTCGCCGAACTGGCCCGCGGCGAGCTCGCCGAACATGGCCAGCGCGTTCGGGCTGGTGCCCACAAAGGAATCCGCGGAACCGGCGGTCTTGAACACGTCAGGGGTGACCATAAACAACGAGGAACGGCCCTGGTAGTTGCTCAGTTCCAGGCCGGACAGCAGACGGCACACATCCAGCGCCATCGACGCGCCAGCGCCACCGGCCATGGAGGACACCACGAACACGATCGGGTCTGCCGCCAGCTCGCCGGTCGCTTCGCCCTGGCCCATTTCGCTGCGGATCGCGTCCAGCTGGGTGGCGGACCGCGGGCTGTACAGGCGATCCTTCGCCTGCTTGAGCTGGTCTTCCACGTCCGTGAGCTTGTTCAGGATCAGCATGCGGCCCACGCCTCGATACTGGCCCGCACCGGCGTCCACCGGCACAGTGACTTCCTCCGGGTTCGGGTAGGACCAGGTAGCGATGGAACCCAGCGCGTTGTTGCGGCTGAGCTGCACGGACACCGCGCGGTCCACGAAGGAGTAGTTAGAAGACGCTCCGGTGGAAATGTACTGGCCGCCTGCGTTGGGGACGTTCGGGATCGCCTTGACCCTCTCCGGCTCGGTGGGCACGTCGATGGAGACGAACTGCCACGCGTCCGGCAGTTTGCGGCCGTTGCCCTCAAACCAGACCGGAGCGTTCTCCGCGAGCGTGGTCTTGAGCTGGTCCATCATGTAGGACAGCGACTTAGCGCCAGATCCGCCACAACCGACAACGAGAACTTTGAACATGAGCTTGCTTCCTTTGCGTGGTGGGAGTTACTTATCGCTAAACGGGCTGTTACCAGGCCCGAAGGGGGAATTGGTGTTACCGGGACCGAAGTTCGGGCCGAAGCCCTGCGGCTGCTCCGGCGCTGAAGGTCCAGCAGGCTCAGCAGGTTCAGGCGCTGCAGGCGCTGCCGGTTCCAGGGACTTCAGCTTTTCAATGCGGCTGAGCATCTCGGTGGAGATCTCGCCTTCCAGGCGGGTCTTCTCCTCCTCGCTCATGGGCAGGCGCGGCAGCGCGATGACCTCGTAGCGGTCGCCGCCGAGGCCTGCGACCATCCACTCGCCCTGCACCGCCAGCGGCAGCTTCGCCTTGCCCTTGATGTGGGCGCCGTCGCCACCGCTTACAGACGGCACGACGTCCGCCACCACCGGCGACGCCGCCAGCGGGTTGGGGTTGCCGTTGCGCACGCTGAACTGGCGGCCGCCGGCGTTGAAGGAGCGGGTCGGCTCCGGAATCGAGTTGGAGTTGACGTCCAGGATGTTGATGTTCGGCTGCGGTGCGCCGTCGTAGGTGAGGCGACCGTTGTGGTCGTCCACCACCATGCGGTAGTAGCCGAAGCGCTGGCGCGGGATGGTACTGGTGATCCAGCGGATCGCGTACAGGATCGCAAGCGGGATCACCAGCGCGCCCAAAAGCGCCAGGATGAAGCCGAGGGCGAAGCCGCCCTTGCTCAGCGGCACGGTGTAGGACCCCTCCACCGGCACCGCCACCGACGCCTCGTCCGCACCGTCCAGGGCTGAGATGCTCAGCGGCACGGAACCGTTGACCAGGCCGTCTGACAGCTCGTTGATAGACAGCGTCACCGGCAGGGTCTTCTCCTCGCCGGCCTGCACCTCAAGGGCGTTGTCCGGGGAGTTGTGGTCCGAGGCCACCTGCACGGTGCCGATGTTCTCCGGCAACTGCTCAGCGGCGACGGTGGAGCCTTCCGGCAGCCACACCTTGCCCGGGCCCTTCACCGGGATCTCCGTGGTCACGGTGGTCTCTTCCGCGTTGTAGGCAATGCCGCCGTTGATCTTGGGCAGGTTCTGCAGGCCCACCGACAGGGCGGAGGCGTTGAGGAACGGGGTGAGCTTGGTGCCCGGCTCGCCCTTCGTGGTCACCGCAGTTTCCACCTCGAGGCGGCCGAACGCCGGCAGCTTCGCGATCTTCGCGGCCGGGATCGCCGCGGAGCCGGAGGAAAGATCCAGGTTCTCCTCCAGCACCTGCGGCTCCCCGTTCTCAGGGTGGAACGTCACGCGCGAATTTGCGGTGCCCTGCATGGGGCGGGGGTTTCCGGAGGCGTCTATAAGCTGCAGCTCAATGTCTTGCTCATTGTTGCGCTCGACGGTGCCTTCCTCGCCACCGCCGACGCGTACCGCAAGGCCCGGCTGCAGTTCAGCGACGGTAAACACGTCCTGACCAGCGGCGTTCGGGTCGATGTCCGCGAACTTCAGGGCCCAATTGCCGGCCCAAGACTGGCCGTCCGCGAGCGTCATGCGCGCGTTGGTTTTCAGCACCGGATCAGTGATGGTTTCCCACTCCACCTCGGCGCCCTGGAGGGTGGCGGAGCCGGACTCGCCCAGCTTTAGCTCCTCGCCGTTCGGGGCGGTAAGGGTGAGCACCGCGTTGTCGCCCAGATCCTCCTGCTCGATTGCGGCGAAGCGCAGCTGGCTGATGGAATCGTCGAGAGCGATGTTGAATGCGTCGTCCGCCTTGGACATCGTGCTCACAGCGTTGCCGGTGGAAAGGGCGCTGTGGAACGCGGCGAACAGGCCGCCGACATTGGAGGCTTCGAAGAACGCACCGTTCGGTGCTGCGGTGCCGCACGGGCCGCCACCCTGGGTCAGGGAGCGAAACAGCGAGAAATCGCTGGGCAGGTGGGGCGCGGAAAGGCCAATGCCCACGTTGGTCACTCCGGCGGCGCGGAGGCGGTCCGTCACACCGCCGGGACGGCACAGCTCCTCCTCGGCGCCGTCGCGGCCGTCCGCCGCGGTGAGGTCGCCGTCGGTGAATGTGACCACCATGCGGCACGGGTCCTGGCTGCCGGAGCGGGTCAGGTCCTGGTACGCACCGGACAGGGCGTTGGTGTAGTTGGTGTAGTCCTCGCCCGTGCGTTCTTTGAACGCGGCGATCTCGTCCTTCGCCTTGGAGGCACTGCCACCGTCCAGGTTGATCCACTCGCCGTACTCGCCGGGAAGGGTGGCGCCGGACTTGTAGTCCTGGCCGAAGCCGGCGATGCGCACGTTCACGTCCACGCCGGTGTCTTCCTGGCGAGTGACCAGCTCGTCGATAAAGCTTTGCGCGGCGTCCACGCGGTTGCCCTCAACGTCGGTGCCCGGCTTGTTCTTGTCCACCTGGCCGTCTTTGGCCTCGTACTCCAGGCTGCCGGATTCGTCCATGAGCAGCACGATGTCGAGGGTGTTCTTCTGCGCCAGGCAGGATCCGAGCTGCGGTAGCGAGCTCTCCTGCGCTGGGGCCTGCGCGGTGGCGCCGAGCATGCTCGTGCCCGCCACCAGGGCTGCGGTGGCCGAGGCGGCAAGGATGCGGTTGATCTGCATAGTTATTCTCCCGCTCTCCTAGAAGTTCTTGCCCACGTACAGGCCAGCGTGGATGGCGGAGAGCAGCACACCCAAGCCAAGCACCACGATGGTGGCCCAGTACAGCGCTTCTTTCCACCCGACGGAGACGAACATGCCGCTCGCGCGGGCGTCGGCGTCACCTTTGAAGTACACGCCGAGTGCGCCGATGCCCAGCACGCCGGCGAGCACCCAGGCAACCAGCGTCAGTGGCAGGTAGGACGAGTCCGTGGCCGTAGTGGAGGAGAGGAACAAAAAGACGGAGAGCACAACGCTGATAACCCCCATGACTAGGCTTGGCACCAGGCGGGCAACGGGCGCGGACGTAATGGCCAGCGCCGTCGTGCCGGCTTCGGGGCCGGTGGGTGCAGGGGGTGCGAAGGGGGACTGTGTGCCGCCGAAAGGTGATTGGGTCATGAGTCGATCTATCTTCTGTAGCTGGTAGGGGGCCTTTAGCCGCTATTACTGTATCGTCTCGCGCGACATCCGTCTCCGAATGCTGTGAAATACCTGGTATTAGCCGGAATTGATGTGTTGCAGCAGCGTGTTGAGGTCAGTTTCGTCGTTTCCAAGTTGTCAAGCCTTTAAAGCTGGAATATAATCCTGATGTAACCAAGACACTTCCAGGAGAACGCGTATGGAACGCCCTCACGCGCCCCGTCCCGCCGGTGATTTGCTCAACGCGGTCGGCCACCTCAGCGTAAAGCAGCTCGAGGTGTTTCACGTGATCCAGGAAAACCCGGACGGCATCCAGGTCGCCGAAATAGGCAAAGCCCTCGGCATGCACCCGAACACCGTGCGCGGCCACCTGGAGGAGCTCCTGTCCGCGGGAGTGGTCTCCCGCCGCGTCGCCCCCGGCACCGGCCGCGGCCGCCCCTCGCACGTCTATACCGCCCGCGTGGCGCGCACGAACCTGGCCTCACACTCCATGATTGCCTTGGTGGAGGTGCTGGCCAACACCCTGGCCGACCAGGACACCGACAGCGCGAGGCGCCTCGGCCGCCAGTGGGCTGAGCGGGTGAACACCCGCCGCCACGAAAACCTGCGGGTGGACCTGGACACCGCGGAGCGCCACACGTGCCAGACCCTGCGCGAGATGGGCTTCGACCCGGCGCCGCGCCCAGACGCCGCCAGCGCCAAGGTGCGCGAGATCGGCCTCAACGCCTGCCCCTTCATTGCCGAAGAGGGTACCCGCCCCGCCCCGGTGGTCTGCGCGCTGCACGAGGGCTTTTTGGACCGGGGCGCCGGCGACGTGGAGGTGCAGCTTATCCCGCACGACCGCCCCGGCCAGTGCGGCACCCGCCTGACCAAACGGGAGGTTTAGGCCACCAACCAGTCGTTCGGGCTGAACAGCTCGTAGTACACGTTGGCGGGGGCCTTGTCGGCGGGCAGCTGCTTCAGGTCCTCGCGCAGCGACTGGAGGAAGCCGGTGCCGCCGCAGAGGTACACGTCCGCGCCGGCGACGTCGAGCGCGTCCACGTCGACGCGCTCAGCGTCGCCGCGGAAGTAGGTCTGCAGCGACCCATCCTTCAGCTCATCCACCAGCTCGCGGGTTTCCTGCGCCTGCGCCCAGGATTCCTCGGAGTCGTCGGAATGCACGTACGTCACCCGGCGCGGGTCACCGCTTTGCGCCAGGTGGCGGAGGATGCCGGTCAACGGAGTGGAACCGATGCCGGAGGAGATCAGCACGACTGGGCGCTCGCCCGGCTGCAGTACCAGGTCACCGGCGGCCAGTGTCACGTCCACGGCATCGCCGACATTGACACGCTCCATCAGAAACGTGGAGACCTCGCCGTCTTTCTGCACCGCGATGCGGTAGCGCGCCGGGCTGCCTTCGATGATGGAGTATTGGCGCAGCTGACGTGCGCCGTCGTCAAGCTTGACGCCTATAGACGTGTACTGGCCCGGCTTCGGCTGCGTAAAGTCGCCCTCCACGGTGAACGCGGTCACGGTGCTCGAAAGTTCGGTCTTTTCCACCACCGTGCCGCGGCGGAACACGTCGCCATCGGCGACCCCGTCGGAGGCGTAGAGGTCCTTCTCGGCCTTGATCAGCACGTCTGCCATGAGCCAGTACACCGCGCTCCAGGCCTCCGCCACCTCGGGCGTGACGGCGTCGCCGAGCACTTCTGCGATCGCGGCCATCAAGTTCTCGTACACGATCTGGTACTGCGACTCGGTCACGCCGAGGGAGACGTGCTTGTGCGCGATGCGGTTGAGCATGACCACCGGGTCCGGCGCGGAGTCGTCCACAAGATGCGACGCGAACTTCACCACCGACGCCGCGAGCGCCTTCTGCTGCGCCTGCTGCTTCTGGTTGCCGCGGTTGAACAGGTCGGAGATGAGCTCGGGGTGGGCCGCGAACATCTTGGAGTAGAAGGTGTTCGCGATGGTCTGGATGTTTTCGCCCACCGGTTGGAGCGTCGCCTTGACGGTGTCGGCGTGCTCCTGGGAGAGGTGTGCGTGGGTTGAGTCTGGGAGTGTGTCGTTGTACATAAACACGATTATATCCGTTTCAAATGGCTTCGCAGGGCAGACCTCTACACTTGCCCTATGCTCTCGTCAGTCAACGACCACCTCCAGGCCATTGTGGACAACGTCCGCGACCAAGACAGCGGCGAACTCGCCGACTACATCGACGTACTCAAAAACGCCGATCCGGACAAACTCGCCCTGGCCATGTGCACCACGGACGGACACCTCTACGCCATCGGCGATGCGGACTACGAATTTTCCATCCAGTCCATCTCCAAACCCTTCGTCTACGCGCTCGCACTGGACAAGTACGGCGCCGACGAGGTGGACAAGCATGTGGGCGTGGAGCCTTCTGGCGAGGCGTTCAACGCACTTTCGCTTGACGACGACGGCCGCCCCGCCAACCCCCTCATCAACGCCGGCGCCATCACCGTCAACCAACTCATCGGCGGCCCCGACATCTCGGTGGAGCAGCGCAGCGAGAAACTGCGCGCCTACTTCTCCCGTCTGGCCGGCCGCGAGCTGACCATTGACCAGCGCGTGCTCGACTCCGAGCTGGAAACAGCCGAGCGCAACAAGGCGTTCGCCCACATGCTTCGCGACGGTGGCATGATCACCGACGACGCCCACGACGCCGTGGCCAGCTACATCGCCCAGTGCGCAGTGCTGGTCACCGTCGGCGACCTCGCCACCATGGCCGCCACGCTGGCCAACGGCGGCACCCAACCCGTCACCGGCGAGAAGGTGCTCTCCGCGGAGGCCGCCCGCATCGCGCAGGCCGTGATGGTCTCCTCCGGCATGTACGACGCCTCCGGCCAGTGGATGGTCAACGTGGGCATCCCCGCCAAATCCGGTGTGGCCGGCGGTTTGATCGGTACGCTGCCCGGGCAGCTCGGGATCGCGTCGCTCAGCCCGCGGCTGAACAAACAAGGCAACTCCGTGCGCGGCGTGAAAATCTTCCGCGAACTATCCAACTCCATGGGGCTGAACCTGCTGTCCTCCAACTTCTACCTCGCGCCGGGCATCAAGTCCGTGGAGCGCCGCGAGGGCGCCGACATCGTGGAACTGCAAGGCATGATCAACTTCACCGCCGCCGAGAAGATCTTGCGCGGCCTGGCGCAGCGCCGACTCCACGGCGAGAAGCTGATCTTCGACGTCTCCGGCGTCACCGGCTTCAACAAAGCCGGCCGCGACCTAATCAAAGACGGGCTGATGAAATACAAGGACAACGGTTTCGAGGTGGCCATCTACGACCCAGACCACACCCTGTCCGACTGGACCTTCGCCGACGGCACCACCGCCCAAGCCATCCGCGATTTCACCGCCTCCTTTTCCGTGCCCGCCACCCGCGAGGAGGTCTACCGCGCGATCACCAAACCCAACAGCTGGTGGGACCAGAAGGTCGAGGGCGAGGCCGGCGTGAAAGGCGGCGAGTTCCACGCCGAGGAGGGCGACTTCTCCGTGCAAGAAGCCGACGACGGCAAACGCGTGGTCTGGAACGTCGAACCCACCGAAGGCGAGTGGGACGACACCTCGCTCATCTTCGACATCGAGGAAGATGAGGGCAAAACCAAGGTCAATTTCACCCACCGCGGTATCCGCCCGCACGACCGCGGGTACGACGAAATTGCCAAGACCTGGAAGGACCGCATTGCCAAGGGCCTGCAGCCTTTGATCAACCGGGAGGAAAATTCGTAGCGTAGGAGACGGAAAATTAGTAGTGTAGGGCGCTATGAGTTACCTTCCGCGAGCCGTCGACGCCCAGCTTGACCAGCTCATTTCGCACGCTGCGGCAATTTCGCTGGAAGGGCCTAAAGCAGTAGGAAAAACCGAAACCGCACGTCGCCGCGCCTCCACCGTTATGCGGCTGGACACGCAGGAGGGCGCTGGAGTGCTCGCCGCCGACCCCACCTTCAGCGCAGAAAAATCCGGCACAATCCTCATCGATGAGTGGCAACGCCACCCCGAGTCCTGGGACTATGTGCGCCGCGCTGTCGACGAGGGCGCCGCGCCCGGCCGTTTCCTCCTCACCGGGTCAGCCACACCGGCGGCGGGCACGGACACACACAGCGGGGCCGGTCGAATCCTGTCCTTACGAATGCGGCCGTTGGCGCTGTTTGAACGGGCGGGGGCGGAGCCGTCGATAAGCATGGGCGAGCTGTTCCAGGGCGGGGCGGCAATCGCAGGTGAGACCGACAAAACGCTCAAGCACTACATCGACGCCATCGCATCCGGCGGCTTCCCCGGGTTCTATGAGGCGCCCCCGGCGCTGCGCAACCAGCAGCTCGACTCGTACCTTGCACGCGTGGTGGACCGTGACCTGCCGGAGCAGGGCTACACCGCGCGCAACCCGGCGGCGCTGATGAACTGGCTGGCGGCGTACGCGGCGGCGAGCTCGACCACCACGAGCTACCAGGAGATCCTCGACGCCGCGACGCCCGGGGAGTCCAACAAGCCCGCCAAAACCACAACCATGGTGTATCGCGAGAAACTCGCCGAGGTGTGGATGCTGGACCCGGTGCCGGCGTGGGACATGCGGCGGTCCCCGTTCGCGGGCCTGGCAAAGGCGCCGAAGCACCAGCTCGCGGATCCCGCGTTTGTGCTCCGGCTTTTGGACATTCCCGCCGCGAAGCTGACCGGCCGGTTCAACTACCTGCTTGGCCCGCTCTTCGAGTCCCTGGCCACGTTGTCGGTGCGAGTGGCGGCGCAGGCGACCTTCGGCAACGTCGGCCATTTCCGCACCGTGAAGGGCGACCGTGAAGTGGACCTGATCGCGCAGGATCAAGACGGCGCCATCGTGGCGTTTGAGGTCAAACTCGCCGCGAACATCAGTGACGACGACGTGAAGCACCTGCTGTGGCTGCGGGAGAAGTTGCCCGACGATGTGGTCGACACCGTCATTCTCACCACCGGCACCCGCGCCTACCGCCGCCCGGATGGTGTCGCGGTCGTGCCCTTGGCGTTGCTCGGTGCGTAGGCTCGAGCCCATGCTGGACCGCACAATCTGGTGGCACGTCTACCCGCTGGCCGCCCTCGGCGCACCGATCCGCGAGGAGCACGACACCGCCCCCCGCCTCCGCGCCCTCGAGCCGTGGCTGGACTACCTGGTGGAACTCGGCTGCAACGGCCTTTTGCTCGGCCCCATCTTCGCCTCCGCCACCCACGGCTACGACACCCTCGACCACTTCCGCATCGACCCCCGCCTCGGCGATGAGGAGGACTTCGCCTGGCTTATCGACGAATGCCGTGCCCGCGGCATCCACATCATGTTGGACGGAGTGTTCAACCACGTCGCCCGCACGCACCCGTGGGTTGAGCAGGGCCTGGCCGGCGACACGGACTGGGAGGGCCACGGCGAGCTGGCCACCCTGCACCATGGTGAAGATGCTGTGCGCGACGCCGTGGCGGAGATCATGCTGCACTGGCTGCGCCGCGGCATCGCAGGCTGGCGCCTCGACGTCGCGTACGCCGTGCCCGCCGACTTCTGGGCCGACGTGCTTGCCCGGGTGCGTAAAGAGTTTCCCGACGCGATGTTTTTGGGGGAGGTCATCCACGGGGACTACTCGTCGATAGGCAAGGCTGGCTTCCTGGACGCCGTGACCCAGTACGAGCTGTGGAAGGCGACCTGGTCCTCGATTGTGGACACGAACTTCTGGGAGCTCGCCCACGCACTCGAGCGCCATCCAACTGATATTTTGCCCAACACGTTTGTGGGCAACCACGACGTGGACCGCATCGCCTCCAAGGTGGGGGAGGACAAGGCCGTGCTGGCCGCGGCGGTGCTGATGACGGTGCCCGGCATGCCGTCCATTTACTACGGCGACGAGCAGGGCTTTACCGGCGTGCGCGGTGAAAGCTGGTCCGCCGACGACGCAGTGCGCCCCGTTCTGCCCGCTTCACCCGCAGATTTGTCCCCGCTCGGCGGCTGGTTGTTCACCGAGTACCAGCGGCTGATCGGGGTGCGCCGCCGCAACGCGTGGCTCACCCGCGCGTCGGTGGAGGTGCTGGACAAGACCAACGAGACTATCTCGTTCCGGGCCTTCGACGGCGAGCACTCCCTGCAGACGGACCTGTGGCTCACGCCCACCCCCGGCGTGCGGGTGCACTCAGGCGGCGACGAGCTTTACACCTGGATGTTGAAGTAAGCCAGGATCTGCGCCAGCGCCTGCTGAATGATCTTGATGATGTCCGGCAGCTGCAGCGTGACCACATTCGCCACCGGAACCTCAACGGTGGGCACGCCCGCCGGCGCGAGGTTGATCAGCTGCGGGCTGACGTTCAGGTTCTGGGGGTTCTGGGTCTGCTGCTGCTTCGGTTGGGCTTGCTGAGGCTGCTGCTGGGGCTGCTTCGGCTGGGTGTTCTGCTGGTTGCTCTGGTTGCTCTGCTTCGGCTGAGCCGGCTTTGCACCGCCCTTGAGGCCGCAGCGGTTCGCGGCTTCGTCGACACGCGAGAGTGCGTCGAGGATCTGCGGGCCGCGACGGTCGAACGCGGCGACCGCCCGGGCCTGGCGGACTTTCTGCTGGTAGTCGGCGTCGTTGGTCCAGTAGCGGGAGGCCTGGTCGCAGGAGATCGGGCCGGACGGCATCTTGGCCAGGGCGTCGTCGATGGCGTCGGCGCCGGCGGTCGGCGCGAGTGCGACGGTGCCGGCGAGGGTGGCGGTCATTGCAAGGGTGCGGATCTTCATGCAGGCCAGTATGTCACGGATGGGGCCAATGTGGTAGGAGTGACAGCCCCTGGAGACAGACCCTGTCCGCTAAACCCTGGGTTCGCGCAAAAATCGCCCGATGACAGGCTTTGGATCCCAGGGTCTGTGCAAGGAAGCCTAGGCCCCGACGAAGCGGCGGATTAGGGAGCGGTACGCCCGCACGGTCAGGTCCACGTCCTCCACGGAGACGGATTCGTCGTGGCTGTGCAGCTGGCCCAGCACGGAACCCAGCGTCTCCTCGCGGGCGTGCAGGGCGAACCCGTATCCGACGCCGCCCTTCCGACGGGCAAAGCGCAGGTCCGACCCGCCGGCCGCGATCGTGGGCACGACTGGCACGCCGGGGAAGAATTCGTCGAAGGTCTGGCAGATGGCCTCAAAGAGCGGGCCGGAGGTGGGGGAGACGGTCCCGTCTTCTGTGATGAGGTGGGTGATCTCCACTTCGTCGGCGAGCTCGCCCAAGGCAGAACGCAGCAACGAGTCGATCTCCTCCTGCGTCTGGCCGGGCAGGGGGCGGATGTCCAGTTCCAGCCACGCCTCGGACGGCAGGACGTTGATGCCGTTGCCGGCGCGCAGCACGGTCGGGGAGATGGTCAGGTGGCTCATGGCGTGGGAGTAGCTCTCCAGCTGGCCGAATGCCTCGTAGCCTTCTCCACGCATCAGCGCCGCCTCGGTCGCGGGGTCGAACTTCCAGGCGCGGACGTAGCCCTCCCAGATCTCGTCGGCGCGCACCTCGGGTGCAAGAGCAGAGACGCGCCGGGCCACCTCGGCGATCTTCGCCACCGCTAGGTCTCGGCCATAGGGCGCGGAGCCGTGGCCGGCGTCGCCGTGGACGGTCAGGCGACGCTGGCCGGCGCCCTTCTCGCCGACGACGACCGCCAGCGCGTCGGAGCCGTCGGCAGCGGGAATGTGTGAGCCGCCCTCCTCGGACAGGCAGTTCTTCCAGGAAAACTTCCCGTTCTGGGCAAGCCACTTCGCGCCGAGCCCGCCGCGGGCCTCCTCGTCGGCGCAGCCCACGAAGGTCAGGGTGCCGCGCGGCCTCTCCCCGCGGGCCACGTCGCGCACACACGCCGCCATCGCCGCGGTGATGTAGAGCATGTCGGTGGCACCCCTACCAAAAACGCGCCCGTCGATGATCTCGCCGCTGAACGGGTTGGTGGTCCACTTGTCCTCGTCCACGGGCACGACGTCGGTGTGGCCGAGGAGCGTCAGCGGCTCGGCGTCGGGGTCTGTGCCCTCCACAGTGAAGCTGATGGACACGCGTCCAGGGTGTGGCTCGTAGCGTTCCACACTTACGTCGGTACCTGCGAAGAAGGCTTCCAACGTGTCGGCGTTTCTTTCCTCTTGTCCAGAATCTGCTGAGAAATAGTTGACGCATCCATTCCGAATGAGGTTTTGCAAGAGTTTTAAGGTGTCATCAGTTAGGCTCATAGCACAAAAGCCTAACGTCCAAAGTATCTGGAGAGCCCAGGATGAAATACGACCTGCCTGGTCGCCGGTCTGACAGCACGGACCCGCGCGCCCTTCGTACCCGCAAGGCACTTGTCGACGCGGTGCTTCGCCTCCTCAACGACCATGATGTGGCCGACCTCAATGTTTCGCAGATTGTGAAAGAAGCCGGCGTGAGCCGCCAGGTGTTCTACCAGCACTTCGCCGACCGCGACGCGCTCATCCTCGCCACCGCAGCAGACTGGGTGCTGGCCGCCTACGAGCGCTTCGCGGAGCGTTTCGCGATCGACCATAACTTCGAGGCGTCAGTCGTCGAACTGGTCAGTGTCGTCGACGGGAGGAACAAAGCCGCTGTGCGCCTGATCGATTCCCCGGTGCACACCGTGTTGGACGACGAGGTGCAGCGCGTCATGCAGGACACGATGCGCGAGCAGCTGCTTCCGCGCTCGAGGGAGTGGGGGGATGCGGATGCGCAGCTTGTGGATGACATGTCCCGCGTCTACGTCGCCGGCATGCAGCGCCTCATTGAGCAGTGCGTCCGCGAAGGTTGCTCTTCAGAGGAGATCGGCCGTCGCGCCGAAGCCGTGCGCCGTGTGCTCATTCGTGAGTAGCCTGGCTGCATGTGTGAGGTACCGGAGGTCGTCGCAAAGCTAAAAGCCCTCTACGAGAAGTCGTGTGAAATCGCGCGCTCGGGGGAGTTCGACCGCTACGGGGAGGTGCGGTACCCCAAACTCACGGTGGAGGTGGAGCGGTGGCGGCCGATCGACCGGTCTGAGCCCTTCGGCTACGTCGACGAGGCCGGCACCTACTCCGCAGTCATCTCGCGCCCGGACCTCATGGAGCCGTACCTGACGGCCCAGCTTGAGGCGCTGACCTCCAACTATCCATGTTCGGTGGAGGTCGGGTACTCCGATGTGGCGATCCCGCCCGCCTACATCAAAGGCATGCCGCCTATCGACGAAACCGCAAACCTGCCGCGCCCCACCCTGGATGAGGTGCACGACGCGATTGTCGACGGCCACTGGGACGCCTTCAACGGCGCCGAGAAACCGCTGTTCCACTTCGGGCCGCAGCGCTTCGACCTCGCACTGGCAAGGTTAGAGCACTACACCGGCATCGAAGCCGACTCGCTGCAGCGCTTCATCCTGTTCACGAACTACGCCATGCACGTGACCGAGTTTGTGAAGTTCGGGCTGCGCGAGCTGTCTCATCCTGACTCGCGCTACACGCGCCTGGTGCTGCCGAGCGGGGAGACCGTGTCCGACACCGTGGCGCTGGAGGACCTGGAGCTGGAGTCGAAATTCCAGATGCCGCGCTACGACCTGGTCACCGAAAACGGCGACGGCATCACCATGATCAACATCGGTGTCGGGCCGTCGAACGCGAAGACCATCACCGACTCGCTTGCGGTGCTGCGGCCTGAGGCGTGGATCATGATCGGCCACTGCGCCGGCCTGGACGCCCGCATGCGCATCGGTGATCTGATTTTGGGCAACGCGTACGAGCGCCACGACCACGTGCTCGACGACTACCTGCGCCGCGAACTGCCCATTCCCGCCGTGCCGGAGATCCAGCGCACGCTGGAAAAGGCGGTGTCCAAGGTCTACGGATCGGACGCGTCGCTCATGCGCACCGGCACAGTGTTGAGCACCGGCGATCGGAACTGGGAGTGGAAGGACCCGCGCGACCTGTGGGAATGGCTGCGCGGCTCCACCGCGGCGGCCGTGGACATGGAGTCGTGCACCATCGCCGCGAACGGGTACCGCTACCGCGTGCCCTACGGCACCCTGCTGGCGGTGTCCGACCTGCCGCTGCACGCCGTGCCGAAGCTGCCCGCCGGCGCCCAGGCGTTCTACTCCAACTCGAAGGAAGCGCACGTCATGTGCGCCGTCCGGGCCGTGGAGAAGCTCGCGCGGCATCCGGAGCGGCTGCGCACGCGCAAACTGCGCCGCGCGATCGGCGAGGTGCCGTTTAGGTAGGGCCTACCAGCGGGATTCGTCGAGGATCTTCTCGCGCTTCGCCACCACCGTCGCCACCACGGACTGGCCGGTGACGTTGACTGCGGTGCGGCCCATGTCCACGATCGGGTCCACCGCCAGCAGCAGGCCCACGCCGGCGAGCGGCAGGCCCAGGGTGGACAGGGTCAGGGTGAGCATGACGGTTGCGCCGGTGGTGCCGGCGGTGGCCGCGGACCCCAGCACGGACACGATCACGATGAGCACGTAGTCCGAGATGGACAGGTCGATGCCGTAGAACTGCGCCACGAACAGGGCGGCGATGGCGGGGTAGATGGAGGCGCAGCCGTCCATCTTGGTGGTTGCGCCGAGCGGGATGGCAAAGGAGGCGTACTCGCTGGGCACGCCCATAGCTTCCTCGGTGGTGCGCTGGGTCACCGGCATCACGCCCATAGAAGAACGCGTGGCGAAGCCCAGCGTGGTCACGGGCCACACGCGGCGGAAGAACTCCAGCACCGGGATGCGGTGCGCGGCCAAAACAACGGGGTAGAGCACGAAGATCACCAGCGCCAGGCCGATGTAGATGGCCAGCACGAACTTGCCCAGCGAGCCGAGCGCGTCCCAGCCGTAGGACGCCACCGCGTTGCCGATCAGGGCGGCGGTGCCGATCGGGGCGAGGCGGATGATCCACCACAGCACCTCCTGGACCACCTTGAGCAGGGAGCCGGAGAACTCGATGAACGGCTCGGCGGCCTTGCCCACGCGCACCGCGGCGATGCCGAGCAGCAGCGAGACCACCAGGATCTGCAGGACGTTGAACTTCACGGACTCGCCGGACACACCCAGGCCGAGGATGTTGGAGGGCACCACGGAGTTCAAAAAGCCCATCCACGAGCCTGTCGACGTCGGCTCCGCCGCCGTGCCCGCATCCACCGAGGTGTTCGCGCCGGGCTTGATCACCAGGCCGACGAGGATGCCGATGACCACGGAGAAGAACGCGGTAATGGCGAACCACACCAGGGTCTGCACGGCCAGGCGCGCGGCGTTGGTGACCTGGCGCAGGTTGGCAATGGAAGTGACCACCGCGGTGAACACGAGCGGCGGGATCAGCAGTTTCAGTAGCTGGACGTAGGTTGATCCGACCCAGTCCAGGGTGTCGGCCAGCGGCTGGATGTCCACGGCGATGAAGCCGAGGATGAGGCCGATGATCAGGCCGTAGATAACTTGTGCGCCGAAGCTAGTTGCCCACTTAGGCACGAGCGGCTCCTTCTAGACAGAATTGTTCATTTATGTGATAAAGACGTGGATAAACTACTCCTTCAGTCCGAAAATGTAAACCACACAAATAGACAACACGGTCTGTTCCGGGCCCAGGGGATAGACTCCCCAGACGATGGACCCCCACTTCGACGACCCAGCTATCGCCATGGCGCACCGCTCCGCCGTGCGCTCCATCGAGCGGGTCGTCACCGAAACCACCGCGCCCACCCCGAACGCCAAAGCCAAGATCCTCGACCAACTAGCAAACCCAAAAACCCTGGTCATCACCGGCGCTGGCATCTCCACCGATTCGGGGATTCCCGATTACCGCAGCAAGAACGGGCGCCTGACCAAGTCCCGCCCGATGACGTTCCAGGAGTTCGCGCACTCGCCGACCCAGGTGCACCGCTACTGGGCCCGCGCGTTCGTGGGTATGCGCTACATGCGCCAGGCCCGCCCCAACCGCGCGCACTTTGCCCTCGTTGAGCTGGAGAAGGCGGGGCTGATCCGCGGCATCATCACCCAAAACGTCGACGGGCTGCATACTCAGGCGGGCTCCGACAACGTCATCGCGCTGCACGGGGACATGGAGCACGTCGTCTGCCTCGACTGCACAACGCTGCACGAGCGCTCGCTTATCGACGCCCTGCTCACCGCCGCCAACCCCACCTACTTCGACTCGGTCGAGGTGGAGGGCTCCATGCTTAACCCGGACGGCGATGTGGAGCTCAGGCAATCCGACGTTGAGCGCTTCCGCATGATCGCCTGCCCGACCTGCGGCAGCCACAGGCTCAAGCCGCATGTGGTGTACTTCGGGGAGGGCGTGCCGAGGGAGCGTCGACAGGCTGCAGATGCCTGGCTTAAGGAATCCACAGGCGTGATCGCAATCGGCACCTCGTTGGCGGTGATGAGCGGCTACAAGTTCATCCTCGACGCGAAAAAGCAGGGCAAACCCACCGCCGTGATTAATGGTGGGCCGGGCCGCGCCGACGCGAAAGTGGACACGCTGTGGAGGGTCAACATCGCCGACGCGCTCGACGACATCCTGGACGGTCTCGACCTGTGATCGGCCTTCTTCTCCTGCTGGCGTTCGCAAGCTGGCGCTACATCGATACCGGCCTGCCCAACGCGTTCACCACCGAGTTCCCCAGCGACCTCAAGGTCTATCTCCTCGGCGGCGAGAAGGTCACCGGACACCAGCCGCTCTACGCAACCGACCTGCTTCCCGGCCTGCCGTTTACCTACCCGCCGTTCGCGGGCGTGGTGTTTTCGTGGCTGACGGAAAGCACAGCGCTCGGTGTCGCGTGGAAAGCGTTATCCGTGCTGGTGGTTCTGCTCGTGGCGCGGGCGTCTACAAGCAAACACGCCCTATTGCTTACCGCGGTGTTCGTGCTGTGTCTCTCCCCGGTGCAGGGCACCCTGTTTTTCGGCCAGGTCAACCTGCTGCTCATGGGCTTGGTGTGCCTGGATTTCCTTCCCCGTTACAGGCTTCCCGGCATCGGTGTCGGGCTCGCCGCGGGGTTGAAGCTCACGCCGGCGTTTTTCATCCTCCTGCTCATTCAGCAGCGCCGGTGGGGTGCGGTGTTCATTGCCGCGTTCACGTTTCTGTGCACCGTGGCCACCGGATTTTCTGAGGTCACAGACGCGAAGACCTTCTGGACCGACGCCATTTTCCGCACCACCCGCATCGGCGCCGACGACAATCCGGGCGCGCAGTCCATCCGCCAGGTCCTCGCTCGCGCCGGCTACGACGAGCTGTGGCTCTGGCTTGTCCTTAGCGCGCTGGTCACAGCGCTTGGGCTTTTTGCTTCTCGACGAGCCCCCGCCCCCCTCGCCGTCTCCTTCATCGGTATGACGGCCTGCCTGGTCAGCCCGTTTTCCTGGTACCACCACTGGGTGTGGATCCTGCCGATGCTGGCCTACGTTTACAACCGCTGGGGTGCGATCGTGCTCGCGCTGTTTATGGTGCCATTTGCGTCGGTGAACGTGCTCCACGCCCCGCAGCTGCTGTTCACGCTTGCCCCAGTCGGCTTTATGCTCTGGTACACGCTACTCTCAGATTATGCGCGCCGGGGGAGAACCTGCACTCCACCGCCAGCATGGACAAAGCGATGCAGGGCTGGGGCTACGGCGAGGTAGACGACCTCATCCGTGCGAACGGCCACTTCAACAACGGCAACGGCCACCTGCACAACCTGCTGGACCCGAGGATGCGCTCCTACGGCTTCGCCAGCGTGGTCACCGCAGAAGGCGAGGCTTCCGTGACCTCCACCTGTAGTATCGGCGCAGGTAACGAGGGCATCGAGGGCGAGCAGAACACCGTCCTGCACCGCCCGGCCAACGGCAGCGAAAAGCCCAGCTCCACCCCGAAGAAGCTCGTCTTCGGCGGTGCCGGCTCATCCTCGTCGCCCAGGGAGATCATCAGCATCATCGCCGCTGTGCTGACGGTGCTGTCGGTGCTGCAGGCCCTCTTCAAGTTCGTCGAGCCGCAGCTGCAACAGTTCCGCCACCTTGTCTAGGGCGTCCATGGTGTCGTCGTAGCTGCCGTCCTCGCTGCGCGCGCCGATGGCTACCCCGTAGCCGTCGAACCAGCCGAACTGGCGGGTGTGCCAGGACCCGTCGGTCTCGTCGTCGGACCAGCCTCCCTTGAACGGCACGGTCTCTAGCGTGCCCAGCCCGTAGGACTGGTCTTCGGCGATGTGGTGCATCTCCATGATCACCGGGTCGTCCTCGTCCTGCTGGCTGAGGTAGAACGCGTAGCGCGCCTGCCCGGGAAACGACCAGCTGGTGGTGCCGAAGGCGCCTTCCACCTGCACCTTGGAGCCGGACTTGGCAATCTCGTCGCGGACCTTCTCCCCGGCTTCCTTGTCGCTGCCCATGCAGTCCCACAGGGTGCGCGCGGAGTCGTTGTCGGACCACTTGATCGAGGCTTCGGTGAGTTCCTCGACGTACTCTTCGCCGTAGTCGCAGTGCTCCACCGCGGCGCGGGCGATGGGGATCTTGATGGTGGACCAGGACGGTAGTGCGTAGAGGGATCCTGTTTGCGTCATCTCGGAGCCGTCGAAAAGCGCGACGCCCACCTCAGTGCCCGTTTCCTTCTCAATTGCGGCCACCTCTTTGTCCAGGCCCTCGAAGGGATCCGGTGCGGGTTGGGTGGTCACCTCAGTGTGCAACGGCTCGGCCTCCTGGGCGGCACAACCGGCCAGGAGCAGCACGCAAGCCCAAGCGGCGCGCTTCATCTACGCCCCCGCCACCTTCAGTGGCTCGCGCAGCACGTAGTCCAGCGCCACGGCGCGGGCGATGTCGCGCACGACCTCGCGGTGGGTGGGGATCAGGCGCAGCTCCGGGCGGCAGTTCGCCTCCGAGCGAACGGTGCGGGCGAACGGGGCGGCAGCCAGCGGGTCGTCGATAAACGCGCTGCCCGCCACCACCACCGTCGCGGGGGAGTAGGTACTGCACAGCCCCGCCACCAGCGAACCTAAGCCCCGCGCGCGGCGGTCCAGCGCGTAGCGGGTGTCCTCGCGCGAGTCGGTCACCGCGTCTTTGAGCGTGCGGATATCCTCCTCGCCGATGGCGTCGATCAGGCCCCGGGTGGTCAGCTCCCCTTGCCCCACCTCGATCGGCTCCACGCCGTCCGGGTGGGAGATGGCGCAGGCGATGGAGTCGTCAGCGAACAGCGCCATCACCGACGGGATGTTCAGCGAGGCGGTGGAGTGCATCTCCGAGCCGACAATCGCGCTGGAGATGGAGGAAACCTCCACCGGCACCGAGAACTGCTCGCGCAGCTGGTCGCCGATGTCCACGCCGTCCCAGCCCAGGTTCGGCGCGAAGACCTTGCCGCCTTTGCGCACCGTGCCGGAGGTGGTCACGCCCACGGTGCGGATGGGGCGCTCCAGCTTGGTGGTCATCTGGTTCAGCTCCGCCATCATGGACTGGATGAAGTCGTCCTCGCTGACGTTTTTCACCGTGATGTCCATGTCGCGGCACAGCAGCGTGCGGCCCTTCAGGTCGAACAGGGCCACGTAGGTGGATTCGGTGCCCACCGACACGCCCGCGTGCACGCCGGGGGTGTCCGCCAGCTCCAGCGGGATGGTGGGGCGGCCGCGCCCCTTGGACTGGGTCAGGTCGTTGCGCTCGGTGACGTAACCTGCGTCCACCAGCGCGGAGATCGCGCGTGTGACGGTTGGCTGCGACAGGCCGGTTGCTTTCACAAGATCGCTTCTCGACGTCGTCTCGTGCAGCCGAATAAGGTGCAGACACTTAGCTGCTGGCGTTCGCGGGCGTGAGAAGGGCATATGAATATATTTACCTGGCCCCTGACGTAATTGTCCATTTGGCCAGCTCCGATACAATCGCTCGGCATGACCAACGAAAGCTGGCGCGAGCCGTCCTTATTGGACGCCACTTGTGAGGACTTCGTCTACGACCTCGCCGAGATCAGCCCCACCCTTGCCACCCAGATCGGCATCGACGGCCACGACGGGGAGCTGCAGGACTTTTCCCCGGACTACTGGGGGCGCCTGGCCGACAGGATGCGCGACCTTGTCGCGGACGTGGACGCGCTCAACGACTCCACGGACGCCTCCGACGACGAGGACGACTTCGACGACGTGGACAACCTCACCGCCGCGATCCTCCGCGACCGAATGAGCGCGGAGCTGGAGTTCCACCACCGCGGCGAGCTGTTGTGCCGGCTGAACAACATCGACTCGCCGGTGCAGACCATCCGCGACTCCTTCGCCCTGATGCCGAAGGTGACAGAGGAGGACTTCGACAACATCGCCTCGCGCATGTCGCGGATTCCGAGTGCGTTGGCGGGCTACCGCGAGTCTCTGAGCGAAGCGGCGTCGACAGGCGATGTTGCTTCCCACCGCCAGATCGACGCAGTGATCAACCAGTGCGAGCTTTTGGGCGACACCGAATCCCAGCTGGACCACCTGGGCTTGTCGCCCGATTCGCATGTGGTGGGGCACGCCAAGGAGGCATTCCTGGAGATGGCGGACTGGCTGTCCACAGAGCTGTCGCCGCAGGCATCCCACAACGACGGCGTGGGCCGCGAGCGGTACCAGCTGTTTGCCGAGTTTTTCCACGGCCGCGAGGTGGACTTGGACACCAGCTACGACTGGGCGCAGGAAGAACTGGCGAAGACCGTGGAGGAGCAGCGCGCCATCGCGCACGAGCTCTACGGCGACGTCTCCGTGGCAGGCGCTTACCGCAACCTGAACCAGGACGAGCGCTATATCCTCCGCGGCACGGACGCGCTGATTGAGTGGATGTCCGAGCTCAACGACAAAGCCGCCGACGCCTTCCACGTGCCCGAGGGCTTGCACACGGTGGAGTGCGGCATCGACCGCGCCGGCTCCGGCGGCATCTTCTACACCCCGCCCAGCGACGACATGATCCGCCCCGGCACCATGTGGTGGTCTGTGCCGGAAGGCCAGGAGACGTTCCACACCTGGCAGGAGATGTCCACCGTCTTCCACGAGGGCGTGCCGGGCCACCACCTGCAGCACGGCTACGCCTTGCTCAACCGCAACGAACTGAATCTGTGGCGCCGCTCCGTGTGCTGGAACTCCGCCCACGGCGAGGGCTGGGCGCTCTACGCCGAGCACCTCATGGAGGACCACGGCTTCTTCGAGGACCCCGGCTACCGCATGGGCCTGCTTGACTCCAGGCGCCTGCGCCTCGCCCGAGTGATGGTGGACATCGGCGTCCACCTGGGCAAGTGCACCCCGGAGGGCACCGGCACCTGGGACGCCCAATACGCGAAGGCATTCCTGCGCGACAACACCGCGATGCCGGAGGCGAACCTGGCCTTCGAGCTGGACCGCTACATGGGCTGGCCAGGCCAGGCGCCGTCGTACGCGCTGGGCTACAAGGACTGGGTGGATCTGCGCCGCCAGGCAATGGCCCAGGGGATGACTGAGCACGAGTTTCACGTCAAGGCGCTGAAGCTCGGCTCCATGCCCATGGACATGCTCACGAACGAGGTTCTCCACCACTAAGGATCTTGGGCAGCCACCCGGCGATGAGGATCACCATGATCAGCCGGATCACCTGCAGCGCCACCACGGCCGGGCTGGTGGCCAGCACCAGCACCGTCTCCAGCGCGCCGGGGCTGGTGGCCAGGTAGCCCTCGTAGAAACTCAGGCCCAGCCACTTGGACATCAGCCACCCCATGCCGGCGCATGCGAGCATCAGCCCGGCGATGTAGGCCAGCGTGGCGGGCAGCAGGCGGGAGAACCGGCGCAGTGCGGGCACGGACAGCCCGCCACCGCACATCCAGCCGATGGCCAAAAAGCCCACGATGGAAAGCAGCTGGGGCGGCACGATGGTCACGTCTATAAGCGCGCCCACCAGCACCGTTAGCACCATCGGGCCGAAGACTGAGGGGTTGGGAAACCGCAGCAGCTTGCCCGCGAACAACCCGCAGACGATCAGCGCCGGGACCAGCAGCCACATCCACCAGTAGGGCTCGAGTTCGGTCTGGGTGGCGGGAGAAAACTGCGAGGCGACCAGCGGCAGCGACACGGACACGATGAGCAGGCGCAGGTACTGGCTGAGGCTGACGTAACGAATGTCCGCGCCCACGTCGCGCGCGATCGCCGGCATCAGCGACGCCCCGCCGGGCAAAAGTGAAAGCACGCCCGTTTCCCGTGAAACGCCGTGGTTGGCCAAAACCAAACCACCGGCAAAGCCCATGGCAATCACCACCGCGCCCGCAACCACGCCCGGCAGCAGGTAGGGCAGCGGGTTCATCCCCACCAGCGGCAGCGCCGCAAACACACCGACGGTGCCGCGGGCGAAGGTGAACAGGTGCTCGTTGACGGGCAGGTCGTCCTGCGTCACCAGCGCCACCGATCCGGCCCCCAGAATCCCGGCGAGGATCCACGCTGCTGGGACCCCCAAAAACCCAAACAGCAGCCCGAGCGCCGCCGACAACGGAGCAGCCACAAGCCAACGGTTCATGTGGGGCATAGTAGTCCCGTGATCGTTTTCCTCCTCGCCGCGTCCGCGTTCGCCGGTTGGATCGACGCCGTGATCGGCGGCGGCGGTCTCGTGCTCATCCCGGTGCTGATGTCGGCCACGTCCATGCCGGCGGCGTCTGTGCTGGCCACGAACAAGGTCGCGGCAATCTCGGGCACCGCGTCCGCCGCCGCCACCCTCGTGCGCCGGGTCGGGGTCCCCAGGGCGACCTGGGTCTACGCGTTTATCGCGGGTGTGATGGCTGCGCTCGGCGCCAGGGCGGTTTCGCTTATCGACGACTCCGTGGCCACCCCAATCATCCTCGTCCTGCTTATCGGAGTGGGCGTCTTTGTGGCGCTGAACCCGAAGTTCGGGCAGGAGGGCGCCGGCATCTTTTCCGGCAAACGTCTCGGGCTCGCCGCGCTCGCTGTGGCGCTGATCGGTGGCTACGACGGCGTGTTCGGCCCCGGCACCGGCATGTTCCTCATCATGGCGTTTACTGCCGTGTTCACCCAGGGCTTTGTGCGTTCGGCGGCGATGGCGAAGGTGGTCAACACCGCAACGAACCTGGGCGCGTTATTGGTGTTCGGGCTCGGCGGCTTCATCAACTGGAAGCTCGCCCTCGCCCTTGCCGCGGCTAACGTGGCGGGCGCGCAGCTGGGGGCGCGCACGGTGCTCAAGGGCGGGTCGGCGCTGGTGCGCGTGGCGCTCCTTGGGCTCGTTGTCACGCTATGTGCGAAGTTGGGCTGGGACCTACTCCAACACCAGTGACCCGTTCACCAGCCCGACCACTGCGATCACTGCCGCGACCAGCACCACCGCGACAACGACCTTTTCGAAGGCGTTGAAGAGTGTGTCGCCGTGCTTGCGGCGCGTCCAGATGTAGGGGACCAGGCCCGGCACCACGGCGAGCGCGCCGAGCAGCACGTACACCGGGTCCGCGGCGTAGATCAGCCAGAGTGAGTACACGGAGCCGATCAGGCCCACGATAAGGTGCCTGCGGTTGTCGCGGCGGGACACTTCTGGCCCGGAGTCGTCGAAACGCGTGCCGGCGTGCGGGTGGGTCAGCCCCTTGCCTCTGATGGTTAAGAGCACCAGGTAGATGGATGAGAAGATGTACGGCAGCAGGTACATGATGGTGGCCAGCTGCACCATGGCGTTGTAGGACGCCGAGGAGAGGAAGAACACCACCACGAAGAACTGGATCGCCAGCGTGGACAGCAGCTGCGCGCGTACTGGGGAACCGTTGGAATTGTGGCTGCCCATGGAGCGGGGCAAAAGGCCGTCGAGAGCCATGAGCACGATCGGCTCGGCGCACAGCATCTGCCACGACACGTACGCGCCCAGCACCGACAGGCACAGACCGATGGAGATCAGGGCGCCGCCCCACGGGCCCACCACCTGCTCGAGCACCGCACCCATGGAATTGTCCGGCAGCGCCGCCAGCTCTTCCTGGCTGAGCACGCCGTAGGAGAGGGTGGACACCGCCACCAGGAGGCCCAAAACGGACAGGAAGCCGATGATGGTGGCCTTGCCCACGTCGCTACGCACACGCGCCTGCTTCGAGTACACCGAGGCGCCCTCGATGCCGATGAAGACCCAGACGGTGTAGAGCATGATCCCCTTGAGCTGGTCAGTGAAGGGGATGTGTGAACCCCAGAAATCCATGGTGAAGCGGTCCCAGGAGAAGCCGAGGAACGCCACCAGCACAATGAAGGCGAGGATGGGCAGCAGTTTTGCCACGGTCGTCACCGCATTCATCACTGCCGCCTGCCTCAAGCCGCGTGTCAGGCCGTAGAAGATCAGCCAGCTCATTGCACTCACTGAGAGGGCCAGCACCCAGCGGTTGGAGAAGGCCGGGAAGTAGTAACCGAGTGTGTTAAAGAACAGTGTGGCGTAACCCACCTGGGCCATCACGGAGCCGAGCCAGTAGCCCATGCCGGAGGTAAACCCGATGAAATCGCCCAGCCCCGCCCGCACGTAGGAATAGACGCCGGAGTCCAGGTGCGGCTTCCTCACCGCGAGGATTTGGAAAACGAAGGCGATGGAAAGCATTCCCACGCCCGCGATAGCCCAGCCGGTGAGCATGGCGCCCGGGCTGGCTACTGAACCAATGTTTTGGGGCAGCGCGAAAATGCCGGACCCGATGGTGGATCCGATAATGAGTGAGACCAAGGTCCACACGGAAACAGTGCGCTTTGACATGGCGAGTAAGACTACATCAGGACTTGTCGACTACAATCATTCCATATTCAAAGCCGTATAAACATTTACAACTGAGGAAACCTTAGAAATGCGCACCAAACTTATCGCCTTCACGAGCGCCATCGCGCTCGCCTGCGCGTCCGTTTCCCCAGCTCATGCCGAAGATGGGTACGATCCCACCAACGTGGTTCCGGGCCTTACAGCCACCGTAGAACCCCCGCTGCCACTCGGTGCAGCATGGTACGAAGCGAACTCCATGCCTAGCTGGGCGACGATCACGCCAGACGGCACCATCCGCCTCGAACCGGGGGAGGACATCACCCCCGGTGTGTACACGTGGACCGTGACCGCGACGTTCGCGGACGACACCACCCAGGACTTCCCGGTCCGCGTCACTGTGGGCGACGAGACTGAGGATGAGGCGTCCCAGGAGGGCGCCGTCATCGACGCGTTTGTTCAGTACGCCCCGGAGGTCTCGCACCGCTGCGCCGCCACAGCCCTCGGCGTCGGCCTGCCGCTGCTTGTGTTGCTGCCCCTCGGGTTCGCGTCCCAGCTGAGCATCCCGTTCGTGGCGCGCCAGGATCACCTGCAGCTGCAGGTGGACGACCTACCGTTGCAGTTGGACGTGAAGCTTCGCGACCTCAACTCCAGGGACGTGGACATGGGCATCGCCGCCATCCTCGCCGCCGCGGGCCTCGCCGGCGCCGGCGCCATCATTTCCCAGTGCCAGTAGGGTCCTCAGGCCACGCGTGTTTGGGGTAGCGGCCCCGCATCTCCTTGCGCACCTGCTGGTACGGCCCCTCCCAGAAGCTGTCTAGGTCGTCCGTCACCGCGAGCGGGCGCCCGGCGGGGGAGAGCAGGTGGTACAGCACCTTCACGCCTGAGACCGTCTGTCCCTTTTGACCAAACATGTGCTGCAGCTTCACGCGCTTGACCGGCCTGCCGCTGCCGTACTGGTATTCATTCGGCGCCGCCGCATCCAGCACCGCCACCTGCCGCCAATCCAGTTGGCGCAGCATCGCTTGCCGCATGTCGCAGCTGCCTATCGACGCACCTTCGGCCACCCCACGTACCTCGACCGAATAATCGCCCTGGCTGACATCCGGCCAGCCCAGCGTCTCGTGCAGGAAGTCCAGCCGCTCCTTCAAGTGCTGCTCCTCCTTGGTGAGCGGGAAGCTGGCGAAATCTAGCCCGGTGAGCGCCTCCGCCGCCTCATCCGGCGTGAGCTTCACCGGTGTGGAGCTGAGCTCGATCGCGCCGATCCTGGCCACCTTCCGGCCCCGGACCTTGCCGTCTTCCAGGTAGGCCACCTTTTCTTCCACCACGCGGTGCTCCGGAAACGCGATCGGCTCCGCCTCCCGGATGACCGCGCCGTTGTGAGTCCGTTGCACCTCCGCGGCGGCGATCCACTCTGCATTGGAGTTGAACTTCGCTCGTGTTCCGGACGCCAGCTGGTAGTCCTCGCCCACCTTCTTGGCTATCCACTGCGGGAAGGCAGACGCAATGACTTCGCCCGGGTCCACCGGGCCCTTGTCTTCCACCAGCCTGCGCAGCCGCTTCGGGTCCGCCTCGCCTGCAAGTCTCGCCACCGTCGGCGCCGCCTGCGCGCCCCACTCCAGCAGCGCCGCGCCGAGTCTCGGGTCCACGGGCATACTCGCGAGCTTCCTACCAAAGGCGGTGATCTTGCCGTTATGTGTCGCCCCGAGCTGTTCGAGGTTGGATGCGGCTTCGGAGAGGTCCTTTGGTTCGTCGATAAGCGGTAAGTCCGGCGACCCCCAAGCCTTCATGGTCAAAAGCGCGCCGGTGAGGTCCGCGGTGAGGATTTCCGGGGTGATGTCCGGCTGCATCTTTGCGTACTCGTCGCGGGTGAAGATGCGCACCACCTCGCCGGGTCCCTCACGTCCCGCGCGGCCCGCCCGCTGGTCAGCGCTGGTTTTCGCCTCCGACACCGTGACCAGGCCCGTCATGCCCCTGGCGTCGCGCTTGGGCACCCTGGACAGCCCGGCGTCCACCACCTTGCGCACCCCCGGCACAGTTATCGACGACTCCGCCACCGACGTCGCCACCACCACCCTGTTGGCGCCGCGCAGCGCCTCGTCCTGCTCCTTGCTGGTCTGGCGGCCGTGGAGGGGCTTCGCGTCGTCGAGGAACCCGCACACCAGGTCCACCTCGCGCACGCCCGGCACAAACACGAGCGTCCGGTGCTCACTCTGGGCGTGGGCGGCGACGTGACGATAAAACTCCTTTGTCCCCCGGATCCTTTCTGCATGCGGCGCGTACTGGATGTCCAGCGGGTGCGTCACCGCCTCCGTGGACAGAATCCGCGCGCCCATGTGGTCTGCGAACTTCTGAGCGTCGAGGGTGGCGGACATGGCGGCCAGGTACAGGTCATCGCGCAGGAGCGCGACCTCCATGCACATCGCCAACACCAGGTCGGTGTCTAGTTGGCGCTCGTGCACCTCGTCGATCACCACGGCGTTGACGCCCTCGAGGCCCGGGTCCTCGAGCAGGCGGTTCAGTAGCACGCCCGGCGTGACAAATTGGACCAACGAGCCGTCCTTGTGTTCGCCGCGGATGCTGTAGCCGACCTTTTCGCTGTCGCTGAGCTGCGCGAGCCTGTGCGCCGCGGACCGCACCGCCACCCTCCTGGGCGCTGTGACCAGCGTTTTTCCCACCTTGTTCGCGATCGCCGGCGGCACCAGTGTGGTCTTGCCCGTGCCGGGCGGCGCCTCCACCAACAGTGGGCCTTTGTCCGGCAACTGGTCGATGACGCGCGACACGGGCAAATCCCGTCCGATTTTCGCGAGGTCAAACATGGCAATAAAGGGTAGCGTGTGGGCCATGAGACGCCTCTTCGCAGCGATCGTCCCTCCGGCCGATGTTCGCGAACACCTCATCACCGCCCTGCGGCCCATCCGCGACTTCTCGGGCACAGAAGTGCGGTGGGCCGACCCCGACAACTGGCACATCACGGTCGCCTTCTACGGGTCACAGCCGAACGACGCCGCCGCGGTCACCGACCACCTGGCCCAAGCCACCGCCTTCACCCGGCCCTTGAGGTTGCACCTCCGAGGGGCCGGGTGTTTTGATCGGCGCACCATGTGGATCGGCGTCGGCGGCGACAAGGCACCGCTGAAAGACCTGATGGCGGACTGCCAGCTCGACCCGGACATGCGCCGACGCCAGCGCGCGCACCTGACCGTCGCGCGGACCGGAACAAGAACCAGGGATCCATGGCTTCTCGACGACCACGCCCACGCCCTCGCCATCTACACCGGCCCCGAATTCGCCGCCGATGAAGTGCTGCTGTTGGAGTCACACCTAGGCAGGGGCCGAAGCGGCGGCCCAAAGTACGAGGTGGTGGATAAGTTCTACCTGCGTTAGTGCTCCTCTTCCGGGTCGGGGAACGGGGCCTCAACCGGTTCTTCGGGTAAGGGTTCCACGTACGGCATCTCCGGGGTGAACCCGAATTTCATGCCGTACTCCTGCTCCAGGTCCTGGATCGCGGCAGTCGCCTGCTCGAGGTCGAGGTCCTGGTCGAAGGTGTCCAGGATCTTGTGGCCTTTGGCGAAAAACTCCGCGACCCGGGCGCGATTCTTGCGCACGGCGGACATGCTGGACTGCCACCTAGGATTGTGCGGCGTGAACTGGTCGCGCAGGAGACCATCTTCCACGGTGACCACGTAGGAGCCGTCGGCGAACAGCCAAATGATGTCCCCCGTGTACGGGTCCGGGATGTAGAACGCCGTCCGGTCGGTCTTCATGTTGTGGTGCCGCTGGCACAGGGGGAACAGGTTGTCCGCCTCGGTTGGGCCGCCCTCGTCGTACGGAATGCGGTGGTCCAGCTGACACTGCTCGGCGGGGCGGTTGCACTCCGGGTAGATGCAGGTGCGGTTGCGGGCGTACACGGCGTGGCGCATTCCCTCGCTGGGGACGTAGCCCCGCAGGCTTTTCTTCAGCTCAGCGTCGAGGTCACGTTCGTCTAAGAATGTGTCGGCGATCCAGCGCTCGAAAGCGGTCGCGGCCTCCGGCTCGGTCCACCCGCGGCCGGAAATGAATACCGGGTCGCCATTGCCGCGGTTCTTTGGGCTGTACACGTGCAGTACCGGCGAGACCTCAATGCCGAGGGCTTCTCCGCTGAGCAGTTTGATGGCCGCGTCGGCCGCGCTGATGCCGAGCTTGCGCGCCACCTCGACGACATTGGCCTGGATCCTCCGACCGTCCAGAGAATTCGTGTCCAGCTGCACGATCGCACGGTCGCGGTACTCGTGGACGCCGAACTTCTCTGAGTTGTCCTGCTCGCGGTTTTCGCGCTTGCGCTTGTCGTAGGCGCGGCCTCTATCCATGCGCTTGATCGCGGCCCGGATGCGGTCCGTAACCGTCTTGCGCTGGGGAACGGCCTGGTCGTGGCGGGTGGGGGTGAAGGTGTCGAACAGGATGCCGTCGATAAGCATGAGTGCTTCCTCGTCCACATCCGGTCCGAGCTCCTCGATCGCGGTGTAGACCGCGGTGAGGTGCCCCACGTCCATCAGGCGCGTTTCCTGCTGCAGTTCGCGCAGGCGCGGGAGGTCCTGCAGCGCGGCGTGCCCCAGGATCGCGTTTTTGACAAACCCCTTGTGCCAACCGGTGGCGAGTTGTAGCTGGGTCACTGTGGCGTCGAAATCTTCGACGTCGAAACCGGGGTACGCGTAGTGCCCAAACATCGTCCAATACGTGTCCCGGATGGCCTGGGCACATTCGCTATCCGGGTCGTGTTCTCGCTGGTTACGGAATTTTTTCGGTGCTGTGGTCGCGGTTGTCACGGTCGCCCCTCTCGTCGTGGCACCTTCCATAATATAGAACACAGAACCGATTGTCAACGGATATGCCAGGAAAAAGAACAAATAAACCACTCACACATTCGACACCGACGAGAGGGTGCGCTACATTAATCCCGTGCTCGTCATTCCGCGGCCACCCGCCCGCATCATCCCTGGTGCGGTTCATTTGCCTGCCTTTTTCACGCCCACTGAGCAGGAGGAACTGGTCAATCAGGCGCGCGAGCTGGCACAGAAAGCGGCGGGGACGCCGGTTGCTATGCGACGTCCAAAGGTCGGCCACGGCCAAATGGATGCCTGGCTGCTCTCGCTAGGCTGGTTCTGGGCGACGAACCCGTACCGCATTGTCAGGGAGGTCGACGGCCACCCGGTGCCGCCGATCCCGGAGAACTTCCAAGCCATCGCGGACAACGTCATGACGAAGGCGCGGGAAATAGACCCGCTTGTCGGCCCGACCCCAACAATCGAAACTGCGCTAGTGAACTTCTACCCGCCGGGCAAGGGCATGGGGCAGCACGTGGACGCGGAGGAGGAATCGGACAACGCGGTGGTCAGCCTGTCGTTCGGCCAAGACACGATCTTCCGCATCGCAGGACGCGATACGCTGCTCCTATCGGGCGACGTCGTCGTCTTTGGCGGGCCCGCCAGAAGGGCGAAACACGGCGTGCTCGGCGCGAGAAAAGGGACGTCCGACCTGCTTGACGGCCGGTTGAACATCACGATGAGACAGATGGAGGGCTCATGAGCGAGCAGAAGGTAGCAGTAGTCACTGGCGGATCGGCAGGCATCGGGGAGGCCACCTGCAGGGCGCTGGCCAAGGACGGCTGGAAGGTCGTCGTGGCGGCGCGGCGCCTGGAGAAGTGCCAGCAGATCGCAGACGAAATCGGCGGGGTAGCGATGGAGTTGGACGTGGTGGACCGGGGGAGCGTCGAGAAGCTTGCGCAGCTTGAACGCGTGGACCTGCTGGTTAACAACGCCGGCGGCGCGAAGGAGCTGGATTACCTACGCGACGCGGACGACGCGGACTGGGAGTGGATGTTCCAGACCAACGTGATGGGCACCATGCGGGTGACCCGCGCGCTGTACCCGCAGCTCAAGGCCGCCAAAGGCCTGGTGGTGAACATCGGATCGGTGGCTGGCACGGACGCGTACAAGGGCGGCTCCGGCTACAACGCCGCAAAGCACGGGTTACGCGGCGTAACCAGGGCGTTTCGGCGCGAGGAGGCGGAAAACGACATCCGCGTGTGCGAGATCGATCCCGGCAGGGTGAAAACCGACTTCGCGCTGAACCGCTTCGGCGGCGACGAGGAGCGCGCAAACAAGGTCTATGAGGGCAAACAAAACCTCACCGCGGACGACATCGCCGAGGCCGTCCGCTGGGTGGCCAGCCTCCCGGCGCACGTGAACATCGACACGATGAGCATCATGCCGGTGGACCAGGCGGAACGCTAGAGGTAATCCACCACCTCCACGTTGAGGCGCTCCCGCAGGTCCGTCATCCATTTTTGAACGTCCACGTAGTCGCCGGCCTCGACGAGGGGGAGCACATGGTGGTCGTAGCTGATCGGCGGGCCGACGGTATAGGTGGGCATGAACCGTGCGCCGGTAAACGACACCTCATCGCCGCGCTCGGTAAACGTGAACTCGCCGATGCCGCCGATCTTGGTCGGCTCCTCCAACTGGCCGTGGAGGAAGTTGCCGTGGGAGTACCAGACGGGCCCGTCGAACGGCTCGACCACGTGCGGGTGCCCGCCGAGCACCAAGTCAGCGCCCGCTTCCAGGGCAGCCGCGGCGGTCTCCTCCTGGAACTCGTTTTGCAGCGGGGCGTACTCATCGCCCATGTGCAGCATCACGACGGTGACGTCTACCTCGGAGTCCAGGGTGGTGATGCGGTCCGTGAGGTTGTCGTCGATAAGCGATGCAAAATGCTCCTCCTCCACAGGCAGGCCGTTGGTGCCGTACGTGGAGCCGAGGAAACCGACGGTGATGCCGTTCGCCTCGATGATGCGCGGGGTGGCGGCGTCGGCGGCGCTGGAGAAGCTGCCCGCGTAGAGCATCCCCCGGTCGCGCATGTGGCCGGTAGAGGCGATCACGCCCTCGCCGCCACGGTCCATGGAGTGGTTGGTGGCGTTGTTCACGATGTCCACGCCAGAACTTTTCAGTGCATCGATGATCTCGGACGGGGAGTTGAACTGCGGGTACCCGGACAGGCCGAACGCCTCGCCGGCGACGGGGACCTCCATGTTGGCGGTGGTGATGTCGGCGTCCGCCATGTACTGTCTGACCGGGTCGAACATGCGCGTAAAGTCGAAGCCGGTGTCCGTGCGTGCGGTGGTGTACACGTCGGAGTGGACGAGGATGTCGCCGACGGAGCGGATGGTCACGGTGGAGACGGCCTCTTCGACCTCTTCAACGACCTCGGGCTCCTCTGGTGTGTCTGGTGTGCATCCCGCGAGCAGGAGCGTGAGGGCCAGCGCCCAGATTCTTCGCATGCCTTAGACTAACCTGCATGCATATCGACGTGCCCATTTCCGGCGACACGATCAAACTCGGACAATTTCTCAAGCTCGCTAACCTCGTCGAATCCGGCGGCCACGCGAAGGAGGCCATCAGCGCCGGCGAGGTCACCGTCAACAACGAGGTGGTCACCTCCAGGGGGCATTCGCTTATCGACGGCGATACCGTCGGCCTCGGAGAAGATTCAGCCACGGTAGTAGTTGACGGAGACGACGGCGACTACTTCGACGAACGCACCGCCAACGACGATTTCGACCCCGAGAAGTGGAGGAACCTCTAATGCCCGCATTTGAAGGCAAAGACGGCATGCCGTTCTGGCAGGACCTGGTCACCCAGAACCAGCTCAAGTCCACCCACTTCTACTCCGATCTGCTGGGCTGGGAGATTGTGGACGGCACCGCCCGCAAAGAGGGCCTGCCGGTGGCGGGCATCGTGCCGGCGCAGATGGACATGTGGGTCACGTCGTTTATCGGCAGCCCGGACAACGTGGAGAAGCTGGGCGGCAAGGTGCTCAGCTCCGACGATTCCGTGGTGCTGTGCCAGGACCCCGCCGGCGGCCTGTTCGGGCTGAAGGAGCCGGAGGAGCGCTTCTTCGCCGCAGGTGAGCCGGGCGTTCCGGCGTGGTACGAGTACTCGGCTCCGAGCATGGACGCCATCGACTTCTACGGCGAACTGTTCGACTGGGAGATCCGCGAGGAAGACGGCTACTTCATCGCGCTGGAAGAAGGCGCGCCGTTTTTGGGCATGTTCGTCGGCGAGCACGCCCAGTGGTTCAGCTACTTCGGCGTGCGCGACGTGGACGCGGCCTGCCGGCAGGTGGAAAACCTCGGCGGTGGGGTGGAGTTCGGCCCCGAAAATGGCACCGCAGGCGTGCACGACGCTAACGGCGCCCAGTTCTTCCTCTCCGAGGTCGACGAGCCCACCTTCGACGAGGTGGACGAAGCAGAGTCCGTCCTGGGCTAGAGCGCCTCAGCGGCGTCTGCGACCCGGCGGCGAATCTCCGCCGGCGTGGAGATGAACCCGTCGGCGTAGTACTCGGTGCCCTCGAGGCCGGATCCCTTCCGCACCTGCACGAACGCAGGTTTGGTTGGCTGCGCGGTGGGGAAGGTGGCGATGTAGCGGGGGGCTGGCGGGAGCGAAACATCCCCCAACGCCCACACCACCTCGGCGCCGACCAGGTCCACTGCTTCCGCTGCATCTGCCACCGAGTCCACATCCAGGATCGTGGTGCCGGACAGCTCCGCGGCGGCGGCTACGTCCGGGCGCCAGAGCATTTCCTTGGCGTTGGCGGGGCCGTCCCAAAGCGAGACTGCCCACCGGCCGTTCGGCTCCGACGGGCGGAACACCGCGCCCAGCTCGTGGGGCTCCACCGCGACCCCGCCGGCCCACTTCGTGGCGGGCAGCGCATGGTCGACGGCGGTGCCGAGCATGAGCATCGCGGCGTGGGTGATGCGGTCCGGCAGCAGGGCCAGGTAGTTCGGCCCGTCCTCGTAGGTTGCGTGAATGTAGGACGCAAGCTGCTTCAGCTGCAGCTCCGGCGGCATGTCTCTTTTCACGCCGCCGACGTTGAAGTCCGGGTCGCCCTGTTCGTTGATGTGCTCTACCAAATCGTCACCCTGTCCTCGGGATCGATCCACATCGTGGACCCCTGTTCCACTTCGAACGCCTCGTAGAATTCGGCGATGTTCGCGGCAATCACGTTGCAGCGGAACTCGTTCGGCGCGTGCGGGTCGATGGCCAACAGCTGCGCGGCCATCTCCGGGCGCGCCTTGGAGCGCCACACCCGCGCCCACGCCAGAAACAGGCGCTGGAAGCCGGTGTACTCGCCCTCAAGGTCGCCAAACTTCTGCGGCTGAACATCCTCGAGGCTGTTGTCATCCAGGTACTTCTTGTACGCCACCACGGCGATGCCCAGGCCGCCGAGGTCGCCAATGTTCTCGCCGAGGGTGAACTCGCCGTTGACGCCCTTCGTTTTCGTGCCCTCCAGCACGGACGGCACCAGGCCGTTGAACTGGCCGACCAGCTTGGCGGTCAGCTGCTCAAAGTTGGCTCGGTCCTCGTCGGTCCACCAGGAGTTGAGGTTGCCCAACCCGTCGTAACGCGAGCCCTGGTCGTCGAAGCCGTGGCCGATCTCGTGGCCGATCACCGCGCCGATCGCGCCGAAGTTTTCCGCGGCGTCAGCGTCCGGGTCGAAGAACGGCGGCTGCAGGATCGCGGCGGGGAAGGTGATGTCGTTGACCACCGGGTTGTAAAACGCGTTGACCGTCTGCGGGGAGGAAACCCATTCCTGCCGGTCAGAGGCTTTGCCAATCTTGGACAGCTGGTAGTCGTGCTCGAACGCGGCGCCGCGGCGCACGTTGTCCACCAGGTCCTCGCTGAACTCCAAGCCGTCGTAGCTGCGCCACTTCTCCGGGTAGCCGATCTTGGCGTTGAACTGCGCGAGCTTCTCCAGTGCGCGCTGCTTCGTCGGCTCGCTCATCCACTCCAGCTGCTGGATGCGGGAACGGTAGGCGGCGATCAAGTACTCGACAAGCTCCAGCATCTTCTCCTTGGATGAGGGCGGGAAATGCTTATCCACGTAGCTGCGCCCGATATCCTCGCCAACCAAGCTCTCCGCGAGCCCCACCCCACGCTTCCAACGGTCGCGCTGCTCGGTGGCGCCGCTCAACTTCTTTCCATAGAACTCGAAGTTGGCCTCGCCGATCTCCTCGGAGAGCACGCCGGCGCGGGAGCGCAGGATGTTCCACGCGGCCCACAGCTGCCAGTCCGCCAGGGTCTCGCGGCGCAACATGCCGTCCAGGTCAGAGGTAAACGACGGCATCATGTTGACGACTTTGCCGGAGAGACCGGAGGCGCCCAGAAGCGTGCGCACCAAAGGCGGCATCTCCTCGAGGTCGGTGGGGTTGTAGGTGGCCACCGCGTCGCGCGCCTTGACCACGTCCCAGTGGCTCGCGGCCAGCTGAGACTCCAGGTTGACGATGCGCTCGGCGGCGATCTGCGGGGTCAGGCCCTGCAGGTACTTCGGTTCGAGGAAACCGAGCATCTTCTCCACGTGAGCCTTGTACGCGGCGAGGGTTTCGGCGTGGTCCTCGTCGCGGTAGTAGGCCTCGTCCGGCAAGCCCAGGCCGGACTGGAAAATGTAGGCCACGGACTCCTCGCCCTGCGAGTCCTTCTCCACCCAGTAGCTCACCGGCCCGCCAATGCCGACGCGCTCCAGCTCTCCAAGGCCGCGGACGAATTCGTCGACGTTTGCGACCTCGATCTTGGCTAGGTCGGGGTCAAGAGAGCTGATGTCGCCGGGGTTGTCCATGAAGGACTTGAACAGAGTGCCGCCGAGACCGGTGCCGTCCTCCAGGATGGCGTGGACGTCTTCTTCGGATTTGTCGCGCAGGACGTAGAACGCGCCGTCGATGCCGCGGTCAGCGGGGATTTCGTGGGCGTTGACCCACGCGCCGTTTACAAGCTCAAAGAGGTCATTCATGCCCCAACTCTACGGGAATTTGGATGGGGGCTTGGGACTGTTCGATGATCCAGTTGCTGGCCTCTTGCTGTTGCGCCAGCGTGTAGCCGCCGTGGGAGCCGATGTCGAAGAAGATGCCCAGTGACTTCAAGCCGAGCGCGCGGAACAACACATTGAACTCGGCGAGCGGTATCCGGCCCGCGGCCAGGTTGGTGCGCATAGCGGGGGCCACCAGGCCGCGGTGCGACTCCTGCATGGAGCACACCAGGTCGTCGCCGCGGCAGATCTCCAGCACGCGGGGGCCGAGCACGCCGTAGCCGTCCGGGAGCGAGCCCAGCGAACCGCGCGAATGCGGCGACGTGCCAGCGGAGAGCACCGCGCCGTTGCCCCCCTGGTGCGGGTTGGCAAACAACGCCACGCCGGAAACGCGCTCCGGTTCGATCGGGCCGCGGCCCGCGGCGATGTCGCTGGTGATGGTGGCAGCGATGTCCGCGCCCAGCGAGTAACCGGTGAAGCTGAACTTCGCGTTAGGGCACACGTTGGCCAGCCGGGACACAGTGTTGCGTGCGCGCTTGAGCCCGCCCGCCTTGGACTTCTCGTACTCCGAAGTGGCAAACGGGGTGGAGGTGTAGGACACCCACAGCGGCTGGATCTCCCCGCCGGTGCCGAGGCGGGTGAGCATGCCGGTCATGAACACGTTGCCGCCGTGCGGAACGTAGTCCGGGATGCCCTCTGCCGTGTTGCCACCGCCCGGCACCGCGATCAAGTAGTGCGCGGCGCAGCTCTGCTGGGCCTGAGCCTGAACGGGTGAGGCCACCAGGGAAAACAGCAGGACAGCTGCGGCGGTGACTTTGGGCAGTTTCATGGCGTTATTCCTCCGGGTCGCGCACCTTCATCGGACCAGGAGTGTACAGGCCCCACCGGGTGGTTTCAGCAATGTCCACCTGCGCCAGCGCAGGCACGTCGCCGGCGGAGTTGGTGCGGCGTGTGTACTTGGCCACAGAGCCCCAGTCGCGCTGCCAGTCGCCCTTGAGGTAGCCCGGTACCTCGTAGGAGGTGTTCACGGCCTCCACCGGGGCGAGCGAGCCGCCGCCGAGGAAGTCCATGAAGCCGGACAGCTTTGCCTTGCCCGGGGCGTCCGGCATGATGCGGTACTCCGGGATCTCGTCTACGCCCGCGTGGTGGTAGAAGGGGCGCTGGCAGGGGTATTGGAACGCCACGGTCCAGTCCAAAAGCCCCGGGGTCTCCGAGTCGAACATGGTGTTCAGCTCCACCAGCTTCGGGTTGCGCAGCGGGGTCACCGCCACCCAGTCCTTCTCCGCCAGGGATGAGTCCTTGGCCACCAGGCGCACCACGTTGGCGTCCTCGGGCAAGTCTGCGATTGGGTAGCGCAGGTTGCGCCACTGCGGGGTCGGGCCCTGGTCCAGCATCTCCACCGCGCCGAGCTTCTGCACGCCGCCATCTGTTTTCCGGCCGTACTGCAGCTCCACCTCGCTGCCCTCTTGCTCGATGCCGTTGATGTCGTGGTGCTCGATGCGGCCGGCCACGGACGCCACCAGCAGCGGGCGCTCCTCGGAGGCGGACGGCAGGTCGAACCAGGAGGTCTCCAGCTCGGCAGACTGCGTCGGCTCGTCCTCGAAGGTGCCCAGCACCGGCACGCGGGTGTAGTCCAGGCCGAACGGCAGGCGCACCGTCGAGCCGTTCACACCGCGCATGGAACGCGGGCGGTTGCCCTGCGTGTTCACGCGCGAGGTGGACTGCGCCTCGTCGGAGCCCGGGTCCACGTCGGCGGTGTCGTCGTCCTGCACCTGCTGGTTGCTCGAATCAGAGGTGTCGGCGTTTTCAGACGCGATGAAGGCAGGAACTCCGTCGGGGTGGAACCCGTAGTTGTCGCCGGAATCTAGAGAGCGGCCGAGCGGGACGCCGTCGATAGGCGAAAGGAATGCGTCGTTGGTGTCCTCCTCCAACAGCACGTCCGCGCCCTGGGCGCAGTGCTCGCCCGCGAAGGTGCGCACGTTGCCCATGCCCACGGAGTAGTCCGGCGCCTGGGAGATGAAGGACTTCACAAACGTCAGGCAGGACAACGCCACAATCAGCGCCGCCGCAACGGCGATGGGGGCGGACATCACACCGGCCCAGCGGGAGGCGTCCACAGGCTTCGGCGGGCGCATGGACTGCACCACGCCCACCACGAACACCACAAGCGCGATGGCCAACACAATGGTGTTGAACTCCACGGCCTTCAGCTGCGGAGTGCGGTCCCACCACGGCACCGCGTAGGAGGACACGTACCACCAGCCGTTCCAGCCCGCCAGCGTCAGGGCCAGCAGGAACAGCACCGCGGCCGTGGCAAAGGAGCGGTTGCGCTTGGACTGCAATGCGATCCGCGAGAGCACCACCGAGCCGTAGGCCGCGATCGCGGCGCCAAGACCGGCGTAGATGCCGAAGTGGTGCGTCCACTTCGTCGGCGTGAACATGAGGAAGAAGGTGGAAAAGCCGATGATCAGCATCATCCGCTGTGCGGTCTTGGTCCTTTCGCCGCCGCGGGCGAGCCACCACAGGGTCAGGCCGATGCACATCAAGAGCACAAACATGGGGAAGCGGCGCGCCAGCGAGCCGTCCACCGTCTGCTCGAACAGCACGGAGTAGCGGCTCCACTCCTCAAACCAGCTCATTGCGGGGCCCACCTCGGAGCGCACCGCGGTCGCCTCCAACACGGTGGCCAGCGTCTGGTCCTTGAACACCGGCGCCATCACAGCCATGCCCGCGCCCATAAACGGCGCGACGTTCGCAAGCGTTGCCTTTCGACGCCCAATGGTCCCCAACACCCAGGGCAAAGAAATCAGGAACACGCCGACTGCCGCCAAACCGGTCGGGCCGCACGCCAGAGTCAGCGCCGCCACGACGGTGCCCCACGCGGCGGGGACCAGGCGGTCGGTTTCCATGGCGCGCTCGAACAGCGCCCACGTGGCCATCAGGCCGAAGGCGATGATCGGCTCCGGGCGGGTGCCGTTGTTGTACGGCAGCCAGAACGCCAGGAACACCAGCGCCGCCGTCCAGTGGGCGACCCTTCTTTGCGCGATAGCGGGGCCGAGCTTCGGCAGGATCTCGCGGGAGAGCAGCCACCACGTGCCCAGGCCCGCCAGCAGCGCCGGCAGGCGCATCCACATCGACGCCGTGCTCACCTGCGACAGCAGCGCGAGCAGATCGTAGAACGGGGAGCCAAACGGGGCCTCCGGCACGCCGTACCAGCGGTAGTAGTTGGCCATGTAGTCCGTGTTGGCGGCCACGCGGGCCATGGTGAGCAGGTAGCCGTCGTCGGAGGTGTTGGCGCCGAAGACGTGCCAGAAGCCGAGGACGGCGGCCACGAGGCCGTCGAGAGGCTTGAGCCCCTGGCGGCGCAAACGCGGCGCGGGGCGGTCCATCTTCCGTAGCGCGGCCAGGGAGATCAGGGCGCTGATCAGGCCGAGCACCATCGCCAGCGTCTTCACCAGCGTCGGCTGGGAGGTGAAGCGGGAGTTGATGTCCACGTTGGCGGACAGGCCTGCGTCGATAAGCTGCTGCTCATCTTCGAGCTCGGTGTAGATGCCGGTGAGCTGCGGGCGGTAATCCTCATCCTCGGAGTATTCGGTTCCCGGGACCTCCACGGTGGTGGAGTCGTGGGTGAGGGTGGCCTTGAGCTGTGCATCGTCCGGCAGCTTCGCCACCTGCGCCGGGGTCAGCTGCAGCAGCACCTCATTGAGGGAGCTGACCACCAGGCCGCCGTCGGGCGAGGTGACAAAGAAGCCGCGGTCGCTGGCCTTCGGGGAGCCTTCGGGCAGGGTGCCCAGAAGCAGCGACTGGCCGTCGCGGAGCTCGTCGATAGCTTTCAGTGGAACGGTGACATCGAGCTGTTGCGGCGCCAGCGAAATCAGCGGGGCGTTGACGGACGCCACCGAGTTATTCTGCGGCCACGACACGGAAGATTCCGTCTGCTTGACCGGCAGAAACGGTACGAGCAACAGCAGGACAAACGCGATCAAACCCGCGACAGTCGCGGTGGTCTGGACTCTTTTCACAGCGGACACCTTACTTCCTTACCGCCACAGCAAACGGGCCGAACTGCTCGACGTCCCAGTCCTGCTCAAATGCGTCTGGGTTGAAGAACAGGCCCTCGTAGCGCACGTTCGGCTGGCTCGGGTAGATGTCGTGCGCGATGTGCGTCTTCAGACCGTCTTTGCCGTTGTCGCGGAACACGAACGCCACCGGCGGCTCCCACTTCGAGTTGTCTACCGCCTCAGTGAACTTCTCCGGGTCGGCGTAGGAGATCTCCGCCCACTGCTTCAGCTCGTCGTTGCGGTGCTCGAACTCGCCCACTGGGTTGGCGTAGTGGCTGGTGTAAGCGTTAAACGCGTAGAAGGGATGGAACGCCATGAAGTTGATCTCGTCGGTGTAGATCACCGCGTCGTTCTTCATGTGGCCGTGGGCCTCGATGAAGTCCGCCATCTCCTGGTAGTAGCGGCCCGCGTCCGGCGGGAAGCGGTCCGCGCGCTCGCCGTTGCCGTCGGTGTCGGCGTAGGCCTGGTCGATGTAGTCCTCGTTTTCCACCGGGATGTTCTGCACCATCTGCAGCGCGCCCACCGCCAGGACCGCGGCGACGGCGGTGGTGTACTTGTTCAGCCCGAACTCGGAAATGGCAATCACGCCGAGGGTGGCAAACAGCGCCACAATCAGCACCTCAAGGCGGAAGCCCAGCAGGGAGGTGCCCAGCAGAGTGACCGCCATCGAGGCCAGCGCCCACAGGTAGCACACGCCTATCGACGCCCCAAGGGCCGCCAACTCAGGCTCCTTGATCCTGTAAATCAGGTAGATCAACCCGATCATGGACAAAAGCCCGATCAGCGAGAACGACAAAAACGGCAGCGGGAAATACGTGCCCTCGATGGGCAGGAAGTGGTTCGCGGTGGACTCCAGCTGCTCGTCGCCGGTGAGCACGCGCCAGACGTACGGGCCCCAGGAGATCGCGGCGATGGCCAGCGAGCCAAGGCCCGTGACCAGCAGGTGCACCAGCGGCTTGACCGAGTGCTTGGTAAAAGTGTGGATGACGGCCAGCACCACCATGGTCAGCGCCGCAATCGCGGTGAACAGCGTGTAGAAGCTGGCGGAAATGCCCAGGTAGACGGCCAGCGCAATGGTGGACGCCCACGAACCGTTGACCGCCCGGTACGACATCACGGCTGCGGCTGGCACGAACATGGCCACCACCGCCGCGTACGGCTCCTCCGGCACCTCCGTGAGCACGACAGCCGTGGTCACGGTGGCGATGGCGAGGGCGGTGGGCAGCGAGCCAGTGAGCCTGCGCCACACCGGCGTGAGCATCGCCGCAGCCGCCGCCAGCGTCGCGATCGCGAACGGCTGGTACACCTCCCAGCCTTCCATGCCCAGCACGTTGGCGGTGCGCCCGCCCAGCCAGAACCAGCCCATGGGGTAGAAGGTGGGCAGGTCCTTGTACGCCATGTCCGCATGACCCAAGTTTTCCGTCATGCGCGACAGGAACTGGGTGCGGAAACCCTGGTCCACCTGGATGCCGTCCAGGTACAACCGGGTCGCGCCCAGCGGGATACCGATGGAGGACACCACCAGCCCCGCCGGCACCAGCGACATCACGGCGGAGGAGACCCAGGGCTTCTTGCCTTTGGTCCACAGCACGGCCAAAACGACGCCGATGCCGATGCACACGAAGGAGGCGGCGGTGGCCAGCGACCTGGTCACCATCGACGTATTAAACGCCGGCAGCGAGATCTTGTGCAGCACGAACCAGGCGGCCAGGGCAATCACGCCGCCAGCGAGCCCGGCCGCGACAGTGCGGACAGCAGTCTGCCCGACCGACAGCTCGTCAGGGTGGTAAGCGGTAGTCATGCGTAACAGTTTCGCATACGCTACCCAACTCCACGTTCTGCCAGGTACATCAGGATTGCCCGTACTCGACGGTTGTCCTCGTCCGGGGTGAGACCCAGCTTGGAGAAGATACTGGAAACGTGCTTCGCCACCGCCGCGCCAGAGAGGAAGAGTTTCTCGGCGATCTGCGCGTTGGACAGGCCCTCCGCCATGTGCTCGAGTACCTCCATCTCGCGCGGTGTGAGCGTGGTCAGCCAACGCGAGCTCGCGGCCATGAGAGCGCTGGCCACGTCCGGGTCGATAACCACACCGCCGGTCGCCACGGTTTCGCACGCCTGGATGAAGTCTTTCACTTCGGCCACGCGGTCTTTGAGTAGGTAGCCGGTGCCGCCGTCGCCGCCGGAGAACAACTCCCGCGCGTAGGCGGGCGCGACGTACTGCGAGAGCACCAGTACGTTGACCGGGCCCTGCTTGCGTAGCGCCAGCGCAGCTTGGAGGCCATCGTCACGCATGTTCGGCGGCATCCGCACGTCCGTGATCACCAGGTCGGGCGCATGCGTATCGACGACCCCCTGCACCTGATCCGCGCTGCCCACCTGCGCCACAACCTCGTGGCCGCGCCGGGTGAGCAGGCCGGCAACACCTTCCCGCAGCAGTGCGGAGTCGTCCGCGACGGCAATCCTCACGGCACAATCCCACTTTCTCCCCGGAACAACAGCAAAGGAATACGCGCGGTGACGGTGGTTGGCCCGCCGTCAGGCGAGTGAAGTTCCAGCTCGCCGCCGAACGCCGCGACGCGCTCCTGCATCCCGTCGAGCCCGCCGCCGGGGGTGATGCGCGCGTTGCCGCCGCCCTGGTCGGTGACCGAGATGTTCAAGGTGTGGTCGCAGGTCACCAGCACGCTGACCGGTTGCTGTGGTGCATGCTTCGCGGCGTTGGTGAGTGCTTCGGCGGCGAAGAAATAGGCGGCGGCGGTGACGGAGTCGTCGATACGCGGCAGCGCGTGCGGCGCGCGGACCGTGACGTGCGGACCGTACTGCGCGGCAGCCGTCTCGATAGCGGCGATGAGCCCGTGGTCCGATAGCTCGCGAGGGTGGATGCCGCGCACGGTTCTCCTGAGTGCGTCGAGGCCGTTGTGGAGGTCGCGCGCGGCATCGTCGAGAAGTGGCGAATCGACGTCGAGCCTGGCCTCGCCGAGCTTCATCGCCGCGGCCACGAAGTGCTGCTGCGCGCCGTCGTGCAGGTCGCGCTCGATGCGCAGGCGCTCCACCTCGTACGCCTCGGCAATCTTGCGCCGCGACGCGGTGAGCTGGTGGATCTTCGCCGCCGCCCGCTGCTCGTGGTTTATTCTTCGCCGCATGTCCGAAAGCGTAGCGGGGTAGAGCTAGCACTACCCATATTCGGGAGTCAGGGCCATAGTGCTTAGCCACGACCATCTGTGAGATAGAAACCATGCTTGAACTCAGAGACATCACAAAGTCATTCCCCCAGCAGCGGGTCCTCGAAGGCATCAGCCTGACGGTGGGCGACGGCGAATCCGTGGCCATCATGGGGCCTTCGGGCTCCGGCAAATCGACCCTGTTGCACTGCATGTCCGGCGTGCTCGTACCCGATCAGGGCGAGGTGCTTTTCGACGGCCAGGATGTGTCGGCAATGAGCGACGCCGAACGCTCGCGCCTGCGCCTGGAGCACTTCGGCTTCATCTTCCAAGACGGCCAGTTGCTGCCGGAGCTGACCGCCACCGAAAACGTTGCCCTGCCGCAGATCATGCGCGGGGTGTCGCGGTCGCAAGCACACGACGAAGCCATTGACATGCTCACTCGCCTAGGCCTGGGTGCCTATGTGGACCGGTACCCGGGGCAGCTCTCCGGCGGCCAAGGGCAGCGCGTGGCCATCGCGCGTGCCTTGGCCGGGCCGCCGTCTGTAGTGTTCGCCGACGAGCCGACGGCGGCACTGGACCAGGCCACCGGCCACGAAGTCATGCAGCAGATCGTGGCCGTGTGCCAGAAGTTCGGTGTGACACTCGTGGTGGTTACGCACGACCCGAAGATCGCCGACTGGTGCAGCCGCCGTGTTGAAATCCGCGACGGCCTGATCCACTCGGAGGTGGCGCGATGAGTGCGGTGACGTTGATGCGGTCGGCGGTGTCGCAGACAAACGAAGGGCGCTCGCAGCGGCAGATCGGCGAGCGCTGGGTGCGTGCGTTGTCGCTGGTTGCGGTGACGGTTGCGACCTGGATGCTGTGCACCCTTATGGGCGGCACCTGGATGTTCGTGGCGCGCAACATGCACCCGCACGAGGCGCTCGTAGAGGTCGATCCGATCTCACTGGCGTATGTGTTCCTCGCTCTGTTTGCCAGTTTGCTGCTGGTGCCCAGCTTGTTGGGACTGCTTACTCAAGCTGCGCGAGCAAATCTAGGCGGGCGCGAGGAGCACTTAGCGGTGCTGCGTCTCATCGGCGCGACGGCTGGTGAGGTACGCGGGATGATGATCCTGGAATCGCTGCGCCAGGCGCTTGTCGGGCTGGTGCTCGGCTCGGTGCTGTACGTGGTCACGTGCCCCGCATGGAGTCTGCTGACGTTCCAGGAAAAGCGTGTCGGCACCTGGGAGATCTTCACTTGGTGGGTCATCCCCGCCGCGTGGATCGTGGTGCTTGTCCTGGCCGCGTGCTCCGTGTGGCTCGCGTTGCGACGAGTCGCCGTTACCCCACTCGGCGTGACCAAGAAAATCCCGCCGAAGGGCCAAAGCTGGGTCACGCTGGCGCTGTCGGTAGTTGGTGCGGTGCTGCTGTACCGCTACCTGAGTTCGCTAACCATCGCGCCGGAGGCAGACGCGTTGGAATTCGTGCCGGTGCTCGTCGTAGCCGGCGGCATCCTCACCGTCAACGCACTGATCGCCGTCGGCATCATCCAGCTGCTCGCGCGGCTGAGCTACCGGGTCCCCGGGGCTGCCAACTACGTGGCCACGCGCCGGGTGGGCCGGGGTGCCAGGACCACATGGAAACGCGTGACCGCGCTCTACTTCGTGGCGTTCATTGGTAGTTACGGTACTTGGGTCTCTGCCATCCCCTCGTTTGAAGAGGACCCGGTGATCAAGATGATCACGGGTGATATTCCCTCTGGCGTGGTCATCACCGTGGTCTTCGCGGCGGTGCTGATGGTGTCGTCCACTTTGCTCACCCAGGTGCTGAGTGTGGTGGAGCAGAAGCAGCTGACCAAGTCGTTCTACTTCATCGGTGCGCCCGCAGCCTTCCACACCAAGGTGGCTGTGCGCGAGGTCGGCATGCCAATGCTGGTGGTGGCGCTGCTCGGGTTCGGGATGGGCAGCCTGATGGGCACCGTCATGGTCTTGGTCCACGTCAATGTGATGGACAAGTTGGTGCTGTTCGGCGCGCTCGTTGTGGTGGCGCTGATCGGTTGCGTCCTGGCGGTGCTGGGGACCGGCCGGTTACGCGAGAAGGTGCTGCTCGGGATGGGCCGGGCGAAGGACTAGGTGGTCCTGACACTTTCAGGCAGAAAAATTCAGCCGCGATCCGTTAGCGGGGACGGGTCGCGGCTGAATTATGCGGGCAGTACTAGAAGTTCAGCTTGCTCATGATCGGCGCCGGGATGGCCTTCAGCACCAGGGAGATGGGGCCGAAGAGTTTGTGCACGAACACGGAGGGCTTTCCGGCCAAGGCAGCTTCGACGGCAGCCTCGGCGACGTCTTCCTTGTTCACAGTGAGCGGGGCTTCATCCAAGCCGTCGGTCATCTTGGTGCGTACCTGGCCGGGGCGGACCACGGTGACGGTCACGCCGTCGTCCTTCAGGGCCTCGCCGAGCTGCAGGTAGAAGCCGTCGATGCCGGCCTTGGAGGCGCCGTAGACGAAGTTGGAGCGGCGCACGCGCTGGCCCGCCACGGAGGACAGGGCGATGATCGTGCCGTGGCCCTGGCGCTTCATGTGCTGGCCCAGCAGGACGCCGACGGACATCGGGGCGGTGAAGTTGGTCTGCGCGGACGCGACTGCCGCTGCCTGGTCCTGCCAGAGCTGCTCTTGGTCCCCGAGGGTGCCAAAGGCGACCACGGCGACATCGACGTCGCCGTCTTCAAACGCGGCGTCGATCACGGCCGGGTGAGCGGCGAAATCGAGCGCATCGAAGTCCACGAGGCGCACGTGGCCCGCGCCGGCTTGTTGGACGGCCGAGATCGCGCCGTCGATACGCGGGGAGTCCTTGCGCGCACACAGGGTGACGGTGGGGTTGCCGCCGCGGGAGGCGAGCTCGGCGACGATGGCGAGGCCGATCTCGCTGGTGCCGCCGAGGAGCAGGATGTGCTGGGCTTGGCCTACTGCATTCAACATGGTCGGTTCTCCTTAGTTCAGCTCGAGTCGGCGGGACATGTCGGACGCGAACACGCCGGTCGGGTCGATTTCGCGGCGGGTCTTCAGCCAGCCGGGCAGCCCCGGGTACATGGCGTGGAACTTCTCGGCGGAGGTGCGGGACTCCTTAGCCAGGTAGAGGCGGCCGCCGAACTGCATGACCTGGTCGTCCAGGCGGTCCAGGAACTCGTTGAGACCCGGGCGGATAGGAAAGTCCACGCACACGTTCCAGCCCTTCATCGGGTAGGACAGCGGCGCCTGGTTGCCCTCGCCGAACAGCTTGAACACGTTCAGGGCGGTGTAGTGGCCGGAAGCCTGGATGTCGTAGATGATGTCCTTGAACGGCTCCACGGCGTCGGTGGGCACGACGAACTGGTACTGCAGGAAGCCGGCCTTGCCGTAGCCGCGGTTCCACTCGCCGATCAGATCCAGCGGCTGGTAGAACTGCGTGAGGTTTTGCACCTGGTTACGCGCGGGCGAGCCCATCAGGTAGTACGCCTCGCCGATGGCCATCAGCGACAGCTTGTTCATGGTCCAGGACGGGAAGATGTCCGGCACCGTCATCAGCTGCGGGGCGTTGAACTTCAGCGGGTCCTTCGCCAGCTTCGGGGCGAGCTCCTTGAGCTGGTCCAGGGTGGCCAGGGACCCGCGGGAGATGGTGGAGCGGCCGGTCTTCGGAGGCGCGGAGATGGCGTCGAACCAGGCCGAGGAGTAGGTGTAGTTCACCTCGGAGCCGTCGGAATGCAGCGCGATCGTCTCATCCAGGGTGTCGGTGCGGTCGGTGTCCGCGATGAAGTAGGCGGTTTCCGTGAACGTCATCTGGATGCGGGCGCGCAGGATGATGCCGGTCAGGCCCATACCGCCGACGGTGGCCCAGAACAGCTCGGCAGTTTCGCCCGTCGGCTCGAGGTGCAGCACGCGCCCGTCCGCGACCAACAGCTCCATGGAGAGCACGTGGTCGCCGAAAGAGCCTGCGGAGTGGTGGTTCTTGCCGTGGATGTCCGGGCCGATGGCGCCGCCGATGGTGACCTGGCGGGTTCCGGGCAGCACCGGGACCCACAGGCCGTAGGGCAGCGCGGCCTTCATCAGCTGGTCCAGGGTCACGCCGCCGTCCACGTCGACGATGCCGGTGTCCGGGTCGATGGAGTGGATGCGGTTCAGCGGGGTCATGTCCACGACGAGGCCGCCGCCGTTTTGGGCGGGGTCGCCGTAGGAGCGGCCCATGCCGCGGGCGATGACGCCGCGGCGCTTATGCTCTGGAAGCTCGGAGTTTTCGTCGGCCACCTGCTTGACAGCCTGGGCGATCGTGTCAACGTCGGCGGTGGACAACACCTGTGCGGTAGAGGGGGCGGTACGGCCCCAGCCGTAAAGGGATTGGGTTGTCAGTTCCATGCCCATCACCCTACGCCGGAATCACAGATCCATGATGCTACGAATCTCCGCGGGGAGCTCTTCTTGGCTGGAAATCACAGGTTTGCCGGCGGCCTTGTGCTCGCGCAGGATCTCGTAGATGCGGGTGCGTCCCTTGGAGTCCACGAAGGGCAGTTCCTCCGCCATGAGGCGGGCCATGAAGTCGGACAACGGAGCGTCGATACGCTGTGCTGCCTCGTGGATCGCGTGCGGGTCGTCGCCTTTGTAATGCTTCCTCATGGAAAGAAAGCCTATATTGGGCGCCATGTCCAGCACCCTCTACCGCTCAGACCACCTCGCGCCGGTGATCCGCCTCACCGAGCGCCGGGCTGGTGCGACGCTGCTTGTGCGCGTCGGCCTGGTCTCCGATGAGGTTGTGTACCGGTGGGTGGGCATCGACGAGGACGCGACCATCGCGGAGTGCTGCGAGATCGTGGGGGAGGTCTTCGGCGTCGAGGATGTGGGTGCGGATGCGCCACAGGGGCGTTTGCTTTGCGACGTCCTAAAGTCCCCCGGCGAATCCACCCACTTCTCCCACGGCTTGTGGTCTTTTGAAATGCAGTTGGCCAACGTGTACCCGCGCGACGAGTCCACACCGCCGTCCGTGTGCGTGGCGGGCTCCGGATCGTTCGGCGCGGCGCCTTTCGACATCCGGGCAGTCAACGCCCGTTTGATGGGAGAAGTCGAGGTGCCGGGGCTGCGCGCCGAGGTGCGCGAGTTCATGGCGCGTGCCCGCGGGCACGACTTCGCCCCGTTGATGCAGGCGCTGGATGTGGGGGCGGGGAAGCGGATTGCGGCGCTGCCGGTGGAGGCCGGGCGGTTGGAAAGAGACGCCTTCTGGTCCCTGGTGTTCGCGCTGACCTGCTGCGCCGGAGGGGAGACCGCGCACATCGCCGAAAGCATCTTCGCCTCGCTGGGGCACGGGGATTTGGGCATCGGGGAGATTCGGGCGCTGTGCGCTGAATCGCTCGCTTCGCTGGATGAAATTGGCGGCGAAAGGGCCCCGGCGGAGATGCTGGATATCTACCGCCAGCTCATGCGCGGGTAGGGTATTCGCCCGTGGCTTCAAGTTCTACCCTGAAACAGCAGCTCGTGCCCTTCCTCTTGGTCGGCGTCGGCTGCGCCGTCCTCGACTTCGGCATCACCTACACCCTGGACGTGCCGTTGGGGTGGCAGCGCGACTTTGCCAAGGCCGTCGGCTGGGTCTTCGGCACCCTCGCCGCCTACGTGCTCAACTCCAAGTTCTCCTTCCAATCCAAGATCAACGCGAAGAAGGCCGGGGCAGTCTTCGTGCTCTACGCGGTGACCTTCGCGGTGCAGATGGTGCTGTGGCGCGTGACGGACTCGCCGCTGACCTCGCTGGGCCTGGTCAACCCGTGGAAGAACGTCGTGTCCTTTGTCATCGCCCAGGGCGTGGCCACCGTGGTCAACTTTGAGCTGCAGCGGCACCTGATCTTCCGCGAAGCCAAGAAAACTATGGCCGCCTAAAGTCCTCTTTAGCCCCGCGGCGCAGTAGCTTCAGCCACTGGTAGAAGCCCTTCGGGTCCTTCTTCTCCAGCAGGAAGAACCAGCCGAAGCGGACCACCTCCTGCAGCTGCATCTTCTTCATGCCGCGCTGGTTAATGATGTAGCCGCGGTTGCGGTACGTGAAATACCGCTTGGTGGGGTTGTTGGGGAACTGCGCGTGCGCGCGGCCGCCCATGATCGGGTGGAACTCGCCCGAGCCGTCCGGGTGCAGGTAGAACGTGGTCAACGCCGTGCCGTAGGGGAGGCCGGATTGTGCCAGGCGACGGTGGTACTCCACCTCGTCGCCCCGGATAAACAGGCGGTAGTCCGGCACACCGATGCGCTCCATCGCCTCCGCCGAAATCAACGCGCCGTTGAACAGGCTGGCGTACTGGGGTAAAAAGTCGCCCTTTAATTGGTCCACGCGGCGGTGCCAGGTGGTGCCCTGCCTTAGGGGGAACGCCAGCTTTTCGGGGTCGTCGATGTTCGCCACCACCGGGGAAACCTCCGCCAGCTGGTGCTTCTCGGCGGTTCGGTAGAGCTCTTCGAGGACGGTGTGGTCTTTCGGGCGGCCGTCGTCGTCCGCGCACCAGATCGCGTCCGCGCCCAGGGCCAGGGCGTGCAGGAATCCGTAGGCGAACCCGCCTGCGCCACCCAGGTTGGTTTTGGACGGCAGGTAGACGGCGCGGTCGGCCGCGAGGTCGTCGAGAAGCTCCCGCACCTCGTCTTGCGCCCCGTTGTCCACCACAATCACCCAATCCACCGGGTGCGTCTGGTTAACCACCTGTTCCAGCGAATGTTTCAGCAGGTCAACGCGGCGGTGGGTGACAATCACGGCGGCGGTCGTGCCGTTCGGATTCAACGCAGTCATGCCTTTATTGTGCCCGAGGGATCCAAACGCGCATTCTTCACGTCTAAGTAGGCATGGCGAATTTGTGACGGGATGAATGTCGACTTCGAGCCGGTACTCACGCACGAGAGCCAGCGTGTGGCCGGGACCAACTACAGGCGGGTAAGCGGGCGACGGTATCTGGCTGAGCACCACTGCCGGGAGGCGTGGTTGGTGGATCTTTCCTCTCGCCACCACCCGCGCCGGGTGCACTATTGGGGACCGGCCGCCGCCCGAGCTGTCGCGCACGCGGTTGAGCGGCCCGGGTCCGTGCTCGGCGGGTTTTCGGCGTTGGCGGTGTACGGGATGCCGTTTCTAGTGGAAGGGGCGGATACTGTGTTGTTCTCCGCCACCGCGAAAAACCAGGTGGGCGGGGAGTTCTCGCCGACGGTGCGGCGGCCTTCTCGTGCCTCGTTCAGCGCCTGGGTTCTGGTTCACCGAGGGGTGTCTTTCCGGGCTGCGTCGCCGGTCGACGCATTGGTCCAAGCGCTGCAACAGGTGAAAAAGGGCGAACACGGTTGGGACGTTGTGGGGGTCGCCGGGTGGTCGCCGCAGGAGCTTATGGCTCTCCAGCTCATCGACTGCGCTCGTCGGTTCCTCGGCATTTCATTGCGGGACATCCACGACGGTGCGCGGGGGAGAGTGGATGCGCGGTGGCTGAAACGGCTGCTGGCCTGCAGCAGCAGCCGCGCCGATTCGCCGAAAGAAACCGAGATGCGTCTGTTGGTCAAGGAATTGGCCGCTCGCTACGGATACACCGTGGAAGAGCAGGTGCCATTTATTGTTAACGGGAGGATCGTCACGGTTTTCGATTTGGCTATCCCGGAGTTGAAGATCGCCATCATGTACGACGGCGCCCACCACCTGGAATGGAAACAGCGTAAGAAGGACTCTTCCATCACCATCAAGATGACCGCGGCAGGGTGGACGCCTGCGCGGTGCGCCTCAGAGACCATGTTTGAGTGTCTCGAGCTCATCGAGGACATCATGCAGAAAAGTTCACGCGGTCAGCCCGTCTGAGTGAACTTTTCCGCATCGCGCATTTTTCGGCCTGGGGAAAGTGAACTATTCCGCATGCCGATGTAGACGGATTCATCGGCGTGTGAATTTTTCTGCAGGGGGCTATTCCCCGTGGAAGCGCTCGACCAGCTCCGCGACGTACTCGCCGGTCTCGGGGCCCTCGTAGGCGCCCACGACGTCGGCGACCAGGCCGGCTTCGCGGATCTCGCCCTTGTCCACCCACAGGGCGGTGTTGCACAGCTGGGCCAAAAAGTCGTTGGAGTGGGAGGCGAAGACCAGGATGCCGGACTTTTTCACCATCTCGGCGAGCCGGACGCGGGCTTTGGCCATGAAGGCGGCGTCGACGGCGCCGATACCCTCGTCCAACAGCAAAATCTCCGGCTCGATGGAGGTGACCACGCCCAGCGCCAGGCGGACTCGCATGCCGGTGGAGTAGGTGCGAAGCGGCATGTTGAGGTAGTCGCCGAGCTCGGAAAACTCGGCGATTTCGTCCATCTTCGCCTTCATCTGCTTGCGCGTCTGGCCCAGGAACAACCCGCGGATGATGATGTTTTCGTAGCCGGAGATCTCCGGGTCCATGCCCACACCCAGGTCGAAGACGGGGGCGACGCGGCCGCGCACGTCGGCGACGCCGCGGGTGGGCTCGTAGATACCGGACAGCAGGCGCAGCAGGGTGGACTTGCCGGCGCCGTTGTGGCCGACCAGGCCGACGCGGTCGCCTTCCCTCAAATGAAGGTTGATGTCGCGCAGCGCCTCCACGACCACGGTGTTGGAGGCGTTCTGGCCGATCTTGCCGCCCGCGGAGGACATCACGGCCTTCTTCAGGGAGCGGGATTTGGCGTCGAAGATGGGGAAGTCGACGCAGGCGTTGTAGGTGTCGATGGAAACCATGTGAAACTCCTAACCTCCTAAACCCAGTACGGCACGCGGAAGCGCCAGCGCTTCATGGCCAGCAGGGTGATCAGGATGCCGGCAACGGTGCAGGCGAGGACGATGCCCCAGTGGTAGGCGGCCAACGGTTCGTCGATAAGCGGGGCCCTCACGATCTCGAGGTAGTGGTAGAGGGGGTTGACCTCGGCGAGCATGGCGCGCTGCGCGACCTCGCCGCCTTGGTCTTTGAGGGTGCGGGTGGTCCAGACGATCGGGGTGACGTAGAAGAGGAGCTGCACCAGGGCCTCGAGAAGCGGGGCGACGTCGCGGAAGCGGGTGGCCACCATGCCGAAGAACATGGCCACCCACACGCCGTTGACCACAAGCAGCGCCAGCCCGGGGATGAACAGCAGCGTGTGCAGGGTCAGCGGGATGCGGAAGATCAACACCAGCAGCAGCCAGATCACCATGTTGTGCGCCAAAAACAGCAGTTGGCGCCACACCAGGCGGTAGACGTGCACCGACAGCGCGGACGGGAGCTGTTTGATCAGCCCCTCGTTTTCGATGAAGACGTTCGCGCCGTCCTTGATGCAGCCGGAGAGGAAGCCCCAGACGATGAAGCCGACGGTGACGTGGGGGAGAAACTCCGCGACGTCGATCTGGAACAGCATGGAGTACAAAAGGCCCAGCGCCAGCGACATCACGCCGGTGGCGATGGTGATCCAGAGTGGACCGAGGGTGGACCTCTTATACCGCTGCTTGATGTCTTGCCACCCCAGTTGCAGCCAGAGCTCGTGCTGGCCCCAGCCGCGGATGAGGTCGTCGAACGCGCGCCGGAAGGTCTTGGACTTCGACGGCGGCGTGTCTTCGCCCGGAGGGCTGGTCATGCGGGCGACGTCTTGGCGCAGCTGATCTTCGTTGTGCACGCAGATCACCCTAGTGCACTGCATTTGCGCACCCGAGCTGGCGGTGTGCGCCGTGTCGGACAGGCGTGCATAATTGGGGCATTCTTGCCTGAAGGGAGGTCGGCCGTGGCGTATGACGTGTGGGGAGTGCGTGGACTTTACACATCGCTCGGTAGCGGCTGGACGTACCTGAACGCCCACACACAGCCGCAGGTGCCGGAGAAGGTGGCGACGGCGGTCTCGCGAAGCTTCCGCGGCGCGGCGCTGGTGCCGCCGCCGGAGCCGGTGCTGGGATCGCACTCGAAGGAGGCGTTGGGCCAGCCGGAGGGCGTGCAGTACCCGGAGATGGCGCGGGTGGCCATCGCGGACCTGACCGGTGTGGCGACGGACCAGGTGGTGCTGGGACCGAGCGTGTCTGCGCTGTACTCGGCGCTGGTCAACGCGATGAAGCCGATGCTGCGCCGCAATTCCTCTATCGTGCTCAACCCGCTGGACCGGCCGCATTTGACCAAGCGTCTGCGGCGCGCCGGGCTGGATGAGGCGTGGGCGCAGGCGGACCTGGCCACCGGCGATCTGCCGGCGTGGCAGTACAGCGAGATCGCGGACGGCTCCACCCGCCTGGTATCTGTGCCGGCGGCGCACGCGGAGCTGGGCAACGTGGTGCGCGTCGCCGACATTGTGGAGGCGGTGCGCGAAAGGTCGAGGGCGTGGGTGCTTGTGGACGCCACCGCGTACGCCCCTTACCGGCCCGTTGACCTCGAGGCATGGGGTGCGGACGTGGCCGCAGTGGACATCGCTCAGCTGGGCGGGCCGGACATCGCCGCGCTGATCTTCCGCGACACCGCCATGTTCAAGCGCCTTGACATGGACGCGCTGGACCTGGAGGTCTCCCAGGGCTTGGCGGGCGCGGTGCCGGCGGTGGTGGACCACTACGCCTCGCTGGTGGAGGGTTTCTCTGGCCGTGCGACCCGCCGCAACCGCTTGAAGTACTCCCTGGACGCGACCACCGCTTATCTCAACGGCCTGCGGGATGACCTGCACACGTTCTTGGGCACCCTGCCCGCCGTGCACATCGTTGGCGTCAGCGGCGAGGCGGCCGCGGACGCTCGCGTGGAGCGCATCCCGCGCCTGGCGTTCGGCGTGACGGGAGTCCCCAGCGAAACTGTGCTGCAGCGGCTGCTTGCCAACGGCATCGTGGCCACAAAGACGTGCGCCACACCGCTTCTCGACGACATGGGCGTGGCCGACATGGGCGGCGCCGTGACCATCGCCATGTCGCCGTTTAACACCCAGAACGACATTGAGCAGCTGGTGCGGACGGTGGCGTCTTTGGCCTAGACCGTCAGGATGAGTTTCCCGGTGTTGTCGCCGGAATCCAGGTGCTTGTGGGCTTTCTTGGCGTCTTCGAGCGGGAAGCGCGCGGAGATGTTTGGGGCGATCTTGCCGGACTCGATCAGCGGCCACACATTTTCCACCGTGGAGGAAACAATCGCCGCCTTCATCGGGCGCGGCCGTGCGCGCAGGGTCGTGGCGGTGACGGAGAGGCGACGCGGCATCATCCGCCCCAGCGACAGCGTGCCTTTCGGCCCGCCCTGCACCGCGATGACGATGAGGTGCCCGTCCGTGTTCAGCGTCTTGATGTTCTGCTCCAGGTACGGCCCGCCAACCACGTCCAGGATCGCGTCCGCCCAGCCGGGCAGCTCCTCGGCGAAGTCCTGCTCCTTGTAGTTGATCAGGATGTCCGCACCGAGCTCGCGGCAATACTCGAGCTTTTCTTGGCTGCCGGCGGTAACGGCCACCTCGCAGCCGAGCGCCTTGCACATCTGGATGGCAAAGGAGCCGATGCCGCCGGCGCCGCCGTGGATGAGTACGCGGTCGCCTTTGGAGATCCCGGCGATCATGCCCAGGTTGGACCACACCGTGCACGCCACCTCGACCACGCCGGCGGTTTCCTCAACCGTCAGGCCCTTTGGGATGGGTGTGAGCTGACCCTCCGGCACTGCGACATACTCGGCGTAGCCGCCGCCGGCGAGCAGGCAGCCGACCTCCTCGCCTTCCTTGCGGCCAGTCGTGCCCGGGTCTGTGATGATTCCCGCGCATTCCAGACCCATAATCTCGGACTCGCCTTTCGGCGGCGGGTACTTCCCGGCGGCTTGCATCAGGTCGCCGCGGTTTACGCCGGCGGCCACGACCTTGACGAGGACTTCGCCGTCTTGCGGGGTGGGCCTTTGGGCGTCGTAAAGCATGAGCTGTTCACTAATTGCTTTCATGCGGTCAGGCTACGTTAGACTGCTCTGAGTTGGAGACGTGGCAGAGTGGCCGAATGCACCGGTCTTGAAAACCGGCGAGGTTTATCCCTCCGCGGGTTCAAATCCCGCCGTCTCCGCCAACTACTTTTTGGGGGCCTTTGCTTATCGACGCCTTCCGGTTTCCCTCCCTTCCTTACATCCCGGTGAATTTATTGGGGTTGCCTAGGAGGACCATCGTGTATGCGTGTAATCTCTTTAGCGCGTCCGACTCTGAGTTGTACACCAATTGGTGTAACTAGAGCGGGGAACATTGAAATGCTTGCTGATATGGAGGCCAGAGATGAGCGAGAATAAAGGACCAAACGCGAAGAAAAACCGCTGGTGGCGCAGTGTTGCCGCGGTAGTCAGCACAGTGGCGCTGGGCATCGGCGGGGTGGCGGTGCCGGGCACTCCGGTGGCGAGCGCGTGGACTCAGACGGACATCCCTCAAAGTTTCGGGAAAGATCTTGACGAAAACTATATGCCGAAGACCACAGCTAGCTTCTGGCAATTCGACCCGGAAACCTTGAAAGAAGACGGTAGCTTCGCCTACACGATTCAGGGGTCCGCAACGGCGCCAAAGCCAAAACCAGAACCGGATGCTCCGGTGGAGAAGCAGAGCGGCGCGTCCGATATTAAAACGATGACTGTGTGGGTCTGGCCTGCAACTTCCAACGTGACGTTGAAGGAACCCGCTCCGGCGGACTTCCGGTGGGAAAGCGGTGAAGAACGGCAGTTTGCGAGCATTGAGGAAGTCGACGTGGACCCTGGCAGGGTCGAGGACGCAGACGGCAACGAGATTGGCGGCGGTAAGGGCTACAAGATTGTTTTCGAAAACATCGACGCAGCAAAAGATAGTTTTACCGCGGACCTCCAGGCCCAGCTGAACGGGGATATCCCTGCCGGCGAGAGGGTGACGGCCGCCAGCTTTGTGGAATCAACGATTAACCCCGATGTTTTTTGGGACGCAGAAGAACAGTGGATCGAACAAGATCCGAGCACCCCGGATACTTGCGCAGGTGTCGCACACGGTAAGCACCGCCTCCAAGGCGGAGGCTACGGCCGGTGGATGGCCGAAATGTACCTCGGTTCCTTGAACGGAAACCTGGAACTTAGGGGCGCGCCGCGTATTACGTTCACGCTGCCTAACGGGACAGAGATCAGTGGCGAGGACTCGGATATGGAAAAAGGCCAGGTTGACTCGCCCGTCTTGGATGAACGTTTTAAGCAGCAGTTCGAAGAAAACAACCCGAATACCGTGTGGGGGCAGAAGTTCGACTGGCCCTTCGACATTAACACCCACACAGGCGACTTCTGGCTTCCTACCGGGACCGTCCTAGAGATCGAGCAAAGAATCTACGACCTGGACAAGCCGTGTTCGGACGAAAAATGGGGAGGCGAGAAACTGCACCACCGCGCGATGCTTACGTCCGCGGCCGCGGATGTCGCGAAATCCGCGGGTGCCTTCACCAATTTCGTAGTGCCTGAGGAGCCGTGTGATTGTGAGCTCGGTTCGGTGGGCGACAAGGTCTGGGTGGACACTAACCGGAACGGTAAGGAGGACCCGGATGAGAAGACGGGTGTTCCTGGTGTGACCGTCGTTGTCATGGACAAGGACGGCAAGGAAGAAGTCGCACGCACTGTCACCGATAAGGATGGCAACTGGAAGGTTAACCTCAAACCGGGCGACTACACGGTTGTCTACGAGCCGGGTGACCACACTCCGAGTGACAAGGAGCAGGTGAAGCGTACTGTCACTGTTGAGCCGGGCAAGGACCGTGACGATGTTGACCTTGGTATTTTGCCGTCTGGTTCTGTTGGTGATCGTGTTTGGGTTGACGAGGACGGCGACGGTAAGCAGGGCGAGAATGAGAAGGGCCTTGAAAACGTCGTGGTGTTGGTGTCCCGTGAGGGTGAGCCGACGCGTTCCGCAGTCACCGATGCAAACGGTGATTGGAAGATTGAGGGTCTGAACCCGAACGCTGAGTACGACATCCGGTTTGTGAAGCCTGAGGGCTGGGAGGTTACCGGTAAGGTTCCGGGTTCGGATGAGTCCGGTCTGGCTTCGAAGGTGACGGTGAAGCCGGGTGAGTACGACCGCACTTACGATCTGGGTCTGCGGAAACTCGATCCGGATTGTGATTGTGAGCCGGTCAAGCCGGGCACGATCGGTGATCGTGTCTGGGTTGATGAGAACGGTGATGGCAAGGAAGACCCGGATGAGAAGACGGGTGTTCCGGATGTGACCGTGATTGTCCGTGACAAGGATGGCAATGAGGTCACCCGTACTGTCACGGATGAGGACGGTAACTGGAAGGTTGACGTTGAGCCGGGCGAGTACACCGTGGAATACATCCCGGGTGGTCGTACTCCGTCGCAGCCGGATCAGGTCAAGACCACTGTGACGATCAAGCCTGGCGAGAAGCGTGATGATGTTGACCTTGGCATCCTGCCGTCTGGTTCTGTTGGTGATCGTGTTTGGGTTGACGAGGACGGCGACGGTAAGCAGGGCGAGAATGAGAAGGGCCTTGAAAACGTCGTGGTGCTGGTGTCCCGTGAGGGTGAGCCGACGCGTTCCGCAGTCACCGATGCAAACGGTGATTGGAAGATTGAGGGGCTGAACCCGAACGCTGAGTACGACATCCGCTTTGTGAAGCCTGAGGGCTGGGAGGTCACCGGTAAGGTTCCGGGTTCAGATGAGTCCGGTCTGGCTTCGAAGGTGACGGTGAAGCCGAATGAGTACAACGACTCCTACGACCTTGGTCTGAAGAAGATTGATACGTGTCGCGAGTGTGAGCCGAAGAAGCCGAACCGTCTCGGTGATCTCGTGTGGGTGGATACCAACGGCAACGGCAAACAGGATCCGGACGAGACTGAGGGTGCGCCTGACGTCACGGTGATTGTCCGCGACGGAGAAGGCAACGAGGTCACCCGCACCGTCACGGATGAGGACGGTGAGTGGAAGGTCGACGTCGAGCCGGGCGACTACGAGATTGAGTACCGTCCGCGCGACTGGAAGCCGACCGATCCGGAGAAGGTGACCCAGACGGCCACCGTGGATGAGGGCGATGAAGGTAAGGACTATCTGGACTTCGACTTGGGTGTGCAGCCGAAGGAGCCAACCCCTCCGGAGAAAGAAATCGTTCCGACCACTGTCGAGAAGGCTGTCCCGACCACAGTGAAGCAGCCGGTGCCGACCACTGTGGAGAAGGAAGTGCCGACCACCGTGACGAAGGAGATCCCGACGACGATCCAAACCACGACCACCGCTGAGGCTCCGAAGCGCAGCACCATCGGCGACAAGGTCTGGGAGGACACTAACGGCGACGGTAAGGAGGATCCGGATGAGAAGACCGGTATTCCGAATGTGCCAGTGGTGATCGTCGATAAGGATGGCAACGAGGTCACCCGTACCGTCTCGGATGAGGACGGTAACTGGAAGGTTGACGTGGAACCGGGCGAGTACACCGTGGAATACATCCCGGGTGGTCGTACTCCGTCGCAGACGGATCAGGTCAAGACCACTGTGACGATCAAGCCTGGCGAGAAGCGTGATGATGTTGACCTTGGCGTTTTGCCGTCTGGTTCTGTTGGTGATCGTGTTTGGGTTGACGAGGACGGCGACGGTAAGCAGGGCGAGAATGAGAAGGGCCTTGAAAACGTCGTGGTGTTGGTGTCCCGTGAGGGTGAGCCGACGCGTTCCGCAGTCACCGATGCAAACGGTGATTGGAAGATTGAGGGGCTGAACCCGAACGCTGAGTACGACATCCGCTTTGTGAAGCCTGAGGGCTGGGAGGTCACCGGTAAGGTTCCGGGTTCGGATGAGTCTGGTCTGGTTTCCAAGGTGACGGTGAAGCCGAACGAATACAACGACAGCTACGACCTTGGTCTGAAGAAGATTGATCCGGATTGCGATTGTGAGCCGGTCAAACCGGGCACGATCGGGAACCGCGTGTGGATCGACCACAACGGCGACGGTAAGCAAGACCCCAAGGAGACTGAGGGTGCGCCTGACGTGACCGTGATCGTCCGTGACAAGGATGGCAACGAGGTCACCCGCACTGTCACGGATGAGGACGGTAACTGGAAGGTCGACGTCGAGCCGGGCGACTACGAGATTGAGTACCGCCCGCGCGACTGGAAGCCGACCGACCCGAAGCGCGTGATCCAGAAGGTCACTGTGGAAGAGGGCAAGGACTACCTGGACCTCGACCTTGGCGTGCAGAAGCCGAAGCCGGGTGAGCCGACCCCGCCGACCGAGAAGCCGGAGAAGGGCTCGTCGAGCGAGACGCTCGACCGCTGCGTGGCCAACGCGGTGCGCTCTCCGCTGCTGTACTTGGTGCCGGTGGCGCTGCTGGGTGCATTCGGTGGTGAGATTGCCCGTCCGTACATGGGCGCGATCAACGAGCAGGTCAACCAGATCAACGCGCAGTTCCAGGAGGCCATGCGCCGCAACAGCCCGGACTGGGGCCATGGCGGCCGTGGCGGTCGCGACAACGACCAGTTCGCTGAGCTGCGTGGCCAGATCGATGCGGCGAACCGTCGTATCGCGGAGCTCGGCCAGGACCCGAACGTCCAGCGCTTCGGCACCGTCGCCGCTGGCATCATCGGCCTGATCGCCGCGGGCGGCGTGCTCTACGACTGGTGCTCCAACGAGAAGGGCGAGGCTTTCACCTCCATCGGTGGTTCCTCCGCCGAGGAGTCCGGTGCGGAAGGCCGCCAGTCCTCCAGCAAGGACGCGGCATAACCGCTAAGTAACAGCGAAAACCGGCCAGGTGTCTCACCTGGCCGGTTTTTCTATTGCTGCTGGTTAGGCGAGCTCGTCTGGGAAAAGCTCTGGCATGGTGTGGAATTGGCGGGTGCCCGGGAAGTCCGAAGGGACGTCGATAAGCAAATCCTTTGCTCGCTTCGTATCCGGGCGATTCTGTCCGGCGACGACCTGCACCTTCTCAATCGGGAACTCGCCGCGCAGCTGCACCACCGCGGAACCGTCGTTGCGGTACGCGAAGTTCTCGCCGAGCAGGCCGGCGACTTCCGAGACGGACTCGGTGGAGCTGCCCAGATTGTCCGCGCGCCACGAACCCTCGAGATCGCCGAGGGGGACGCCGAGGAGGACAATGCCGTCCGCGGTCTTAGCCAGCGCGGAGGTCTTCGGGGTGAAATAGAACGGCACGGACGCGCTCTCGCCGACCAACGGGCCAGCAGTGAGCGAATCCAGGTTCGCCGGGAACCAAACTAAGTAATCAGACGGGTCATCTGAAGTATCGCGGGCGGCGAGGCCGGAGGTGAGCCAAGTGTGGATTTTCATGCGGCCGAGTATACGGATTTCGCCCAGGGCGTTTCGGGGTGTATTTGGACGCGCGGGGCCGACAGAGTAATGTGGAGCAAGGTCTGGAGATGTGCCAGAGTGGCCGAATGGGGCTCCCTGCTAAGGAGTTGCCCCCTTGACGGGGGCCGCAGGTTCAAATCCTGTCATCTCCGCCACCGCGCCCGTAGCTCAACGGATAGAGCATCTGACTACGGATCAGAAGGTTGGGGGTTCGAATCCCTCCGGGCGCACAAGAGAAATCCCTGCTCCGGCGGGGATTTCGGCGTATGTGGGGCAGCAAAAAGCCCCGCCGGCGAGGGCGGGGCTAGGGCACGGTCGGGGTTAAACGACAAAAAGTGTGTCTGATTCAGCGTGTCGTGGGGGTTAGATTTGGCCTTTTTGGATGCCGATTGAGTGTGTGTAGTTGGTGTCGATAGCGTTGTCGTAGAGGGCTGGTCGTCCGGTTTCGTGGTCGGCTTCGTTCTCGTTTCGGGTCAGGGTGGATACTTTGGCGAGTTGGCCCTGGCCCCAGTCGGACTGACTGGCGATTCGTACTGGATCGTCAGGCAGTTCCGTTTTCAAATAGAGCCACCAATCCAGCATGCGGCGTTGTCGTTCACCTGATCTGCCGCGGTGTGTTCTGGCGAGCAGTTTGAGCTGGGCGTTGATGCCGCCTTCCAGGCTGTTGGTGGTGGATTTGATCCACTCTGGTTGAAGTACTGCTTTTGGCGGGTTGAGGTAGACAAACAGCATCTCGGACCGCCAAAGATGGTTGAGGCTGTTGTATGCCTTGCGCACGTTGTGATGCGTCCACACGCGGGTCCATGCACCGGTTTTGGGATCTTTGACCAGGGTTTTCTCGTCCATCCATGACCGGTAGAGCGTGGAGAACTCGTGCAGCTGCGCACCCCATGCAGCGGCTTCATCCAGCGTGGTGATCCGGGTCAGCTTCAGCGCAAGTCGGTAGATGGTGCGCCCGGCATCGGTGCGTGGGTTACTGGTGGTGTAGCGGCGTACCACGCGTTGGGCGTGGACGAGGCAGCGTTGAATTTTCGTAGTCGGCCAGCACTTTTTGATCGCGCTGTATGCGCCTTGGCCGCCGTCGATGACGGCGATGAGTGGGGCTTCGATGCGCTCAAGCAGCAGTTGGTAGTCGCGGGTGGTTTCGTGTTTGCACCAGTGCCAGGCAATCACGTGGTCGATCGTCGCCGCGACGATCAAGCAGCCGCCAGCGGTGTAGGTGCCGTCAAGGAAGATCTGGTCGTAGACCCGCTTGTCGTGGCCGGCGGTGGGGTCAGGCACATCAACGAACCAGAACGGTTCGAATCGACGTTGCATCGTGCGCGGTGAGCACCCCACACGGCGGGCAACGGTATCGAGGCTGGCGCCGGTGGTGAGGTGGTCGATGAAGACGGTGAACGCCGCCGCGTTGGTGATGTCGCTTCTGCGTTTCACGCTGGAGGCGCCGCATCGTTTGCAGCGCCACCTGGTGGTGCCTTTGCTAGTGGTGCCGTTTCGTTTCATTTCTCCGCCGCAGTGGCAGCGTGGTTGGTTCTTTGACATTGCGACACCACACCACGCCGCACATAGCACATCACGGCAGCCACACCGAGGATTGAACGCTCGAGACCTAAATATATGCCCCCGAAGCATATATTTCCCTGAAACCTACAGGTCAAACCCTGAAAATCGTCGATTCCAGACACACTTTTTGTCGTTTAACCCCACGGTCGTGTTAGCTCTGGCGGGTCTCCACCACCGGGGCCGCGACAGTTGCGGCCGGCTTGTCGTTGCCGTTGCTGCTGCCACCGACGCTGACATCGACGCCGTTGACGCGCGGGATGCAGGTGCGGACGGCTGCGGTCAGGAGCAGGGCAGCGACGACACCAATGGCAGCGCCACTTGCGGCGGTGAGCTGCGCGGGCTCGATGTTGAACTGGCGTGCAGCGTCATTGAACGCTTGCTCAGCTCGCTCGCCAATGTCGTTGAGGCCCGGGACGTTAACCTGGCCCGCCAGCGCAAGCGGGACCATCGCAATCAGCGGGAGACCAAGGCCCACCAGGGAAGCGATGCAGCGCGGGTCGGAGGAACCGCCGTCAACGCCGACGTTCGCGTCGATGAGGTGATCGCCGTTTTCGTCCTGGCCTTTGCGAGAGGAGCCGAAGCCCACCAAGCCGCCGTTGGCGTTGCCGGTGACCATCGGGTTGGCGTTGCCGGTGACCACGGCAGAGTTGTTGGAGCCGTTGTTGTTCGCGTTGCCGGTGACGACCGGATTGGCGTTGCCCGTGATGACCACCGTCGGATTCGCATTGTTGGTGACCACGGCGCTGTTGTTAGAGCCGTTGTCGTTGGCGTTGCCAGTGACGACTGGATTGGCGTTGCCCGTGACGACCACAGTCGGGTTCGCGTTGTTGGTCACCACGGCGGAGTTGTTCGACCCGTTGTCGTTCGCGTTGCCGGTAATGACGGGGTTCGCATTGCCGGTAATGACCGGATTGGCATTGCCGGTGACAACAGGGTTCGCGTTGTCAGTCACCACAACGGAGTTGTTGGAACCGTTCTCGCGCAGGTTGTCGTTCACGTTGCCGGTGATGACTACGGACGGGTTCGCGTTTCCGGTGATGACCGGGTTGGCGTTGTTTGTGATCACCACGGACGGGTTGCCGTTGTTGGACAGGTTGTCCCGCGGGTTGGCATTGTCAGTGATGACCACGTTCGGGCTGCCGTTGTTGTTGCCGATGTTGGACGGGTTCGCGTTGTTGGTGATCACAACGTTGATCAAGCGTCCAGCACCGCCGCCGCTGGTTCCACCGTCACCGCCGCCGGTTCCACCGTCACCGCCGCCGGTTCCGCCCTCGCTACCGCCGTTTCCGCCACCGATGATGTCGCCCAGGTTGCCGAGCAGACCGCCACCGGTACCGGCACCGATCAGGCTGCCCAGGATTGGTCCGAGGATGCTAGCGACGGTGCCTGCCGTTTCTGCGGGTGTCTTTGACGGGTTCTTGGCCGCAATCCTCAGGGTGGCCTTGAACGTGTCAGTTCCGTCGTTCACCTGAATTGGAAGGTCGAAGTCGCCCTCCTTGAACGTGGTTGGTGGGGTGACGCGGATGGTGGTGCCGTCGTTGGAGACGGACCAGCCAGTCGGCAGAGCGGCTCCGCTCTTAGACACGCTGACGCCCTCCGGCAGGGTGATTCCCTCGACGGACTGCGCGGACGTGGACTTCTCAAAGTCCAGCGAATAGCGGGAATCCAGCTGCTTTTCCCATTCGGCGCCCGGGCGCTCGTCGATGATGTTGACGCGCAGCGTCGTGTCAAAGGTCTCGCCAGCGGCGGTGGTCACGCGCACCGGAATGTCCTTCTTACCTGCGCCAAAGGCGGCGGTGGACTTCGGGCGGATCAGGGTCAGCGTGCCGTCGTTGTTGTTGAAGCCCCAGTTGAAGATGGTGTTCGCGCGCGGTGCCACGGTGTCGCCGGGCTGAAGCTGCAGCCCTTCGACTACAGCTTCATCGGCGTTCCAGAAGTTTGCGGTGTCAAAGCGCTGCTCGAAGGTTGCGGCAGTGGTGCCCTCGCTTGTCGACGGCTGCTCCGCCGGCGCCGGTTCAGCATCACTCGTCGGCGTGGTCGTCTCCTGAGCCTGAACAGGGGAGACAAACGGTGCCACGAGGGCAAGGGACAGGGCACCTGCCGCGATGACGGTACGGCGGGAACGAACGGACTTCGCCATGGTGGCTCCTTTAAGGGTTCAGCGGATTATCAGCGATATATGACACGTATCGCAGATCACGCGTAGATTTTTACACACATATGGCAAGAATCAACGCGTCTGAGACAAATACTTTCCGGGTGGGTACCCTCACCGTGTGACTACGGCCAACGCGGCGGCGATCGCGCACCTGGAAAAACAACTGAACCGGCACCGGTTGGACTCCGGCGACCTGGACGGCCTCCACGAGGAGCTGACAGAAATCCCGTTGCACGATGTGGTGCACGTGGTGGAGCGGCAGCCGTCGAAACGCGGCGCTGTGCTCATCCGCCTGCTGTCGCCAGAGCGTGCCGCGGCGGCCTTCGACGCGCTTGATCCCGCCCACCAGGCGGAGATTGTGGAGGCACTCGGGCGCGAAGATGTCGCCGGCCTGTTCAGCGCGCTCGGCGCCGAGGACCGCGTGCGCATGCTGGACAACATGCCCGCGGAGATCGCGGAGCGGTTCCTGGGGGATCTGGACGAGGACGCGCGGGCGGACACCAACCTCATTCTCGGCTACGAGAAGGGCTCGGTCGGCCGTGCTATGAGCCCCAATGTGGCGGCGGTTGGTCCGGGTGAGGGGGTGCGGGACGTCGTCGACAAGCTAAGGGCTCAGGCGGATGACTTTGAGACCGTCTACACCATCGCAGTGGTGGATCCGGAGCGCACGCTGTGCGGTGTGGTGTGGCTTCGCGACCTGTTCAGGGCAGCGCCGGACGCCCGAGTCGGCGATGTGATGAGGGAGAGCCCGGCGGTGCAGGTCAGCGACGACGCCGAGGACGCTGCCCGCCGCCTGCTTTCGTCCGGCCAGCTCGCGTTTCCGGTGGTCGACGACGGCAACCGCCTCATGGGCATCTTCACCTTCGACGAGGCCCAAGACATTGTGGAGCACGCCGACAGCGAGGACACCGCGCGCCAGGGCGGCTCCGAGTCCCTGAAGCAGCCGTACCTAGCCACCCCGGTGCTCAAGCTGGTGCGCTCGCGCATCGTGTGGCTGTTGGTGCTGGCGCTCTCGGCCATTTTGACCGTGCAGGTCCTCGGCGTGTTCGAGGGCACGCTCGCGCAGGTGACAGTGCTGTCGCTGTTCATCCCGCTGCTCACCGGCACGGGCGGCAACACCGGCAACCAGGCGGCCACGACGGTGACAAGGGCACTCGCGCTTCACGACGTCACCAAAGGCGACATCCTGAAAGTCATGTGGCGCGAACTGCGCGTCGGCGCGACCCTCGGAACAGTGCTGGGCGTGCTCGGATTGGCTATCGCGTGGGCCGTTTTCGGCCAAGACATCGGAATAGTGATAGGAAGCACACTATTTTGTGTCTGCGCCATGTCTGCGACCGTTGGCGGGCTCATGCCGATCGTGGCGAAGACCGTCGGCGCGGACCCGGCGGTGTTTTCCAACCCGTTCATCTCTACCTTCTGCGACGCGACCGGCCTGGTGATCTACTTCGCCATTGCCAAGGCGGTACTCGGCTTGTAGGTGGGGTGTTGTTTATGTGTTTGGCCTGCGGTTTTGGCGGTGAGTTCACCCGGGTGTAATGTTCTTCTTCGTTGTCCACACGGCAACGAACTGAATACGCGCCCGTAGCTCAACGGATAGAGCATCTGACTACGGATCAGAAGGTTGGGGGTTCGAATCCCTCCGGGCGCACCATCTGTCATGAGTCGCGTCATGCTTGACGCATGAGTCGCGACATGCTGGACGGACCGGCATCCCAGTTGTTTTTGTTCTGGGGTGCCGGTTTTGTTCATTCGGGGGGCAGTGGTGGGTCGCCGTGTTTCCAGTAGGCCTTTTGGTAGTCGCGGGCGGTGATGATGTCGTTGCGTAGTGCTTCCGGCACGGCGTGCGGGTGGGTGTGAGGGGCGCGTGATTTCGGTGCGATTGCCTCGACGCCGCCTGCGTCGTAGGCGTTGAGGATCTGGTGGACGCGTTGCCGTGAGATGCCGAAGCGTTTGGCGACGCCGGTGGGTGTGCCACCTTGATCTCTGACGGCTCTGACGATGGCGATGTTGCGGTTAGGACTGTTCATAGTGTCAAACATGTCCCGACTCACCAGTCAAACATCACCGACACGACTGAAGTAACCCTAAGTGTCAACAATGACGCGACTGACCTGTCAAGGATCACGACGCCTTCCGCAGGCACACCCCGTCAAATATGTCGTGACTTCAGGCACCTCCGGGCGCACCATCTGTTTGAACGCCCCGAGCATCCCGCTCGGGGCGTTTTCATTTCTCTCAGTTTTTGGTAACACCTAAGCGTTCATTATTAGGAACTTTAGAAAACCGTTCAAAGCTGAAAAAGCCCTGATTAACTGCTCTTTCAGGGTTGGCGCTTGCTTGAAAGCGCCTGTCCAAGTTGGTAGGTTCTACGGAAGTTCCGCGGGAGAAGTGTGTTCTATGTACTTCTTCCTCGAATTTCTCCCTTTTACAAAAACAACCATTGGAGCCATCTTGAAGAACGCTTCCTCCCCGTTCGAGTTCAACTCGGACGCTGCCGCCCAGGGCCCTTCGAACCCTGGGCGTTACAACGCAATGTCCTCTGCGGACCGCAACCCGCGCCGCCACTCCGGCAAGCGCTCCGTCATCGCCGGCATGACGTCTGTCTCCCTGGCACTGGCCGGGCTGACGGTGCCGAGCGTTGTTGGGGGTGGAAATCCGGAAGTTTCCCAAATTGCAGCAGCTGCTGAAATGACGGTTCAAAATGTTCGTCCCGTTAATACTGGCAAAGAGTGGGTCGTTTATGTTCCAGACGAAGCTCAAGGGCTCAAAAGTGTCACAAAAATTGAGCTCGAAATTTATGTCAGTGTCACAGATGAAAATGCGTCAAATACCAAAGAAAAGAAGTGGATCGCAGCCTTAGATAATGACCTGGCGAGCCTGAATCTTTCGGTTGAACAAGGGGGGAACACTGCAAATGTCAGCAGCGTCGATGTTTCCCCGATTCGGGATTACTCGCGTCGTGTCACCCTTAAACTTGATTCTCCAATTGATTATGAAGTTGGGATTGGACAAGCCTTCAAAATTAAAGCAGAAGGCGATAAAGTTAAAGCGCTACCAGGGCGTGGTGATTCTTTCGCTGATGTGACCCTTAGAGCTGAAGCAGCCCAGGGCAAGGTTGTTGATGGTTCGGTGACGGATCAGAACGATGAGCCGGTGCCGGGTGTGAAGGTTGAGCTGGTTGACGGCGATTCTCGTATCGAGGTGGAAGTTGACGGCAACGGCAACATCGTGTCGAAGGATGTGCCTGCTGGTAAGTACACCGTTGAGGTGACGCCGCCGGATGGCTATGAGCTTTCTCCGGAGGAGAAGGACAAGCTGCGGGATAATCCGGTTGAGGTGCGTCCGGGTGAGCGTGCGCAGCTGCCGGACATCAAGCTGGATAACAAGAATCCGGGTTCGGTTGTTGATGGTTCGGTGAAGGATCAGTACGACAAGCCGGTTCCGGGTGTGAAGGTTGAGCTTGTTGATGGCGATCGTCGTATCGAGGTTGATGTTGATGGTGAGGGCAACATCATTTCGAGGGATGACGTGCCGGCTGGTGATTACACCGTTGAGGTGACGTTGCCGGATGGCTATGAGCTTTCTCCGGAGGAGAACGACAAGCTGCGGGATAATCCGGTTGAGGTGCGTCCGGGTGAGCGTGCGCAGCTGCCGGACATCAAGCTGGATAACAAGAATCCGGGTTCGGTTGTTGATGGTTCGGTGAAGGATCAGTACGACAAGCCGGTTCCGGGTGTGAAGGTTGAGCTTGTTGATGGCGATCGTCGTATCGAGGTTGATGTTGATGGTGAGGGCAACATCATTTCGAGGGATGACGTGCCGGCTGGTGATTACACCGTTGAGGTGACGTTGCCGGATGGCTATGAGCTTTCTCCGGAGGAGAACGACAAGCTGCGGGATAATCCGGTTGAGGTGCGTCCGGGTGAGCGTGCGCAGCTGCCGGACATCAAGCTGGATAACAAGAATCCGGGTTCGGTTGTTGATGGTTCGGTGAAGGATCAGTACGACAAGCCGGTTCCGGGTGTGAAGGTTGAGCTTGTTGATGGCGATCGTCGTATCGAGGTTGATGTTGATGGTGAGGGCAACATCATTTCGAGGGATGACGTGCCGGCTGGTGATTACACCGTTGAGGTGACGTTGCCGGATGGCTATGAGCTTTCTCCGGAGGAGAACGACAAGCTGCGGGATAATCCGGTTGAGGTGCGTCCGGGTGAGCGTGCGCAGCTGCCGGACATCAAGCTGGATAAGCGGCCTCAGCCAGAACCGAGCAATACTTCTACATCTGTCGTGCCGGTACCGAGCCCGACCGAGCCGTCTACCACGACGCAGCCGTCCACGTCTACTACGGCCACCCCGACGTCGACCAAGACGACCACGACGCAGCCGTCCACGTCCACTTCGGCCACCCCGACGTCGACCAAGACGACCACGACGCAGCCGTCCACGTCTACTTCGGCCACCCCGACGTCGACCAAGACGACCACGACGCAGCCGTCCACGTCCACTTCGACGACCGAGCAGTCCACTCCGACGTCGACCACGGCGACCACCACGAAGCCGGCCACTTCGACGACCAAGCAGTCCACTCCGACTTCGACCACGGCGACCACCACGAAGCCGACCACCACGAAGACGACGACCTCGGCGACCAAACCGACGGCCGCGCCTGCTCCGACCACGACCTCCAAGCCGGAGCCGAAGAAGCCGAGCATCATCGGCACTGTCACCGACCCGGAGGGCAACCCACTTCCGCCGTCGAAGGATAAGGCCGGCAAGCCGCAGCCGCCGACCGTGATTGTCAAGGACAAGGACGGCAACCAGGTCGGCGACCCGATCAAGGTCGACGAGAACGGCAACTTCGAGGTTCCGGAGGTGCCGGAGGACGGCGATTACGTGGTGATCGTCGACGCGCCGGACGGCTTCAACGATCCGAAACCGCAGGTTGTCCCGGTGAAGAAGGGCGAGACCTCCAAGCTGCCGCCGATCAAGGTGGACAAGCCGGAGATCGAGCTGGACAAGAACAAGCCGGCTGCGCAGCCGGGCTCCGTCCACGGTTGGTTGGTCGATGATTCCAACCGTCCGATCACCGGTTCCGACATCAAGCTGGTGAAGAAGGGCGTTACCGACCCGGAGACCGGTGAGAAGTTCGACTACGAGGTCCCGATCAAGGTCGACGCAGACGGCTACTTTGTCACCCCGCCGATCGACTTCAAGTACTTCCCGGACGGTAAGGCCGACTTCGACCTCGAGGTCACCCTGCCTGAGGGCTGGCCGGATGTGGACGTCAACGGCGACAAGATCAACCGCACCGTGACCGTTAAGTCTGGCGAGTCCACCCCGGTCGAGATCAAGGTTGAGGCGCCGAAGACCCAGTCCATCGTCGGCCGAGTCGACGACGGCAACGGCAAGGCGGTGCCGGGCACCGTTGTTGTGGTCACCGATCCGCGCGGCAACTCCCGCGTCATCCCGGTCGAGGACGACGGCTCCTTCGAAATCGACGACGTCATCCCGGGCGTCCACGATGTGGAGATCCTCACCCCGGGCCGCGGCAACGATGTCGACCCGATCAAGGTGCCGGTTCGTGCTGGCGAGGACGTCGAGCTGCCGGAGATCCACCTGACCACGAACAAGTCCCTGAAGCTTGAGAAGCGAGTATGGGGCCGCGATGCAGACAACAACGGCCAGGTCGAGAACGAGGATGGCGAGCTTGTCGACGATGTGATGACCGTCAAGGACGGCGAGGACCTCATCTACGCCCTCATCGTCACCAATGACGGCGACGAGCCGATCAAGGACATCGAGTTCGACGATCCGGAGCTGGAAAAGCGCAACATCGAGCTGACCATGCCGGAAGATTGGACCGCCGAGTCTGAGCTGGCACCGGGCGAGTCTAAGGTTTGGAGCGCCAAGATGAAGGCGCCGGAGGACGCGTTCGACTTCAACAACGTCGCAACCGCAAACGGTGTCACCTCCAAGGGAGAGAAGGTCGGCTCCCTGCCGGATTCCGCTTACACCAAGTTCCTGCGTGGCGCTGTGGCCAAGAAGGTCAACGCCCGCTTCGCGACGAACAAGGACAAGCCGGTTAAGGCTGAGGCCAACTCGCCGCTGGGCTTCACCTACGAGGTGAAGAACACCGGTTCCACCGCGATGGTCAACGTCAAACTCACCGACATCGTCTACGAGGACGGCGTTGACGAGGACAAGTGCGTGCCGGTGAAGGCATCCGACAAGACAACGGACAGCCAGTGCTACGAGCTTGATGTCAAGGCTCCGGAGGGATTCAACGAAACCCTGCTGCCGGGCGAGCGCGTGATCTTTACCGCTGAGCTGCCGGAAGGCCTCAAGCCGGGTGCGAAGCACCACAACGCTGCTGAGGCTCGCGGTGAGCTTCCGGCACGTCCGGGCCGCGGTGGCAGCTACGCGGGTGAGCCGCAGTACGGCGACGATCCGTCGTCCGTGCTGATCATCTCCCCGAAGGACAACATCAAGGGCAACGCCCACGTTGTGGTCTCCGAGGGCGCTGAGCTCGACTCCAGCGACCTCCAGGTTGTCGCCTGGGTCGACGAAAACGCCAATGGCAAGCAGGACCCGGACGAGGCCCTGCGCGGCCTGAAGCTCACGCTGGTGCCGTCCGACGGCACGCCGTCCTTCGCCGGTAATGCTGATGAGAACGGCAACGTCCTGTTCGAGGGCACTCCGTACGGCAAGTACACGGTGAAGATTGACAGCCCGGGCGAGCTGCGCCTGGTTGACCCGAAGGATCCGGAGAACAACTCCTTCGATCCGGGTGCGGTCCTCGAGTCCAAGGAGTTCGAGGTCAACAAGGACGAGCAGTACATCAGCCTCCAGCTTGAGACCCCGCGCACCGTGGGTATCTCTGAAGGTGATGCCGCACAGGCGCAGGGTGAAGAGGAAGGCAGCTCCCTGGGCAAGTGCCTGGCCTCTGCCTCCTCTGTGTCCAACCCGGTCGCGTGGCTGGTCCCGCTCGGTCTGCTTGGTGCCGTCATGGGTGGCGTCGGCGTGATGTTCGAGGATGAGCTGAACCAGATTTCTGCTCAGGCCAACGCGGCAATCCGTGAGGCAATGCCGAACGTCGACCTTGGCATCGGCTTCCAGCAGCCGGAGTGGGTCACTGAGATCCAGGGTCAGTGGCAGGCGCAGATCGACCAGGTGAACCGTCAGCTGGCACAGATCAGCCCGGCAGCCCCGGCTGCTGCGGGCGGCGTCGCTCTGCTGGCTATCGCTGGTTTGCTCACGGGTATCTTCTACGCCGGCTGCGAGGCTGGCTGGTTCGAGCCGAGTGAGGAGAGCAGCTCCGCCGGCAGCTCCTCCAAGGCAGACGCTGAGGGCACTGAAGATGTCGCTGGCTCCAGCAGCTCCAGCTCCGGGGGTGGCAGCTCCAAGAAGAATGAGGCTGACGCTGACACCCAGCCGGAAGAGGCCGCCAACTAAGGCCCCGAGGGCTCTAGTCCATGGCTGAGCTCTCAAACGTGCCCCGGTCTCGTCGATAGGCATCGGCGAGGCCGGGGCGCTGTATATTTACAGGTTTTAAATATTGAGACGACGCGCTGAAACGTATACATTCGTAGGTGCTTTTTGGGCTTTCGCGCGCTTTTTCACATTCGAGAGGTAATAATGGCTTCAAACTCCAAGGTCAACCGCATCGCCGGGCTGTCGCTCGCCGCTGCAGTCGCAGGCACGATGACGCTCGTGCCCGTTGCGAAGGCGGAAACCACGTCTCCGTCCTCGGAGGCCACGACGTCGAAGGCTCCGGTCGTCTCCACGACGGACACCGGCTCCGCCGCTCCGGCAACCTCCTCCGCTGCTCCGGCAGCCTCCTCCGCTGCTTCGGCGACCTCCTCCACCGTTGCCCCGGCAACGACGTCGAGTGAGACGGCTGCGGGGTCCCCGAAGGCGTCGACAAGCAAAGTTGCACCCACGACCAAGGCGGACACCACGCAGGAGTGGGCTGACATTCTCAAGGGCTTCGCCTCCCTGATTGTCTCCGCGACGGCCGCGGGTTCCGGCACCTCGGGTGTGCAGTACACCTCCGACGACCACACCTACAGCGCAGTGGCCAGCAACCCGACCAACGGCCGCCTCTACGCTGTCTCTGACAAGGGCAACTTGCTGCGCATCCACCCGCAGACCGGCAACCTGAAGGATCTGGGAGAGATCCCGGGCTTCGATGCCGAGGAGATCACCTCCGCCGCCTTTACTAAGGACGGCACGCTGGTACTTTTCGACGGCGAAACTGTCTACACCAAGGACCTCGCCGACGACGAAACCGGTCCGACGAGCAAGCCGGCGAACCTCGATTTTGTGAAGAAGCCCGTTGAGGGCGTGCTCGATCTGCCGAAGCTTGCGTGGGCTCCGACCGACAACGACGCCGAGCTGGTCGCACTTGCCACCGAGGACGGCAAGGCGACGCGCTACACCCTGAACGTGAAGGACGCGAAGACCACCGCCGACGAGGCTCCCGCCAAGGTTGACGAGAGCGTGAACCTGGACGACGTCGCCGCGTTCGAGTACGCCTACCTGGCCGACGACGCCACCTTCTTCGCCGACGGCGAGGGCAACGCCGTCAAGCTTGAGGACGGCAAGATCGTCGCCGTTGAGACGGACCGTACGGAAGAGGACAACTACAAGGCCGTGGCCGGCCTGGAGGCGAAGCCGCTGTCTGCTGCTGGCGAGACCCCGACGTCCGAAGCTGACGCGCCGACCACCACTGCGGCTGATGCGCCCGCTGGTGCTGGCTCCGCGACGGTTACCCCGACCACCACCGCTGAGCCGACGCCGTCCAAGAAGGCCCCGAGCGTTGGCCAGCGAGACCCTGAGATCGTCGAGCTCGAGGCTGAGGTTGTCACCGACGATGGCCGTTCCGTGCAGGGCGTCAGCTTTGTCAGCAAGGACGGCACCGTCGACGGCAGCACCGACGAAACCGGCAAGGGCAAGGTTTCTCTGAAGCTGGACGATGCCTCGCGCGGCAAGGACACCTTTAACCTGGCAATCGCCGAGGCGCCGGAAGGCTGGGGCGGCTCCGTGGCTGAGGTCCAGCGTGGCGCCAAGTCCGTGAAGTTCGTCCTCCCGAAGGGCGAGAACGCTTCCGCGACCACCACCGTTGCTGCGCCGAAGGACACGCCGACGTCGACGACCACCACGAAGACGACTGAGTCCAAGGACAACTTCTTCGAGGTAGAAGTCCTGGTCAAGACCGCCGACGACAAGCTCGTCGAGGGCGCTGAGTTCAAGAGTGAGGACGGCCGCGTGGTCGGCACCACCGCCGCCAACGGCCGCGGCCGCATCGGCATCGACTTGAAGAAGAACTCGCGCGACAACAACCTCATCCAGCTGACCCTGAAGGAAGCTCCGAAGGGCTACAAGAACACCGAGGTGCTCATCCGCCGCGACGAGGACAAGGCCGAGCTCGTGCTTCCGCGCGACCCGAACGCCACCCCGTCGTCCACGCTGAGCAAGCCGGACCAGGTGCTGAAGGTTATCGACCAGGTCCGTCCGATGGCGTCGTCCTTCCTCGCCCCAGCGGCCGCACTGGCTGGCGCCGGTGGTCTGGCGGGTGCCGCCGGTCTTGGCGGTGCGAAGAGCACCAAGACCACCAAGACCACGTTCGGCGGCACGAAGGTCACCTCCAGCAAGAAGGCTGGTCGCTCCACGGGCCGGTCCACCAGCGTGAAGCCGTCGGCGAAGGTGGTCACCCGCAGTGGCAACTCCAACAAGGTGGCCAAGTCGACTTCGACGACGCGCACAACCTCCTCCGACAAGGAGCGCGATGGTGATCTCGCGGATACCGGTACCCCGATGCGCGCAATCATCGCGCTCGGTGTGCTGTCCGTGCTCATCGGTGGCGCCTACCTGGCCCTGGGGCGTCGTCGCGAGAACCAGTAAGGCCGCGTCGGGCTAGAACACCTCGACGCGCCCGCCGACGGACTCGATCTGCACCAGCTGCTTCTCCCAGCCGGGGGTGCCCGGGTGCACGCGCATGATCGGGCGCGAGGAGATCTCCACGGGCGAGACGGACTCGCGTCGCGCCCCCTTGCGCGCGGCCATGCGCAGGTGGGCGCGGTGGCCGGACTTGGTCAGTTCCTCAAGTGATCGGCTCTCGCCGGACAGTGAGTCGCGGGCGCCTTGAAGGAGGGCGATGAACTCGTCGAGCACGGGCACCAGCGATTCTGCGTTGGTCTCGCACATGTTGCGCACCAGATCCGGGTCGGTGCTGGCCACACGCGTGGAGCCACGGAAGGACCCGGCGGACAGGGATTGCGCCAGGGTGCCGCCGTGGTCGCCGACTAAAGCCAGCGCCTCGGCGATGACGTGGGGCAGGTGGGACACTCGGGCGACGGCCTCGTCGTGGCGGTCCACAGACACCGGCACCGCCTCCGCACCAACCACCGCGGCCAGGCGGCACACCACGGTGAACAGCTCGGCCCACTCGGGGTCGCCGGGGTGCTCGCGGGCGTAATCGAAGGTGACGGCCCACGCGGCGCTTGCGAACAGCCCTTCCTGGGAGGCGGTCCACCCGGAAAACTCCGTGCCGGCCATGGGATGCCCGCCCACGTAGCGGGACTCCAAGCCGCGCTGCACAACAAGGTCGAAGACGGGCTTTTTCACGCTCACCACGTCGGTGATGCCGCACGACGGCGCAAACTCGGCTACCTGGTCTAGCACGGAGGCCACGGCCCGCATCGGCACCGCCACGACCACCAGCGCACGTTCGTCCTCGGCGCGGCGCAGCACCTCTTCTACGGAGTCGGACACGTCGAAGCCGTCCCTGCGCGCGGCACGTGCGCCGTGCAGCGTGAAGCCGTAGACGCGCTCGCCGCGCGCGTGCAGGTCGCGCATGAGTGATCCGCCGATGAGTCCGAGGCCGACGATGCACACTGGGGGCAGCTGATGTGTAGTCACCGCACACAGTCTAGTGACACCTCCGCGCCCGCGGACTACGCTTCGACACCATGAGCCAGGATTTCCCGGACGGGTACGCAGTCACCGTCGAGCGCGCAGACGGCGCGTGGCGTGTGCGCGAGTTCGACGACGACTTTTCGGACCTTTCCACCTCCATCACCGCGGTGCGCAACCTGCGCGCGGAAGGTCCTGCGTTCGCGCTGCTCAATGTGGAGGAGGACTACCTGGTCATCGTGCGCCCGGGCCCGTCACAAACCCGCGTGCTCATCTCCGATGCGACGATGGCGGTGGACGACGATTTCGCCGCGGACATCCTGGACGAGGCCGGAGCCGAGATCCCGGACATCGACCCGGACGAGCTGGACAATGTGGACGCGTGGGCGGACGGGGACTTCGACATCCTCGCGGATCTCGGCCTGTCGGAAGAACAGATGAGCATTTTGCTTGACGACGACGCGGACCCGGCCGACCTTGCCCAGGCAATCGCCGACGAGCTCGGCTTCGGCGACGAGTTGGACGACGTTGTCGGCTAGCCTGCGGCGCGCCGAGGAGCGCATGCGCGTCGCGCTCGAGACCGCAACACAGACTCCCGCCGGCGACGTGCCGGTGGGCGCTGTCGTGTTTGACGGGGCCGGGGTGGTGGTGGGCAGGGGCGTGAATCGTCGAGAAGCGAACTGCGATCCCACCGCCCACGCCGAGGTGGAAGCGATCCGCGACGCGGCGCGGACGTTGGGGACGTGGCGGCTGGATGGATGCGAGCTGGTGGTGACGCTGGAGCCGTGCACGATGTGCGCCGGGGCGATTTTGGGCGCGCGGGTGTCCTCGCTGGTCTTCGGCGCGTGGGAGCCGAAGACGGGCGCGGTGGGCAGTGTGCTGGACGCGATCCGGGACCCGCGCCACCTGCACACCCCGGAGGTGCGCGCGGGTGTGTTGGAGGCGGAAGCTGCCAAAATGCTGGCGGAGTTCTTCGAAGGTCTGAGGAGTAATTGAATCGTTACCCAACGCCGCTACGTTCGGACCTATAGTGGGGCACCTAGCTGATCCCAACGAACAAAGGAGTAAGACAATGGGTATTGAGGACAAGGCAGACCAGCTCAAGGGCGGCGCTAAGGAAGCGCTGGGCAACGTCACCGATAACGAGAACCTGGCCAACGAGGGCAAGGCTGACCAGCTGATCGGCTCCGCCAAGGAGAAGCTCTCCGAGGCTGGCGACGCTATCAAGGACAAGGCCAACGAGGTCGCCGCTAAGGTCGAGGACAAGCGCGACGAGGCTGAGGACGCCGCTGAGCGCTAATTTGGTTATCCGGTAGCGCTGCCGTTAATCTGTTCGGCGGTAGCGTGTCCGAGCGGCCGAAGGTACTCGCCTCGAAAGCGAGTGAGGGTAAAACCTCCGCGGGTTCAAATCCCGCCGCTACCGCCAACGTGTCAAGCCCCCGGAAACGGGGGCTTTTCGCATGTCTGGGGCTGCCACTAGGATGGGCCGGGTTACGCTCGCGCGGGCCGCGGGCGGGAAGGAACGGGTCTTTTACGTGGCGAAACTGCTGTACAAACTCGGGCGCTGGTCGTACCTGCACAAGTGGCGGGTGATCGTCGCCTGGCTGCTGCTGCTCGGGGCGACGGCTGCTGGCGCGCTGTCGCTGATGAAGCCGTTCACGGACGAGTTCGCCATCGAGGACACCCCGGCCATCAACGCGCTGGACACTATGGCGGAGAACTTCCCGGACGCGGGCAACGTGGCCACCGCGCCGAGCGTGAACCTGGTCTTCGCCGCGCCGGAGGGGCAACGGCTGGACACCCCGGAGCACATGGCGGCGATGGATCAAACCGTCGGCTACATCCGGAACCACCTGGGCGTGGAGGGCCAGCGCTTCGGTAACCCGGTGCAGGTCAACGATGAATTGCAACGCACCATCATCGAGCAGATGTCGGAGATGGGCATGCCACCCGAGCGCGCGGAGGCGGACGCGCACAATTTGCGGATGCTTTCCGACGACGCGCGTATCGGCTACACCACCTTCGACTTCGATGCCCCGTCGTCGATGTCCGTGGACCAGGCGGACCGCGACGTGGTGACTGAGGCCATGCAGCTGGGCCGCGACGCCGGGCTGCAGGTGGAGGCCGGCGGCGCCGGCTTCGGCGACCCGATCGCGGTGAAAACCACCTCCGAGCTGGTTGGCCTGGGCGTGGCGTTTGTGGTGCTGGTGGTGACGTTTGGTTCCCTCGCGGCGTCGGTGATCCCGCTGATCTCCGCCGTGGTGGGCGTGGGCATCGGCGCGCTTTTGGTGATGCTGACCACGCACTGGGTGGAGCTGAACAACGTCACCCCGGTGCTGGCCGTGATGATCGGCCTGGCCGTGGGCATCGACTACGCCCTGTTCATCCTCTCGCGCTTCCGGCAGGAGGCGCGGGACCTGCCGCCGGACAAGGCTGCGGGCATGGCCGTGGGCACCGCCGGTTCCTCGGTGGTGTTCGCCGGCACCACGGTGTTCACGGCCCTGGTGGCGCTGGCGTTGGCGCAGATCGAGTTCCTCACCTGGATGGGCCTGGCGGCCGCAGCCACCGTCGCGATTGCCGTGCTGGTGGCGCTCACCCTCGTGCCGGCGCTGCTCGGCCTGTGGGGCTCGAAGGCGTTCGCGGGCAAGATCCCCGGCCTGGCGGGCAACCCCGGGCCCGGGAAACGCCCGGGCAAGGACCTGGACGAAAACTCCATGGGCCGGCGCTGGGTCCGCTTCGTGGAGAAGGCCCCCGGCCTGGTCATGGCCGTGGTGGTGCTGGGCCTCGGCGCCCTGAGCATCCCGGTGCTGAACCTGGAGATGGCGCTGCCGTCTGACACCACCTCCAACCTGGACACCACCCAGCGCAAGTCCGCCGACCTGATGGCGGAGGGCTTCGGCCCCGGCGTCAACGCCCCGCTGCTGTTGGTGGTGGACGCGCACAGCGTCAACCCGGATTCGGAGATCCTGCAGCCGTACATGGACGCCATCCCGGACGAGGCCGGCGGCGACGCCGAGAAGGCGGCGCTGGCCAGCTTCATCTACACCGTGGGCGAGGTCGGTGCCGTCGGCGGCATCACCCACGCCCAGCTCATCGGCGCCAACGACGACCTCACCGCCGCGCAGATCCTGGCCACTCCGGACGGCGGGCCTGAGGAGCAGCGCACCCTCGCCGTCGCCCACGGCGTGCGCGACGTGATCGGCCAGGTGGAAGACGCCACCGGGGTAGACGTGGGGCTGACCGGCCTGACCGCGGTGCAGATGGACATCACCGAGGAGCTCGCCGAGGCCATGCCGCTGTACCTGTCCATCGTGGTGGGTCTGGCCATCGTGCTGCTCATGGTGGTGTTCCGCTCCATCCTCGTGCCCCTGGTGGCCGGGCTCGGCTTCTTGCTCTCTGTCGGCGCCGCGTTCGGCGTGACCGTCCTGGTCTTCCAGGAGGGTCTGTTCGGCCTGGTCAACACCCCGGGCCCGATCCTGTCGTTCTTGCCCATCTTCATGATCGGCGTGACCTTCGGCCTGGCCATGGACTACCAGGTCTTCCTGGTCACCCGCATCCGTGAGGCGTATCTGAAACGTGGGGACGCGGATAAGCTTCGCGCCGTCTACGAATCCACCGTCGAAGGCTTCGCGCAGGGCGCACGCGTGGTCACCGCAGCCGCGATCATCATGATCGCCGTGTTCATCGCTTTCCTTGACCAGCCGCTGCCGTTCATCCAAATCTTCGGTTTCGCCCTCGGCATCGCCGTGCTTTTCGACGCCTTCTTTATCCGCATGGCCCTCGTCCCCGCCACCATGTACATCCTGGGCCGCTCCACCTGGTGGATGCCCGCATGGCTCGACCGTCTCCTGCCCGAAGTGGACGTCGAGGGCACCGAACTAGAAAAGGAACACGCATGACCGACGTGACGTTTGAGGCCCACACCCAGCTCGAGCCCGCGCCGGGCCGCCACGGCCGCACCGGCGTGATCCACACCCCGCACGGTGACATCCAGACCCCGGCGTTCATCCCCGTGGCCACGAAGGCGACGGTGAAGACACTCACGCCGGAGCAGATTCGGCAGACCGGTGCGCAGGCGATCTTGTCCAACGCGTACCACCTCTACCTGCAGCCCGGCCCCGACATCGTGGACGAGGCCGGCGGCGTGGCCGCATTTGAAAACTGGCACGGGCCCACCTACACCGACTCTGGCGGCTTCCAAGTGATGAGCCTTGGCGTCGGGTTTAAGAAGGTCCTGGCCATGGACGTGGCGGGGCTGACCGATTCCGACATCCGCGCCGCCAACAAGGACCGCATGGCGCGCGTGGACGACGACGGCGTGGACTTCAAATCCGTCATCGACGGCTCGTCGCACCGCTTCACGCCCGAGGTGTCCATGCAGATCCAGCACCAGCTCGGCGCCGACATCATGTTCGCCTTCGACGAGCTGACCACGCTCGTGGACACCCGCGCCTACCAGGTGCATTCCGTCGAACGCACGCGCCGCTGGGCCCGCAGGTGCCTGCTTGAGCATGATCGCTTGACGACGGCACGTTCCGGCAAACCCCTCCAATCCCTCTGGGGCGTCGTCCAGGGTGCCCAATACGAGGACCTGCGCCGATCTGCCGTGCGGGGCCTGTTGGACCTGGACAAGGAAGCCCGCGCGGAGGGCCGCCGCGGCTTTGGTGGCTTCGGTATCGGCGGCGCGCTGGAGAAAGAGAACCTGGGCACCATCGTCGGCTGGGTCACCGACGAGCTGCCCGTTGACATGCCGCGCCACCTTCTGGGCATCTCCGAACCGGACGACATCTTCACCGCGGTGGAGGCCGGCGCCGACACCTTCGACTGCGTGGCACCGACCCGCCTGGGCCGCCGCGGCGGGGTATACACCCTGGACGGGCGGATGAACCTCGCCGGAGCCCGCTTCAAGCGCGACTTCGCCGGCGTGGACGAGGAGTTCGGCGGCTACGTCTCCGAGAACTACTCGCGGGCCTACATCCACCACTTGCTCAAGGCCAAGGAGTTTTTGGCCGGAACGCTGTGCACGATGCACAACCTGGAGTTCATGATCCGGCTGGTGGACAACATCCGCGCCGCCATCGACGCCGGCGACTACGAGGCCTACCGCGACGAGTTCCTCGGCCGCTACTACGCGGCGAATTAGGTGCAACTGTCGCAGTGCCCACAAACCCTGCGCAAGAAACCCCTAGTATGCGCAAAATCCGCGCATACTCTGGATCCTCTTCTCAGGGTTTGCGGGCGGGTGGGTGGTGGGGGCGAGGGCACGCCCCCTTACGCCGCCGCGCGCTCCTCGGCCCGGCGCACCGCGGCGATGGTCGGGTACGTCACCGGCAGGAGCACGACCTCCATGGCGGTTTTCCACACGAAGCCGACCACCACGTAGTTTAGAAACGCGCCGAAAGAGTCGATGCCGATGACGCTGGCGGCGATGGAGCAAAACAGCAGCGTGTCGGCGAATTCGCCGATCACGGTGGAGCCGATCAGGCGCGCCCAGAGCCGCTGCGCGCCAAAGCGGTCTTTCATCCGCTGCAGCACCCACGCGTTGAGCAGCTGCCCCACCACGTACCCGGTCAGTGACGCCGCCACGATCTGGGGCAAGAGGCCGAGGACGGCGGCGAAGGTGTCGTCCATGTCGTAAAACTCGGCGGCCGGCAGCCAGATCGCAATGTAGAAGGACAGGACCGCAACGACGGCGATGCCGAAGCCGGTGAACACCGCGCGGCGGGCGGCTTTGAACCCGTAGACCTCGGCGATCACGTCGCCGATGACATAGGAGATGGGGAAGAGGAAGAACGCGCCGTCGGTGATCAGCGGCCCGAGCGCCACGCCTTTTTGTGCGGTGATGTTGGAGATCAAAAACACTGCGCAGAAGAGGGCGAGCAGGTAGGGGTACGGGGAGCGGGAAACGCGGGGTGACATGCGATTTATCATGGCACACATGTCTGATTTTCAAGCTCCCGCCGGACGTTACGCGCCAAGCCCCAGCGGTGATCTGCACTTCGGCAACCTCCGCACCGCGGTGCTGGCGTGGTTGTTCGCCCGCCAGACGGGCCGCAACTTCTACCTGCGGGTGGAGGATATTGACTCGGAGCGCTCGTCCTCGGAGTCCGCGGCCCGCCAGATCGAGGATCTGACAATGCTCGGACTCGACTTCGATCCGCCGGTGATCTACCAGCACGATCGCGGCGACGCGTACGCGGAGGCGCTGTCCCGCCTGGACACCTACGAGTGTTACTGCTCCCGCCGCGACATCCGAGAGGCGGCCTCCGCGCCCCACGCCCGGCCCGGCATGTACCCGGGCACCTGCCGTGATCTTTCAGAAGAGCAGCGTGCTTTACGACGCTCCGAGCTCCACGCCGAAGGCCGCCTCCCCGCAATCAGGCTGCGCGCGCACGTGCGCGAGTGGACGGTGCACGACTTCTACCAGGGGGAATACACCGGTCCGGTGGACGATGTGATCCTGAAGCGTGGCGGGCGGATCGACCAGGCGCAGGCGGGGGACTGGGCGTACAACCTGGCCGTGGTGGTCGACGACGGCTACCAGGGCGTGGACCAGGTGGTGCGTGGAGACGATCTGTTGTTTTCGGCGCCGGCGCAGGCGTACCTATCCGACCGCTTAGGGTTCACAGCACCCGTTTATATTCACGTTCCGTTGGTGGTTGGGCCGGAGGGACGTCGATTAGCAAAGCGCGACGGGGCGGTGACGCTGCGGGAGATGCTCTCCGAGAACGATGTGGACGATGTAGTGGCGCAAATCGCGGAATCGCTAGGTTACGTGGGGGTTTGTAGCGTGCGTGAGTTACTGGAAAAGTTCGACCCATCACAACTTTCGCAACATCCTTTTATGTGGACGCCTCAACAATATGAAGATTTGTGAAGCATAACCTGTCCGTTATATGAGAAAATGTTGCGAAATCTCTGAATTTTGCTCATATTGGGCGACGCCTTTTTGTTAGTTATCGAGGAGAACCCAATGAACGCGAAGAAGATCGCCGCGAGCGCCGTCGCGGTGGCTCTCGGCACCTCCGCCATCGTGGCGCCGCAGGCGGCTGCGCTGCCGGAAGAGTTTGTCAGCCCGCCGGGTGCGGTCGGCAACCCGGGACAGGAGGAATGCCAGGTTGTCATGGAGGACACCGTTTCCACCTCTCGTCCGGACGAAGCCAGGGAGGCGTACCAGAGCGGTGTCTCCGCTGGTGTCGCGCTGAACAGGACTAACACCGAATATCTGACGTGGGTCACCCTGGACAAGAAGGGTGAGCGCATCTTCGAGCGCGCCAAGGCGGAGTTCGACGTAATCAACTACGCATCCAAGGACGTCACGCAAACGTTCACGGTGAAAGAGCAGCAGCCGGGCGCGCTGACGTTCGACGCCAAGTTCCCGGAAAGCGGCGATGCCGTCGCGCTCGACGTCACGGACATTGTTCCGGCCGGCACCAACGAATTCTCGCTTGCACCGCGCAAGAACCAGTATGTTCCTGTGGGGCTTGGCCTGAACAATTCCCTGGATAAACAGACGTGGGCGTGGAAGATCAACCAGCCCAGCGCCATGGGCTCGACTGGCACCAGTGTGAAATCCCGGGCGAGCGTCGAAGTCGCTCCGTGGCCGATTGAGACGGACAACTGCATGCCGATCACCGCGTCGTCCACCGAGTCCAAGGCGATCATCGCCGACGACAACGAGTACGACACCGGCATCACCGTCGCCAACGCCGAGAACGACTTCGAGCGTCTGACTGGCAACGTCACCGTGGGCGGCAAGGCCGTCGCCGACGCGAAGGTGCGCGTGGACGCCAACGGCAAGGTCTACGTCACCCTGCCGAAGGGCGCAACCGGCGGCGTGGACAACAACAAGCCGGCCAAGGTCGACGTGCAGCTGCTCGCCCAACCGCGCGAGGAGACCAAGGACTCCAAGTTCGAGGCCTACAACTCGCCGCAGGCGCTGCGCGTGGTGGACGACCTCGGCCGCGTGACCCAGGATTCGCCGGAGTTCACCGGCGAGGTCCCGGTGCAGCAGTTCGCTCCGGAGTACGAGTCCCCGGCGACCGTGAAGCCGGGCAAGACCGTCAACGTTGCGCTGCAGACCCAGCCGGGCGACGTGCGCGGCAAGGCAGTGGACGCCACCTACACCGTGAAGAACGCCCCGGAGGGCTGGACCGCTGCACCGGCGAAGGACGGCACCCTGAAGGTCACCGCACCGAAGGGTGCGAAGGGTGGCGACACCGCTGAGTTCACTGTTGAGGTGGCGTACCCGGACGGTTCCGTCGATACGCTGAAGCCCGTTGTGAAGGTGACGGACTTCCAGGCAACCGTGACCACTCCGGGCTACGGCGAAGAGCAGGGCAAGCGCGGCACCGAGGTCACCCTGCCCCAGACCGAGAAGCTGCCGAAGGGCTCCACCTTCACCATCACCGAGGGCCAGGACCTGGGCGACTGGAAGCCGGAGATTGACCCGGAGACCGGCAAGATCACCGTCACCATCCCGAAGTCCGCGAACCCGGGCGACGAAAAGACCATCCTGGTTGACGTGAAGTACCCGGACGGCTCCACCGATACAAAGGTCCCGGCCAAGGTCATCGTGCTGAACGACCCGGCATACGGCGAAGTCACCGACAAGCCGGGCGAGACCGTCGAGCTGCCGCAGACCGGCGACGTGGTCGACGGCTCCACTTTCACCATCAACCCGGAGCAGGACCTGGGCGACTGGAAGCCGGAGATTGACCCGGAGACCGGCAAGATCACCGTCACCATCCCGGAGGGCGCGAAGCCTGGCGACGAGAAGGAAATCCTGGTCGATGTCAAGGATCCGAAGTCCGGCAAGGTTGACACCGTCCCGGCGAAGGTCATCGTCCACGGCGTTCCGGAGTACCCGGCAGTGGAAAAGACCCCGGGCGACAAGGTTGTCCTGATCCCGGCAAGCAGCCAGACCCCGGCAGACTCCACCTACGAGATCACCCTGGACCAGGATCTGGGTGACTGGAAGCCGGAGATCGACCCGAAGACCGGCGAGATCACCGTCACCGTGCCGGAGACCGCCAAGGACGGGGACAAGAAGACCATCAACGTCACCGTCACCTACCCGTCCGGCAAGACCGACGAGGTCCCGGCGGAGATCAACGTCAAGGAGCCGGCACCGACCGAAACCCCGGAGCAGCCGGGCACCCCGGGCACGACCGGCCCGACGATCATCATCCCGGGTGAGACAAAGGAGCTCACCCCCGAGGTCATCGGTGACAAGGACGGCGACCCGACCTACAAGATCCCGGACGGCTGGAAGATTCCGGACGGCTGGAACATCACCGTCAACCCGAAGACCGGCGACATCACCATCACCGCGCCGAAGGACGCCACCCCGGGCACGAAGATCGACGTGCCGGTGGAGATCACCTTCCCGAGCGGGAACACAAAGACCCAGGAGATTCCGGTCGAGGTCGGCGAGACCTCCGAGGGCACCATCCCGTTCGTCCCGGGCCAGAAGGATCCGCTGGTGATCTTCGTACCGAAGGACGCGGACAAGGGCACGGACCCGAAGCTGCCTGAGGGCTGGACCATCGTCGAGCGCGGTGACAACACCTTCACCATCGGCGTGCCGGAGGGCACCAAGCCGGGCACCTACGAGATCGTCTTCACGGGCAAGGACGGCTCCGGCGAGGTCAAGGTACTGGTCGAGGTCAAGGAGGGCGCGATCGTGACCGAGCAGGGCTCCTCGGAGAACCTGCAGAAGTGCTTCGCCAACATGTCCTCGGAGTCCAACCCGCTGCTGTGGCTGATCCCGGTCGGCCTGCTCATCGCCATCGGCGCACCGCTGGCCGGCCCGCTCGGCCAAGAGCTGAGCAAGGCTGCCGCGAACGTGTCGGCGCAGATGAACATCCCGAACCCGTTCGAACAGTTCGGTATCGACGGCACCATCAACCGCCGCCCGCAGCCGGAGTGGATGACTCAGCTGCAGGCTGAGGCTGGCCGCATCCAGGCGCAGTTCGGCCCGCAGGTCACCCAGGCCGCCGCAATCGGCCTGTCCCTGGCCGGCCTCGCAGCAGGCCTGGGCGTCCTGGCCGCGCTGTGCAAGGACGGCGAGCTGCCGGAGTGGGCGGCGTCCTCCACCAACGCGGAAGGTTCGTCCTCGAACAAGGACGCTGAGGGTTCCTCCAATGAGGAGAATCCGGCTGAGGAGAAGTAACTCCCACCGCTAGAACGCCCAGCCGCCCCCCGTTAGATCAACCGGGGGCGGCTGGTTTTTCGTCGATAAGCTATTGCCCGAAGCCCTCGCTCTTGTGCCACGTCAGTGACGCGCCGGGGGAGACCGGCGAGGCCGGGTCCAAGATGTTGTGGACACGAAGCCACTGCGCGTCCACCTGCTCGGGCGTGATGTCCACAACCGTGTAGCCGTGCGTGTCCAGCGCCACGTGGTGCAGGCTGGGGTTCGCCGCGCGCAGGTAGCCGCACGCCGCGCCGAAGATGGGGTGGCCGGCGCGGATTTTCGTCGACTCCGCCACGTTCGGGGCGGTGATGGAGGAGCAGACGATCTCGCAGCCGATCTCGTCGCCGCCGTGGGTGATGGTGTGCGCCCACTCGGAGTGGATGTCGCCGGTGAGGAAGATCGGCTGCTTGCCCAAACGTCCCAGGGCGTTGATCAGGCGGCGGCGCTCGAAGTCGTAGCCGTCCCACTGGTCGCCGTTGAGCGGCATGTCGTTGAGCTCGGGCAGCGGCGCCTGCGCCGGCACAATATTCGCGCTGAGCGACTTAGCGACGGGACGCGTGGCCGCATGGTTAAACGTCGCGCCGATGTGCAGCGGGGAGAACATCACCGAGTTGCCCAGCGCGTTCCACGTCGCGGTGGAGTGCTCGAGGGTGTCGATGAGCCAGTCGTACTGCTCGGAGCCGAGCATCGTGCGCGCGTCGCCGGTCTGGCGGGCGCCGCCGCGCCAGAACTCCTTGTCGCGGTAGGTGCGCAGGTCCATGATGGTCAGCTCCACCAGGTTGCCGAACTGTAGGGAGCGGTAGATGTGGCCCTCGTCGGAGGTTTCGGTCAGGCGCACCGGCATCCACTCGTAGTAGGCGCGCATGGCGGCGTCGCGGCGGGTGTGGAAGTCGCCCTCGTCCGCGTTGTGGTTGTCGGCGCCGTCGCGCCAGTTGTTGTTGGCGATTTCGTGGTCGTCCCACACCACCACCCACGGCATGGCGGCGTGGGCGTCGCGCAGGTGCGGGTCGGTGCGGTAGCGGCCGTAGCGGGTGCGGTAGTCCGCCAGGGCGACAATTTCGTGGGCGGGTTGGTGCAGGCGCACGGGTCCGTAGCCTGCGTATTCGTACTGGGCGTATTCGTAGATGTAGTCGCCGAGGAAGACGGTCAGGTCCAGCTCGCCGTCCCAGGCGCGGGCCGCCATGTCCTTGTAGGCGGTGAAGAAGCCGGATTCCCAGTTGGCGCACGACGCCACGGCCCAGCGCTGCCGGTCCACGTGCCCAACGGGGGCGGTTTTGGTGCGGCCGAGCGGGGAGGCAGCACCCTCGTGCGGGCCGTTGGCCACGGTGAATGCGTAGTAGTAGACGGTGTCCGGTTCCAGGCCGGACACGTCGACGTGGATGGTGTGGTCGCGCTCTGCGCGGCTTTCGGTCTCGCCTTCGGCGATGACGTCGCGAAGCTGCGCGTCGCGCGCGACCCGCCAGCGCACCCGGGTGTTGGTGCCGCCGCCGGAGCCGGGCATCGCCTGCTCGTCGGGGGTGATGCGCGTCCAGATCACCACCGCGTCCGGCAGCGGGTCGCCGGAGGCCACGCCGTGCACAAACGGCAGCGGCGCGAGCTCCATCTCCACGGGCACCGGCTTCGTCGGCAGCGTGCTCTGCGATTGCGCACTCGGCACCGCCACCGCCGCACCCGCCGCCGACGTCGCCACAGCGGCGGTGCGCAAAAAGCCGCGTCGAGACAGGCGCTTTTGCCTATCGACGCCCTCCGGTTGCCTCCGCTCACACCCGTACACGCCCCACAGTGTGGGCTCTGCGCGCCCGGTCTGCTACCGGGGGAGGGCGATGTAGCTGGGAATTCGCCGGAAGTTCGCGCGGAGTTTACTTGCGGCAACGCAAAAGCCGGCACCCCGTGGGGTACCGGCTTGTGGCGGAGGATGTGGGATTTGAACCCACGAGGGTCGTGAAACCCGCACGCGTTCCAGGCGTGTGACATAGGCCGCTAGTCGAATCCTCCAGCGACGCTCGAAAGCGTCTTGCGATATATTAGACCACCCAGCGCCCACGGCCAAAACCGCAGCGCATCCGGCTTATGCGCCCTTGGCTTGTTTCTGGAGGGGCAACATGGCTACAGTAGCGGGCAGGATCCCACGCGGTGTTATCTTGTGAACTCCCCCAGGGCGGGAACGCAGCAAGGGTCAGCGAGCTCTGGCAGGTGCGTGGGGTCCCTTTTTAATGCGCGCTACGATGTAACCCATGTCTCTTTCGGATCTTGATCCCACTCAGTTCTCCGAGCTGGCCCAGCGCACCCGTCAGCAGTACGACGAGCTCAAGGCCCGCAACCTCAACCTGGACCTCACGCGCGGCAAGCCGTCGAGCGAGCAGCTCGACTTCTCCAACGCCCTGCTCTCCCTGCCGGGGGAGGGCGATTACACCGACAACACCGGCGCGGACGTGCGCAACTACGGGGGCCTGACCGGCATCGCCGACATCCGCGAACTGTGGGCCGAGGCGTTAGGCATCGATCCGGACAACCTCATCGCCGGCGATTCTTCCAGCCTGAACATCATGTTCGACCTGATCTCCTGGTCGTATATATGGGGCACCAACGACTCGCCGCGCCCGTGGAAGGACGAGGAGCGCGTCAAGTGGATCTGCCCCGTCCCGGGCTACGACCGCCACTTCGCCATCACCGAGCACTTCGGCTTCGAGATGGTCCAGGTGCCCATGACCCCGACCGGCCCGGACATGGACGCCGTCGAGGAACTGGTGAAAGATCCGCAGGTCAAGGGCATGTGGACGGTGCCGATTTACGGCAACCCGACGGGGGTGACGTTCGCGCCGGAGGTCGTCGAGAAGCTTGCCGCGATGGAAACCGCGGCTGAAGACTTCCGCATCGTCTGGGACAACGCCTACGCCATCCACACGCTTACCGGCGCGCTGCCGGACAACCCCGACGTGATCGCGCTGGCGCAAAAGCACGGCAACCCGAACCGCTTCTGGTACATGTCGTCCACCTCCAAAATCACCCTCGCCGGCTCCGGCGTGGCATTCTTCGCTTCCTCGAAGGCCAACTTGGAGTGGTACGCCTCCCACGCCTCCATCCGCGGCATTGGCCCGAACAAGGTCAACCAACTTGCACATGCGCGTTTGCTTGGCGACGTCCAAGGGTTGCACACGCTCATGAAACACCACGCCAACTCGCTGGCGCCCAAATTCGAGGCCGTCATTGGGATCCTTGGCGACCGCCTCGGCGAGTTTGGGGTAGCCGAGTGGACCGAGCCGGAAGGCGGCTACTTCATCTCCCTCGACGTGCTGGACGGCTCCGCCACCCGCGTGTGGGAGCTGGCCAAGGACGCCGGCATCACCCTGACCAAAGCCGGCGCCTCCTTCCCGCACGGCGTGGACGAGAACGACCAGAACATCCGCCTCGCGCCCTCGCTGCCGCCGCTGGACGAGGTGCGCACCGCCATGGACGGCGTTGCCACCTGCGTGCTGCTCGCCTGCGTGGAAGCTGCGGAGGCGCAGGCGGGCTAGACTTGCCCGCGTGGCTCTGTACAGGAAATACCGCCCCGCAACGTTCGGCGAGGTCATCGGCCAAGAGCAGGTGACCCGCCCCCTTTCAACCGCCCTGGACAACGGGCGGATCTCGCACGCCTACCTCTTTTCCGGCCCGCGCGGCTGCGGAAAGACATCCTCGGCGCGCATCCTGGCGCGCTCGTTGAACTGTGCCGAGGGGCCCACCTCCACCCCCTGCGGCGTGTGCGAATCCTGCGTCGCGCTTGCGCCGGGCGGCACCGGCAACCTGGACGTGATGGAGCTCGACGCCGCCTCCCACGGCGGCGTGGAGGATATGCGCGAACTGCGAGAGCGCGCCCTTTTCGCGCCGGCGGAGTCGCGCTACCGCGTCTTCATCATCGACGAGGCCCACATGATCACCAAAGAGGGCAACAACGCCCTGCTGAAGATCGTGGAGGAGCCGCCCGCCCACCTGATTTTCATCTTCGCCACCACCGAGCCGGAGAAGATGCTGGGCACTATCCGCTCGCGCACCCACAACTACCCGTTCAGGCTGCTGGCGCCGCAGGCGATGCGCGAGCTGGTGCAGCACGTGGTGGAAGAAGAAGGCGTCCACGTTGACGAGAACGTCTACCCGCTGGTCATCCGCGCCGGCGGCGGCTCGCCGCGCGACACCCTTTCGATCCTGGACCAGATGCTCTCCGGCGCCGGCGAGGACGGCCTGACCTACGAGCTGGCCCTGCCGCTTCTCGGGGTGACGGACCTGACGCTGCTGGACGCCGCCGTCGACGCTTTGGCGGACCGTGACGCGGGCGCGATGTACCGCACCATCGACCAGGTCATCGAGTCCGGCCACGAGCCCCGCCGCTTCGCCCTCGACCTGCTAGACCGCATGCGCGACCTGCTGCTTATCCGCACCGTCCCGGATGCCTTCGGGCAAGGGCTTGTCGACGCACCTTCGGACCGCGCCGACATCCTCACCCAAGAAGCCCACCAGTTTTCCCCGCAGCACCTGGCGCTGCTGGCGTCCGAGGTCAACGACCGCATCGCGAGCCTGCGTGGCGCAACCTCCCCGCGCCTGCTGCTAGAGATCATGGCCGCCCACCTGCTGACCCTGCAGCCGGCCGGCGGGGCCGAGCTGCCCCAGCCTGCGGCTTCTCCTGCGCCGTCCCAGTCCACGCAGCCGCAACAGGCGCAGCAGCCGCAGCAACCCAGCCCTGCGCGTGCGGGCGGAGGCGCGGCCGCGGCGGCCGCCGCAGCTGCCGCGGCCGCGTCGAAGGGCCGCCAGCAGGAGCAGCAGGCACCCGCACAGCCTGAGCCGGAGCAGCCGGCGCCGGACCCGCGCCCGCAGCCTGTCGAGCAGCCGCAGGAACACCAAGCGCCAGACACCGACGAGTTGTTTGAGCGCATCGACAAGGATTGGACGCGGCTACGCCAGTCCGTCGGCGAGCGCAACAAGGTTGCCGAGATCATGCTCACCGAGGCCACACCGCTCGGCTTCGACGACGACGTGCTCGTGGTCGGCCACCACACCGGCGCGCTGGCCGAGCGCATCAACGCCGAAAAGAACAACGCCGACATCGCCACCGTGCTCTCCGAGAAGCTCGGGGCGAAGATGCAGGTGCGATGCGTTATCGGCACCGACCCGGCGACCGCGAACCTGCGCCGCCCCGCCAAGCGCGAGGTGTGGAACCCGGGCGCGGAGACCAATGAGGGCTCAGGCGGTGCGGGCGACTCTGACAGCTCGGACGGCTCAGATTCCGACGACCCCGCGCCCGCCTCGACCGCAGGCTGGGACGCGCCCGCCCAGATCGGCGGGCCCGCACCGGCCGGCCAGCAGACGCAGCAGCAGGCACCGCAGGCACCAGCACCGCAGCCAACCCCGTCGATGCCTGCCAAGCGCGAGGACGACTGGCGCTCCGCCGCCCTGGCCGCCAGCCAAAAAGCCGCCGAAAAAGCCAAGCGTGAACGCGACGAAATCCCGCCGCCGCCCGAGCCGTACAACTACGAGGAGGAGGCGCCGCCCGAATACACCCGCGAGGACGAAGAACGCGACATGGCCGACCAGGCGCGCGCCGAGACAGGCACCGCGGACCGCCGCGACGCCACCGAAGTGGCGATGGACCTGCTCGCCGCCCAGCTCGGCGCGAAGCCGTTGTAGACTGGCGCGAGAACTATCAGTGAACGAAAGGGGACAACCATGACCCAGCCGCAAGATATGCAGGAACTCATCAGCCAGGCCGCCGAGGTGCAGGCCGCCCTCCAGCAGGCGCAGATGGAACTTCTGCAGACCGAGGTCACCGGCACCGCCGGCGGCGAACTCGTCACCGTCACCATGACCGGCGGCGCCGAGATCACCGACATCAAAATCAAGCCGGAGGCCGTCGACGCCGACGACATCGAGTCGCTGCAGGACCTCATCCTCGCCGCGTACCGCGACGCCCACAACCAGGCCGGCAAGCTCGCCGAGGAGAAGATCGCCCCGCTGACCGGCGGCGCGATGGGCGGCGGCGCACCGCAGGGCGGCGCACCGCAGGCAGGCCCGGGCGAGGTCCCGTTCGGCGGCATCATCTAACTCCCGCTTAACCGCGTCCGGCCCCTTTGCGGTCGGGCGCGTTTTCTTTTGTGAAAGGACGCCGTGTTCGAAGGACCACTGCAGGACCTTATCGACGAGCTATCGCGCCTCCCCGGTGTCGGACCGAAGTCCGCGCAACGGATCGCGTTTCACTTGTTGAAGGAGGAACCGGAGGACGTCGATAGGCTGCGCGCCGCATTGGCTGCCGTGCGCGACGGGGTGACGTTCTGCCGCATCTGCAACAACGTCTCGCGCGAGGACGTCTGCCGCATCTGCGCCGATTCGGGGCGCGACAAAGCGCTCGTGTGCGTGGTGGAAGACGCGAAAGACATCCAGGTCATCGAGCGCACCGGCGAATACTCCGGCCGCTACCACGTGCTCGGTGGGGCGCTGGACCCGCTGGCGAACGTCGGGCCGAAAGACCTCGCGATCGCGCCGCTGTTGCAGCGCATCGGCGGTGTCCTGCCGGACCTGGAGGGCACCGAGGCGCCGGCGGTAAGCGAGGTCATCTTGGCCACCGACCCCGACACCGAGGGCGAGGCGACCGCGTCGTATCTCGTGCGCCTGCTCAAGGACTTCCCGGACCTGACCATTTCGCGGCTCGCCTCCGGCATGCCGTTGGGCGGGGACTTGGAGTTTGTCGATGAGCTCACGCTCTCCCGCGCGCTTACCGGGCGTCTGCAGCTTTAGCCCCCCTTTTTACTGCGAGAATGCCGGTTATCCACAGGGGTGGTGTTGCAAATTCCACAGGGCGGTCCGGGATGGGGTTGCGTTGGGTTTAGGGTCTGTGGCCATGAACTCGTTCGACGCATTCATCCAGGCGATGTCCGCAGTATCCATGGAGACGCTGCGGCACTTTGACCTGCCGGTTGCGCTTGCTGCCGGGATGGCGCCGGATCGGGCGCGTGCGTGGGATCAGATGCAGGACGTCTACTACGGGACAACGAAATTCACCCGCAAGCAATCGGAAGCCGCGCAGAAAGCCCGCGGGTTCTCCCTGGACGAGCTCGCGCTGATCGAACGACGTGTTGCCGTGGTGAAGGATGCCGGCGAGCGGTGGCGGCTGCGGCTGGAACTGTTGGATGTCACCGGCGGGTACCGCGCGATCGAACGCGCCGCACGAGAGATCGTGCCCCGCGAGGACAATGCCCCTAAGAAGAAACAAGTGGCGTTCTCGCAACCGAAGAACGGGCGGGCGCGCATCACCATCGACACCACCGACCGCAAAGCAGCCGACTTAGAGCACCGCCTGCGGCAAGGCATCGACGCCACGCTGCCGGCGGCGGCGCAGATGGAGGAGGCGTTCTGGCGCATCGTCGAAGGTAAGGCTGGCGGGGTGGTCGCCGCCGCGCCACGGCCGATCGTGCTGGTGCCGATCACGGAGCACGCCCGGATTATGGCGGGTGACGGCGACGACGTCATCCTGACGCTGACTGACGGCACCAGCATGACGGGTGCGGAGTACCTCCAGCAAGAGTTCGGCGAAGCCTTGGAGGTTGCCGCCTTCCACCCCGAGGAAGGCGCGGTGAACCTCTACGACACCGAACGCTTCGCCAACCAGAAACAGCGCGATATGGCCTGCATGGTCTCACCCGTGTGCGCCTTCCCAGGCTGCCGCCACGGCGCCTACGCTTCCGAGATCCACCACGTGACAGCGTGGAAACACGGCGGGCTGACCAACATGAACAACCTGGTGCCGCTATGCAGGTATCACAACCGGATCAACGACAACGACCCCTGGCGCAACAAACGCGGACACATCACCATGATCAGGGGCGCGCCCTGGTGGGTCTCACCCCGCGGCTACCACATCAAAAACACTGACCGCGGAGCACTCGACCAACTCTTCGGACCCCGAAGAGCTGGCCCCTAAGCAACGCGAATTAACGCAGGCGCTCCTCGCGCAGCTTGGTCACCGCGTCGAGCTCAAGCGGCTGTAGCTCCGCGAGCGGGATGTCCAACGCGCGGGCGATGAGCAGGTCCGCCAGCTGCGGGTTTCGGGCCAGCGCCGGGCCATGCATGTAGGTGGCTATCACGCTGCCTTGCACCACACCGTCGACCTTCGCGTCGCCGTTGCCGACGCCGCGGGTCACGCGCCCCAACGCAGACGCGTCCGGGCCGAGCACGGTTGCGCCCATGTGGTTTTCGAAGCCGGTCAACGGCTCGGAAAGCTCGGCGGTGACACCGGCGCGGGTGGGCTCGGAGGCGAGTTCGCCGGTGGCGCGGCGGGAAAGCGGGGTGGTGGTGACGTCGAGAAGCCCGACGCCCTCGGCCTCCTCGCCGTGCGCGCGGAACGTGTGGCCGAGCACCTGCAGGCCCGCGCACACCGCGAAGATTGGCCGGCCGTCGGCGGCCGCGGACTGCAGACCCGGGGAGGCGCTCAGACGCGCCGCGGCGAGTAGTTGGGCGGAGTCTTCGCCGCCGCCGAGGGTGTAGAGGTCGTAGGAGGGCGGGATGTCGTCGTGAAGCAAAATGCGCTCGATGGACGCCTCGATGCCGCGGCGGCGCGCACGCTCGCGCAGGACAAGGGCGTTGCCGTCGTCGCCGTAGGTGCCCAACACGTCGGGCAGGACGAGGCCGATGGTGAGTTTAGGCACGGTAGTCCTCCTCCTTGGTCAGCGCGCGGCGCAGGTTGAGCAGCGCGGTGTAGTTGGCCAGCACCTCGACGCGCCCGGGCGGGCAGGCGCGGATGGCGGCGATCGCGTCGTGGACGACGTCGTGGTCGATGCCGCCGTAGGTGAGGCGTACGGCGAGGTCGGTGGCGCGCTCGCCGGCGGCGACGACGTGGGTGTCACCGAAGTCCTCAAACTTGACGTCCCAGAGCCAGGAGACGTCTTCGCCGTCGCCTTGTTGCGCGTTGACGGCGATGACCACCCCGTCGGCGTCGCGGTCGACCATGGACAGCGCCTCCTGCCAGCCGGCGGGGTTTTTGGCCAGCAGGAGGTGGACGTCGCGCTCGCCGAGGTGGACGGTGGTGTAGCGGCCGGCGACGTTGTCCACCTCAGCGGCGGCGTGTACGGCGGCATCGAGGGGGACGCCGAACGCTTCGACGGCGGCGGCGATGGCTTGGGCGGCGTTGCCTCGGTTGGCGCGGCCGGGGAGTTTGAGCTCAAGCTTTGCGACGCCCTCCGGTCCCACCAACGTTTCCCCCTCGACCGCGTACTTGGGGGTGGGGCGGCGGAATTCGCGGCCGTCGGGCAGAGGGTCGACGGCGTACCAGTCGCTTTCGCCCGTGGCGTTGTCGTCGTGCGTGACGGAGGAGCGCACGACGTGGCCGCCGGAGCGGGGGTTGGTCACGGAGTCGCCGGTCCAGCCGGCGCCGGCGGAAACCCAGACGACGTTCGGGTGGTCGTAGGCGATGGAGGTGATCAAAACGTCGTCGCAGTTGGCGACGACGGTGGCCTCCGGGTGGGCCATGACGGCTGCGCGCAGGGCGCGTTCGATGGAGTTGATCTCGCCGACCCGGTCGAGCTGGTCACGGGTGAGGTTGAGCAGTACGAACGCTGCCGGCTGCAAACGTTCGGCCACCTTGGGCACGTGCAGCTCGTCGCATTCGAGGACGATGGCGTCGGCGTCTTTGCCGGCGAGCAGGGCGGAGATGATGCCGGCGTCCATGTTGTCGCCGCCGTCGTTGGTGGCCACGTTGTGCTTGGTGCCGACGGCGCCGGCGAGCATGCGGGTGGTGGTGGATTTGCCGTTGGTGCCGGTGACCAGGACGGCGGGGCGGCCGCCACCGAGGGAGGCCATGATGTTCGGGTCGATCGCTGCGGCGACGAGGCCGCCGATCATGCCGCCGGCTCCGCGGCCGGTGGCGCGCGAGGCGGCCGTGGCCAGGTTGGCGGCGGTGGCGGCTACCGCGGTGCGGATGCGCGAGATGGGTCCTTGCATGCGGACAAGGCTACTCCGCGGATTCCATCTGGCCGACTAGCCGCGCGAATTCTTCCCCGGAGACGACTGGGATTTCTTTGCGGTGGGCGTGCATGGCTTTTCCGCGCAGCTCAGCGCCGCGCTCCATGGCGTCGGAGACGGCGACGGAGGTTTCGCGGGTGAGCTTTTCGCGGTAGGTCAGCCCTGCGCGCACGCCGGCGTCGATGAGGTCGTCGGGGTCGAGGGCGATGTCGTCAGAGACGACGAACTCCATGCCGCGCAGCAGCCCGCCTTTGCCGAGGCGCCCCGGGTTCGCGCCGACGGCGGGGGCTTTTTCCGCATCCACGCGTATCGACGAGCGCTGCAACCCGAATGCGTCCGGCGCCAGATCCTCGGGGTTGAGCTCGACGAGCCCGCCGGGGGCGAGCTGGAGGTGCATGGCCACCAGTTTCAGGGTTTGGCCGCGTGAGAAGTCCGCTTCGGGCTCGCCGATGCGCTCGGTGGAAGCGGTCGGCGGGGTGGACGCTACGCCGACGAGGTTGGCCACGGCGTTGATGCGGGTGTCCACCGGGATGTGGCTCTGCCGGCGGGCGGTGGCGAGCAAGTCCACGATCGCGGTTGGCTTGGGGACGTGGCCGACACGCTGGCGGCGCCTGTTGCCGCGGCCGCGGCGCGAACGGTTCGCCCGGGCCGCGGCGTTCATGGCGCGGCGCGCCTCGGAAACAATGTATCCCCAGGTGACGGGGGAGTCGTGGGTGACTACCACGCGGCCGTCGAGAAGCTTGTCCAGCGTGCGCAAGAAGCGGGAAAAGCGTGGGGCTTGGGCGAAGTCGTGCGCGGTCAGGCCGTGGGTGTGGGCGGGGCCGGGATCGGTGGCGGGGTTAACTACGGCGTGGAACTCCTCGCCCACGCGCCCGGCGACGTCGAACGTGACCGCGTCGATGGTGAGCAGGCGCCCCGTCGACGGGTGAATCCCCGTGGCCTGTGTAAACAGCGCCACGTAGGGGTAGTCGTTCTCAGTCATCGTTCCAAGGTAGCTTACGGCTCGGCTACCTCGTACAGGGGCTGATCCAGCCTGGTGTTGGAGCGCACCTTCAGCCCGCCGATGGAGTATTCGTACTGCTGTTGTTGCGGGGCAGGCGCTGGCGCAGGTGCAGGAGCGGGGGCGGGGGCTGGCGCAGGCTCGGGTGCCGGGGCTGGCGCGGGAGCGGGGGCGGGTGCCTGCTGACGCGGCGCCGGCGCGGGTGCCGGGGCAGGCGCGGGCGCACGCTGCACCGGGGCTTGCTGTGGCTGCGGGGCAGGCGCGGGCTGCTGGACCTCCACCACCGGCTCCGGGGCCTTCTCCGGCAGCGCGGTGCTGAACTGAGAGGTCGACTCCGAAGGTTCGGTGGGCTCGGTGGGCTCAGTGGTCGCCGTTGGCTCAGTTGACTCGGTAGAGCTGCTCGGCTCCGAGACCTCCGTGGTTTCCCGGTACGCCGAGGTGGAGTCGCGCTGCATGCTCGACGGTGAGCTCATCACCACGGTGCCGATGCCAGCCAGCACGAGCGCCACGACCGTCGCGGCGATCAGCGGGCCGCGGACCGTGCTCGGCTCGCGCGTGGCGTCCGTCGGGGACTCCTCGGTGTCCGCCGCCAGAGCCGCGGCTTCCGCGTCCACGGTGGCGAAGAAGTTCGTGCCCGGGTGCGCTACCTCCACCTCGCGCACGACTGGCGGAAGCGGGGAGATAGAGATGTCGTCGCCTTCGATCGGGCCTGCGATGACGGCTAGTGAGGTGCCGCCTACCACCGCGGTGGTGTAGCCGCGCGCCACCGCGATAAGCCCGCGGTCTTCTAAACGCCGCAGCGTTGGGGTCAGCGCCTCGCCGGCGGCCGGGTCCAGCTCGCCGACAATGTCGCCGTCGACGCACAGCTCGATGTCGCCGGCATCGTCGAAACCCATCGACACCAGCACCTGCGCCGGCGCCTCCACCGGCAGCTCTTCGTGCAGTTCAGCCACGTAGCGCTCGCCAGCGGGCAGCAGTGCCCAAGGCTCGCGCGGCGGGGTGTTCACTGGCAGCACCTGACCCGCTGGCGGCAGTACAACCGCACCGCCGTCGGTGGCCACCACCGGGGTCACGCCAGCCGCGGCCAGCTGGGCCAGCTCCGCGTCCTCCACCGAGCCGACGACTTCACCGTCCACCACTACGTCGAGGTCCGGGGTGAGGGTGGCCGAAGGGGCGTCGATAGGCAAACGCTCCACGGGGAGGCGACGGGTGCCCGCAGGCACCTCGTACATAGCCATCACGCAACCTCCCGCTGAAATGTGTGGTCAAGTCACGCAAGTATAGCGCGCGGGGGCTAGTTTGCGGCAGTCGAGCGGTTGACTGCCGAGACGATCGCCTCCAGCGACGCGCGTGTGGTCGACCCGGCGATACCCACACCCCACGCGGAGGTGCCGTCGACGTCTGCGTGGATGTAGCAGACCGCGTCCGCGTCGTCGCCGGCGGTGCGGGCGCGCTGCGAGTAGTCCTGCACCTCAAAGTCGATGCCGACGTGCTCCAGCGCGTTCGCGAACGCTGCGATCGGGCCGTTGCCGGTGCCCGCGACCTCACGGGACGCGCCTTCGTAGACCACCGTGGCCTCCACGCGGGTGTCCTGGCCTTCCTCCTCGGCGGCGTCGATGCGGTAGTGTGCCAGCTCCAGCGGCGAATCCAGGTCCAGGTAGGTGGTGGCGAAGACGTCCCACATGTTCTTCGAGTTGACCTCGCCGCCCTCCGAGTCGGTGATGTTTTGCACGATGGCGGAAAACTCCGGCTGCATGGCGCGCGGCATGTTGATGCCGTGGTCCGTCTTCATGATGTAGGCCACCCCGCCCTTGCCGGACTGCGAGTTCACGCGGATCACGGCCTCGTAGGTGCGGCCGACGTCCTTCGGGTCGATGGGCAGGTACGGCACCTCCCAGGTGGTTTCGCTCAGCTCTTCCCAGGTGACATCGGAGCTGGTGGCGTCCGGGCGCACGGTCTGCGCCAACGCGTCCAGCCCCTTATTAATCGCGTCTTGGTGGGAGCCGGAGAACGCGGTGAAGACCAGGTCGCCGCCGTAGGGGTGGCGCTCCGGCACGCGCAGCTGGTTGCAGTACTCGACGACTTCGCGGATGCGGGTGATGTCGGAGAAGTCGATTTGCGGGTCCACGCCCTGGGTGAGCATGTTCAACCCCAGGGTGACCAGGTCGACGTTGCCGGTGCGCTCGCCGTTGCCGAACAGGCAGCCCTCGATGCGGTCGCCGCCGGCCATATACCCCAGCTCGGCCGCGGCCACACCGGTGCCGCGGTCGTTGTGCGGGTGCAGGGAGATGATGATGGACTCGCGGTTGTTCAAGTTGCGGTGCATCCACTCGATGGAGTCGGCGTAGACGTTCGGGGTGATCATCTCCACCGTGGACGGCAGGTTGATGATCATCGGGTTCTCCGGCGTCGGCGCCATGACGTCCACGACCGCGTCGCAGACCTCTTTGGCAAAGTCCAGCTCGGTGCCGGTGAAGGACTCGGGCGAGTATTCCCAGCGCCAGTTGGTGTCGGGGTAGTCGGCGGCGATGGTCTTGATCAAGGCGGCGGCGTCGGTGGCCAGCTTCTTAATCGCGTCGCGGTCCTTGCGGAAGACCGCGCGGCGCTGCAGCTTCGAGGTGGAGTTGTAGAAGTGCACGATGACGTTCTTCGCGCCGGCGCAGGCCTCGAAGGTGCGGCGGATCAGGTGCTCGCGAGCTTGCACGAGGACCTGGATGGTCACGTCGTCGGGGATCATGTCCTTTTCAATGATCTCGCGGACGAAGTCGAAGTCCGTTTGGGAGGCGGACGGGAAGCCGACCTCGATCTCTTTGAAGCCCGTTTCCACCAGCAGGTTGAACATGCGGCGTTTGCGTTCGGGGCTCATCGGGTCGATTAGCGCTTGGTTGCCGTCGCGCAGGTCCACGGCGCACCACTGCGGCGCGCTGGTGATTTTCTTGTCGGGCCAGGTGCGGTCCGGCAGCTGGATGTCTTCGACTTCTTCGGCGAAGGTGAGGTAGCGCTCTACCGGCATCTGCGAGCCGCGCTGCTTGTTCCACGCGGGCTGGCCGTCGCCTCGCGGGCCGGAGGGGGTTTGGATCTCGCGGGGTGCGAAAAAGTCGGTCATTGGAGCTCTCCTTTGTTGGGGGTGTTCCACGGCCGGCCAACAGAAACTCCGCGACGGGGTGCCGGCCGTGTTAGCTGGCCTGATTCCCGCCGCGGCGTAGAAGGAGAAGCGCCCTGTGCGACATGTGGCACACCTTACGTCAGGCAGGTGTTGTCGCGCGGGATTTATATCCACCCGCGGTCATCGGATGGATACGCGTGTAAGCATCGCGGCGGAGACGAGCATTACGCCTATCGACGTCCCAACGGCCGCCCACCCGGCAGCCGAATCAACACGGAAAGATTCGCCGAGCAAAAACACGCCCAGGGAAAACGCGACGAGCGGCTCGATGATCTTCGACGCCGGAAGCGAGGTGGCCAGGTTGCCCGCGGCGAACGCGTATTGCTGCACGACCGTGCCGGCCGTGGCCGCCAGCAGCATGGCCCACAGCTGCCACGTGGCCAGCAGGCCGGGCACGCCGCCGTGGACGAAGCCGTCGACCGCCACTTTGGAAAACACGGCCTGGTAGCCGTACATGGCGCCGCAGGCTGAGCCGAAGATGAGGGCTTTGGAGGCCGGAGGACGTCGAGAAGCAATGGCGTAGGAGGCCGCGATGATCGCGACCGCGGTGCCCACGACAACACCCCACTCCCAGGTGGCGGGGTCGCGCTCGCCGGGCAGCGGGCGGCCGAGTACGACCACCCCGCCCACACTCGCGGTCAGCAGCACCGCCCAAAACGCCTCCGCGGTGTGCATGTGGCGCTTGTCCGCCCACGCCGAAAACAGCAACGTGAGCATCAAAGACAGCGCCAGGATCGGCTGCACCACCAGCAGGGACCCGAATGCCAGCGCCGCCGCCTGGAAGCCGTACGCCACAAACGCGATGCCCATCGACGCCCACCACGCCGGGCGCTTGATGGACTGCATGGGGGAGTCGTTGTTCTCCCCCTCCGAGGCGCCCGCGCGCATGATGCGGTGGCGCCACACGGTCCCCGCCGCCATGGTCGCGGCCGAGATCAGCGCGAACGCGACGGCGAGAAAATTGTTGTGCACGGTGAATGATATTAACTCGAGTGGCTGAAACGGCGGTTTTGGGACGCTATTCTTGAACGCTGGAATGCACCCAGATCCGCGGAGGTACGAATGGCACTGATCGTTCAGAAATACGGGGGCTCCTCCCTGGAAAGCGCGGAGCGGATCAAGGCCGTCGCCCAGCGGATCGTGGACACGCGCCGCGCCGGCAACGACGTCGTGGTGGTCTGCTCCGCCATGGGCGACACCACCGACGAACTGCTCGACCTCGCCGCCGAAGTCAACCCCACCCCGCCCGCGCGCGAAATGGACATGCTGCTCACCGCCGGCGAGCGCATCTCCAACTCGCTGGTGGCCATGGCGGTGCACGCGCTGGGGGAGAAGGTGCAGTCGTTCACCGGCTCCCAGGCCGGCGTGATCACCACCGAACGCCACGGCAACGCCCGCATCCTCGAAGTCACCCCGGGGCGTGTGCAGGAGGCAGTCGACGAAGGCAAGATCGCCATCGTCGCCGGCTTCCAGGGTGTGAACCGTGAAACCAAGGACGTGACCACACTCGGCCGCGGCGGCTCCGACACCACCGCCGTGGCCCTAGCCGCGGCGATGGGCGCCGACGAATGCGAGATCTACTCCGACGTCGACGGCGTCTACACCGCCGACCCGCGCATCGTGCCCGACGCGCGCAAGCTGGACAAGCTCTGCTTCGAGGAGATGCTCGAGCTTGCCGCATCCGGGTCCAAGATCCTGGTGTTGCGCAGCGTGGAGTACGCCCGCGCGTTCAACGTGCCCATGCGGGTGCGCTCGTCTTACAGCACAAATACCGGCACCCTGGTCGCCGGAGCATTGGAGGATATCCCCATGGAAGAAGCAGTACTTTCCGGCGTAGCCACCGACGACTCGGAGGCCAAGATCACCATCCTGGGCATCAAAGACGAGGTCGGCGAGGCCGCCAAGGTCTTCCGCGAGCTCGCCGACGGCGAAGTCAACATCGACATGGTGATCCAGAACATCTCCAACTCGCACGACAACAAGACCGACATCACCTTCACCCTGCCCAAGGCTGACGGCGCGCGCACCATGGAGAAACTGCGCGTCCTGCAGGCCACCGAGGGCTGGGAGGATTTGAGCTACGACGACCAGATCGGCAAAGTCTCCCTCGTCGGTGCCGGCATGAAGTCCCACCCGGGGGTCACCGCCGACTTCTGCGACGCGCTGCGCGACGCCGGCATCAACATCGAGATGATCACCACCTCCGAGATCCGCATCACCGCCGTGGTGCGCCAGGCGGACGTGGCTGAGGCCGCGCGCGCCATCCACACCAAGTTCGACCTCGGCGGCGACGAGCTGGCCGTGGTATACGCAGGCACCGGACGTTAGAAAGAGGTTTCAATGACCACCCTTGCAGTCGTCGGCGCCACCGGCCAGGTCGGCCGCGTGATGCGCGACATCCTCACCGAGCGCAACTTCCCAGCCGACAAGGTGCGCTTCTTCGCCTCTCCGCGTTCCGCAGGCAGCACGCTGGAGTTCCGCGGCGAGGACATCACCGTCGAGGACCTCACCCAGGTCACCGAAGAGTCCATCAACGACGTGGACATCGCCCTGTTCTCCGCCGGCGGGTCCACCTCGCGCGAGTGGGCGCCGGTGTTCGCCGCCGCGGGCGCGACCGTGGTGGACAACTCCTCGGCGTGGCGCAAGGACGACGAGGTCCCGCTGATCGTCTCCGAGGTCAACCCGGAGGCCGCGCGCGAGCTGCCCAAGGGCATCATCGCCAACCCGAACTGCACCACGATGGCGGCGATGCCGGTGCTCAAGCCGCTGCACGACGCGTTCGGCCTGACCACCCTCCGCGTCGCCTCCTACCAGGCTGTTTCCGGCTCGGGGCTCGCTGGCGTCGAGGCGCTGGCCACCCAGGTCGAGGCGCTGGGGGATCCGCGTGGGCTGGTCCGGGAGGACGTCGATAAGCCAAGCGATCTCGGGCCGTACGTGGAGCCCATCGCGTTCAACGCGCTGCCGTTTGCGGGCTCGCTTGTCGACGACGGCTCCGCCGAAACCGACGAAGAGCAGAAACTGCGCAACGAATCGCGCAAGATCCTGGGGATCCCGGAGCTGAAGGTGGCGGGCACGTGCGTGCGCGTGCCAGTGTTCACCGGCCACACGATGGTCGTGCACGCCGAGTTCGAGCAGGCCGTCACCCCGCAGCAGGCGGAGGAAACCCTGGCGGGCGCGCCGGGCGTGAAAGTGGTGGACGTGCCGACGCCGCGCGCCGCCACCGGCATCGACGAGTCTCTGGTTGGCCGCATCCGCCAGGACCAGTCCGTCGACGGCGGCCGCGGGCTCGTGCTCGTCGTCGCCGGCGACAACCTGCGCAAGGGCGCGGCGCTAAACACCATCCAGATCGCCGAGCTCCTGGTGTAGCGCGGCGGCGCTGACAAATCCCGCCGCCCGTTTGTGCCGACCAGGCACGATAAAGCCCCACTGACAGATTCCGCCGGGGAACGTCAGTGGGGCTTCGGCGTTGAAAACACTACAGCTTTGTGGAGCCGGTGCCCTTCGCGGAAACAGCGGTCGAGCCGCCGGTTTCCTCCACAGCGTCTTCCTCATCGTTGGCGTCGCCGCCCAGGCTGTTGTCCGGCCCGGCGGCCTCTTCGGCCTCCTCTGCGGCGATCATGTCGTCGACGGTGCGGTCGTTCCACGGCTCGTCGGGGTTGGCCGCGTACTCGTCGGCGGAGACGGGGTCGGTGTAGGAGACGTAGACGACGTCGGAGGGATTGTCGATGTCTTCCTCCTCGAACTCGCTCTCCTCGTCGTCGATCAGCTCCTGGGCGACTTCCTCTTCGAGGGCCTTGACGAGCTCCTCTTCGTCCACGTTGGACTTGGCGGTGAGGTACTCCAGCTCGCGCTCGTCGTTTTTGGTGAAGCGCTCGGCCGGGTCCATCTTCTTGCGGGTCAGCTCAAGCGCGCGACGGCGGCGGTCGCCTTCCTTGCGCAGCTTCGGGATGCCGCGGATCCACGCGAGCGTCATCACGACGATGAGCAGCAGGCCAAGGTAGCCCAGGATCGGGTAGACGGTGGACACGAGCTGCTGGAAGCCCACGAACGACAGCACGAATCCGATCAGGCAGGCGGAGATGAAGATGATGCGGAACTTGTCTTCGCGGCCGCGGGAGAGGCGCTTGCCCAGGGCGAAGAACATGCCCAGGCAGGTGGCGAAAATCATGCCGAAGATGACCAGGGACATGATCAGGCCCATGGTGGGGTTGATGTCCGAAATCAGGGCCAGAAGCGGCATGTCCTGGCCTTCGACGGTGTCGATCTTGACCAGCAGCGCCATGGCCAGCAGCATGAGCATGACCAGGTAGCCGATGCCGCCGAAGAGGCCGCCGAGGCCGGCTGCGCGGGTGTCTAGCTGGTTGCCGCCGATGACCAGTGCCATGGACACCACGCACATGACGTTCAGGCCGGTGTAGTTCAGTGCGGAGATCCACCAGTTGGGCAGGGAGGTGTCCACCTGCGCGGCCGCGGCGTTGAGCGCCTCCCAGTTCGGGTGGGAGTTGATCAGCGTCCAGCCGCAGCCGAAGATGACAAAGATCAGCAGAAACGGGGTGAGTGCGCCGATGGCGCCGGTGACTTTGTCCACGTCGAGCATGCCGAATCCGATGGTGGCGGCGAGCATGAGCACCGCGCCGATCCAGACGGGGATGCCGAACTGCTGGTTCAGGTTGGCGCCGGCGCCGGCGAACATGACAAACCCGATGGAGAACAGGGTGACGATGGTGGCGATGTCCAGGATCCAGCCCATCACCTTCGAGGAGATTGAGCCGAGGACTTCCATGTGCTCTTTGGCTTGGAAGAACGAGCCGAGCTGGAGAATGGTCACACCGGCGATGAGCATGAGCGCGGAGCCCAGGACTGCGCCCCAGAGGCCTTGGGTGCCGAAGGCGGAGAAGTACAGCATCGCTTCCTGGCCGGAGGCGAAGCCGGCGCCGACGACGGTGCCGATGAAGGCGAATGAAATTAAGAGTGCGTTCTTCAACATAGTGTGATCAGTCTATTCAAAGGTTCTACTTGGGCTGGATTTCGCTTTCGACGACCCACTTGTGCCGCTTCATGGTCATTTCCGGCGAATCGATGTCCACCATGTAGACCGTCTCGTCGGTAGCGGAGTCGATGGTCGCCTCCGCGCCCTGCATGCCGGACATGTGCTCGGCGGTGATCGTGGCCGTGTCGCCCGCGCCAAGCTTCTCGCTGCCAACACCGTCGAGCTCTTCCTGCACGACCCACTTGTGGTTGGTCACCGGGTCGCCGCCGTCCGTGGGGGTGTAGGACACGGCGTAGGCGGTGGTGTCGAAGGCGCCGGAGATGGTTGCGGTGGCGCCGTCCATGCCGGGCATGTGGTCGGCGGTGAGCGTGACTTCGGTGCCCACGGGGTAGGTCGGGTCGGCCGCCTCGGCGATGCCGGTCGGGGCAGGCCCGCCGTCCGCCGGGTGGTCGTGCCCACCGTGGTCAGCGTGCTCTGCGGGGGCGTCGTCGCTTTCCGACGCACACCCAGCCACCGACAGAGCCGTCACCGCCGCAAGGGTGGTCAGTGCAATTGATCGAAAGATACGCATGCCTTCAACCCTAGCTCTACCGGCCTAGTTACTCCCGGCAACCAGATCCCGTCGGGCGCGGGCCACCCGGGAGCGGATGGTGCCGACGCGCACGCCTGCGATGCGGGCTGCTTCTTCGTAGGTGTAGCCCATCACCTGCGTCAGGACTAGGGCTTCGCGGCGTTCGGGCGGCAGCTCGTCGAGAAGCGAGCGTGCGTCGATGACGTCGCCCCAGGTGTTGGGGTTGTCGGGGCTGGGGTTGGCGGCGGCGACATCTTCGTACTCGGTCGCGGATTTGCGGGGCCGGGCCATGTCGTGGCGCACGGAGTCCACCCAGGCGCGGCGCGCCAGCGACAGGATCCAGGTGCGGGCGGTGGAGCGGGCTTGGAAGCGCGGCAGGGAGCCGAGCACGCGCAGGTACGTCTCCTGTGTGAGGTCGTCGGCGTGTTGGGGTCCGGCGAGGTGGGCAAGGAGGCGCCACACGTCGTTTTGGGTGAGCCGGATGAATTCGGTGAGCGCGTGTTTGTCGCCACGGCCGGCGCGCAGTGCCAGGTCCGTGACGTACGCGTCGTCGCTAGTGCTCACAAGCTCATTACGTTAGCGGTTGCGAGGTTCGGCGAAGGTGGTTTTGTCGGAGACGGTCACGCCGTACAGGGAGCGGCCCATGATGAAGGATGCCACGGAGCCGACGATCCACACCGCGAAGATGGCCAGCACGGCGCGGATGAAGTCGTTGAGGTCGAAGCCGGTGGTGGTCCAGGAGTGGATGAGCTTGGCCACGATGAGGATGGGGAAAGCGACGACCACGAGCGGGCCGAGCAGGTTCACGCGCGTCAGGGCGTCGGGGGCGCGCAGCTGCAGGATGGTGGTGGCGACGACGCAGATGGTGGCCACGACAACCAGCACGGCGACGATGATTTCGGCGATGGTCATGTTTAGCGGCGTCCTCTCGAAATGATTCGGGCCATGGAGATCGTCGGGATCACGCCGCACACCAGGCCGGCGAGCAGCGGGATTTCGTAGGCGATGGCGGACGAGTTGAACAGCGTCCACACGAGGAAGATGGCGATCATGGCGTAGAAGATCACGTCTGCCATCACGGCGCGGGAGAGCTCATCTTTAGTTAGGATGACCCCGGCCAGGGAGATTAGCAGGCTGACCGCCATGATGATCAGGCAGATCTGCATGATTGTGGTGAACATGGGCTACACCATCCTTTCGGCCGGCGTCACGTGGTCGTCGTGGTGGTCTGGGCCGTGGTCGACGTAGGGTTCCCAGGCCACGGTTTTCGGGTCGATGGGGCTTTTGCTTAGCGACGGCCGAAGGTGCTCCTCCATATCCACCAACCCTGCGATGACCTCTTCCGGGTCGGAGCCGAACGCCGCCTGCACTAGCAGGGTGAGCGGACCGTTGTCGGTGACGGGGTGGCGCAGCCCCATGGATAAGGTGCCCGGGGTTGCGGTGATGGAGGTGGAAAACCAGAACACGTCCCAGTCGGTGTTTATGCGCAGTGGGTAGTAGATGACGATGGGGTCGAATTTCGTGGCCGGGTTGAACGCTTTGGCAACGGCGTCGAAGCCGGCCACGAAGATCTCTTTAGCAATCCAGATGGCGTATCCCACGCCGTGGAAGAAGCCTCGCATTAGTTCTCGCCTCCATTGGTTTGGGCGCCGAAGGTGTCGCCGGGTGCGGGGACGCCGATGGGGTCGTCGCCGAGTACGGCGGTGGTGTAGGCGTCAACGTCGAGCAGGTCGTCGACGGCGTTGGTGGTGATGTCCCACATGTGGCCGGCGAAGATGAACATGCACAGCGACATGACCATCAGTACTGCGGACGGCAGCATGAAGCTCACGCGGACGTTGAGCGCCTCGGGGTAGTTCTGCATCGGCCGGCCCCAGAACACGCGCTGCCACATGCGCATCATGGACAGCAGCGCGCCGAAGGACGCGATGATGATGGCGGTGATGGCCACCCAGGAGCGCCAGTCCCCGGCGGAGGCGGCTGCCAGCACGACGGTGACCTTGCCGAAGATGCCGGAAAACGGCGGGAAGCCCACGATGGAAAACGCGCCGGCGACGAACACGGCGGACGTCCACGGGTCGCGCCGGGCGATGCCGGAGAGTTTCGCCATGGTGCCGGTGCCGTAGGTTTCCTCGATCGCGCCGGAGTTCAGCACGAGTGCGGCGATGGTGATCATGTGGTGCAGGGTGTAGAGCAGGCCGGCGGCGAGGGCGTAGCGTGCGTCGTCGTTAGTAAAGGCCAGCATGATCAGGATGAACGGCATGCCGTTGACCATCTGGTAGGCCAGCACGCGGCGCATGGTGGCCTCGGCCAGGCCGGCGAAGCCGCCGATGACCATGGAGATGACCATGACCACGATGAGCAGCGTGTTCCAGCGCGGGTCCATGTCGAACATGATCACCCAGATGCGGAACAGCATGTACACGGCCACTTTGGTGTGTAGGCCGGAGAACAGGCCCATCACGGCCGCGGAGGTGGATGGGTAGGTGCGCGGCAGCCAGGTGTAGACGGGGAACACGCCGGCCTTTGCGGCGATGGCGATGACGACGATGCCGGCGGCCACCGTCGCCGGGCCGCCGCCCGCGGCCACGCCCTGCAGCGACGCCAGGTTCACGGCGCCGGTGACGGCGTAGAGGTAGCCCACGCCGAGCACCAGCATTGTCGACGCCGCCAGGTTCACCAGCACGAACATGCGCGCGGACAACAGGCGGTGGCGGGTGCCCGTCATGGCGATCAGACCGTAGGACGGCAGCAGGCACACCTCGATCATGACGAAGAAGTTGAACAGGTCGGCGGTGAGCAGCGCGCCGGAAACACCGGTGATGAGCACGAGTGACAGCGGCACGTAGAACCGGGACTGGGTTTCGCCGACGACGATGGCGAACCAGTTGGACATCAGCGCCACGATCATGGTGGTCACGATCATTACGGCGGAGAACGTGTCGGCGGCGAAGGAGATGCCCACGCCGCCCTGGTACAGGCCGATGACGTGGCCAACGGTGCCGTGGTCGCGGGTGTGGCCGTAGAGCCACACGCCGAGGGCCAAGTTGATGGCGGGGATGAGGATCGCCAGGGCGTCGCTGAGCCACTTCCAGGGGCTCAGCGCCGTGACCGCGGAGACGATCAGCGGCAGCGCCACAAATACGGGCAGGATTGCGTCTACGGCCATTAGTCGGTCACCCTCAGGCTTTCGTTGTCAACGTGGCTGATCTCGCGTGCGCGGATCTCTTCCAGCTTCTTCTGGTTCAGGCGCGCGTTGCGGCCGGCGGTGGACAGGGCCGACGGGCTCAGCCGCATCTTGGAGTAGCCGGCGTCGGTGCCGGTGGGCAGCTCCGCGGTGTCGTCGTTACGCCCCAGCGCGGAGAGCATGAGCAGGATCGTGGTGGTGGCCATCGCGATGACGATGGCGGTGAGCACGAACGCCTGGGGCAGGGGATCGCCCATGTCTTCGAAGGGCACGCGTGACGGGAATGCTTCCCCGCGCCACGCGCCGACGCCCGCGGCGAGCAGGGTGAGGTTTGAGGCGTGGCCGAACAGGGACATGCCGAAGATGACGCGCACCATGCCGCGTTGCAGGACCAGGTACACGGATCCCGCGACCAGGACTGCGATGGTAAGTGCCATGACCATGGGTTAGTGCTCCTTCGTGGTAACCGGTCGCGGGTCGTGCGCCGGGTTGATCGGCTCCGGGTGCGCGTCCACGGGGTTTTCGGGGTGCATGGGCTCGGGGATGCTCGGCAGCGGGTTGTCCGCTTCGTCTCGGGTGTAGTCCAGGTCCGACAGGTCCATGCCGGGGCGCAGGTAGCCGCCGAGCGCGTTGATCGCGGCGGTGACCATGCCGAGCACGGCGAGGTAGATGCCGAAGTCGAAGATCAGCGAGGTGGTCATGTGCTCGCCGGCGATCTCGCCGTGGATGGCGTACATGAACCCGCCCTCGATGAAGCCGAGGAAGCCGGAGGCGATGGCGATGATGATGCCCCAGCCGGTCAGTCGGATCGGGGTGAAGTTTTCCACCACGTCCGCGTCCGCGCCGCGCGACAGGTAGTTGATGGCGAACGCCGTGGCCATCACAAGCGCTGCGACGAAGCCGCCGCCGGGGTCGGTGTGGCCGCGGAAGAAGATCAGCACGGACAGCACCACCAGCACCGGCGCGACCAGGGCTGAAGCCTTGCGCAGCGGGATGGAGTTGAGCTGGGACTGGCCGAACGGGCGCGGGCGGGTGCCAGCCTCGAACATGTGGCGCGGCATGGAGCTGACCACCGCGGCGATGACCACGGCGCCCATGCCGAGCACGGACAGCTCGCCCAAAGTATCGACGCCACGGAACTCCACGATGATCACGGCGACGATGTTGTCCGCGCCGGTGACCTCGCCGCCTTCAGTGAGGTACCACTCGGCCAGTTCGGAGCGGTCGCGGCGGCCGGTCAGGCCGTAGACGCCGAAGAAGGTGACCACGCCCGCGATCAGGGCGAAGATGGAGGCAAGAGCTTTGCGACGAGCCTTCGTCTCCGGGAACATCCGCGGCTGGTAGCGAAGCACCACCATGATGACCACCACGGTCAGCGCCTCCACCAGGAACTGCGTCATGGCCACGTCCGGGGCGCCCAGCAGGAACATCTGCAGGGTCATGCCCACGCCGACGGTGCCGAGCAGCACAGCGGAGGCGAGACGGGAGCGGGTGAACACCATACCCAGCACGGACATCGCGATGATGGCGAACGGGATGAGGTCCCACCACACATCCAGGCCTTCGGCGCGCGGGGCTGGGGTGACGCCATCGATACCATCGGTGAGCACGATCACGCACAGGCCCATCGCGGTGACGGAGGCCAGCAGCGGGAAGAGGTGGCGCGACGGGTTGAAGCCGTCGGCCAGCGAGCCGAGCTGTTTGCCCAGGTCGGACAGGCTGCGGGTGAGCCAGGCCAAGACCTCGGTGCCGTCTGCGGGCAGAAGGTCCTTGTTGCCCAGTGCTGCGAAGACGCGCTTGCGGAAGAACACCACGAACACCACGCCAGCGACCAAAACTGCCACCGACACCAAAAACGGCGGGGTCACGCCGTGCCAGAGTGCGAGGTGGGTGGCGAAGCTGTCGTCGCCCGTCACGGCGCGCACGCCTGCGGAGACGGGGTTGTCCACCCAGAACAGTAGGAAGGGCAGCACCGCGGAGGTCAGGCCGGGCAGCGCGGCGGGCAGCCAGAGGGCGGTGGGGGCTTCGTGGACGTCGGGGAGGTCCTTTGGTCCGTCGATAAATGCGCCGAAGACGATCTTCGCCGAGTACACGAAGGTGAGGAACGCGGCGATGCCTGCCACCGTGAGCAGGAGCGCGCCGTAGGAGGATTCGTGGAAGGCGTCCAGGATGGATTCCTTGGACACGAAGCCGAACAGCGGCGGTACCGCGGCCATGGAGGCGGCGGCGATGACGGTGGAGGCGAACGTGAACGGCATCTTGTTGTAGATCGGGCCTAAACGGCGCATGTCGCGCGAGCCCGCCTCGTGGTCCACCACGCCGATGAGCATAAACAGCGAGGATTTAAACAGCGCGTGCGCGAGCGTGTGGGTCAGCGCCGCGGCCAGGGCGACCGGGGTGCCGATGCCGATCGCGGCGACGATCCAACCCAGGTGGGACACGGTGGAGTACGCGGTGAGATGTTTCAGGTCCGTCTTAGTAATGGCGAACAGCGCGGACATCAGCGCCGTGAACAGGCCTGCGGTGACCAGCAGGTAGTTCCACGCCGCGACGTCCGAGAAGATGGTGGAAAAACGCACCAGCAGGTAGATGCCGGCCTTGACCACCGCCGCGGCGTGCAGGAACGCGGAGACCGGGGTGGCAGCGGCCATGGCCTCGGGCAGCCAGAAGTGGAAGGGGAACTGCGCGGCCTTGGTGAACGCGGAGAACGCGATGAGCAGCGCGACTACGACGGTGACGCGGTTGTCGCCCCAGATATCGGCGGCGAGGATGTCCTGCAGGCGCGTCGTGCCGGTTTGCGCGGAGGCCACGGCCAGGCCAGCCAGCAGCATCAGGCCGCCGAAGAAGGTGAGGATCAGGGTGCGGTAGGACCCGGCCTCGCCGGAGGAGCCGGAGCGCGCGATGAGCAGGAACGACGCGATGGAGACGAGCTCCCAGGCGATGAACAGCAGCACGGCGTCGTCCGCAAGCACCAGCAGTAGCACCGACAGGGTAAACGCCGTCATGATGGTGTAGAAGCTGGTGTTGCCGTCGCGCTCGGGCAGGTACGCGGCGGAGTACAAAAAGACCACGCCGCCGATGACCAGCGCTAGTAGCGCGAAGAAGATGCCCAGCCCGTCCGCGCGCAGTGCGAAGTCCACGGAGGTGCCCGTGCCCATCACGTCGCGCGCCCACTCCTTGGACCATTCAAGGTCCGTACCGCGGGAGACTTCTGTGAACTTGGAGCCGAGCACGGCCGCGGCGGCGAAGAGAATCGCCGCGAGCGGGTACCCGGCCTTCTTGTCCATGACTCGCACGAGGATCGGTGAGAGCACCACCGTCGCTGCGACGAGCCCGATGACAAGGGGAAGCGTCATGGTGAACCCATTTCATTCCATGGTTTTGGCAAGAACCCTTACGACAGTATCAAGGCTGCCGACACGGTTCTAACGGTGCGCATTCTCGGCGATGTGCTGGCGGTGCGCCTCCCGCAGCAAGTCGGGCGCGAGTGCTAAGAACAATGCCATGAAATCGGGCAACGCGTGGCGGTTGGTGTGTGCGCTTCTGGCGCTGGTTGTCGGGGCGTTTTTGCCCATGAATCCGGCCGACACATGGGCGAATGCGGGGCGCGATGCTGAGGTCTCGGGCGCCCCGCAAGTCGGCCCGGACAATCTTGGCGACGCGCGCCGTGCCGCCGGTGAGGCCGGCCAGCAGGCGAAGGTGCTCAAGGAGGGCGCCGGCCAGCTCGCCGCGGGCATTGGCGAGGCGCAGGGGCAAACTCAGCAGCTTATCGACGCCCTCGCCGCCGCCCAGTCCGGCTCCCAGCAACTCGCCGACGGCATGGTTGAGCTCCAGGCCGGCACTGGCCAGCTGGGCGCGGGCGCGACGCAGCTGGCGGATTCCATCGGCGAGGTGGTCGGCCAGGTGTCCGGGTTTGAGGCAGTGCGCGGCCAGGTGGTCGGCGCGATCGACCGTTCCCTGGAGGAGCTCAAGGGCGCGAAAGACCCGGAGGCGGTCAAGGCCCGCGAGTCGCTGAAGGACCTGCGGACCCAGGCGGAGACAGCCCAGCTGCCGCCGGACGTGGTGGCGAAAATGAACCAGCTTCGCGACGGCTCCCGCGACCTGGCCAACCAACTCGCCGTACCGGGCTACGGCTACCACGACGGTATATATACAGCCACCAACGGCTCCGCCGAGCTGGCCGCGGGCTTGCGTGAGCTCCAGGCGCAGACCGGGCAGGCCACCGGCGGCATCGACGAGCTGGTCGCTGGCGTGGAAAAGATCGACCAGATGGCGGGCATGAACGCCGACAAGGTTGGCGCGGTGCGCGCGGCCCTGCCAGTGCCGGCGGCCGCGTCGGGTGCCGCAGAGAACGCGCCGGCCAGCTCAACCCTCGCCCCGGTGGCCGCGATGTTGCTTGCGGCGATGGCCGTGCTCGGCGGCACCGCGCTGGCGGCGGCTGCGTGGTTCGCGTCCCGCGGGCGCTGGTGGATCTTGGGCGTCGGTTCTGTGCTTGTTGCTGCCGCCGGCACCATCCTGGCTGGGGTAATCGGGTCCGGGTTTGGCGTGCAGGAATACGGGGTGGCGTTTGCGGGTCTGCTGCTGGGCACGCTCGCTAGCGCGGGGCTGGCTTCCGTGTTAAGTCGAGCATTCGGCGCTGGGGTTGGTCTTGGTTTAGCCGGCGTGCTTGCGCTGGTGCAGACCGGACTCGTCGGCTGGGTGTGGCGCACCGCGACCACCGCGCAGGTCGACTCTGCGTGGGTTTCGTTGTCCCAGGCAGCGCCGATGCACTGGGTGTCCACCGCTGTCTCGGCGGGCGGCAACGGTGGCGACTACCGCGGCATCGTCTCGGCGGTGCTGCTGTCCGCTCTGCTTGCGGTGGCGGGCCTGGTTGGGGCACGGGGGCGTCGTTAAACAAACGCTTAGGTAGACAGCTGTCTTCCCAACCCCTAAAATGTGATGTTATCTGCCACCTCTCCGTTGGGACGTGGTGACACTTCAGGGTTAAACGACAAAAAGTGTGTCTGATTCAGCGTGTCGTGGGGGTTAGATTTGGCCTTTTTGGATGCCGATTGAGTGTGTGTAGTTGGTGTCGATAGCGTTGTCGTAGAGGGCTGGTCGTCCGGTTTCGTGGTCGGCTTCGTTCTCGTTTCGGGTCAGGGTGGATACTTTGGCGAGTTGGCCCTGGCCCCAGTCGGACTGACTGGCGATTCGTACTGGATCGTCAGGCAGTTCCGTTTTCAAATAGAGCCACCAATCCAGCATGCGGCGTTGTCGTTCACCTGATCTGCCGCGGTGTGTTCTGGCGAGCAGTTTGAGCTGGGCGTTGATGCCGCCTTCCAGGCTGTTGGTGGTGGATTTGATCCACTCTGGTTGAAGTACTGCTTTTGGCGGGTTGAGGTAGACAAACAGCATCTCGGACCGCCAAAGATGGTTGAGGCTGTTGTATGCCTTGCGCACGTTGTGATGCGTCCACACGCGGGTCCATGCACCGGTTTTGGGATCTTTGACCAGGGTTTTCTCGTCCATCCATGACCGGTAGAGCGTGGAGAACTCGTGCAGCTGCGCACCCCATGCAGCGGCTTCATCCAGCGTGGTGATCCGGGTCAGCTTCAGCGCAAGTCGGTAGATGGTGCGCCCGGCATCGGTGCGTGGGTTACTGGTGGTGTAGCGGCGTACCACGCGTTGGGCGTGGACGAGGCAGCGTTGAATTTTCGTAGTCGGCCAGCACTTTTTGATCGCGCTGTATGCGCCTTGGCCGCCGTCGATGACGGCGATGAGTGGGGCTTCGATGCGCTCAAGCAGCAGTTGGTAGTCGCGGGTGGTTTCGTGTTTGCACCAGTGCCAGGCAATCACGTGGTCGATCGTCGCCGCGACGATCAAGCAGCCGCCAGCGGTGTAGGTGCCGTCAAGGAAGATCTGGTCGTAGACCCGCTTGTCGTGGCCGGCGGTGGGGTCAGGCACATCAACGAACCAGAACGGTTCGAATCGACGTTGCATCGTGCGCGGTGAGCACCCCACACGGCGGGCAACGGTATCGAGGCTGGCGCCGGTGGTGAGGTGGTCGATGAAGACGGTGAACGCCGCCGCGTTGGTGATGTCGCTTCTGCGTTTCACGCTGGAGGCGCCGCATCGTTTGCAGCGCCACCTGGTGGTGCCTTTGCTAGTGGTGCCGTTTCGTTTCATTTCTCCGCCGCAGTGGCAGCGTGGTTGGTTCTTTGACATTGCGACACCACACCACGCCGCACATAGCACATCACGGCAGCCACACCGAGGATTGAACGCTCGAGACCTAAATATATGCCCCCGAAGCATATATTTCCCTGAAACCTACAGGTCAAACCCTGAAAATCGTCGATTCCAGACACACTTTTTGTCGTTTAACCCACACTTCACTTCAAAGAGGAGCAAAAATGGCTGAATCATCTCGTCGTTTCCGTAAATCAACCTCGCGCAGCATTGCGGCATCGTCCGCGATTGCGCTCGCGCTTGGCGGCATCAGCATCGTGGGGCCGGGGCCGCTGGCGCCGCACGCTGCCGCTGACACCCTGCGCGGCGGCATCCGCGAGAAGTCCGGCGCGGTCGAACAGGACGTCCAGCAGGAGTCCGACCTGCCGGCGGGTTCGTGTGTTGTTGACAGCGGTAAGCCGAGCGGAAGTCAGGCAGGTTTCAGCTGGAACACCCTGGAGCCGAATGCAGAAAGCCCCGACAAGAAAGCTTGGGGCCTGAGCGTCTCCTTTGATAACTCGAAGGACCGCACGTTTACGGATTGGTACTTTTCCAATACGGGGGACCTTAAGGACGTCTTGAATACCGGCCAGGTGCCCTCCATGGAGGCCGACCAGACCTTCCTTGGCAAGAGCGTCACTCACAAGGCTGACGAGAGCATCGACATTACTGCTAGTGGTCGCAGACTGCGAAGCTTGAATGTCTACGCAGACCTGACCGGTGAGAAAGTCAAGCAGTTCGCTTCGGCCTCTGCCGGTAACCCTGTGCGTTACGCCTGGCAAAGCAATTACAAGCAGGACAATCCTTATGGCTCGAATGCCACCCAGGGGGGCAGCGCTACTTTTGGCGCTACTGTGAACCCGTGGCCGAGCGAGAACATCGAATGTAACCCGATCTCGGTGTCGTGGGAGTCTGCCGAGGTAGCCGAGAAGCATGTGATCGTCCCTGGTGAGGAAACGAAGGTCGGTCACATCAACGTCCCTGAGCTGTCTAACGGCGAGACGGACGACTCGCTGTCCCGCATGGTCGTGGAAGCCTATGACGGCAACGGCGAGTTCATCGGCACCACAGACCCAGAAGCCTCCGGCGGTGAGCAGCTCCTGCGCGTCGACGAAAAGACCGGCGACATCTTCTTCACCTGGCCTGAGTACCGCGGTACCGACCAGGCGACCGACAAGAACGTGAACTTCTCCGTTCTGGCGAAGCCGCGTAGCGTTAACCAGCTCCAAGCTGCCACTGAGCACAACAACGACGGCAATGGCGAGGCCTTCGACAGCTCCAACTCGCTGGATCGCTACAGCAAGGCGAACGTGATCGACTCGAAGGCGTTCTCACTGGACGACACCGAGTATCACGACCCGAAGTACGACAAGACGGACGCTTCGATTATTTCGGGCGTCGATAGCGCGACGGGCCCGCTCGCTACCGAGCCGCAGAAAGTGACTTTCACCCAGGTTTCGGACCTGATTAAGGACCTGGAGAAGAAGAAGGGCGACGGCGGCTTCGAAGCCAAGGTTTCCCTCGACGAGAAGTACGTCTATGACGGTTGGACCGTCGAGATGGACGAGGACTACAACGTCACTGTCACCGCCCCGGAGGAACCGAAGCCGGGCACCTTCGCCCGACCGGTGGTCACCGTCGAGTACTCGAACGGCTCGACCGATGAGCTCGAGCTGCTCGTGGTTGTTGACCCGAACAACACCCAGGTCACCGACCTTGTTCGCCCGAGTCTGACCAAGGGCACCATTGGCGACGACCTCACCGCCCAGGTGGGCACCAAGTCCATCATGAAGGGGCACAAGCCGGTCCACCCGGCAAAATTCGAGGTTGACCCGTCCACCGTCCCCGATGGCTGGACCGTCACCGTCGATGATACCGGTAAGGTCACCGCGAAGGCGGACGACACCGTCGCGCCGGGCACGATCATCACGCCGAAGGTCAAGGCAACCTACCCTGACCAGACCACAGATGAGATCGAGACCCAGTTCCAGGCCGTCGTGGACATCAAGGTTCCGGACTACGACACGGTGACTAACAAGCCCGGCACCAACGTGAGCCTGCCGCCGACTGTTCCGGATGTTGGTCTGAGCGGTAATAAGGATGACGAGGCTCCGACTCGATACACCTTCGAGGGCGAAAAAACTGAGCTCACGATCGAGGACGAGGCCGGGACGTGGACCGTCAAGATCGATGAGGAAACCGGCGAGATCACTACCACGATCCCGAGGACCGCTCCCGAGGGACACGTCTTGGATGTCCCGGTTCTCGCTTACTACAGCGAGGAGAAACCACAGCAGGTCAAGGGCACTGTCGTCGTGCTCAAGGGCGATATCGCACCGGTCTACTCCGTTGAGTCCACCGGCCCGAGCAAACCTGTGGACCACCAGATCCAGGACGCGCCGAAGGGTTCGACATACTCCTTTGGCAAGGATGAAAACGACGAGCCGATCACCGAGATGGAAACTGTCGACGGCTGGAAGTACACGATCGACCCGGACACCGGTGTCGTTTCTTCCACGCCGCCGGCCGACTCCAAGCCGGGCGACAAGAAGACCATTAGCGTCACCGTGGACACGCCGGACGGCTCCTCCCCGAAGGTTCCTGTGACCACCGTGGTGAACCTGGCCAACAATTGGGAAGCCGATCCGACCTATCCTGAGGAAACGGTTTACCCGGGTGGTACGGCAACGCTGCCGGTGACTCTGGAGAAGCCGGACAACGTCAACGTTGCGGAGGAAAACCCTTACAAGTTGGGTGATCTCCCCGAGGGTTGGACCGTCAGTATCGACGACAACGGCGTAATTACCGCAACTTCACCGGCAGACGCAGAGCCGGGCAGCCAGGTCGAGATCCCCGTCACCGTGACCTACGAAGACGGTTCTACGGACACCGCCAAGGCTGTGGTGAACGTCGTCGACGTTCCGACACGCGAGCTTCCGTTCGACGTCGAGTACAAGTTCGACGACACCATCCCAGCCGGCGAGTACAAGGTTGAGACCGAGGGCGCGCCGGGCGAGGAGAAGCAGAACAAGGACGGCACCTGGGAGCAGACCACAGCCCCGACCAACGAGGTCGTCGTCATTGGCACCAAGCCTGCCGAGAGCGCTAAGGATGTGACCTGGACGTTCCCGATCCCGTTCCCGACTGAGGTCCGCGAGAACTCGGAGCTGGCACCTGGCGAGACCAAGGTTGTCCAGGAGGGCGAGAAGGGCGAGAAGACCTACACCGCCAAGTTCACCGCTAAGGGCGACAAGGCTGACGTTGTTGAAGATGAGAACACCAAGGAACCGGTCAAGCGCATCATCGAGTACGGCCCGCGTCTCGGTGCTGACGAGCTGGTGACCAAGACCGACAAGCCGATCCCGTTCACCACCAAGGTCGTCTTCGATGACACCCTCGCAGAGGGCGAGCAGGTCGTCGATCAGCAAGGCGAGCTCGGCAATGAGGTCTCCACTTCCACGCAGAAGCTTGTCGACGGCAAGCCCTCCGGTGACCCGACCGTCACCACGGAGCGCACCAAGGAGCCGACTGAGCAGATCATCCGCGTGGGCACCAAGACCGCCGGCCAGACCGTGAACTCTGTTGAGGCCGAGATCCCGTTCCCGACCCGTATCGTCTACGACCCGACCCTGGCGCCGGGCGAGCAGAAGGTCACCCAGGAAGGCAAGCCGGGCACGAAGAAGGTCACCGTCACGCAGCCGGTTGAGAACAGCCAGCCGAACAGCGAGGCGACCTCCACCGAGGAGATCCTGGAAGAGCCGACTGAGCAGATCATCGCTGTCGGCACGAAGCCGGATGAGGCTACCGAGCAGGTCGAGTGGACCGCACCGGTGCCGTTCAACACCGAGGTCAAGCCGAACCCTGAGCTGAAGCCGGGCGAGGTCAAGGTTGTCACCGAGGGCGTGCTGGGTGAGAAGAAGTTCACCGCTGACTTCTCTTCCAAGGGCAGCGACGCAACGGTGACCCCGAAGGAAGAGCAGACCAAGGATCCGGTGGACGCGCTCATTGAGTACGGCCCGACCATCGCTGACCAGACGCTGATCTCCACCAAGACCCGCGAGGTCGCCTTCGAGACCGAGATCGTCTTCGACGAGACGCTGCCGGCAGGCGAGCAGGTCGTCGACCAGCAGGGCGAAAAGGGCGAAGAGCTGATCACCTCGACGCAGGAGATTAAGGACGGCAAGCCTTCCGGCGAGCCGACCATCTCCACCGAGGAGACCAAGGCTCCGAAGAAGGCCATCATCCGCGTCGGTACGAAGCAGGTGGATCCGGATGAGCCGGCCCCGGCGCCGTCGCCAAGCGTTGAGCCCCTCACCATCCCGGTCGCGTACCCGGTGAAGTACGAGTTCGACCCGAACCTGCCTGCGGGCGAAGAGGTCGTCGATCAGGAGGGCACCCCGGGCTCCAAGACGCTCCGCCCGAAGCTGGAGATGGTCGACGGCAAGCCGGTGTGGACGATCGAAGAGGTTGAAACCCAAAAGCCGGTCCAGCGCGTTGTTCGCGTGGGCACCAAGCAGGCGGAAACCAACCCGTTCACCTGGACCTCCGAGGTTCCGTTCAACACGACCGTTAAGCCCAACCCCGAGCTCGCACCCGGCGAGAGTCGCGTTGTGCAGGTTGGCGAGAACGGCTCCACGAAGTACTCCGCAGACCCGGCAACCGGCGAGGTGACCAAGCTCGAGGAGAAGAAACCGGTCGAGCGCATCGTCGAATACGGCCCGAAGGACGATGTCGCCGTGACCAAGGTGACGCGTCCGGTGCCGTTCGAGACCGAGGTGATTTACGACCCCGATCTGCCGGAGGGCGCGCAGCGCATCGAGCAGGGTGAAGTCGGTGAAGAAGTTGTCACCACCACCCAGAACTTTAAGGACGGCCAGCTGGTTGGTGAGCCGACCACGAACACCGAGCGGACCCGCGAGCCGAAGAACGCCGTCGTCCGCATCGGCACCAAGAAGACGCCGAAGAACGCGTCCGTGACCGAGCTGGAGGTTCCGCCGACCACGCAGCTGATCTTCGACCCGTCGCTCGAGCCGGGCGAGCAGGTTGTTGTCCGCGAGGGCACGCCGGGCACCGTCCGTGTGACCACCGTCGATGATGAGACCACCGTGGAAAACACCCTGGACGCCATCCCGCGCCTCGTCCGCGTTGGTGCGAAGCAGCCGGACCAGCTGAACTGGCTCGAGCCGCTGCCGTTCAAGGTGATTGCGACGGAGAACCCGGACCTGCCGGCCGGCGAGCACAAGGTGATCCAGGAAGGTAAGCCGGGCCTGGTGCAGCACGTGGGCGACACCGCCACCACTGTCACCGAGCCGCAGGATTACATCCTGGAGATCGGCACCGCGAAGGATGTGCAGGAAAAACGCGAGGTCATCACCGAGCCGATCCCGTTCGAGACCATCGTCGAAGAGGACGACACCCTGGCCGCTGGCGTGGTCAAGGTGGTCACCCAGGGCGAGAATGGTGCCAAGCGCACCACCAAGGTCTGGGAGATGAAGGAAGGCAAGGAACTCGGCGACCCGACGGTGACCGACGAGACGCTGCGCGAGCCGACCAACCTGGTCATCCGCGTGGGCACCGGCAAACCGGTCGAGGAAAAGCCGGAGGATCCGAAGCCGGAGCAGCCGAAGCCGGATACTCCGGTGGAGGACGAGAAGGGCTCGTCCGCGGAGCGTTGCGTCGCCAACGCGTTCGCCGCGAACAGCCCGCTGCTGTGGCTGCTGCCGGTCGGTCTTCTCGGCGCAATCGGCTACGGCGTCAACGAGATGTACGGCCCGCAGATCAACCAGGCATCCGGCGCGTTGAACGCCCGCTGGGAGGCATTCGTCCGCGAGAACACCCCGGACTTCGGCCACGGCCACCGTGGCATTGAGAAGCCGGAGTGGGTCCGCCAGGCGGAGGCTCAGGCCAACGCGCTGAACCAGCAGTTCAATCAGCGCTTCGCCGGCTACGGCGAGCAGCTTCGCCCGGTGGGTATCGCCCTCGGCGCCCTTGCTGCAGTCGCGCTGACGGGCACGCTGATCGCGCAGGCTTGTAGCGAGGAGGGCTTCGACAACGGGATGACCGTGCTCGGATCCACTGAGCGCAAGTTGGACTTCGGCGCGTCGTCAGAGAAGGCGGACGGCGCGAAGGCTGGCTCATCCTCCCGTGAGGCTGGTTCTTCTAAGAAGAACGCGCTGACCACCGCAGCGAAACCGACAGGCGAGAAGTAACTCGCGCTAGCCCGCGCGAAGAAAGACGGCCTACGGAGCGATCCGAAGGCCGTTTTTGCATTGAAGGTCCGGTTGCTGGGGGAGTGGTCAGACCTCTCGTGACGAATAAAGCGCCGCTAGTTGAACACCGATTTCACTTACCTGCAACAAATATAGGGCCAGGAGCTGTGCTGATGCGGACGTAACCTGAAATTCACCTGAATGTCACCTCCTGTACGCAACCTGGGAGTAGCTTGCGCCATGGTTACAAAAACCGTCCCTCTTACCTCAAGGAATTCTTATGCGTTTCTCCTCCAAGGCAGTGGCAGCTGTCGTCAGCGTCTCCGCGCTGGCACTGGCAAACCTGCCGGTTTCTCTCGCTCAGTCCGCGGAGCAGGCGTTCAACGGCAAGGACACCTGCATCTCCATTGATTCCGAAGGCAACGTCGTCGCGCCGCAGCCGGGCGATTGCACCCAGTTTGGCAAGGGCGGCCAGGGCAACTCCGACGCCCAGGCCCGCAACGTCATCTTCATCCTGGGCGACGGCATGGGCCACCAGGAGATCACCGCGGCGCGCAACTACCTCAAGGGCGCGAACGGTCGCTTCGAGGGCCTCGACGAGCTCACCGCGTCCGGCGCGTACACCACCTTCGCAATCGGTGAGGACGGCAAGCGTCAGTACGTCACCGACTCCGCCGCGTCCGCGACGGGCTGGTCCACCGGTGGAAAGACCTACAACGGCGCGCTGTCCGTGGACATCACAGGCAAGCCGCATGAGAACCTCCTGGAGATGGCCAAGAACGCCGGCATGCGCACCGGCAACGTCTCCACCGCGGAGATCCAGGACGCCACTCCGGGCGCGATGCACTCCCACATTTCCAAGCGTGGCTACTACTCGCCGTCCGGCGACGCGAAGCCGGTCAAGGGTGCTGAAGCTCGCGAAAACGGCGGTCTCGGATCCATCTCCGAGCAGATCATCGATACTCGCGCCGACGTTACTCTGGGCGGCGGCCGCAAGTACTTCGACGCCGAGGTGCTTGAGGGCGGCGAAAACCGCAACCCGTTCCTGACGGAGAAGAACGACGGCGGCGCTGACTGGGAGGACGGCAAGTCCGTCCGCGAGAACGCGATTGCCAAGGGCTACCAGGTTGTCGACGACAAGCAGGGCCTCGAGGACATCACCGTAGCGAACCAGGACCAGCCGGTGCTCGGCCTGTTCCACGACAAAAACATGACCCGCAAATTCGAGCAGACCGTACCGGTGAAGTCCGATGGCACCACCGAGCCTGAGGTCTGCAAGGAAGCTGATCGCGGTGACGAGCCGTCCGCAGCTGAAATGACCAAGAAGGCCATCGAGCTTCTCGACGACAAGAGCTCCGACAAGGGCTTCTTCCTGCAGGTCGAGTCCGCATCCATCGACAAGGCGGACCACGCGGCCGACGCCTGCGGCATGATCGGCGAGACCGAGCAGATCGACGAGGTGATCAAGGAGGCCCTGGACTTTGCCAAGGCTGACGGTGAGACCATGATCGTCGTCACCGCCGACCACGCACACACCGCGGAAATCATCCCGGACGGGCGCCCGTCCGTCTCTGCTGTGACCCGCCTGCAGTCCCCGAAGGACGGCGGCGCGGTCATGTCCGTCGGTTTCGGCACCCAGCCGTGGTTGGATGAGAACGGCAACCCAGTTTTTGACAAGAAGGAAAACGGCGACCCGTTCGACACCCCGGGCTTCTCCATGATGCACACCGGCACCCAGGTGCGCATCGCAGGCTTCGGTCCGGGTTCCGAGAACGTCAACGGCCAGCTCGACCAGACCGACGCCTTCTACGTCATGGCGAACGCGCTCGGACTCAACGGCGGCACCGACGGTGGCCAGAAGCCGTGGAAGATCAATAAGGACAACAAGGTCGTATCCCTGGCCAACCGCTCCAAGGCGAAGCCGGGCGACGAGCTCTGCTACCTCGTCGCCGCTGGCGAAGCTCCGAAGGTGGGCGACTGCGCCCAGTTTGGCAAGGACGGCCAGGGCATCGACAACGCCAAGGCGAAGAACGTCGTGGTCCTGATCGGCGACGGCACCGGTGATTCCGAGATCACCGCAGCCCGCAACTACCTGAAGGGCTCCGCTGGCCGCTTCGAGGGCCTGGACAACCTGGACTATACCGGCTACCTGACCACCTTCTCCCTGGATAAGGAGACCGGCCTGCCAAACTACGTGGCAGACTCCGCCGCCACCGGTACCGCATGGAACTCCGGCGTGAAGTCGTACAACGGCGCCATCGGTGTGGACAACGCCGGTAAGCCGGTCGCCACCACGGGTGAGCTGGCCAAGGCCCGCGGGATGAAGATCGGCAACGTCTCCACTGCCGAGATCCAGGACGCCACCCCGGCGGCCTTCGCCGCGCACGCGCTCGACCGCTCCTACTACGCACCGTCCGGCGACAAGAAGGTGGCCAAGGGCGATCAGCTGCGTGAAAACGGCGGTTTGGGCTCCATCTCGGAGCAGATCGTGGACCTGCGCGCCGACGTCACTCTCGGCGGCGGCAGCAAGTACTTCGACACCGAGGTCGTTCAAGGCGGCAAGTGGAACGCCAGCGGCAACACCTGGACCGCCGGCAAGTCGGTGTTGGACAACGCGAAGGACAACGGCTACCAGGTGGTGACGAACGCGTCCGAGCTTGAGGCCATCGCCGAGGCCAATTCCGACAAGCCGGTGCTGGGCCTGTTCTCCGAGGGCAACATGCCGCGCGTGCTCAACCAGTCCATCCCGACGACCGACGGTGGCGACCAGCAGCCGGCGACCTGTGTGGCGAACCCGGAGTTCACCGAGGAGACCCCGCGCTTGGGCGCGATGACCTCCAAGGCGCTGGAGCTGCTGCAGAACGACAACGGATTCCTGCTCCAGGTCGAGTCCGCGTCCCCGGACAAGGCCGACCACCAGGCGGACGCCTGCGGCCTGATCGGTGAGGTTGGTCAGCTCGACGAGGCCGTCCAGGCTGTGCAGAAGTGGGTCGAAGAGACTGGCGAGGAGACCCTCATCGTCGCCACCGCCGACCACGCCCACACCGCGCAGATCACCTACGACAACGCCAACACCGCTGGCCGCGTGACCCAGCTGACCACGGTGGATGGCTCCACCATGGCCGTCAACTTCGCCACCTCCAAGACAAACGAGGACGAGGACGCCCTCGGTGGCCAGCAGCACACCGGCGCGCAGCTGCGCGTCGCGGCATCCGGCCCGGGTGCGGCGAACGTGACCGGCCAGATCGACCAGACTGACCTGTTCTTCCTGGTCAATAATGCTCTCGGCATCGAGAGCATTAACCACGGTCTCACCTTCGACACCACGATGACGCCGGTTGAGGCCCAGCCGGAGGGGGATTCCGAGGGCTCTGCGCAGGGATCCTCGACCACCAGCCCGTGGCTGATCGCCGTGCTGTCCATCTCGGGCATCATCGGCCTGCTGTCGCTCATCTCGCTGCTCTTCCCGTTCCCGATCGATGAGGTGCTTGGCCCGATCGCGAAGCGCTAAACGCCTCACGCTTATCGACGCCACGTCCCGTCCACCCCGCAATTCTTAAGGGGTGGGCGGGATGTGTCATTGACGCGGCTCTTTGGACTACAAGCCGGGCATGCTTATGCCGGGCAGGTTAATGCCCAGCATCGGCAACGCCGCCGCGATGCCAGCCAGCGCCAACAGGGCAGCGATTACGCCACCAACGATGGCGGCGACGTTCGGGGTATCCTTCATGTCGCCCGGCTTGGTCTTATCCAGCGCGATGGGGGCAGTGGGGAAGTCCAGCTCCTTCACGTCGCCGCTGGCGCAGGAGGTGGCGGCCGCGGCGTTAGCTTCGTCGATAAGCTGCTGGTTCATGAAGAGCATGCCGCTGGGGGTTGCGGACCATGCCTCGTAGAGCTCGGTGCCCTCGGTGAACGGGGCTTCAGCCATCGGCGTGGTGGAGGGGCCGACCATCCACGCGTCCACGTTGACGCCCTCGAGGGTGGTGGCGGTGGTCGGTTCGGTCTCGTCGAGCATCCGCAACGCATCGGTGTACGGCTTGACCAGCTCTGCCGGCAGGATCTTGGAGTAGTCCGGCGCCTCGCCTTTGAGAGCGGACTCGTTGGCGGCCATGACACCCGGGTAGACCGTCTCCACAGCGGCGATGAAATCGCGGGCGCGCTCGTGCGCGCCGATCTGCTTGGCCTGGTCGAAGGTGTCCATGATGAACTCCTTCTCCATGTCCGTGAGGGTGACGGCGCAGTTCCCGCCCGCGTCCTTCTCGCCGACGGTGGCGGCGTGTGCCGGGGCGGCGACGGCGCCGAGCGCGATCGCGCACGCGGCGGCGCTGGTGATGATGCGTTTCATATGGACTTCCTTGAGGTGTAGGTGTGTACTCGAAGCGGTACACGCACCAGTTTGATGGGGGCCATGTTGCAAGAGCGTTAACGCGGAGGGTGAGCATGCACCCCGACGCCCCCAAATGCGAAAAACCCGCCTTGAAAGGCGGGTTTGTGTTGGTCGGGATAACAGTGTCTGAAGTCACGACATATTTGACGGGGTGTGCCTGCGGAAGACGTTGTGATCCTTGACAGGTCAGTCGCGTCATTGTTGACACTTAGGGCTACCTCAGTCGTGTCGGTGATGTTTGACTGGTGAGTCGGGACATGTTTGACACTATGAACAATCCTAACCGCAACATCGCCATCGTCAGAGCCGTCAGAGATCAAGGCGGCACACCCACCAGCGTCGCCAAACGCTTCGGCATCTCACGGCAACGCGTCCACCAGATCCTCAACGCCTACGACGCAGGCGGCGCCGAAGCAATCGCACCGAAATCACGCGCCCCTCACACCCACCCGCACGCCGTGCCGGAAGCACTACGCAACGAAATCATCAGCATCCGCAAACAACTCACCCGACACGGACTCGACGCCGGGCCCGAAACCATTGCCTACCACCTCGAACAGGCCGGCAAACGCGCCCCCTCAACATCAACGATCCGCCGCATCCTCACCAACGAGGGCTTGATCACCCCGCAGCCGCAAAAGAAGCCGAAAAGCTCTTACATCCGCTTCGAAGCCGCGATGCCCAACGAATGCTGGCAAGCCGACATCACACACCTCTTCCTCGCTGATAACACGCGGATAGAAGTCCTCGACTTCCTCGACGACCACTCGCGATACCTGTTATCAATCACCGCGGCCGCCGCATTTACAGGCCCCGCCGTCGCCGCCGAACTCACCCGCCTGATCGGCGCATACGGCCCGCCAGCATCCACGCTGACGGACAACGGCCTGGTGTTCACCGCCCGCCTAGCCGGGCGCAAAGGCGGGCGAAACGCATTCGAAAAAGTGCTCGCCACACACAAAATCCAACAGAAAAACGGCCGGCCAGGCCACCCCCAAACCCAAGGAAAAATTGAGCGATTCCACCAAACCCTCAAAAAATGGATCACCGCCCGACCCCCAGCACAAACCATCGATGAGCTGCAACAACTCCTCAACGAATTTCGCCAATACTACAACTGCACCCGACCCCACCGCGCCCTAGGCAGACACACCCCGCAACAGGCATACACCACCGGAGTCAAAGCCACACCCAACGACAACCCCAAAGAAGAATGGCGCACCCGAAACGACACAGTCGACAAAAACGGCAAAGTCTCCGTGCGCTACGCCGGCAAACTCTTCCACCTCGGCATCGGACGCGCCTACAAACACAAGAAAATCCTCATGGTCATCACCGACAACCACATCATCACATCACTGGCCGAAACCGGAGAAGTCATCACCGAGCACTACATCGACACCGCCCGCGACTACCAAAAGGCCTACTGGAAACACGGCGACCCACCACTGCCCCCCGAATGAACAAAACCGGCACCCCAGAACAAAAACAACTGGGATGCCGGTCCGTCCAGCATGTCGCGACTCATGCGTCAAGCATGACGCGACTCATGACATTGGTCGGGATAACAGGATTTGAACCTGCGACCTCTTCGTCCCGAACGAAGTGGAACTGCCGGAGTGTGTCGTCTACCTCGTAGTTCACGTTTGTTCGGGGCTCTCTTGCGTGTCTCGTTTGTCTCGTATCGTCACCCTGGGTGAGAAACGGGTGACAAGAATGTGCCATGAGACGGGCACGAAAGAAGCGAAGAAATCAGTCCACGTTGGACCTTGTGAGCATCCGGTCGGTCAGTTAAGTGCCCCGCGATGAGCTCGTCGCAGCATGCACGTTGACATCGAGCAAGAAGTTACTCAGTCATCCAGAACGCTTTCACCTTCTTAGGTTGATCCATGCCTACAGATAATCTTGGTCATGTTTCGGCTTCGTTGCAGCGTAAGCGAAAGCACAAATAAAGAGCCCTGCTGTAGCGGCAACTATAGCGCTATCGTTAATTCCATAAAGTAACAGCAACGTCGCCGAAGCTAGGTAACTGACGAAAGAAATAGCGAATAAAACCGCTCCCCAAATCGAGCGATCACTAACCAGCGGATGATTGGGACGGCGTCTGCATGCGGAATAGCTTGCAGTAGCCATGACCACTGAGGCGCTGAGAGTTATCAAAATTGGAAACCAAGAGCTAGCCAAAATTCCTCACCCCTGAGAGGGCCACCGTTAGGACAACAGCAGCGGTAAAAGCCTGCTTGGTAGGGATAAAGTTTTGGCCTATCAAAATGTTCTCCAAATCATTACGGTAAGCGTACTTTCAGATTCTTCGACTTTCCCAGAAGGAGCCCCGAAGGTTGAGGTACTTGCTCGGTGTTAGCAACTTGTTTTAGTGAGTCTATGCCGGAGGCGTCAGCTCTAGCTCAACAGGAGTTGAAAATAACTGCAAATTCCTCGTTTGCACCTCCACTCTTCCAATGCCCTGGCAAAGGTACCGTAATATTTACGGAACAAATACGCTCCCCTTGTGGAACCAGCAACGTACCCGCGATTGGGACGGAGGCACGCAAGGTCTGGAACAAAGAACGTAGTCCTCGGGGAGCTCCCAAAGACCGCAGTGGGAGAAGGTGTTCGGTCAAGTCCTGGGAAGTGGTGTATTTGGCTTTCGGGTATGTGGTTAGTTTCGGGGGCGGGTGCTTGGGGCCGTCTCGGGGGCGGGGGGTGGGTTAGCATTAGGCGGCGATCTTTTTGCTGTCGGTGGGAGTGTCGTCGACGAGGTTGGCAGCGATGATTTCCTTGGTCTGGGTCAGGCTGGTCAGCGACATGTAGCGTTTTTGCTGGATCCACTCATCGTGTTGTTCCACCAGGACGGCCCTGACCAGCCGGATGACGGCTTCACAGTTTGGGAAGATCCCGACGACGTCGGTGCGACGTCGGATTTCTCGGTTGAGCCGTTCGGTGGGGTTATTAGACCAGATCTTGGTTCATACCGGTTTCGGTGCAGTAGTAAAAAGCTAACAGCGCATCGGGTGATTCCTCCAGGTAGTCGGCCACATGAGGAAATTTTTGCCCGCAGAACCTTACAACCTCACGGGCCTGAGCACAGACGCTGTCAGCGTCGGGCTGCTGGAAGAGAGTGTGAAACATTGCCGATAGCGTCGGCCATTGTGTTTTCGGCACCTGCGAGTAGAGGTTCTTCGCGGATTGGGTCCGGCACCGTTGCCAACTCACCTGCGGTAAGCAGTGACCAACGGCTGCTTGGATACCAAGATGTGCATCACTGGTGACGAGGAAAACCCGGTCAGGCCACGGGCGATTCAGTCGCGGAAGAACCCAGTCCAAAAGGCAGTGGACTCAGCCGTGGCGACCTGCATGTCCAACAACTCCCGGTAGCCAGGTGACAAACAAAGCACAAAAGAAACGGGCCGAATCACTGCATTTGAAGTAAATGCAGGTCATCGACCCGTTGAGGTGGTCGGGATAACAGGATTTGAACCTGCGACCTCTTCGTCCCGAACGAAGCGCGCTACCAAGCTGCGCCATATCCCGGTTGTATCTGCAGGCTCTCGCCCGCGGTACTGGCAACACATTACCCCCGGGTGGCGATTCGGCCAAAACACCAGGTAGGTCGGCCTATTCTCCTCGCTCCACCACGCGGATCAGGCTCGCGGACGGCGGACAGAACAGCCGCACCGGCGCGTACTTGGACTGGCCCAGGCCGTTGGAGACCTCCATCCACATCTCGCCGTACTTGTGCAGGCCGGATGCGCGCTCGCGGTCGATGTCGGCGTTGGTTACAATCGCGCGCTGACCGGGGAGGCAGATCTGCCCGCCGTGGGTGTGTCCGGACAGGGCAAGCTGGTAGCCGTCGGTTTCAAATGAATCCAGCACCCTCCGGTACGGCGCGTGGAGCAGGCCAATGGACAGATCCGCGTCCCTGTTAGGCGCGCCTGCCACCTCGGAGTAGCGGTCCAGCTCGTGGTGGGGGTCGTCCACGCCCGCCAGCGCCAGGCGCACCCCGGACGCCTTGAATTCCAGCCGGGCGTGGGTGGCGTCTTGCCAGCCGCGCTCCACAAACGCGGCGCGCATGCCCTCCCACGGCAGGTCCTCGTACGACGGCTCGCGCTTCGCCCCGGTCACGTACTTCAGCGGGTTGACCGGCCGTGGCGCCCAGTAGTCGTTGGTGCCGAACACGAACGCGCCCGGGCGGTTCAGCAGCGGGCCCAGGGCGTCGAGCACCCACGGCACGCCGCCGACATCCGACAGATTGTCGCCGGTGTTAATCACCAGGTCCGGCTCGAGCGCGTCCAGGCTGGAGACGAACTCCACCTTCCGCCGCTGCCCCGGGATCATGTGCAGGTCGGAGATGTGCAGCACCTTGAACGCATCACGACCGTCCAACACACCCGGTGCGAGCAGGGGCAATGTGTATTCACGCAGCTGGAAATTGTTGCGTTGGGTGTACCCCCACGTCAGCGCGGCGGCGCCCGTCGATAGGCAAAGTGCTCCGATTCCCGTCAACTTCTTCACCCGCACCACTGTAATCTCGCAAGCATGAGTGCACTGAAAGACCAGATCCGCGCAGACCTCAAGGAAGCCATGAAGGCGAAGGAAAAGGAGCGCACCGGCACCATCCGCATGCTGCTGGCCGCGATCCAGACCGCCGAGACCGAGGGCTCCAAGCACGAGGTGGATGACGCGGAGATTCAGAAGATCATCGCCCGTGAGATAAAGAAGCGCCGCGAGTCCGCGGACATTTATAAAACCAACGGCCGCGACGACCTCGCGGACGCCGAGCTCGCGGAGGCGGGCATCCTCGAGGCGTACCAGCCGAAGCAGCTGGATGACCAGGAGCTTGCCAAGCTTATCGACGAAGCTATCGCCGAAACCGGCGCCGAGTCCATGGCCCAGATGGGGCAGGTTATGAAGGCCGCCACGGCGAAGGCTGCAGGCCGCGCCGACGGCAAGCGCCTGTCCGAGGCCGTCAAGGCCCGCCTGAGCTAGTTCGGGGCTGCGTCGTTGCCGGCGTCGTTGCCGGCGTCGTTGCCGACGCCGAAAGCGTCGGCGATGGCATCGCGGGCGTCGTTGAGCGATTGCTCGAGCCCCTCGATGCCCGGCGGGGGAGCGGGGCTTGGCGAAGGCGGCGCGGTCGGCGACGTGGGCGCCGGCGAGGTGGTCGGCGGCGCGGTGGGACTAGCGCTGGTAGCGCCGGCGCCGTCAGAGATGTTGAGAGTCACCGTGGTATTCGCGCCGTCCTGAACCGCAGAGACCACCGTGCCAGCCGGCGCGCCGGCGCCGTAAACCGTGTTCAGCGTGACCACGTAGCCCTGCGCCTCAAGCTGGGACTTCGCGGCGGAGGAGTACTGTCCGACCACCGCGTCCAGCGCCCCGCGCTTGGTGCCGCGCACGTGCGCCGGGCTCGCAGGCGGCAAACCACCAGCCGCGGCACCCGGCACCCCGGCCGCAGCCTGGAACCAGGTGTCTGCGGCCTCGTTGCCGCCGAACAGGGTGCCGTACTGGCACTGGCGCACCGGCTGGGTGCAAAGCGGGGTGGACTGCACGCCGTCGTTGTAGATGTACGGCGCCGCCGCCATGCCGCGGGTGAATCCCAAAAACGCGGTGGAGTGGTGGGACTCCGTCGTGCCCGTCTTCGCGGCCGTTTGGGCTGACCAGCCGTTGTTGCGGGCAGAAGCGGACGCGGTGCCGTCGATAATGTCCTTCGACATACCGTGCGACAGCGCGCCAGCGACCTCCGGCGAGACGGCCTGTTCGCAGGCGGGACGGTCGATAAAGACTTGCTTGCCGTGCTGATCCAGCACTTCCTTGATCGGGTTCGGCTCGCACCAACGCCCACCCGAGGCCAAGGTGGCGCCCACGTTGGACAGCTCCAGCGCGTTGACCGCCAGCGGGCCCAAGGTGAAGGCACCCATGTTGTCCTCCTTCGCCGCCTGGGCGATGGAGCGGCCGTCGCCGAACGAGTTCTCGTCCGCGTACGAGCGCAAGCCCAGGCGCACCGCCAAGTCAACCACCGGCGTCACACCGGTTTTCTGGATCAGCTCCACAAACGTGGTGTTCGGCGACTGCGCCAGCGCATCCTGCAGCGTCATACGCGGGGCGTAAGTGCCGGCGTTTTCCACGCAGTAGGCACCCGGCGGGCAGTTGGCTGCGCCGCCGCCGCCCATGCCGTAAAGCACCGAGCGCACCGGCGTTTCCAGCATCGTGTTCAAACCGTAGCCCTGCTCCAGTGCCGCGGCGGCGGTGAAGATCTTGAACACTGAACCTGCGCCGGCACCTACCAGCGACACCGGCTGCGGCAGGATCGTCTGGCTCTGGTCCAGGTCCAGGCCGTAGAACCGCGAGGACGCCATGGCCAAAATGTCGCGGGAATCAGCGCCGGGGCGGACGATGTTCATCACCTCGGCCACACCCGGGGCATAGGGGCTGACATTGTTGCGGACCGCGTTGTTGGCCACCTGCTGCACCGCCGGATCCAAGGTGGTGGTGATGGTGTAAGAGCCGTTGAGGATGGTCTCCGTGTCCAGCCCCTTGTCCTCCAGGTAGCGCAGGGCGTAGTCGCACATGAACCCCTTGTCGCCGGCGGCGATGCAGCCCTGCGGCAGCGTCTTCGGTCGCTCCAAGATGCCCAGTGGGGTGCCGGCCAGGCGGTCCGCTTCCGCCTGGTCCATGTAGCCCTGGGCTGCCATGTTGTTCAAAACCACGTTGCGGCGCTGGGTGGCTCCCTCCGGGTTGGTGTACGGATTGAGCGCTTCCACGGACTGCAGGATGCCCACCAGGAGTGCCGCCTGTTCCGGCTTGAGGTCGCGGGCGGGGACGTCGAAGTACGTCAGCGCCGCCGCCTCGATGCCGAAGGCGTGATTGCCAAAAGAGACGAGGTTGAGGTACCTGGTTAGCACCTCGTCCTTTTCCAGCGTCTTGTCCAGGTCGGAGGCCATGCGCATCTCGCGCAGCTTGCGCGGGATGGACTGCTCGGTGGCGGCGTTGGCCTCTTCCTCGTTTTCCGCGTCGATGAGCCAGAGGTAGTTCTTCACGTACTGCTGGTTGATCGTGGACGCGCCCTGCTCCACACCACCGGCGAGCACGTTGGTCACCATCGCGCGGGCGAAGCCTTGCATGTCCACGCCTTCGTGCTGGTAGAAGCGGCGGTCCTCCGTTGCCACCAGGGCGTCTTTGACGTGCTGGGAGATCCCGTCGCTGGCCACCTCGTAGCGGCGTTGCTTGAAAATCCAGGCCATGGGGGCGCCGGTGGCGTCGTTAATTGTGGTGACGCCGGGGACTTCGCCGTGCGTGAGGTCGGAGAGATTGGACTGCATCGTCTCGTCGGTGCGGGCGACGGCGGCGCCGCCCAGGCCTGCGACAGGAGCGAGGCAAAGGGCAATAGCCAGCGCCGCAGCAACGAGCGCGGCCAGGAGGCTTCCTAGGGATTTCAGTGCGGACACGCCAATACCTTAAATGACTGGGCCTGTGCGTGGGAATATAAAAGGCCCCCCGAAAATGTGATCCATTCGACAGCAAACTTTTTTATGTGATTACATTTACATGGGACCGGAGATATGCGGTCAGATGTATAAAACTGCGCCCAGGAGGCGGCGCAGGCGAACGAGAAAAGGAGCACGGCTATGAGCACGGCTTTGGGTAACAGGACGCAGCGAAACGCACAACGGACCACGTCCCGCAAGTGCGACGCATCCGGACATCTCGTTTTTGACCGGGGGGATTGGGTAACTCACGCACAGTGTCGCGGCAAGGACCCGGACGCCTTGTTCGTGCGCGGCGCGGAGCAGCGTAAGGCGGCCGCGATCTGCCGCGCGTGCCCGGTACTCACCGAGTGCCGAGCGGACGCGCTGGACAACAAGGTCGAGTTCGGTGTCTGGGGCGGGCTGACGGAGCGTCAGCGCCGCGCGGTGCTGCGGAAGAACCCGCACGTGACCGACTGGGCGGAGCACCTGTCCGCCGGCGGCGAAGTTGTCGGCCTGTAGGTAGTGTTGGGCGCCATGACGAAATGGGAGTACGCAACGGTTCCGTTGCTCACGCACGCCACCAAGCAAATTCTGGACACCTGGGGCGAGGACGGTTGGGAGCTCGTCTCCGTCGTTCCGGGCCCAACCCAGGACAACGTTGTCGCTTACATGAAGCGGGAGGTCGAGTAAATGTGGACTGACCGTCTGAAGGAACTGGGCATCGAGCTGCCCGCCGTCGCCGCGCCTGTGGCGGCGTACGTGCCCGCTGTCCAGGCCGGCAACCAGGTGTGGACGTCCGGCCAGCTGCCGTTTACCGACGGCAAGCTGCCCGCCACCGGCAAGGTCGGCGCGGAAGTCACCGAGGAGGCCGCCTACGGCTACGCCCGCCAGGCCGCGCTCAACGCTATCGCCGCGGTGGATGACCTTGTGGGCATCGACAACGTCGCGCGTGTGCTCAAGATCGTCGGCTTTGTCACCTCTGACCCGGCGTTTACCGGCCAGCCCGCCGTGATCAACGGCGCCTCCGAGCTTTTGCAGGAGGTCTTCGGCGAGGCCGGCGCGCACGCCCGGTCCGCAGTGGGCGTGGCGGCGCTGCCGATGGACACGCCGGTCGAGGTCGAGCTCGTCGTCGAGCTGAAGAGCTAGAACTCCAATAAACGGCTGCTAAGCGGGTACGCTGGGGCACATGCAACATCCCGCTTACAGCCAACTGCGCCCTGTGACCGCCAACGCCGCGGTGGTCCTGGCGCCGAACCCCAGCTACGCGGCGCTCGAGGGGACCAACTCCTGGGTGATCAGGGGTGAGGGGGATCAGCGAAGCATCGTCGTTGATCCGGGCCCGGAGGACGAGGGCCATCTCAACGTCCTCCACTCCAAGGCGGGGGAGGTGGCGCTGATTTTGCTCACGCACCGCCACCACGATCACGCTGATGGCGCGGAGCGTTTCCGTCAGCTCACTGGTGCACCGGTTCGCTCGTTGGACCCGCAGTACAGCTCGGGGGCTGATCCGCTTGTCGACGGCGAAGTGGTCGCCGTCGACGGCATCACCCCACGCCTGAAGGTCGTGGCCACCCCGGGCCACACCAGCGATTCCGTGTGCTTCTACGTCTACCCGGGCGACCCGGACTCCACTGAGCTGGAGGGCATCATCACCGGCGACACCATCGCCGGCCGCCACACCACCATGATTTCGGAGACCGACGGCGACCTGGGCAAGTACCTGGATTCCCTGGAGCTTCTGGAAGAGCAGGGCAAGGACATCCCGCTGTTGCCGGGCCACGGCCCCGAGGGCGCGGACCTGTCGGCCTATGCCCGCAAGTACATCGACCGCCGCAACCAGCGCCTGGAGCAGATCCGCGAGGCGCTGAAGATCCACGGCGAAAACGCCGACATCAACACGCTGGTCGACGCGATCTACGACGACGTCGACCCGGTGCTGCGCGGCGCCGCTGAGCAGTCCACCCGCGTGGCCCTGCGCTACTTGAAGGCCGCGCCCTAGGGGCGCCCGTCGTAAAAGCTCCGGCCTCTCCCTTAAATGGAAAAGCCGGAGCTTTGTCGCTTCGTGCTAACGGGCGCGGCGGGCCAGGTGCTCGGTGTCGACGATGAGCACGCTCTTGCCCTCCAGGCGGATCCAGCCGCGGTGGGCGAAGGTGGCCAGTGCCTTGTTCACCGTCTCGCGGGAGGCGCCGACGAGCTGGGCGATTTCTTCCTGCGTCAGGTCGTGGTTGACGCGCAGCGCCCCGCCTTCGTGGGTGCCGAAGCGGTTGGCCAGCTGCAGCAGCGTCTTGGCCACGCGGCCGGGCACGTCGGTGAAGATGAGGTCCGCCAGCGAGGCGTTAGTGCGGCGCAGGCGGCGGGCCAGCACGCGCAGCAGCTGCTGGGAAATTTCCGGGTGGGTGTCAATCCAGGTGCGCAGCATGGTGGAGTCCATGGTGGCGCAGGTGACTTCGGTGACGCACACGGCGGAGGAGGTGCGCGGGCCCGGGTCGAAGATGGACAGCTCGCCGAACATGTCGGACGGGCCCATCACGGACAGCAGGTTCTCACGGCCGTCTGGGGCGTGGCGGGCGAGCTTAATTTTGCCGTCCACGATGATGTAGAGACGGTCGCCGGGCTCGCCTTCGTCGAAGATGGTGGTGCCCTTGGGGAAGGTCACCGTGTCCATCTCGTTGATCAGCGCGGCTACGGCTTCCGGGTCCACGCCCTGGAAAATGCCGGCGCGGGCGAGTGTGTCCTGTACACCTTCCATGAATCCTCCTCATTGCGGGACGGCCAGGGGTAGTGGTTACAGTCACTTTCGCGTAACTTTTTAGCAGCCGTCACAGTGCGTTTCGCACTTTACCACCCGTTTGCAGTCTTGGTCAGGTGGTTGGCCAAGTTGGTGTTAATCCACTACGCGCGCCTCGAGCCGCTCCATCGCCAGTGGGAACGCCCCGAGCACAAGCGGGACCAGCAGCACGAGGATCACATTCATAGGTGTCATTTTACGCCACGGGTAACTAGCATGTCCGTCATGTCCTCCACCTCTCCGAAGAAGCACCGCCGTGCCGGGGCGCACCCGGCGGCGAAGGGGGCGGAGACGGATTTAGGGCGCACCAGGAGGGCCCGCCGCATCAACCGCACGCTGGCGGAAACGTTCCCAAATGCGCACGCTGAGCTGGACTTTTCCAACCCTCTGGAGCTGCTGGTGGCAACGGTGCTCTCGGCGCAGACCACGGACGTGCGCGTCAACATGGTCACCCCGGCGTTGTTTGCCAAGTACCCCACCGCCGAAGCGTACGCGGAAGCGGATCAGGCGGAGGTGGAGGAGCTGATCCGCTCCACCGGTTTTTACCGCTCGAAGGCCAAAAATCTGATCGGCCTGGGACAGAAGCTTGTCACCGATTTCGGTGGGGAAGTGCCCACCAAGCTGGAGGATCTCGTGTCGCTTCCGGGGGTGGGCCGCAAGACGGCGCACGTGGTGCGCGGCAACGCGTTCGGCATCCCGGGGTTGACGGTGGACACACACTTCCAACGGCTGGTGGGCCGCCTCATGCTCACCGTTGAGACGGATCCGGTGAAGATCGAGCATGCCATCGCCGAGCTCATCCAGCGCCGCGAGTGGACCATGTTCTCCCACCGCATCATCTTCCACGGCCGCCGCATCTGTCACGCCCGCAAACCGGCGTGCGGCGTGTGCCCGATCGCGTTCGACTGCCCCAGCTTTGGCGCCGGCCCGGTGGACCCCGAGGCGGCCGCGGGGCTGGTCACGGGACCGGAGCGCGAGCATATTTTGGGGCTTGTATGAAGCGCGCGATCTGGGTGAGTGTTGCGGTCATCGCGGCGGCCACGGTGCTGCTCGTTTTCGGGGTGCGCAGTTTGCTTATGGACGATCAACCTCCGGGGGAACCTGTGGCCGTCGACAAGCAAGTGCCTCAACGGCCCGACTGCCCGGCTGGGCTGGACCTGCCGTGCCTGGGCGGGGACGTGGCCGGCGAAGCCAAGGAGATCACCGTGGTCAACGTATGGGCCTGGTGGTGCGACCCGTGCCGCGCGGAGCTGCCGGCGGTAGAGGAGTTCGCGCGGACGCACCCGGAGTACACCGTGGTGGGCGTGCACGCGGACCGAAACGCCGGCAACGGCGCGGCGCTGCTGGAGGATCTCGGTGTGAGCCTGCCCAGCTACCAGGACGACTCAGGCGCCTTCGCCGCGGCGCAGGGGCTGCCGCCAGTGGTGCCGGTGACGGTGGTGCTGCGCGGCAACGAGCAGGTGGCGGTGTTTGCCAAGGAGTTCACCTCGGCCGAAGAGCTCGCCGAGGCGGTCGAGGGGGCCGTGTAAGTGGACGTGCCGCTGCGCCCGGACCGCGCGCCCAGGTGGCTCGTGCCGCTACTTGAGGCCATCGCGGATGGCGGGGCAGAGATCCCGCGCAGGCTCCTGTCGCCGCGCGTGCCGCAAAAAGACGGCGCAGATCAAGCCGCGGTGCTGATCCTGTTCGCCGGCGACCCGCGCGCCACCGAGCTGCCGGAAGACGCGCGGGTGCTGATTACCCACCGTACCCCGCGTATGCGCAGCCACTCCGGGCAGATGGCGTTTCCTGGCGGCCACATCGACGCCGCGGACGGCGGGCCGGTTGGCGCCGCGCTGCGTGAAGCGTGGGAGGAAACCGGCCTGGACCCGGACCGGGTGATCCCGCTGGCCATGCTCGACGCGGCCACCACCGGCGGCAGCAACCGCCGTGTGCGCCCCGTGGTGGCGTTCACCCCGGAGCCGGGCGAGGTCTACCCGGCCAGCGAGGAGGAAACCGACGCGGTGTTTTTCGTGCCGGTTCGCGAGCTAGTGGATCCGCGAAACCGGGCGATGCTGGGCATCAAGGAGTGGTCGGGGCCCGCGTTTTGGGCGGGCGAGTTTCTGGTGTGGGGCTTTACCGGGGTGCTGCTCGCCGTGGTGCTGAAGCTGGGCGGCTGGGTGCGGCCCTGGGACGAAAAGCCCGGCGACTTGCGGGCTGCGCTGGCGCGCTCTGCCAACCGTGAGCGGTAACATCACCGAAATGCACCTGGTTATCGACGTCCTGCTCGCGCTCGCCGTCGTCGCCGCCTTTATCAGCGGCTGGCGTCAGGGGGCGCTGTCCGCGGTGCTTTCTGCTGTTGGCGTTGTGGCGGGCCTGGTCATCGGTCTTGCGTTGGCGCCGTTCACGCTGGACCTGTCGGAATCCCAGACGGTGCGCATCGTCCTGCTCATCGCCCTGGTCGTGCTGTTTGTGGGGCTGGGCAACCTGGTCGGCGTCACCGTCGGCGGGAACCTGCGCGGGCGCGTGCGTTCGAAGGGTCGCCGCACGCTGGATTCCGCGCTCGGCGCGACGTTCCAGTCGGTGGCGGTGGCGGCGGTGCTGTGGTTCATCTCCATCCCGCTGGCTGCCTCGGTGCCGGGCGAGATCGGCGACGGCATCCGCTCCTCCCGCGTCTTCGGCACCATCGACGCCGCCGCCCCCGAGGCGGCCTCCAAGCTGCCGGCGAGGTTCGCCGCGCTTCTCGACGAATCCGGGCTCCCGCCTTTGGTCTCGCCCTTCCAATCGCCGGGCGGGGCGCAGGTGGCGGCGCCGGATGAGTCCGTGGTGGCCCCGGGGGTCGTGGAGAAGCTGCGCCCAAGCGTGGTGCACGTGATGGGTGATGCGGAAACCTGCCGGCGGCGCCTCATGGGCACCGGTTTTGTCATCGAGGACGGCTACGTGCTCACCAACGCGCACGTGGTGGCCGGCACCGAGCGGGTGGCCCTGGACACCGTGGTGGGAGTCAAGCCCGCGCAGGTGGTGCTGTTCGACCCCGACACCGACATTGCGGTGCTGCGCGCCGAGGCGCTGGGTCTTCCGGAGCTGCAGTGGGCGGACGACGAGCTAGCAGTGGGCGATGACGCCGTGGTGATGGGCCACCCCCGCTCCGGCCCGTTTGAGGCGGCGCCGGTGCGCATCCGCGGCAAGCTGGACATCGCAGGCCCGGACATCTACACCACCGGGCGCGTGGAGCGCGAGGCGTACACCATCCGCGGCAACATCCGCCAGGGCAACTCCGGCGGGCCGCTGCTCACTCCGGACGGTGAGGTCGCGGGCATGATCTTCGGGGCGTCGCTGGACACCTCAGAAACGGGATACGCGCTGACTGCACACCAAGTGCAGCAGCGCGTAGGGGATGTGCGGAGCTTAACGCGCCCCGCGGATACGCAAGCGTGCGTTAGCGGTTAACGGCGGTGGAGCCAGTGCGCGGCAAAGAGGAGCCGGTGCCGGTGGAGGTGTAAAGACCAGCCTCGTCCTTTGCCAGGTTCTTCTGTGCCTGGCCCGGCTTGAGGTTCTTCAGCTCGTTGACAGACTCGATAGTCTTCTCCGGCGCCTTGATCTTCTTGACCTTCTTGAAGCCGATGAAAGCGAGCAGGCCCGCCAGCGCCAGCATGGCCAGGAAAACGATCAGGAACGCCCAGCCGCGGTGCATCCAGGACGCGAGCATCTCCGCGATGGCGAAGAAGAGGAAGAAGGTGGAGTACAGCGCGATCACGCCGGCCGCGGCGAACAGGCCGCCGCCCATCGCGCCCTTCTTCACCTCGCCGACAACCTCGGCCTTGGCCAGCTCGATCTCGCCGCGGACCAGGGTGGAGACCTGCTGGGACGCGTTGGACATCAGGGTGCCGATGGAGTCGTTGCCCGGCTGGGTGGCGTAGGTGTCGCGCAGCGGGATGGAGTCCACCTTGGCGTTCACGGCGGTGGAGCCGCTGGTGTAGAGGCCTTCGTTGCTCACTTGTAGTTCACCTTCCTGGGTGGCTTATACACGGCACCCGGGAAGGTGCCTGGAAATTCTTTACACGATGTTAGCGATGTATGGAGGCATTTGCCCGAATCGGGGTAGAAATGTAGAGCATGAGGGCGCTGAGACGTATTGGCAAAGTGGCGGCGTGGTGCGTTGCCGTGGTTGCGGTGCTGGCGCTGGTGGTGGCCGGCCTGCGGGCCTACAACGCGAACAAGTACCCGATCGCGCAGATGGAAGCCTCGGGCGGTGCCAGCGCGGCGGAGTACCCGCAAAGCGATCACGTGCGCAAGATTTCCGGCGACTACCTCAACGGTTTCCACTTCCTGCCCGCCGAGGGCGCAACCGAGCGCCGCGGCGTGGTTGTGGTCTACGGCGGGTCCGAGGGCTCGCCGGACTACTCGCGCGCGGAAAAGCTGGCCCAGGACGGCTACGAGGTGCTCAGCCTGTACTTCTTCGGCCAGGACAACCAGCGCCCGACGCTGGCCGAGGTGCCCTTAGAACAATTCGACGAGGTCACCGGCTACATCGAAGAGCACGTGGCGGAGAAGTCCCCGGTGACGGTGGTGGGCACCTCCAAGGGGGCGGAGTTTGCGTCGCTTTTGGCCGCCAACGGGTTCGCGGTGGATAACCTCGTCGCGTTCGTGCCCGCGCACTACTCCTACAGCGGCCTGGATTTCTCTACGGGCAAGGACCTGCCGTCGTTTAGCCTGCGGGGCGAGGCGGTGCCGTTCGCGTCCTTTAGGCAGTCCGGCGTGCTCACGGGGCTGAAGATGCTCGGCCGCATGATCGCGGCGTACCCGGTGGCGTACCGGCCGACCTACGAGGGGGCGGCCAGCTCCGCCGAGGATGCCGCCCGGATCGAGCTTGACGGCTTTGACGGCAACGCCGTGTTCTTCGGCGCCGGCGACGACCGGATGTGGCAGTCCGACGTCGCGGCGCGTGCGCTGGCGGAGCAGTCCCCGCGCGCCGAGGCGCACGTTTTTGAGGACGCGGGCCACATCTTCTTCGAGGACTCGGACGCGCAGCAGAACGGCTGGCAGATCATGTTCGGCGGCACGCAGGAGGCCAACCGTCGCGCCCACGACGAGTCTTGGCAGGTGCTGCGCGAGCGCCTGGCCAAGTGGCACGGACAGTAGGGGTGGCTTAGGCCGAGCGCTCGCCGTCGCTGCCGCCCATTGCGCGGGCGATGAGGACGCCGGCAACCGCCAGGGCCGTCACGCCCGCGATCACGCCGGCGCCGATACCCACCTCGCGCGCGTTCGGCATCTGGAACAACGGCTCCGGGTTTTTGAAGGTGCGGGCCTGCCAGCCGTTGGCCAGTGCGTGCTTCTTCAGCGCCCGGTCCGGGTTCACGGCCACCGGGTTGCCCACCAGCTCCAGCATGGGGATGTCGGTGGCGGAGTCGGAGTACGCGTAGCTGTTGTCCAGGTCGAAGTCGTGCTCGGCGGCGAACTGGCGCACCGCCTCGGCCTTCGCGTCGCCTTTGAGGTAGCGGGTGATCTCGCCGGTGAGCTTGCCGTTTTCAACAGCCATTTCGGTGGCCACCACGGTGTCCACACCGAGTTCTTCGGCGATCGGCTCCACCAGGATTTTTGCGGAGGCGGAGATGATGATGACGTGGTGGCCGGCGGCGACGTGGTCGTCGATAAGCTGGCGCGCCTCGGCGTAAATGGCGGGGGCGACGACCTCGCGCAGGGTGTCGCGGGTGATGCGCTGGATGTCCTTGACGTCCCAGCCGGCGACCATCTGCGCCAGCGCGTCGCGGGTGGAGTCCATCCTCTCGCTGGACTGTCCCACCAGCATGTACTGCGCTTTGGTGATGTAGAGCTCCCAGGCTTCCTGGCGGGTGATCATCCCGTTGTTCAGGAATTCTTTGCCGAAGGCGAACGCGGACGACGTCGCAATGATCGTCTTGTCCAGGTCGAAGAAGGCCGCCACCGGCGTGTTAGCAGACATACTCCTGCAGTGTAGACCCCAATCCCTACGGCTGCGTAGCTATACGCTGAGAAACCAGTGTGACGTATGGTGCGACTTATCCACAGGGAAATTGTTGAAGCGTCCGCAAGTAGGGCGGGTTATCCACAGAAAAAATTTTACCCATTGTTTCCGGGTTGTCGCGGTTGCACGCTACCGCCATGACACACACGAACACAGGCCCCATTGTCGTCGCGGTCGCGGACCCGGCGCTGCACTCCGAAGCCATCCATATCGCCGCCGCCACAGGCCGCAAGGTCATCGACGCCGCCGACGACACCCAGCTCGCCCGCCACGCACCCAAGGCGCATGCCTTGCTTATCGACGACCTCCGGGCCCCCTCCCTACACCCCCAACCACGGGGACCGAACGTGTTCACCGTGGTGGCGGACACCGCCCCGGGCGCGACACGCGAGGGCGTTTTTGCCCTGCCTGCGCAGGCCGCGGACGTGCTGCGCAGCATCGGCGCGCTGGCGCTGGCACCGGCGGCGCACACGGCGCGCGGCAAGGTGGTCGCCGTCCTCGGCGCGTGCGGCGGGGCTGGCGCCTCGGTGTTTTCCGCGGTGCTGTGCCGGGTGGCCGGCGACGCCACGTTGATCGACGCCCACCAGTTCTCCGGCGGGCTGGACCTGCTGCTGGGCCTGGAGGCCACGCCCGGCGCGCGCTGGGGCGACATCGATTTCACCGCCGGCGGGGCGGTCTCGCGCGCGGAGATGCGCGGCGCGCTGCCCGCCACCGAGGACGACACCGCCCTTTTGACGTTTCCGCGCACAACCGTGGCGGATCCCTTCCGGCTCTCGCCAGAGGAGCTCAACGCGGTGGTCCATGCCGCCGGCACCGAGGGCCTGACAGCGGTGGATACGCCGCTTGCGCTGCTGCCGGACCGGTGCGACCTCGCCGTGGTGGTGCTGCGCCCGGAGCTGCGCGCCGCCGCTGCCGCCGCCCGGATCGTCGCCGAGTGCAACGCCGCCGGGGTGGCCAACGCGCTGCTGCTGCGCCAGAGTTCGTGGGCGTCGCTGGAGCCGGCGCAGGTGGAGGACACGGCGAAAGCGCCCGTGATCGCGCAGGTACAGCAGGTCCGCGGGCTGACCAAGCAGCTGGACCAGTCCGGCCTGCCGGCGAAGCTGCCACGCACGCTCGCCCGCGCCGCCGAGGCTGTGCTGGGGGAGGTGGCCTAGATGGACGACGTGCTCGCCCGCGTGAAGCACCGCCTGGCCGACGAGCCGGCCCAGCCCGACCCGGCGCGCATCGCCGCGATCATCCGCGAGGAAGCAGTGGTGATCAGCGACATCGGGGTGCTAGACATCATGCGCAAGCTTCGCGACGACACCACGGGCGCCGGGCCATTAGAAGCCATCCTGGCGGACCCGGCCGTGACCGACATCTGCGTCAACGCCCCGGACGAGGTGTACGTGGACACCGGCCAGGGGCTGGAGCGGACGAGCCTGACGTTCGACTCGGAAGCCTCCGTGCGCCGCCTGGCCACCCGCCTGGCCGTCAGTTGCGGGCGCAGGTTGGACGACGCGCAACCGTTCTGCGACGGGCACGTCACCCGCGACGACGGCACCCTGCTGCGCTTCCACGCCGTGCTCGCACCGACCGCCCAGGCGGGCACCTGCATCTCCCTGCGCGTGCTGCGCACCGCCTCGGCCACGCTGGACGACTTGGTGGCGCGCGGCGCTCTCGACGATGAGAGGGCGGCGCTGGTGCGTGGGATCGTCGCCAAGCGAAAGGCGTTCGTGGTCGTCGGCGGCACCGGCTCCGGCAAGACCACGCTGCTGTCCGCCCTGCTCGCGGAGACGGATCCGGCCGAGCGCATCGTGGCGATTGAAGACACGCTCGAGCTCACGCCGGATCATCCGCACGTGGTGAACCTGACCAGCCGCGGCGCCAACGCCGACGGCGCTGGCGCGATCACGATCGCGGACCTGGTGCGCCAATCGCTGCGCATGCGCCCGGACCGCATCGTCGTCGGCGAGATCCGCGGCGGGGAAGTGGTGGACCTGCTCGCCGCGCTCAACACCGGCCACGACGGCGGCGCCGGCACCCTGCACGCCAACTCCATCGAGGAGGTGCCCGCCCGCTTCGAGGCGCTCGCTGCACTTGGCGGGATGGACCGCGCCGGGCTGCACGCCCAGCTCGCCGCCGCCATCGACGTGGTATTGGTGGTCAAACGGCGCACCGACGGCACCCGCTACCTCCAGCAGATCGGTGTGCTCGAGGGCGAGCCGGTGCGCGCGAAGGTGGTCTGGGACGCCGAGCGCGGCGAGCTGGACGGCTACGAGGAGCTGGCCCGATGATCGCCGTGGTACTCCTCGCCTGCGCTGTCGCCGCCGCCGCGCCATCGCCCGTGTACCGGGTGGTTGAGCGCACCCTGCGGCCCGCGCCTCGGCTCATCCCGGCCACTGTGGTGCTCGCAGCTGTTGGCACAGTGCTGTTGGGGCGGGTCAGCCTGGTGGTCGCCGCGGCCATGGCCGGCGCGACGCTGGCGCACGTGCTGCGCGCCCGCCGCGACGACAGCACCACCCGGCGGCGCAGCGAGGCGGCCGCGACGTACCTCGGGGCGGTGTCCACTAACCTGCAGGCCGGTGCAGCCATGCCGGACGCGCTCGCGCGTGCCGCCGAGCAGGTGCCGTCGCCGTTGCAGCAAGAAGCTGCCCGTTTAACGCAGCTTGCCCGCTCCGGCGCGACGCTGGAGACCCACGTGCCGGAGCTTGAGCGCCTCGGCACGCTGTGGGCCCTGTCGGTCTCGCGCGGAGTGCCGCTGGCGAAGCTGGTCGCCGCACTTCGCGACGACATCGACCACGCCAACCGCCATCGCGACGCCACCCGCGCAGCCCTCGCCGGTCCGCAGACAACCGCCGTGGTGCTGGCGCTGCTGCCGATTGCCGGGGTGTTCATGGGCACCGCGATGGGTGCGAAACCGCTGGCATTTCTCACCGGCGGCGGGCTCGGCGGGGTGCTGCTGGTTGTCGGCACCGCGCTGGTGTGCGCCGGGGTTGCGGTCTCGCGCCGCATCATCGAGGGGGCCAGCGCATGATCGGCCTTGTTCCTGCACTGCTTGTCGCAGCAGCACTGTGCGTGGCACCAGCCGGGCCCGGCAGCCGCGTCACCGCAACCACGCCGAAGGCGCCCCGCGACGGCCCCACAGGAGCCGACCCGGAGCGCTGCGCCAGCGACATCGAACTGTTCGCGGCATGCGTCTCAGCGGGCCTGCCCGCCGCCACCGCGGCGGCTGCGGTTGCCGACACCCACGGCGAACGCAGCCCGTGGCACACCGTGGCCTCGCTGACGGCGCTGGGGGTAGAGCCCCAGCGCGCCTGGGCCGAGATCCGCCACCTGCCAGGCGGCGAGGATCTCGCCGGGCTTGTTGCCCTATCCGCCACCTCCGGAACCTCGCTGGCCGCAGGCTGCGGTCGCATCGCCGCCCAGCTGCGCGCGGGCGCGGGGGACCGGGCCAAAGCCAAAGCGGAACGCGCGGGCGTGCTCATCGCCATCCCGCTGACCGCGTTTTTCCTGCCGGCGTTTTTCGTCCTCGGGCTCGCGCCCGCGGTGATCAGCCTCGGTACCTCACTGATCAACTAGAAGGAGTTTTCCCATGCACCATCTCAATTCTGCACTCGTATCTGTCCACCTCTATGCTGTGTCTCGCGCCCAGAAAATGCGCTCTGACCAGGGCATGTCCACCATCGAATATGCGTTCGGTTCGCTGGCGGCCGCGGCCCTCGCCGGCGTGCTGTACCTCGTGGTCAACGGCGACGCTGTCACAGGCGCCATCGAAAGCGTCATCACCGACGCGCTGAGCAACACGCCGGGCTAATGAGCACCATCGAAACCGCGCTGTCGCTGTCGGCTCTCGTGGTGGCCACCGCCGCGATCGTGGGCGGGATCGCCACCGTTGCCGCCTACATCACGGCCGTGGACATCGCCGGTGCCGCTGCCCGCGCCCACGCCCTGGGGGTGGACTACGCAGTACCCCGCGGCGAGGTCGCCGTCACCGAAAACGCGGGCCTGGCCACCGCGGCGGCCTCGGTTCCGGCGCCGATCGGCACCATGCGCGCCACGGCCGTGTTCCCCGTGGAGTTCTAGATGCGTCTGCTTTCTAGCGACGGCTCCGCCACCGTCACCGCCACCGGCATCATCACCTCCGTGGTCTCGCTCGCGCTGGCGGTGGTGGCGTTCGGGGTGCACGTGTCTGACACGCACCGGGCCCGCGTCGCCGCGGACCTCGCCGCGGTGGCCGGGGCGACCGCGATGTACCGCGGCGCCGACGCCTGCGCCAGCGCCGATCGCACCGCGCAGCTCAACGGCGCGCGCGTGGTGTCCTGCGAGGTCACCGCAGGCGACGTCGTGGTGGCAGCCACCCGCCGCCGGGCGGAGGCCGCCGCCCGCGCCGGGCCGTAACGTGCGCACCGCCTAGCGCGGTGCCCCGCCCGCCGTCATGGTCACAAGCGCGCCGAGCAGCTTTAACGCGGCGCGCTTGTCCAGCGGCTGGTTGCCGTTGCCGCACTTCGGCGACTGCACGCACGACGGGCAGCCGTCCTCGCAGCCGCAGGAGCGCACGGTCTCCCAGGTCGCCTCGATCCACTCGTGGAAGCGGGCGAAGCCCTCGTCGGCGAAGCCCGCTCCACCGGGGTGGCCGTCGTAGACAAAGACGGTGGGCAGCATCGTGTCTGGGTGCAGCGCGGTGGACACGCCGCCGATGTCCCAGCGGTCGCACGTGGCTAAAAGCGGCAAAAGCCCGATCGCGGCGTGCTCGGCGGCGTGCAGGGCGCCGGGGATCTCGCCGGCGGTGATGCCCAGCTCGTCCAGCACCAGCGGGTCGATCGTGTACGCCACCGCCCGGGTGACCAGGCGCTGCTCGGGCAGGTCGAGGGGGATGTGCTCGCTGACGGTGCCGTCTGAAAGCCGCACCACATACCCGGTGACGCGGTCGATGACCTCCACGTCCACGCTGGCCACCCACAGCCCCGGCGACGGGTTGACCAGCTCGTGGGGCTTGCCCAGGATCGTGATATCCGTGGTCGAGCGCGCCTGCGTGGAATAGTCCGGCCGCTCCGGCGCCACCAGCGCGACGTAGTCGTCCAGGTCCAGCGCTTGGACCACGAAGTACTCGCCCTGGTGGATGTAGACCGCCCCGTCGTGCACCTGGCTCATCGCGCGCGCCGCATCCACGGTGCCGAGCAGGCGTCCGTCGGTGACGTCCACGATCATCACCTGCTCACCAACCCCGCCACGCAACGACACCGAGGCGTGCGCCGACTCCGGCGTGACCTCCCCGTCCAGCTGCGGCACCGCGAACCAGCCGGCCGGCCGGCGGCGCAAAAGGCCCGCGGCGGTCAGGTCATCCACCACGTCGCGCGCGCCGAACGCCCCCACGTCGGCCTCACTCAACGGCCGCTCCACCGCCGCGCAGTACACGTGCCCGCGCAGAATGAACGGGTTGGTGGGGTCGAACACGGAGTTTTCCACCGGCGTGCCCAACAGCGCGTCGGGGTGGTGGACCAGGTAGGTGTCCATCGGCTCGTCGCGGGCCACCAGCACCGCCACCGAGCTTTGCCCGCGCCGGCCCGCGCGCCCGGCCTGTTGCCGAAACGACGCCACCGTGCCCGGAAACCCCGCCATCACCACCGCGTCCAGCCCGCCGACGTCGATGCCCAGCTCCAGCGCGTTCGTGGACGCCACCCCCAGCAGCTCACCGGAGTCCAAGCGGCGCTCCAGCTCGCGGCGGTCCTCCGCCAGATACCCCGCCCGGTAGGGTGCGACGCGCTCGGCCACATCCGCCCGGCCCGCCGCCGACAGGTGCTCCTGGGTGCGCATCGCCACCGTTTCCGCGGCGCGCCGGGACCGCACGAACGTCAGCGTCCGCGCGCCTTGCAGCAGCAGCTCCGCGGACACCGAAGCGGCCTCCGTGGTGGCGGGGTAGCGTACCGGCGCGCCACCTTCGCCTTCCGCCCCTTCGATGAAGCCGGGCTCCCACAACACGATGGTGCGCTCGCCAGCCGGGGCGGCGTCGTCGGTTACGGCCACCGCTTCGCGGCCGCTTAACCGGCGAGCCTGGCCCGCCGGGTCCGCCGCGGTGGCTGACGCGTAGATCAGCGTCGGCGACGCACCGTAGGCGGCCGCGATGCGCAGCAGTCGCCGTAGCACCAGCGCCACATTCGCGCCGAAAACACCCCGGTAGGTGTGGCACTCGTCCACCACCACGTACTTCAAATGCCGCAGCACCCGCGCCCACCGCGCGTGCGAGCCCAGCACAGACGCGTGCAGCATGTCCGGGTTGGTGAACACGTAGCGCGTGTGCTCCCTAATGCCCGCGCGCGACTCTGCGGGCGTGTCGCCGTCGTAAGGCGCCGGGTGGATGCCCTCCAGCCCCGCGGCCTGCACCATCCGCAGCGTGGCCTGCAGCTGGTCCGAACCCAGCGCCTTCGTCGGCGTTAAATACACCGCGCACGCCGTCGGATCCTGCGCCAACGTGGTCAGCACCGGCAGCTGGTAGCCCAAAGACTTGCCGGAAGACGTCCCCGTCGCCACCACCACATCGTCTCCGCGCCAGGCGTGTTCTGCGCACTGGGCTTGGTGGAGGTAGGGGGAGGCGAAGCCTTCGTCGATAAGCAATTGCTGCAAACGCGGCTCCACCCACCCCGGCCATTCGCTGTACCGGGCGTGCCGTGCGGGAACGTGCTCGACATGCGTGATCGTCGCCGCGGGGTGGCGGCGCTTCAGCGCGCCGAGCAGCTCGGCACCGAACGGGGAAACCATAATCACAGGGAAGTATGCCAGTTCCCAGTGCTAAGGCCCGCACTTCATGGCACACTGGGTGGCGGTCACAGGTTTTGTGTGCGCCCGTAAGCGGTGCTCGCGAGGATTGTGCACGCGGGCACCAGGACCCGTTAGGCCCTGGTGGACGACATCTCTACGCAAATTTTTGAAAGGTTTCACCATGGCAACCGGTACCGTGAAGTGGTTCAACGCCGAAAAGGGCTTCGGCTTCATCGCCCCGGACGACGGCTCCTCCGACGTCTTCGTCCACTACTCCGAAATCCAGGGCTCCGGATTCCGCACCCTGGAAGAAAACCAGCAGGTCGAGTTCGAGGTCGGCGAGGGCGCCAAGGGGCCGCAGGCACAGCAGGTGCGCGCGCTCTAAGCACTCATTGCTTATCGACGGGGCTTCGCTCGAAGCCCCGTTTTTTATACGTTACTCACGCCTTGGCGCACATCACGCCACTCGGCCAGCTTGTTCTGGCCCTTTTGGATCAGGTAGCCGACAGACGAGCCGAGCACCACGCCCAGAAGCATCGCCAACAGCGGGTAGTCCTGCAAGATGCGCCCGCCCAGGTAGCCGACGCCGACGCTCAAAAACGCCCACAGAATTACACCAATGGTGTCGAAGAAGACGAACTTGAACCAGTTGTAGCGCACCGACCCCAGCACAATCGTTGCCACCCAGCGCGCCCAGGGGATGAAACGCGCGACGATAATCGTCGCGCCCGCGCCGCGGTTCATGTTCCGGCGCACCCAGCGGATCGCCTGGCCCGCTTTCGACTCCGGGTCCAGCGCCTCCACCCGGCTGATGAGCTTTCCGCCGAGCGCGAAGCAGATGTTGTCGCCGATGATCCCGCCGATGATCGCCGCAACGATCACGCCCCACACGCTCGGCACCCCGCGGGAGGCGGAAAACGCGCCCGCCAAGTTCAGCACCGTCTCCGACGGCACCACAGGCGCCAGCGCATCAGCGACAATAAGTACCGTCACCAGCGGGTAAAACACCGGCATCGCCATGAGCGTATGCAGGAAATCGATGAGGGAATCGACCACGTAGACGCATCCTTTCCGCCCCCGACGTACACGGCACCGGGGCACCCGAGCAGTGTAGTCCTATTACCCGGGTGCACAATCGTGTGCTAGTTGTCTGTTAGGCAATAACTCTGTGTAAAGCGAGGTGTCAGTCAACGTGGCTGAAGGCGGCAAGACTCTGGTGATCGTGGAGTCCGCGACGAAGGCGAAGAAGATCCAGAAGTACCTGGGCGACGACTTTATTGTGGAAGCCTCCGTCGGCCACATCCGTGACCTGCCCGGCCGCGCCGCCGACATCCCCGCCAAGTACAAGAAGGAGGCGTGGGCGAAGCTCGGCGTCAACCCCGAGGACGGCTTCACGCCCATCTACGTCGTCTCCGCGGACAAGAAAAAGAAGGTCACCGACCTCAAATCCAAGCTCAAGCAGGCCGACAAACTCCTGCTCGCGACAGACCCGGACCGCGAAGGCGAAGCCATTGCCTGGCACCTGTTGGAAACCCTCAAGCCCAAGGTGCCGGTGGAGCGCATGGTGTTCAACGAGATCACCGAATCCGCGATCCGCGAAGCCGCCGAAAACACCCGCGAGCTGGACATGGCGCTCGTCGACGCCCAGGAGACCCGCCGCATCCTCGACCGCCTCTACGGCTACGAAGTCTCGCCCGTGTTGTGGAAGAAGGTCATGCCGCGCCTGTCCGCCGGGCGCGTGCAGTCCGTGGCCACCCGCGTCATCGTCGAGCGTGAACGCGAACGCATGGCGTTCATCCCCGCCGAGTACTGGGACTTGGTTGCGTCTCTCGTCCCTCAAGACGCATCCAAGCAGACCCCGACGGAGTTCGACGCCAAGCTCGTCGCCCTCGACGGCAAGCGCATCGCCCAGGGCCGCGACTTCGACGACCGGGGGCGGCTGAAGGGCGAGGCGGTGATCGTCGATAAGCAAAAGGCGCACTCGCTTGCCGACGCGCTGGGCACCGCACCCATGCACGTCACCGCAGTGGAGGAAAAGCCCTACTCGCGCAAACCCTACGCGCCGTTTATGACCTCCACGCTGCAGCAAGAAGCCGGGCGCAAACTGCACTTCACCTCCGCGCGCACCATGCGCATCGCGCAACGGCTGTACGAAAACGGCCACATCACCTACATGCGTACAGACTCGACCTCCCTGTCCAAACAGGGCCTCGACGCCGCCCGTTCCGCCGCCCGCGAACTGTACGGCGCCGATTACGTCACCGATGCGCCGCGCACCTACGACCGAAAAGTGAAAAACTCGCAGGAAGCCCACGAAGCCATCCGCCCCGCCGGCGAACGCTTCGCCACCCCCGGGCAACTGGCGGGGTCCTTGGACGCCGAGGAGTTCAAGCTCTACGAACTCATCTGGGCGCGCACCGTCGCCTCCCAAATGCAAGACGCCCGCGGCACCTCGATGAAGGTCACCGTCGCCGGCGATGCCTCCGGCGAGGCGTGCGAGTTCGCCGCCACCGGCCGCACCGTCACCTTCCCCGGCTGGCTGCGCGCCTACTCCGACCGCCAAGCCAACGAAACCCGCCTGCCGCAGCTGGCCAAGGGCGACGAGTTGGCCACGCAGAAGGTCACCGCGGATGGCCACTCCACCAACCCGCCGGCGCGCTACACCGAAGCCTCGCTGGTGAAAAAGATGGAGGAGCTCGGCATCGGGCGCCCGTCCACCTACGCGTCGATCATCAAAACCATCCAGGACCGCGGCTACGTCTTCGTCCGCGGCAACGCGCTGGTGCCGTCCTGGGTCGCGTTCTCCGTGGTGGGCCTGCTGGAGAACAACTTCGACGCGCTGGTGGACTACGACTTCACCTCGTCCATGGAGGACGAGCTCGACGAAATCGCTCACGGCAACCAGGACCGCACCAAGTGGCTGTCCGGCTTCTATTTCGGCGACGCCGACGCACGCGAATCCATGGCGCAAGCACTCGCGCGCCGCGGCGGGCTGAAGCACATGATCGAGAACAACCTCGAGGCCATCGACGCGCGCGCCGCGAACTCGCTGAAGCTTTTCGACGACGCCTCCGGCCGCCCCGTCGTCGTCCGCGTCGGACGCTACGGGCCCTACATCGAGCGCGTGATCGGCGAAAAGGACGGCGAGCCCGAGTACCAGCGCGCCAACCTGCCCGAGTCCGCCACCCCGGACGAAATCACCCTGGAGATGGCTGAAAAGCTCTTCGCCACCCCGCAGTCCGGCCGCGAACTCGGCGTCAACCCCGCCAACGGCCGCACCGTGGTGGCGAAGGAGGGCCGCTTCGGCCCGTACGTCACGGAGCTCGTGCGTGACGACGAGCGCGCCACCGCCGAAGCCCGCGCCGAGGAAGTCATCGCCGCGGAGCGCGCCGAGGAGGACGCCCAGCGCGCCGAGGAAGGCAAACGCGCGAAGAACTGGGAGACCAAGACGGCGGCTGCTCAGAAGGAGAAGCGCATGGCGCAGCTCGTCGACGAGCAGCTCAAGCCCGCCACCGCGTCACTGTTTTCCACGATGGAGCCGTCGAGCGTCACCTTCGACGAGGCGATGCAGCTGCTGTCGCTGCCGCGCGAGGTCGGCGAGGACCCGTCGGACGGCGAGATGATCACCGCGCAGAACGGCCGCTACGGCCCGTACCTGAAGAAGGGCTCCGATTCGCGCTCGCTGGCCAGCGAAGACCAGATCTTCTCCATCACGCTTGACGAGGCCCGCCGCATCTACGCCGAGCCGAAGCGCCGCGGGCGCGCTGCCGCGAAGCCGCCGCTGAAAATGCTCGGCGACAACGACGTCTCCGGCAAGCCCATGACCGTCAAGGACGGCCGCTTCGGCCCGTATGTCACCGACGGCGAAACGAACGCGTCCCTGCAGCGCGGCGACACCCCGGAAACCATGACGGACCAGCGCGCCAACGAGCTGCTCTCCGCCCGCCGCGCCCGCGAGGCGGAAGGCGGCGGCAAGAAAGCCACCAAGAAGAAGACGACGAAGAAGAAGGCTGCCAAGAAGGCCGCGAAGCCGAAGCAGACCACGAAGCGCGTAGTGAAGGCCCGCAAGCGCTAAAACTTCGCAACGTATACCGCGGTGGCGTGCTTGCGCCACCGCGTTTTGCGTTGCTGTGGACAACTGTGTTGCGGCGTCAACAACCGGCGGGGTTTATCCACAGATTTTGATTTGGGTCTTGTTTGGGGTTGCGTGGCCGCCATAGCTTTCGGGCCATGAACTTCACCGACTTTGTCACCGCAGGCGTAAGTGTCCTCGCCGACTTCGACCGCGACATAGCTATGGCCGCCGGCCTGTCCACCGGGCGGGTGCGCGATTTGGCGCGGGTGCACCACACCTACTTTGGGCCGACCCAATTCACCCGCAAACAACGCGACGCTTTAGCCGCCGCCGAGGGCTTACCGGTCGACCAGCTCGTGCACATCGAGAAAAAGCTGCTCGCCGTCGAAGGGGCCGCGGAACGCTGGCGCATCCGGTTGGATTTGGTGCGCCACCGCGGCTCGTATCGGGCCTTAACCAAGCGCATCAAGCGGCTGATCAAACAGCCCGTTAAACCAGCCCCACCCTCGTGCAGGTTTTCCCGCTCGAAGGCGGGCATGCGCACCATGATCCTGACCTACAACGAGCGCGATCTGGCCGATCTTGAGCACCTGCTGCGTAAACTCATCGACGCCGACGACCCGGCGGCCGCCCAAATGGCCCACACGCTTATCGGGATCCTGCGCGACGGCAAAGGAGTGCCGAAGGCGAACTTCCGGCCGATCATCCTGGTGCCGATCGCCGACTGGGCCCGCATCCAATCCGGCCACGCAGACGAAGTCACCCTGATCTGCACCGACGGCACCACCATGACAGGGGCCGAATACATGGAGCACGAATTCGGCGACATCCTCGAAGTCGCCGCGTTCCACCCCCAAGAAGGCCCCGTCAACCTCTACCACGCAAAGCGCTGCGCCAACCCCAAACAAAAGACCATGTCGAAACTGCTCTGCCCGGCCTGTGCGTTTCCCGACTGCAAACACTCCGCCGAAACCACCCAAACACACCACATCAACGCATGGCGCTACGGCGGGATGACCAACATGGACAACCTCGCCGAACTCTGCCCCTTCCACAACGGGGTCAACGCCGACAACAAAAACGGCCCGTTCGGCTACATCGACAACCCCAACGCGCGGATCCACTGGGTCGCCCCCAACGGCACACAAGTCCCCATGACCACCCCAGGCGCGATGGAGCTGCTCTTCGACTAACTACCACACACCGAAAACCCGCCCCACCCGGGCGAGGCACATCGGCATGCCCAAAAACTACGAGCGGTCGGCCAATGTGGAGCGCACCGGGCGCGCCAGCTGCGTCATCTTGCCGCGGCCGCGCAGCTCCACGGACTTCATCAGCGTCCAGCGCTGCTGCTCCACCTCGTTCGCTGCGCGCAGGGTCGCGGCGTTGGTCAGCACCAGGCCCGGGGTGTCTTTCGCCATGTCGGTCAGGCGCGCCGCGGCGTTGACGGCGTCGCCGATCACGGTGTACTCGAAGCGGTCCGAGCCGCCGATGTGGCCCGCCACCACGTGCCCGGACGCCACACCGATGCCGGCGCGCAGCTCCTGGCCGGCCAGGTCCCGTTGGAGTTCGCGGGCGGCTTGGAGGGCGTGCGATGCGGCGTCGTGAAGCGAAACGGGCGCCCCGAACACCGCCAAGGCCGCATCGCCCTGGAACTTGTTAATCACGCCCTTGTTGCGGTGCACCACCTCGACGACGACGTCGAAGAAGTCGTTCAACGCCGCGACGACCTCCTCCGGGGTGTGGTCCACGGCGTAGGTGGTGGACCCGACGACGTCGATGAACAGCACCGCCACCTTGCGCTCCTCGCCGCCGAGCTCCGGGATCTCCTCCAGCGCCTTCTGCGCCACCTCCGCGCCGACGTACTGGCCGAAGATGTCGCGGACGCGCTGGCGGTCGCGCAGCCCCTTCATCATCTCGTTGAACCCTGCCTGCAGCACGCCGATCTCGGAACCGTCGTAGATGTCCACCTGCGTGTTTTGCTCGCCTCGGCGCACACGGTTGATCGCGGCTTGCAGCTCCTTGATCGGGTCGACCACGCTCATGATCACCAGCGTGGTGCCCACAAACCCGGTGGCCATGCCGGCGGTGATCAGCGCGACGATAGCGGAGGTGAGCTCGCCCACGTTGCCGGTGAAGTAGCCGTGGCGCTGCGCCACCGTCAGCAACAAAACGCCCACCATCGGCACGGCGGAGGTGGTGAACCACGTCAGGTACAGCTGCCACTTGATCGGCGGCTGCAGCGTGGAGTCCTCGAAGCGGCGCGCCAGCGCGGAGGCGGCGATGGGGCGCACGAGGCGCTCGGCCTGCAGGTAGGTCAGCACCGCGGTGACAAAAGCGGTCAGCGAGGCGGTGGCGAGGACGACGGTGGCCAGGCGGGCGTCGACACGCCAGGCCCCCGCGGTGACAATCGCGATGCCGATACCCCACACGCCCACCACAATGATGGTTTGCAGCACCGGCAGCCGCATGACCAGGTGGCGCACCATGTTCGGGTCATGCCCGTCGGGGTGGCGCTGCCATTCCAGCACGGGCCGGAACAGGTACAGCGTGACCACCACGCCCAGCACGACGGCGACCGCCGCGTAGATCACGCCGATGGCGCCGAGTTGCCCGCCAAGGCCGAGTTCACGCACTTCCGGCATGGGGATGAGGTAGCGCACGAACAGCATCGAGCCGATGGCGGCGATGACGTTGGTTCCCAGCACGGTCGCGGCGTACAGGGGCCATGACGTGCCCCAGAGCCACCGCAGATCGCGCCAGAATCGTTCCATGGTGTATCACCTTAGCGCGCGGGTAGTGTGATCATCCGTGACTACCCGTAGCGTCAGTGAGCGGCTTGCCGGTACGCCGGCGGTGCGCGAGGCAATCATGTCGGCGGCGAAGGCCGCAAGGCTTGGCGACGGCTACGCCATGACCCACGCCTGGCTTTTCACCGGTCCTCCGGGGGCGGGCCGCTCGCAGGCCGCGTTGGCGTTCGCGGCGGCGCTGATGTGCACCGACCCGGACGAGATCGGGTGCGGGCGCTGCGAGGCGTGCCGGTTGGCGTTGGCGGGCACGCACACTGATCTGCTGCACGTGGTGCCGCAGCGGGTGAACATCCCGGTGGATTACGTGCGGCGCACGATCGTGCCGCAAGCAGCCCGCCTGCCGACGGTCGCCGCCTGGCGCGTCATCGTCATCGAAAACGCCGACCGGTTGAACACGGACGCCGCCGACGCGTTGCTGAAGACCGTGGAGGAGCCGCCGGAGCACACCGTGATCATCATGTGCGCCCCGTCGGCGGACCCGCAGGACTTTTCGCAGACGCTGCGTTCGCGCTGCCGCCACCTGTACGTGCCGGCGCCGACGGAGCACGAGGTCGTGCGCATCCTGGTCGAAGAGGAGGGCGCGACCGAGCACGACGCGCGCCTTGCCGCCGCCGCGACGATGCGGCACGTGGGGCGTGCGCGGCTTTTGGTGCGCTCGGACCAGGTGCAGAAGCGCCGCTCCATGGCGATCAACCTGGCAGAGCTGGTGTTCCACGGTGCGCAGGCGTTCCAGGCCGTCGGCGGGCTGGTCAAAGCGGCGGAAACCGAGGCGGTGGAGGCCCACAAGGCCGAGGACGAAGCCGAGCGCGCGAAGCTGGAAAACGCGCTCGGCATGGGCGCGAAAGGCAAGGGGGCGGGCAGGGCGTTGGGTGGCGTTGCGTCGTCGATAAAAGCGCTCGAAGAGGAGCAGAAGAAACGCGGCACCCGCCGCAAACGCGACATGTTCGACCTGGTCCTGGTGGACCTGGCGGGGGTGTACCGCGACGCCATGATCATCCAGTCCGGTGCCGGTCTTGCCCTGATCCACCCGGACTACGAGGGCCTGGCGCGAGAGATCGCGGAGCGCACCACCCCAGAAGACCTGGTGGAGTGCCAGGAGGCCATCGCGCAATGCCGCGAGCGGCTGGCGCAGCAGGTGCAGCCGGCGGTGGCGTTTGGTGGGATGCTCGGCCGGATCCGGCTCGCCTGCAAGGTGTCCTGAGCTGCCGGTTTCTCAGTTCCCTTCGGCTGCACTACACTTTCGCGGTGGTGCATCTTGTATGCCCGGCCACTATAGCTCAGTCGGTAGAGCATCTCACTCGTAATGAGAAGGTCGCGAGTTCGATTCTCGCTGGTGGCTCAATTTTTTTGCCCTAAACCGGGAAGAAACCGCGGCACGACCTTGCCAACAGCGTTGCGCGGCAGCTCGTCCACGAAGTACACGTCCCGGGGGATGGAGTGGTCGGCCAGGTGGGCGCGCACCCAGTCGCGCACCGCATCGGCGGTGAGGTCGGCGCTTTTTACCACCCACACGGCGATGCGTTTGAACATATCGTCGTCGTCGACGCCGTGCGCGTACACCTCGCCGACTCCCGGCATGTCCTCGAGCACTTCCACCACGGATTGCGGGTGGACGTTTTCGCCGCCGACGATGATCATGTCGTCGTTGCGTGACTGCACGTGCAGGTACCCTCGGTCGTCGAGGTAGCCGAGGTCGCCCATTTCCACCAGGCCGTCGATCTCCACCATCTCGGTCGCCGGGTTGGTGTAGCCGCGCAGCGCGGTTTCGTTGTGCAGGAAGATGCGGCCGGTTTCGCCGGTTTGGACTTCGTTGCCGTGGTCGTCGTAAAGCTTGAGCACCGTGCCGGGCGGGATTTTGCCCACAGTGGTGGGGTCGGCCTGCATCTGTTCGGGCGAGGCGGCCGCGGCGAGTGCGAGTTCGGTGGAGCCGTAGATGTTGGCCAGAATCGGGCCGAAGCGCTCGGTGGTGCGGCGCAGCAGCGACGGGGTGACGGCGTTGCCGGCGGAGGCGAGGTAGCGCAGCGTGGACGTGTCGTAGCTTTCCTCCAGGTCCAGCATCTGTTTGAAGAAGATGGGTGAGGAAATCAGCCCGTCGCAGCGGTATTTCTGGATGTCGCGGAAGCAGGCCTCCGGATCGAAGATGCGGCGGGTGACGATGGTGGAGCGCGTCGCCAGCGCCACCTGGAGGGCGGACCAGCCCCAGGTGTGGAAGATCGACGCGGTTAGTTGCACGGTGTCGCCGGCGCGCCACGGGATGGCTTCGAGGTAGCCGGCGACCACGAACGGCATGCGCGGTTCGGGCCGCACGATGCCTTTGGGGATGCCGGTGGTGCCGGAGCTCATCAGGACAAGGTTGCCGTGTTGCGGCCAGCGGGGCAGTTGCCTATCGACGTCCATCCGGACCACCTGCCCAATAGAGAGCCCGGCGCCGCCGTCCTCGTGCGCGCGCACGATGGTGATGCCGGCGGTGTTGGCAGTGTTGGCAGTGTCGGCGGGGAGGCGGTCGGCGAACTCGTCGTCGATGAACAGCACGTTGATGTCATTTTCGGCGAAGATGCCCGCGAGCTGCTCCGGCGAGGAGCCGATGTTGAGCAGGAAGATGTGTGCCCCGACGTAGCCTTTGGCGGCTAGCGGGAGGATGATGCCGCGGCCGTTTCGGGCCATGACGCCTATGCGCAGCTCGTCCAGGCCGCGTTTTTCCTGCACGTCGAGGAGCCACTTGGCTAGGGTGCGTGAGTCGTCGCGGAGTTGGCGGTAGGTGGTCACGCCCGTGTCGTCGATAAGCGCGATGCGGTCCGGTGCGGCGGCGGCGCCCTGTTCGACTTCGCGGGCGGTGGTGAACCAGTAGCGCGCGAGGTTGGGGGTGAGTGCGAGGGCCGCGCGGGGGCCGCCTTCGGCGCTGACGATGCCGGCGCGTGTAACGGCGGGCACGAAGCGGGCGAAAGACTTGAGTAAGAACAGCGGACGGTGAGTGGGTCGCATGTGGATAATGTAGCCTACTGTTACGCAAGAAACCTCTGTGAAAGGATTTCGCCGTGTCATTTTCCCGCCGCCTTGCCGCCATTTTCGTTGCGGCGGCCGCGCTTGTCGCCCCGCTCGCCCCGGCGGCGCAGGCGCAGGACCGCAACATGGTCATCTTCGGCGACTCTGTCATCTCCGACCCGAACATGGGCCAGTGGGCCGCCGGCAAGCTGGGGCTGGACCCGCGCGGGCGCTCGGATAACGGCACCTGGTGCCCGACCTCCCCCACGAACTGGGGCAAACGCTCCGCCGCCAAGCTCGGCCTGGCTGCGCGCGACTACTCCTGCACCGGCGTGGTGACCATCTCCAAGGGACCTGGTTTCTTCCAGCAGGTGGACCGCGCGATCGCGGACCGGGGCCTGTCCCCGGCGACGGCGCGCGTGATCATCTCCGCAGGCTTCAACGACACGTACAACAACAACTCGCGCCCGGACGGCGACATCCGCCGCGACTTCACCCGCTACATGGTCCCGCAGATCAACCGCATCCGCGCCGCCGCGCCGAACGCGCGCATCCAGATCGTGGGCTACCCCAAGATCACCGCCGGCGACCGCGTGTGCCTGTTCCACATCGCCCCGAACGTCGCAGACGCCACCCGGTTGGTGGAGGCGCAGCGCTGGGAGAACCTCGCGCAGTGGATGCAGGTCGACGCCGCCCGCGCCGCTGGCGTGGAGTTTTTGGACCTGAAACCCTCCACCTGGCACAACAACATGTGCGCCCCGGACAACAAGCGCATGTGGGCCGGGCTGGTGGACTTCTACGGCGGCCCGGGCAACCTGCCCATCCACGTCAACCAGCGCGGCCACGAGCACGTGGCAAACGTCATTGCCCGCTCCTAGTCTTGGGGGCATGACACAGACTGTTCAAGGAGTAATCGCCCGTTCCAAGGGCGCCCCGGTCGAGGTCGTGGACATTGTGATCCCGGAACCCGGCCCCAACGATGTGGTGGTCAAGGTCCAGGCCACCGGCGTGTGCCACACGGACCTGGCCTACCGCGACGGCGACATCGAGGACGCCTACCCGTTCCTCCTCGGCCACGAAACTGCCGGCATTGTGGACCAGGTCGGCGAGGACGTCACCCACGTGCAGGAAGGCGACTTCGTGGTGCTGAACTGGCGCGCGGTGTGCGGCGAGTGCCGCGCCTGCCGCAAGGGCGACACGAAGAACTGCTTCAACACCCACAACGCCTCGCAAAGCATGACGCTTGACGACGGCACTCCGCTCACCCCCGCACTCGGCATCGGCTCCTTCGCGGAGAAGACCCTCGTGCACGAAAAACAGTGCACGAAGGTCGACCCGGACGCCGACCCGGCGGCGGCGGGCCTGCTCGGCTGCGGCATCATGGCCGGCCTGGGCGCCGCGGTGAACACCGGTGACGTGCAGCGCGGCGAGTCCGTGGTCGTGTTCGGCCTCGGCGGGGTCGGCTTGGCGGCTGTCGCCGGTGCCGCGTTGGCGGGGGCGACAACGGTGGTGGCTGTAGACGTCGATAAGCGAAAGTGCGACGCTGCATCCAAGTTCGGCGCCACCGACGCCATTTGCGCCAAGGACATGAGCGAGGACGAGGTGATCGAGGCCGTGCGCAAACTCACCGGCGGCTTCGGCGCCGACGTCGCCATCGACGCCGTGGGCATCCAGCCCACCTGGCGCCAGGCGTTCTACTCGCGCGACTTCGCCGGCCGCATGGTCATGGTCGGCGTGCCCAACCAGACCGACCACGTGGACATCCCCGCGATCGATCTCTACGCACGCGGCGGCTCCATCAAGCCGGCCTGGTACGGCGACTGCCTGCCGGAGCGCGACTTCCCCGCGTACGTCCAACTGTACAAGCAGGGCCGTTTCCCGCTGGGCGAATTCGTCTCCGAGCGCATCGGCGTCGGTGACATCGAGGAATCCTTTGAAAAAATGAAGCACGGAGACGTGCTGCGAAGCGTGGTGGAGTTCTAAATGCGCATCGACAACGTAGTCACATCCGGCCTGTTCAAGCTCGACGGTGGCGAGTGGGAGGTGGACAACAACGTTTGGATCGTCGGCGACGATTCCGAGGTTTACATCATCGACGCCGCCCACAACGCCGAAGCCATCGCCGAGGCGGTGGGAAACAGGCGCGTGAAGGGCATTTTGGCCACCCACGGCCACTCCGACCACATCGACGCCGCGCCCGAGCTGTCGCGGCTTGTGGACGCCCCGGTGTACCTGCACCCCACCGACGGGTTTTTGTGGCAGCGCCAGAACCCGGGCGCGCACTACCGCCAGCTTCTCGACGGCGCCACGTTCACCATCGCCGGCACCGACCTGCGCGTGATGTCCACCCCGGGCCACTCGCCGGGCTCTGTAGTCATCTACGCCGAGGAGGCCGGCGAGCTGTTCTCCGGTGACACCCTGTTCCAGGGCGGGCCGGGCGCGACGGGACGGTCGTTCTCCTCCTTCGACACCATCATCCACTCCCTGCAGAAGTCCGTGCTGGACCTGCCGGCGGTGACGGTGGTGCGCACCGGCCACGGCGACCACACCACCATCGGCGCAGAGGCGCCGCACCTGGAGGAGTGGATCCGCCGCGGCTACTAGCGCTGCTGGTTAGCGCCGCGCGGTGTCCGCACTTGCCCCTGCTCCGGCGCCTGGGCGTTCTGCAGCGCGACGGCGCGGGCCAGGCGCGCGTAGCGCAACTCCTGCTCGCGGAAGCGCGTCCACGTGGAGACGGTGACGAAGAAGAACGCCACCACCAGCACGTACAGCATCAGGTCGGTGCCGCGGGCCACACCCAGCCAGTTGGCAAGCACCGTGACATCGTCGGGGCGGGCAATCGCCCACACCGCCGCCACCATTAAGAGGGCGAAGCCGATTTTTACCCAGGCTTTGGCGTTAGCTTTTCGTCGATTAGCAAAGAAGTACCAGGCCAACGCGACAATGGCGAGCAGCAACAACGCTTGGATCATGGCAACCTCCTTGCAACGAGCCCGTCGGCGAGGATGTTCACGCCGTTGATCAGCGACTGGCCCTTCGACATCGAGTACTCCGTGTAGAGAATGTCCACCGGCTCCTCGTCCACGCGCCAGCCGTGCTTGTCAATCATGGAGACGATCTCCGAGGCGTGCGACATCCCGTTCATGCGGATGTTCATCTCCTCGGCCACCGTGCGGTTGAAGGCGCGCAGCCCGTTGTGGGCATCCGTGAGCCCGAGCTTCTTCGTGCGCGGCGACAGCATCACCACCGTTTTCAGCACGGCGCGCTTGATCCACGGCACCTGCGAGTTCTCCTGGCCGGCGAAGCGTGTGCCGACGACGATGTCCAACGGCTCAGTGCGCAGCCGCTCAATCATGCGCACAACGTCTTTTTCCTGGTGCTGGCCGTCCGCGTCGAAGGTGACGAAGAACTCGGCGCCCGGCTGTTTGCGCGCGTATTCCACGCCGGTCTGGATCGCCGCGCCTTGGCCCAGGTTGACCGGGTGGTCCACCAAGTGGGCGCCCGCGGCGCGGATCTGCGCGGCGGAGTCGTCGGCGGATCCGTCGTTAACGCCCACGATGTTGGGGAACGTCTCGCGCGCATTCGTGAGCACGTCGAAGATGACCGTGCCCTCGTTGTAGCAAGGCACGATCAGCCAAGTGTCTGAAAATCCGCTCATATCGCCCGTTAGGTTACTCCCCGCGGTGGAACAAAGCGGCGTACACGCGCCGGAGCAAACCTGTGGGTAGCGCGCGGTATGCGGTGCGCGCCGTCAGGTTGAACGCCGCCCGCGGGCGCGAAACAAGGCCGTAGGCGACCAGGTTGCGCTGCATCTGCGCCTCCGCGGCGAGCATCTCGCGGCCGGTGCGGCGGGAAAACTGTGCGTCGGTGACCTGGAAGTCCGTAAGCGCCTCCGGCAGGTTGCGCACCTGCCAACCGCCCGAGATCAGGCGCGCGTAGAGGTCGTAGTCCTCCATGAAGTGCACGTCCCGGTAGCCGCCGACCTCCTTGACGGCGCGGGTACGCAGCATCACCGAGGGGTTGTTCACCGGCGAGTTCATCTTCGCGTACGCGTGCGGATCCTCCGGCAGGGCGCGCACCTTGCCGGTGTCGCCGGGGGTTTCCGCGAACTCTTCGACCGCGGTGCCCAGCGCGCCAACCTCCGGGTGCGCCTCCAAGTACTCCAGCTGCCGTGCGAAGCGTGTCGGTTTCGCGGCGTCGTCGGAGTCCAGCCGTGCGGTGTAGTCGGAATCGATCGTGGCCAGGCCAGCCTGCGACGCCGGGCCCGCGCCGACATTCTCAGGCAGCCAAATTACCCGGGCATCTTGCCTCTCGACGACCCTCCGGACACCCTCCGACACCGGCCCATCCGCCACAATGACCAGCTCGTCCGTGGGGCGGGTCTGCGCCTGCAGGGAATCGAGGGCGCGGACCAGGTCGTGTTCATCGGTGCCGTGGTAGACGGTCACCAGTGCGGTAATCCTCGCCATGGTTAGTCCCTTGCTGCGTCGATGAGGTAGCGGCCGTAGCCGGATTTCAGCACCTGCTCGCCCAGGGCCTCCAGCTGCGTGGCGTCGATGAAGCCTTCCCGGTAGGCGGCCACCTCCGGCGAGCCGATGACGGTGCCGGTGCGCTTTTGCAGCACCTCCACGTAGGCGCTGGCCTCGCTCATGGAGTCGATGGTGCCGGTGTCCAGCCACACATCACCCCGGTGCAGGCGGTGCACCTTCAGGTCGCCGCGGCGGAGGTATGCCTCGTTGACGGAGGTGATCTCCAGCTCCCCGCGCGCCGAGGGGGTGATGGATTTGGCGATGTCCACAACATCATTGTCGTAGAAGTACAGCCCCACTACGGCGAAGTTGGACTTCGGCTCGTCGGGTTTTTCCTCGATGGACAGCGCGGTGCCGTCCGCGTCGAACTCGACCACGCCGTAGCGCTGCGGGTCGGAGACCTCGTAGGCGAAGATGGCGCCGCCGTCGATGTCGCGCACCTGGCCGAGCACCTGGGCGATGCCGCTGCCGTCGAAGATGTTGTCGCCGAGCACCAGCGCTACCGAGTCGTCGCCGATGAACTCCTCGCCGATCAAAAACGCCTGCGCCAGTCCCTCCGGGCGGGGTTGTTCGGCGTAGTGGAGCATGATGCCGAGGCGTGAGCCGTCGCCAAGCAAACGCTCAAAGTTCGGCCGATCCTCCGGCGTGGTGATGATCAAAATCTCCCTGATACCCGCGCTGATCAGCGTGGATAGCGGGTAGTAGATCATCGGCTTGTCGTAGATGGGCATGAGTTGCTTCGAGATGCCCTGGGTGATCGGGTACAGGCGCGTGCCCGAGCCGCCGGCGAGAATGATGCCCTTCATGAATGCGAAGTCTAGTTGGCCAGTATGCGGGCCTTCACATGCAAAACACCCAACAACGCGCGGAGCGGTGCTGGGTGTCGATAGTGTTCGAGCCTAACCCAGGCCCGGGACCTGAAAGCCTAGCTGCGGAGCGACAGCCGCTGCGATACCTACCACGGCAAGGACAGCTGCGATGATGCCAATGATGATGCCAGCGGTGGAAGAGCCCTGCTCATCCTGGGCCTGACCGGCATCGACGCCGGTGTTCTGGTCTGCCGGCTTGGACGGCTTGGACGGCTTGGACGCGGTGGTGCCGGTCGGGTAGGCGACAGTAGCGTTGCCGCCGCGCAGGCACGCATCCGCGGCCTTCATGTGGGCGTTGAAGAACGGGTTCAAGCTTGCGAAGTATTTGCCGGAGGGGGTCTTGTCAAAGGTCGTGTAGAACCGCTGAAGTTGGGTCTCGTCGCCCAGGACGTCGGTCACGCCGAAGAGAAGGATGAGCATCAATCCGATCATGTTGCCCTCGAACTCGTCGTCGATCGAGCTGGCTTCGACGAAGTAGTTCTCCCAGTCCTCCGGTTCGTACTGAGAACCGTCGACGAGGCCGTGTCCGTAGGCAGCATCGGCACGAAGAATCAGGTAAAACGCGGCGGTTTCCTGGTTCATACCGCTCGCGCTCAGGCGGTTGACGTACGAGTCGGACTCCACGGAATTAAGTGCTTGGTTGAAGGATTTGCGGGTCTTGTGCCCGGTGAGCTGGTGCTGGTAGGCATCAACGAAGTCGTTGCCGACCGCGCGTGCGCCGGGGTACGCGGCTTCGAGGCCCAGGTTAATGTCACGGGCTAGTGCTGGATCCAGTTTCGAGTACAGTTCTCGCGACATTGCGTCCAGGTAGCTTTTCTCAGCAGCGGTCAGTGTTACCTTGCACTGGTTTTGCTCCAGCGGGCCGATCTGGGCGGCGTATGCGGGAGCAACGGTGGAAACGGCGACTGCGGCGGTGGTTGCAGCGGCGAGGAACCGGGACTTCTTCATGGGAATCTCCTGAGAAAGTGGTGGGGGCGACCTTAGTGTAAGGCGCGTGCCGCGTTCTGTCCCGGTTATCGCAGCGCGACGTAGAGCGCCAGCGCGGCGCGCCAGTTCGTCGGGCTGAAGCCTGCGGCCTTGATTTTGTCCAGCGCCAGGGTGGATTCGCGCGGGCGTGGCGCCTCCACGCCGAATTCGGCGCCGTACTGCTCGGTGGTCACGGGGTGGACGTCCGCCGGGTCGCCGCCGACGGCCACAAACACCGCCATCGCGATCTCGTCGCGCGTGGCGGCGTCGCCGTCGGAGGTGATGTTGTACACCCCGTACTCGGCGCCGGTGCGAAGCAGGTGCGCGATGCCTTTCGCCAGGTCTTCGGCCCAGGTGGGGCGCCCGCGCTGGTCGCACACGACTTTCGGCGCGACGCCGCGATCAGCCAGGTCGGCCATGACGGACATAAAGTTGCGGCCGTCGCCGAACACCCAGCTCGTGCGCACCACATAATGCTTACGCGCGACCTGCGCGGCGGTGTCGCCCGCGGCCTTCGACGCGCCGTACGCGCTCAGCGGCGACGGCACCTCAGTTTCGTCGTGCACCTCGACGTTGCCGTCGAAGATGTAGTCGGAGGAGACATGGACGAGCGTGAGGTCGTGCTCATTGCTTATCGACGCAAGCTCCGCCGGCGCCGCCGCATTCACCCTCCATGCCCCGGCCCGGTCGTCTTCCGCGCCGTTGACGTCGTTGTAGGCGGCGCAGTTCACAATCGCCCAGTAGTCCGCCCAGTTGATGCCGGCGCGTTTCGCTGAGTCGGCGGCGTGGCAGATGTCGAACTCGTCGTGGCCCACGAAGTGGGCTTCTTTGTCCGACCAGATTTGGCGCAGCGCGCGCCCCAACTGGCCGTTGGCGCCGGTGACGAGGATGCGGCGTGGGGGCAGCGGAGTGGCGTCGACAAGCAAAGGATGCTCGAGGTCTTTGGCGGACAGTTCGGTGGGCTCGAGCGGCCAGTCGATTTCCTTGTAGGAGCAAAACGTGCCGCCGGGGGAGTAGCGCTGGTTGACCAGGTAGATGTAGGTGGTGTCGTCCTCGAGCGCCTGGAAGCCGTTGGCCACGCCGCGGGGGACGTACACGGCGGTGTCCGGGCCGATCTCGCAGGTGAATTTCTCGCCGAACGTGGCGGAGCCTTCGCGCATGTCCACCCACGCGCCGAACACGCGGCCGGTGGCCACGGAGACCCACTTGTCCCACGGCTCGGCGTGCATGCCGCGGGTCGCACCGCGGCGGGCGTTGAAGCTGACGTTGTGCTGCTTCGGGGTGAGTTTTTGGCCGGACCAGTTCTCTTTGAACCAGCCGCGGTTGTCCTCGTGGACGGTGAGCCGGTGAACCTCGAGGCCGTCGATGGTGGTCATTTCACTGTCCCCTCTCCGCGTACCCGCGTTCAATGCCTGCCTTGTCGTCTTCCCACCACCAGCGGTTGTCGGTGTACCAGTCGATCGTCTGCTGCAGCCCGCTGCGCAGGTCCGTGTGCTGCGGTTGCCAGCCGAGCTCGCGGCGCAGCTTGGCGGCGTCCATGGTGTAGCGCTGGTCGTGGCCGGGGCGGTCGGCGACGTGGACGTATTCGCCGCCCATGAGCTCGCAGATGGTCTCGATGACCTGCTTATTCGTGACGTGAGCGTCGCCGGGGTTGCTCGCACCGATGTTGTAGGTCTCGCCGATGCGCCCGCGCTCCAAGATGGCCAGGACGGCATCGTTGTGGTCGTCCACGTGGATCCAGTCGCGCACCTGCGCGCCGGTGCCGTAGAGCTTCGCGGGCTGGCCGGTGAGGATGTTCGTGATCTGGCGGGGGATGAACTTCTCTATGTGCTGGTAGGGCCCGTAGTTGTTGGAGCAGTTCGAGATCGTCGCGCGCACCCCGAACGAGCGCACCCAGGCGCGCACCAGGTGGTCGGAGCCGGCTTTCGTCGCCGAGTAGGGCGAGGAGGGGTTGTACGGCGTGGTCTCGGTGAACGCGTCCGTGCTGCCGAGCTCTAGGTCGCCGAAGACTTCGTCGGTGGAGATGTGGTGCAGGCGTTTGTCGAACTTCCGCACCGCCTCCAGCAGCGCGAATGTGCCGTTGATGTTGCTGTGCACGAACGCGGACGGGTCCCTCAGTGAGTTGTCGTTGTGCGATTCGGCGGCGAAGTGGATGACGGCGTCGCTGGCGGAAACGAGCTCGTCGATAAGCGGTTGCTCGCAGATGTCCCCGCGCACGAACTCAATGCCCTCGGGCAGGTTCGCGCGGTTGCCTGCGTAGGTGAGCTTGTCCACGACCACGACGCGGTAGCGCTCGGACGCCATGCGCGCGAAGTTCGACCCGATGAAACCGGCGCCGCCGGTGACCAGCAAAGACTCCATACCCGGCTACCTTACAAGGCCCACCAGGTGCACGAGCGCACCGACGATCGGCCCGGCGAACAGCGCCACCACAACCGTCGTGGCGACGCCCCACGGCGCGAGGAACAACACGGCGAACGCGGTGGCGGTGGCGGCGAGCCAGCCGGCAACGTAGAACGCGTGGCGCTCTAAGGCGAGCACGGCCACGCCGGTGATCATCAGCATGCCCATGAACGCGGAGGCGAAGGTGAGCAGGCCGAGCGTGAGCCCGTCGACAAACAGCTCCGGTTTGTACGCCACCCGCAAAATCCACGGGCCGATCAGCCAGGCAGCCGCGAAGCCGACGATGCCGACGCCCATGATCGCGCCGACGGGCGCGGCGAGCGCCCTGTAGACAGTGTCGCGGCGCTCCACGAAGCGCACCACCAGCGCCGATTGGAAACGCTGCAGCGGCACCAGCACCGGCGCGCGAGTGAGCATGACGGCGTTGTTGATCGCGGCGACAGCAGCGCCAGCAGTTGCCGCGGGGAAGGCGGCGGAGGCGGCGGTGGGGAAGCCCGTGATCAGCGCGGCCGACGCCCCGGAGGCCACCATGGCGGAGCCGACGCGGCGCACAAACGCCCCGCGGTCCACGTCCAGCTGCACGCGCACCGGGGCCAGCGCCAAGACCACCGCCCAGCTCAGCGCGCCGATGACGGTGATGGCCAAAAACTCCACCAGCCCACCGCCGAGCGCCCACACCACCACCGCAAGCACGAGGCGCACACCGGAGTCCAGGGCAACCAGCGCGGCGTAGCGGTTCCACAGCCCGGAGCCGCTCAAGATGCCGGAGAGCACCGCCTGGAACGCGTAGCTGAGCAGGCCGAACGCCAACAACCCCGTGGCGGTGCCCGGGTGGGTGGGCACGATGCGCCCCATGGCGAAAAGCCCCACAAGCAGCACAACTGCAGCTAGTGCCACGCCGATCGCCGCCCCGAGCTTCCACGGGTTGGCGTTGCCGCGCACCTGCGTCTCGCGCGAGGCTGCCACGGCGCGGGTGGTTTCCTGTGTGATGCCGTCGATGAGCCCAGTGCAGGCGAAAAACAAGCCCCAGTAAGCCAAGAAGGAGTTGTAGCCGTGCTTGGCGTCCAGGGCCCAGCTGGCAATCCACATGACCACAAAGCCGCTGGCAGCGGCGAAGATGGTGGCCAGGGAGAGGTTTTTCACGGGCACTCCGGAAGCTCGGGGTGCTGGATCCACGCGTTCAGGATCGGGGAGATGTCCACACCCTGGCGCTTAAACGCGTTGACCAGGTCGAAGGTCTCCACGATGCCGTGGGCGTTGGTGGCCACGTAATCGCGCACCGCGTTGAAGAACACGGCGTCGCCGAAGGCGCGGCGCAGCGCGTGGAGGGTGATGGCGCCGCGTTTGTACACGCGGTCGTCGAACATGTCGCGCGGGCCAGGGTCGGCCAGGGTGAACTGCATGGGCGTGATTTTGGCGTAGTGGGTGCGCACGGAGACGTCGATAGGCATTCGCCCCGTAAAATCCGCCCACAGCCACTCGGCGTAGCAGGCGAAACCCTCGTTGAGCCAGATGTCCTCCCACTGCGCGATGCCCAGCGAGTTGCCGAACCACTGGTGCGCCAGCTCGTGCGCGATGAGGCGCTCGTTGCCCTGCAGGTGGTTCACGCCGAAGATGGACAGCCCCTGGGCCTCGAGCGGGATCTCCAGCTCGTCTTCATGCACGACCACCTGATAGTCCTCAAACGGGTAGTGGCCGAAGACGGTTTCGAAGTAATCCAGCATGGCCTGCTGCTTGTCCAAGTCGCCCACCTGGGTCGCCGCCGGCAGCCACGCCACCGTGTTGCGGCCCAGCTCCACGCGGTGGAACTGGCCCACCTGCACCGTGGCCAGGTAGGTAGCCATGGGGCGGGCGGTGGTGTTGGTCACCGCCACGTACCCGCGGTCCGCGCGCACGTTGAAGGTGTAGGTGGCTTTCTCGTCCGGGGTGTCGTCGCAGGGGAACCAGGACGGCGCGCCGTTGGGCTGGTTGGCGGTCAACGCGCCGTTTTCCAGCTCCTCCCAGCCCAGCAGGCCCCACGCGGTGCGGCGGGGGCGCGGGGAACCGGCGTAGCGGATGGTCAGCTGCATCTCCGTGTCCACCGGGATGAACTGGTCGAAGGTGATGCGCAGCTTGCCGCCGTGGTGGCGGTAGCGCTTGATGCCGATGCTTCCGGATACCTCCACGCGGCGTACCGACAGGCCCTGGGTGAGGTCGAGGGTGAGGTGGTTCAGCTCCCGCCAGGTGCTCAGCGTCAGGGTCGCAGTTGCTTCGAGACGGTTCGGGGCAACCTTGTAGTCAAAATCCAGGTCGTAGTGCGTGACGTGGAACCCCAGGTTGAACTCCACGCCGGTGTAGCGGTCGCGGGTGCCGGGGATGGGTGTGGAGCGAAGCCTCAGGTTTCTCATATCGCGGGGAAGTCTACGCCAGGGGTGTGCCGATCTTGTCGTCGATCCACAGGTAGATCAACGCCTCCACCCGCGACACCTGTGCATTATCGGCGGCACCTGCGTGACCGCCTGCGGTGTTTTCAAAGTAGTCCACTGGCTGGCCAGCCCGCCACAGCGCGAGCGCGAAGGTGCGGGCGTGGGCGGGGTGGACGCGGTCGTCGCGCGTGGAGGTGGTCACCAGCGCGGGCGGGTAGGCCACCTCCTCGCGCGGGCGGACGTTGTGCAGCGGCGACCAGGTTTCGATCGCGGCGCGCTCTTCGGGGTTGTCCGGGTCGCCGTACTCCGCCATCCAGGACGCGCCGGCGGACAGGGTGTGGTAGCGCAGCATGTCCGTCAGCGGCACCTGGATCACCGCCGCGCCGAAGCACTCCGGGTACCTCACCAGCGCGCCGGAGGTGAGCAGCCCGCCATTCGAGCCGCCACGGATGGCAATCTGCACAGGTGTGGCGTAGCCGCGGGCGACGACGTCCTCGAGCACCGCCTTGTGGTCCTCCCACACCTTGTGGCGGTTGGTCTTGACCACCTGCGAGTGCCACTCGGGCCCGAATTCGCCGCCGCCGCGCAGGTTTGGCTGGACGTAGAAGTTGCCCTGCTCCAGCCACGCGATGCCGCGCACGTTGGAAAACGCGGGCGTAAGCGAGACCTCGAAGCCGCCGTAGCCTCCCACCAGCGTGGGACGGGGACCACCGGAGAAGTCGCCGGTGATGAAGTACGGCAGGCGCGTGCCGTCGGCGGAGGTCACCCAGTGCTGGCGGGTTTCAAGCCCGCTCGTGTCGAAGTGGGCGGGGGCGCGCTTGGCTTCGGTGAGTGCACCGGAGGCGTCGCCGCGCAACAGCGTTGTCGGCGTGGTGAAGGATGAGGCGGCGACCCAGAACTCGTCGCCGGCCAGCGGGTTTGCGGCCACCACGTGGGCGCTGGCGGCCTCGGGCAGGGTGAGTTCGGTGCGCTCCCAGGTGCCCAACGAGACGCGGGAGATGCTGGTGGCCACGTCCACGAGGCAGGTGATAAGCAGCGCGTTTTCCGTGAACGTGATCGCTTCGACGGTCGCGTCCTGCTCGAGCACGGTGAAGTCGCGGGCGCCTTTATGGAACGCGTCGAGGTCGATCACGCCGAGGGCGCCCGCGGGCACGCCCGCGAACTCGGTGCGCGGCTGGATGAACAACCACTTCCGGTGGGGGATGGCGTCGCAATCGTCCGGCACGTCGAGAAACTCGCCGTCCACCCACGTGCGCGAGGTGTAAAAATCGAGCGCCCGCGTGACGACGGTCCTCCGGTCCACCACGTCATACCCCGACCACACGCCGACGTCGTCAGGCTCGCCGGTGAAGATGACGGTTGTGTCGCCGCTGCGGGTCCAGCGCGCCACCTGCATGGGGTAGCCGGAGTTGGTTACCGTGCCCGGGCCTTCGTCGGTGCCCACCAGGATGGTGTCGCGGTCTACCCAGCTGACATTCGTTTTCGCCTCGTCGATGGTGAAGCCGCCCTCTGCCGGATCCACGAAGGCGCGGGTTTCAAGGTCGAACTCGCGCACCACCACCGCGTCCGCGCCGCCGCGCGACAGGCGGATCAGCGCCCGGTCCCAGCTCAACGGCAACACGGTTGCGCCCTTGTACACCCAGTCCTCGTCCTCTTCGGCGGCCAGCGCATCGACGTCGAGGAGGACCTCCCAATCAGCTTCTCCCTCGCCGAGGAAGGAGGAGAGGGACGTTCGGCGCCAGATTCCGCGCTCGTGCTCGGCGTCGCGCCAGAAGTTGTACAGGTACTCGCCGCGCCGGGTGACAAACGGGATCCGGTCGTCCGAATCCAAAGCGGCGCGGATCCGCTTACGCAGCGCGGACGAATCGAGCCGCGCTTCTGTCGCGTCGGACCACTCCCGGGCCCATTTCAAGGCGGGGGCGGCCGTGAGGTCGTCGAGAAGCTTGGGCTCGATATCGCGCACGCTAAGCCCCCAGAGCAGGCTTGATTGTGGTGTGCCAGGCGCGGTCCATGTCCTCGGTCCAGTACGGCCAGGAGTGGGTGCCCACGTTGCGCAGCTCGAAGTGCGCCGGGATGCCCAGCCCGTCCAGCTTGGCCTTCAGGTCGTGGGTGCATTTGTTCACCGCGGCCTCGATCACGCCGCCTTCGACCTGCAGCACACCCGCGCTGAGCTGCGCCGCCGGCATCGGGGCGCCCTTGCCCAGCAGGTAGCTGACCTGGTCCGGGTGGCCCGCCAGCCCCGTGCCGGAGGAGATGTACAGACGGGTGCCGCGCAGCTTCTCCGCGCCCAAAAGCGCGTCGTTGTAGCGGTTGTACGGCCCGTTCATCGGCCCCCACATCATCTCCGGGGTGACCGTTCGGAAATTCGGGTTGCCCGCGCGGTTGACGGTCACGCGCGCGAAATTGTAGCCGTGCGGCGAAGACGTGGACGCGCAGCCGGAAAACGCCGCCACGGCCTGGTACATCCCCGGATTATGCTGCGCGAACAGCAGGGCGGAGGTGGCGGACATGGACACACCGGTCACGGCGCGGCGGCCGTTGGCGCCCACCACGCGCTCGATCGGGCCGGGAAGCTCCTTGGTCAAAAACGTCTCCCACTTCTGCGGGCCGTTGATGTAGTCGGAGGCGACGTCGTTTTTCACCCAGTCCGTGTAGTAGGAAAACGCGCCGGCCTGCGGCACCACCACGTTGACGCCTTTGCCGGCGAAGTAGTCCTTCACCGGGTAGAGCTTCAACCAGTCCTGGTTCTGCTCTGCGCCGCCGGCACCGTTGAGCAGGTACAGCGTCGGTGCGTTGCGCACGCGGTTGCCGGCGGCGTCGGTGGCCGGCACCACTGCGACCGGGATGTCGCGGCGCATAGAGGGGGAGTACACGTTGTAGGACAGCACCGTCTTGTGGTCCACCTGGTTGGCCCACTCCTGCGGCTGGCCGGTGAGGGTGATCCGCGGCGGGTTCGATCGTGCGTCCCACGCCTTCACAACGCCTTCCTGGCCGGCCGGCTGCTGGGCGGAGGTCGCCGGTGCGCTGGTGCCGGCGAGGGAGACTGCCGTGAGGGCGGCAAGCGCCGCCGCCTTGATCTTCTTCATGTGTGTATCCAGTCCTGGGGGAGGGGGTTAAACTGACAGGCAATTATTGCGCCATTCTATGGGACATTCGTTACTGTAGTGGCCAGCGTTACGCGTGTGGCGTGTTGCGCCGCCCGCCCGGAAACCCCGAAAGGACCCCAAAACATGAACCCCATCGAAACCGCCCAGGTGCAGATCAACCAGCTTCTCGGCGAGCTCGTGCACGCAGGCTCCTCCATGTCCTCCACCATCGCCTACGGCATGGGCATGTTCTAAGGGCAATGTTCTAGCGCGCTGCGCAGCGAAAAAGGTGCCTCCCCGGACTGTTGTCGGGGAGGCACCTTTGGTTCGTCGAGAAGCAGGTGCCTACTGCTCCAGGCCGAGCGCCTTCTTGAACACCTTGTCAAAGGAAAGCTGCACGTCGTTGCGCCAGGACGCCCAGCTGTGGGTGCCCACATTGCGCAGCTCAGCGTGGGTGACCTCCACGTCGTTGGCGCGCATCTTCACCATCAGATCGTGGGTGCAGGCGTTCATCGCAGCCTCGATCACGCCGCCTTCGACCTGCAGGGTCATCGCGTTGGACAGTGCGCGGGCCGAAGCCGAGTCCGGGTCCACGCCGTACTCATTGATCAAGCGGTCCTTCAGGTAGCCCGGCGTATCGCTCGCGCCCGCCAGACCGGTGCCGGTGGACAGGTACACCGCGGTGCCCTTCAGATCTGCGGCGTTGACCAGCGCGTCGTAGTGGCGGTTGTAGTCCGAGCCGCGCTCTCCGAAGATGTACTCCGGCGTCATCACATTCGGCGCGCCGCGGCTGACGGTCAGGTCCAGGAACGCCCACGGGATCGGCCGGGACGTCGCCGCGCAGCCGGAGAAGGAGCCGACCGCGTCGTAGAAGCCCGGGTTGTGTTCCGCAAGCAGCAGCACGGAGGTTGCGGCCATGGACAGGCCGGCCGCCGCGCGGTGCTCCTCGTCGGCGTTCATGTACGGCTCAACCGCCTGCGGCAGCTCGTTAGCCAGGAAGGTCGACCACATCTGCTTGCCGTGGAAGAACGGGTTCGTGTCCGTGTCCACCGGCGGCTCGGCGGCCCAGTCCACGTAGTAGGAGAACGCGCCTTCCATCGGGATGACAACGTTCGCGCCGGAATCCTTGTAGGTCTCTTCCAGCTCGTCGTAGGCCTGCGCCACCCAGTCGGTGTCCTGCTCGGATCCGCCGGCGCCGTTGAGCAGGTAGACCGTCGGGGCGTTCTCCTTGCGGTCGCCGTTTTCGTCGGTGGCGTAGAAGATCGCCACCGGGATGTCGCGCTCCATGGACTCGGAGTACACGGAGATTGCCTCGTTGTCCCAGGTGTCGCGGTGGCGAGCGAGGATGCGCACCCACGCCTGGTCCTTGCCCTGGTACGTCTTCGGCGCCTCGTCGAGCGGGCGGACGTTCGGGTGCTCGTCCGTCGGCTCTGGGTCCTCGGTGGTCTCCACGACCGTTACGGTCGGGCTCGTGCTTGTCAGCGTCGCATCCGTCGCCGCCGTCGTCGGCGCCGTTGTCGCCGTTGTCGCTGTGGTGGCCGTTGTGGCCGTCGTGGACTTCGGCACAACCTTCGGCTTCTCCGACGTGGTGGTGGTCGGGCTCGTGGTCGAGTTCGCGGTGGTGCTGGTTGTTGGGGTGGGAAGCGAGGTCTGCACGGTCGTCGCCGCCGGGGACAGGGTGGTGACCGGCTTGTCGGCGCCGCCCTCCGCGAAGTGCTGGACGGCGGGCACGGAGCCTGCGGCGATAAGGGCGGTGGCGCCGAGGGCTACCGCCGTGCGAGTGAACTTCACAGTGAACCGCTCACTTTCATTCGAGGAAGAAACAAGATGCTCCGCAACATTTTGCCAGACGGACACGTACGATATGCAGCGTGAGTAAAGAACATTTTGACGTTGTTGTCCTCGGCGCTGGCCCCGGTGGCTACGTCGCCGCCATCCGCGCAGCTCAGCTGGGTAAAAAGGTAGCTGTTATTGAGAAGCAGTACTGGGGCGGTGTCTGCCTCAACGTGGGCTGCATCCCCTCCAAGGCCCTGATCAAGAACGCTGAAGTGGCTGAGATCTTCAACCACGAAGCCAAGACGTTCGGCATCAAGGGCGACGTGGAGTTCGACTACACCGATGCCCACAAGCGTTCCCGCAAGGTCTCCCAGAAGATCGTCGGCGGCGTGCACTACCTGATGAAGAAGAACAAGATCCAGGAGATCAACGGCCTGGGCACCTTCACGGACGCCAAGACCATCGAGATCACCGACGGTGACGACAAGGGTATGACCGTCACCTTCGATGACTGCATCATCGCCACCGGCGCTGTGGTGCGCACCCTGCCGGGCATCGAGCTGTCCGACAACGTGGTCTCCTACGAGGAGCAGATCCTCAACCCGGAGGCCCCGGAGAAGATGGTCATCGTCGGTGCCGGCGCGATCGGCATGGAGTTCGCCTACGTGCTGTCCAACTACGGCGTGGACGTCACGGTCATCGAGTATCAGGACCGCGTCCTGCCCAATGAGGACAAGGACGTGTCCAAGGAGATCGCCAAGGCATACAAGAAGCTCGGCGTGAAGCTGCTCACCGGCCACGCCACCACCGAGGTGCGCGACAACGGCGATTCCGTCGAGGTGGACGTGAAGAAGAACGGCTCCGACGACGTGGAGACGCTCACCGCGGATCGCGTGATGATCTCCGTCGGCTTCGCCCCGCGCACCGAGGGCTACGGCCTGGAGAACACGGGCGTCGAGCTCACGGACCGCGGCGCCATCGCCATCGACGAGCGCATGCGCACCAACGTCGACGGCATCTACGCCATCGGCGACGTGACCGCGAAGCTGCAGCTCGCCCACGTGGCTGAGGCCCAGGGCATCATCGCCGCCGAGACCATTGCGGACGCGGAGACCCTCGAGATCGAGGATTACATGATGACCCCGCGCGCCACCTTCTGTAACCCGCAGGTCGCTTCCATGGGTTACACCGAGGAGCAGGCGAAGGAGAAGTGGCCGGACCGCGACATCAAGGTCGCCACCTTCCCGTTCACTGCAAACGGCAAGGCAGTCGGCCTGAACGAGACTGCCGGCTTTGGCAAGCTCGTCGCGGACGCCGAGTTCGGCGAGATCCTCGGTGCGCACCTGGTTGGTGCCAACGTCTCCGAGCTGCTTCCGGAGGTCGTGCTGGCGCAGCGCTTCGACCTCACCGCAGGCGAGATCGCGCGCTCCATCCACATCCACCCGACCCTGTCCGAGGTGCTCAAGGAGATCGCGCACGGCGTCGAAGGCCACATGATCAACCTCTAAGCCTTCGCTTTACGACGCACCAAAGGCGGGCCCCGCTTTCCTGCAGGGCCCGCCTTTTTGCGTGCGCATTCGGCGGGGCCAGGCTGGGGCAGTCTTGAAATGCCCTGCTCGGCCGCGCCGGCGGCAGATCTGCTAGTTCACCTGCGGAGGTGCGGTGCCGGAACTAGCAGATCAGGCTCGTAGTGAAAGCCGTTGCCGATATCACCTGCGGGAATGAAAAGTTGGGGAAGCGATCTGCTAGTTCGGTTCTGGGGGTTGCTAGCAGATCTGCAATTCGAAGTACTGCAGCACGGTGCTGGACTGGGGGATGGGGGCGGTCGCGCCGGCGAAGCGGCGGGCATGCGAAAGGCGGCCGACCGGGCGCTGGGTCCGGCGGGCCGCCTTTGGTGACGTCGAGAAGCGAAGGCTTATGCGCCTGCGACTGCCTCTGCGAGGGAGTCGAGGGACTTAGCCAGGAAGTCGTCGTCGAATTTCTCGGTCATTGCGAGGAGGTTCTCCTCCAGCTCATCGCGCTGGTAGGTGAGGGTGACGTTGGTGTTGTCAGCGTCGATCGGCTCGAGCTCGTAGAGCCACTTCGCGCCGACCTTCACCTCAGCAGTGGTGTTCTCCACGTTCTTCCAGCCGATGACGCGGTCGTCCTGGATGGCGAAGACCTCGTTGACGGTCTGGTAGTCGCCGTCCTCCTTGGTCATGTTCATGGTGAAGGTGTCGCCGACATTCTTCAGACGCTCGCCCTGGTCGGCAGAGACGACCATGCCGGAGTTGTCCGTCTCGGCGTGGCGCTCGGGGTTGGAGAGGATGTTGAAGATCTCGGCTGCGGGAGCGTCGATCTGGCGGGTTGCTTTGTTTTCAGTGTTCTTGTCGATAGCCATGGCAGCCAGGGTACCGATTTTCCGCAGATGGAGTCGGTTCCGGAGTTAGGTCCAGCTAACCAACCAAAGATTGACACTGAACGGGGTGGAGAATGTGGGATTCGAGGCGGATTGCCGCGGTGGTGCCGAAGGTCACAATCGATGTGGCGTGCTGGATGAATGGCTCAAGTGGGGGTTGAGGTTGGGGGAGTGTGGGGTCAACCTGGCAATCCAGTGTGTGTGTGAGCGGGGGCTTTCTCCTAGAGTATTAGCGACACTGGAGGTGCCATGACTGTACAAAACGCAGACCGTGAAGCCATTCGTCACGGAAAAATTACCGAGAAGCCGCTGCGCGAGCGGCCGTCCTACCCCACGTGGGCCATCAAGCTGACCATGGCGATCACCGGCCTTATCTTCGGCCTGTTCGTCCTTGGCCACATGGTGGGCAACCTGAAGATCTTTATGCCGCTGAACGCCGACGGCTCCGCGCCGATCGACGACTACGGCGAGTTCCTGCGCACGATCGGCGAGCCGCTGTTCCCGCGAGAGGGCTTCCTGTGGATTCTCCGCATCGCCCTGCTGGTCTGCCTGGTGCTGCACGTGTGGGGCGCTTTCGCCCTGCGCGCCCGCTCCAGCGCATCCCGCGGCCGCTTCAAGCGCACGAACCTGATGGGTGGATGGCAGTCCACCGCCACCAAGTCGATGATCTGGACCGGCATCATCTTGCTGCTGTTCATCATCTTCCACCTGCTGGACCTGACGCTTGGCCAGGCTGTCGCCTCCGACGAGTTCGTCCACGGTGCGGTGCGCAACAACCTGCTCGCCACCTTTGCCCCGGGCCGCTGGTGGGTCACGCTGGTGTACGTGGTTGCCAACCTGGCGCTGCTGCTGCACCTGACGCACGGTATCTACCTTGCGGTGTCCGACCTCGGTTGGCTGGGTAAGCGCGGCGAAGGCCTGATGGTCATCCTCGCGTACATCCTCCCGTTCATCGTTGTCGCTGGCAACGTTGTCATGCCGCTCGCTATCGCGTTCGGCTGGGTCCCGGATTTTTCCAGGTAACGGCTTTTTAGGAGAACAACTATGACTACCTCTATTTCCGGTCTTTCCGGGGCCCAGGGTTCCAACGGCGGGGAGCAGACCTCCGCTCAGTCCAAGGGCCAGCAGAGCACCGGCGGCTTCCGCCAGCCCGAGTCCGTCGCTGCAGGCGTGACGCCGGGTAACGTCCTCGAGTCCCACGAGCCGAACCGCGACGAGGTTCGGATGAAGGACATGTGGCAGTACCAGAAGGACCACATGAACCTGGTCTCGCCGCTGAACCGCCGCAAGTTCACCGTGCTGGTGGTCGGCACCGGCCTGTCCGGCGGCGCTGCGGCTGCCGCGCTCGGCGAGCTGGGCTACAACGTCAAGGCATTCACCTACCACGACGCTCCGCGCCGTGCGCACTCCATTGCGGCCCAAGGCGGCGTGAACTCCGCCCGCGGCAAGAAGGTGGACAACGACGGCGCCTACCGCCACACCAAGGACACCGTCAAGGGCGGCGACTACCGCTGCCGCGAGTCCGACTGCTGGCGCCTGGCCGTTGAGTCTGTCCGCGTGATCGACCACATGAACGCCATCGGTGCCCCCTTCGCCCGCGAGTACGGCGGCACCCTGGCCACCCGCTCCTTCGGCGGTGTGCAGGTCTCGCGCACCTACTACACCCGCGGCCAAACAGGCCAGCAGCTGCAGCTGTCCACCGCGTCGTCGCTGCAGCGTCAGATCCACCTGGGCAACGTGGAGATCTTCACCCACCACGACCTAATGGACCTGATCATCACCGAGAAGGACGGCAAGAAGCACTGCGAGGGCATCGTCACCCGCAACCTGATCAACGGCGAGATCGCGCCGTTTACGGGACACGCTGTCATCCTCGCCACCGGCGGTTACGGCAACGTGTACCACAAGACCACGCTGGCCAAGAACTCCAACTCTTCCGCCATGATGCGCGCCTACGAGCGCGGCGCGTACCTCGCGTCCCCGTGCTTCGTGCAGTTCCACCCGACCGGCCTGCCAGTCAACGCGAAGTGGCAGGCGAAGACGACGCTGATGTCCGAGTCGCTGCGTAACGACGGCCGCATCTGGACCCCGAAGGAAAAGGGCGACGACCGCGACCCGAACACCATCCCGGAGGAGGAGCGCGACTACTTCCTGGAGCGCCGCTACCCGGCCTTCGGCAACCTCGTGCCCCGCGACGTCGCGTCGCGTGCGATCTCCCAGCAGCTCAACGCCGGCTACGGCGTGGGCCCGCTGCACAACTCCGCGTACCTGGACTTCTCCGACGCCATCGAGCGCCTCGGTGAGGACACCATCCGCGAGCGCTACTCCAACCTGTTCGAGATGTACGAGGACTCCACCGGCGAGGACCCGTACAAGGCCCCGATGCGTATCGCCCCGACTGTCCACTTCACCATGGGCGGCCTGTGGACGGACTTCAACGAGATGACCTCCATCGACGGCCTGTTCGCCGCCGGTGAGTGCTCCTGGACCTACCACGGCGCGAACCGCCTGGGCGCGAACTCGCTGCTGTCCGCTTCTGTGGACGGCTGGTTCACCCTGCCGTTCACGGTGCCGAACTACCTGGCCGACCACCTCGGCGAGGAGAAGCTTCCGGAGGATTCCCGCGAGGCCCAGGACGTGGTGGCTGACGTCACCGAGCGCATCGAGCGCATCATGTCCATCCGCGGTCCGGAGCCGCACGGCCCGGAGCACTTCCACGAGCAGCTCGGCGACATCCTCTACGAGCACTGCGGCGTGTCCCGCACCGTGGAGGGCCTGGAGGAGGGCATCCGCAAGATCCGCGCCCTGCGCGAGGACTTCTGGACCAACATCTCTATCCCGGGTTCCCCGAACGACATGAACCAGACGCTGGAGGCTGCGCTGCGCCTCGTCGACTACATCAACCTCGGCGAGCTCATGTGCATCGACGCTCTGGACCGCGACGAGTCCTGCGGTGCGCACTACCGTATGGACCACCTCACCGATGACGGCGAGGCAGAGCGTGACGACGACAACTGGTGCTTCGTGTCGGCCTGGGAGCCGGCCGGTGAAGGCCAGTTCATCCGCCACGCAGAACCCCTGCACTTTGATTCGATCCCGCTGATGGCAAGGAACTACAAGTAATGAAACTGACACTTGAAATCTGGCGCCAGGCTGGTCCTGACACCGAGGGCAGCTTCGAGACCGTACAGGTCGATGACGCTGTGGAGCAGATGTCCATCCTGGAGCTGCTCGACCACGTGAACGAGACCTACGTCGAGCAGGGCAAGGAGCCGTTCGTCTTCGCCTCCGACTGCCGCGAGGGCATTTGCGGCACCTGTGGCCTGCTGGTCAACGGTCGCCCGCACGGCGCAGGCCAGAACACCACTGCGTGCCTGCAGCGTCTGTTCAACTACAAGGACGGCGACACCCTGAAGATCGAGCCGTTCCGCTCCGGCGCGTTCCCGGTGATCAAGGACCTCGCCGTGGACCGCTCCGCGCTGGACCGCGTGATGGAGCAGGGCGGCTACGTCTCCGTCAACGCCGGCACCGCGCCGGACGCTGACACCCTGGCCGTGAACCACCACGACGCGGAGACCGCGCTCGACTACGCTGCCTGCATCGGCTGTGGCGCATGCGTGGCCGCGTGCCCGAACGGCGCCGCGCACCTGTTTACCGGCGCGAAGCTGAAGCACCTGAAGCTTCTGCCGTTGGGTAAGCAGGAGCGTTCCCGCCGCGCCCGCAAGATGGTCGACGAGCTGGAGACCAACTTCGGCCACTGCTCGCTGTACGGCGAGTGCGCTGATGTGTGCCCGGCTGGCATCCCGCTGGATGCAGTTGGCGCGATCAACGCCGAACGCGCCCGCGCTGCCTTCAAGGGCGGCGACGACTAGAGGCGACAACTAGAGCCAACAACGAAGCCTGTCGTATACTCGAACTATCGCAGCAGCTCACGCTGAAGCCACACCGAAGCTGAAGAAGGAAGCAAGAACAATGGGTTCCACCGCAGTTGCAGATATCCGCAACGAGTCCTACCCGGAGTACGCTGGCCGCATCGATGACACGTACATCGAGGGCTACGATCCGGTGTCCCTGGGTGCTCCGCACTCCTCCCTGTCCCGGATCCCGACCTGGGTTGCAATGGGCCTGATCCTGTCCACCCTCTTTGGCATCGGTCTGGCCGTGTGGGGCGCCGGCGCGATGGTGTACGGCTTCGGCTCCCAGACGCACGGTCTGGCGGAGCGCCTGCTCATCCTCGGCGTTATTGAGGCAGTGGTCACCGCAGTCCTCGGCGCCATCCTGATTGTCGTGGGCCGCAAGGACTACAAGGCGTACCGCAAGCGCACCGGCCGCGTGAACTAACCGCGCAGCACCGAAATTGCCCTCTCCACCTGCGGAGGGGGCATTTTTCGTGCCCGTGTCGGCACGCCTGCTTTAATCATGGTCATGAGCGAGCAGCTTTCCATGATGCCCACCCCCACGAACGAGGAGGAGCGCCGCCGCGTGCTGCGCAAGCACAAGATCGCGGTGACCAGTCTCCTGGGCCTGATGGCGGTGGTGTTTTTGTCCTGCTCGTGGGCGCAGTCCCAGGGCAATGACGCCGCCTGGATCGGCTACGTCCGCGCCGCGGCGGAGGCGGGCATGGTCGGCGGTCTGGCGGACTGGTTCGCTGTCACCGCGCTGTTTAAGTACCCAATGGGCATTCCCATCCCGCACACCGCGATCATCCCCAACAAAAAGGACCAGGTTGCCGGTGTGCTCAGTGATTTCGTGTCCGAGAATTTCCTCAACGCCCGCACCATCACGGACAAAGTGATGGCCGCCGGCATCCCGGAGCGCGTTGGGCGCTGGCTGGCCAAGCCGGAGAACGCGGAGCGGGTCAGCGAGGAGGCCGGCAAGTTCACCGTCCGCATGGTGGAGGGCATTGACCCGGCTGAGGCGGAGACGTTCATCAACGCCCAGCTCGTTGACCGCCTGGCCGAGCCGATCTGGGGTCCGCCGCTGGGCCGCACACTGGAGGGGCTGATCGCGGACGGCAAGGTGGATCCGGTGGTCGACGACATTGTCGCCTGGGGGCGCCGCAAGGTCGACAACATGGAGGCCACCGTGGTCACCATGATCGACGAGCGGATGCCGCGCTGGGCCCCGCGGTTTGCAAAGGAGCTGGTGGGGCAGCGCGTCTATGACGAGATGGTCGCGTTCATGGAGGACGTGGACACCAACCCGCACCACGAGGCGCGCCGCGGGATCCGCCGCCAGATCACCCAGTTCGCCCAGGACCTCCAGTTCGACGGGGAGATGATTTCGCGGGTGGAGGCGCTCAAGGCCGACATCATGGGCTCCAGCGCGGTCACGTCCGCCGCGGCCAGCATCTGGGAGCAGGTCTCGGCGTCGATTGTGGCGCAGGCGTCGGATGGGGGAAGCGGGCTGCGTCGTAAAGCAGCTGCCTCGGCGCGTGAGTGGGGGCAGAAGCTTGTCGACGACCCTGCGGTCCGCGCCGACGCCGAACGAGCCCTGAAAAAGGCCACCCGCTTCGCCGCGGACAACGGCGCCGACCAGATTGTGGGCATCATCGCGGAAACCATCGAACGGTGGGACGGCGAAGAAGCGGCGGAGAAAATCGAGCTCATGGTGGGCAAAGACCTGCAGTTCATTCGCCTCAACGGCACGATCGTCGGTGCACTGGCTGGGTTAGCTATTTACACTGGTTCTCAACTGATCTTCTACTAGCGAAGGAGCGAATGATGACCGAGAAGAACAACCTCAACAACGACACCGGCGAGGAGGTGCGCAACAACCTGCGTGAGGCCGGCGACGCGCTGCTGTCCGCCGGCGCCGCTATCGGCGCGGCGCTGAGCAAGGCCACCGGCGAGCTGTCGGACCGTTTCAAGACCGCCACCGAGGACGCGCGCCAGAACCTGAGCAACGCGAACACCGAGGGCGAGGTGCGCGGCGCCGCTACCAACTTCACGGACGAGGCCGAAAAGCTCTTCAACAGCCTGCGTGAGGGGGACCTGCAGTTCACCGACGACGTGAAGGCGAAGCTGCGCAGCACTATCGACGAAGCACGCGCCGCATTCAACGAGCGCCTCGACGGCACCCAGACCGAGGGGATTGAGGGCACCGTGGACGACCTGCGCGCCCGCTTCGAAGGTTTGGTGCAGCGCATCCAGGACCAGTTCGCCGGCGAGAAAACCGACGGCGATATCATCGACGGCGAAATTGTGGACAACTCCAACTCCACCACCGTCAACGTTGAGGATCTGAAGAAGTAAACGCCATGGAAACCGCCGCAGTCAGCCAAATTCACCAGATTATGTTGCTGCCGTCCCGTATGGGGATGGTGCTGATGATTGTGGTGGGCGTAGCCGGCATCGTCGGCGCTGTGATGGCGGCCACCACCCGCGCGGACGCCTTCGAGGCGGCCAACCGCCAGTCCAAGGGTGCCTGGGTGGGCATCCTGGCGCTGGCGGCGCTGGCGTGCCTGCTGCGCTTCCCCTTCATCGCGTGGTTCGGCGCGGTGGCGATTGGCATTTACTTTTTCGACGTGCGCCCGCATATCCATCGCATCGTCAACGGCGACTACGGCTGGTAGGCGGGCTCCGCCGGCTGCAGCTCAGGCTGTTGGGGCTGCTGCATCTCCTGCAGCTCCTTGAAGTTCACGTCGTTGCCGGAAACCGTTACCCGGAGGCCACCGGGGATGACCGTGAAGTCTTCCACGCTCATCCCGCCGGTGGCCTCTTGCGCGACGCCCTGGGACATGGCGGAGCTGATCGCGTCGGCGACGTCGTCCGGCAGGGCGAATCCGAATAGCTCGGTGCTGCGCGCCTGGAACGTCAGCTGGCCGTCCTGCATCACCGGCTGCAGCTCAATCCCGGCCGCACCCGAGGTGAACACGATGGAAAACGTGCCGGCCTCCTCGTTGGATACCACGTCGGACACTGTGATCACGTTGGCGAGGAAGTTGTCGCCGATCTGATCCTGGATCTGCTGGTTCAGCATGGCGCGCACGAAGTCGTTGGGCAGCTCCGTGGTCAGGCGCACGGACTCGGCCACCGGCTCGCCGCCATTCAGGCGAACTTTGTCCATGTCCACCACGGACGCCGGGGTGCCGGTGATCTGGTCGCCGTTGACCTGAAGGTTGGACTGCTGGTCCACCGTCATGTGCGGGAATTTCCCGCCGAGCAGGCCAATGGTCACGGGGCTGGCGCCGAAGGACACTGAGGTGCCTTCGGGGGACTGGGAGGTGACCTGGTGGGCGACGAACGCCCGGATGCCTGCCTCCGCCACGATGAACAGCAGCAGCACCGCCACGATGATCGACAGGACAACTTTCCACGCAGTTTTCATGCGGCCAGTTTACGAAGCAGGAGCGACTGCCTGCCAATCCACAGTGACAAAGTTGTCGGCGAGGCGGCGCTGCTGCGGGTGCACCGGCCAGTCCCGGGCGAGGTCTTCGAGGGCGTGGCGCCACCGCACCCGGGGGCCGTGCGGGTCCCAGCCGCTGGCGCGTTCCCAAGCGGCGTCGGCAAGAAACTGGTGGATCGGTTCGCCCGGCACGTTGCGGTGGATCAGCGCCTTGGGCAGCCGCTCCGCCACCCTCCGAGGGGTTAGAGGTGTGGAAGGGGCTCCAGGACAGGGTGAGGGCGCGGGGACCGGAGGCGTCGAGAAGCAGCCATGCGCAACGCCGCCCCAGCTCGTCGCAGGTGCCCTCGACGAAGAGGCCGCCGGGGGCAAGCCCCGCGCACACCGTGCGCCACACGTCGGGGACCTGGTCCACGTCGTATTGCCGCAGCACGTTGAAGGCGCGCACCAGGTGGGGCCGGTAGCCGGCGAGTTCGAAGCCGCCGAGTTCGAAGCGCACGCCGTCGCGAGGCGGCAGGACGCGCTCCGGGTTGATCTCTAGGCCCACGACCTCGATGTCGGGGCGGATTTGGCGCAACCACCCGGCCCACTCCACGGTGGTGGTGTGGGACGCGCCGTAGCCCACGTCCACCGCCAGCGGCGCGGCGGCGGAGCGCAATAGGGACTGGACCCCGCGGGTTATAGCGGATCCAACGGTCTGACCTGCGTAAACGATTTACTCCGGTGGTGCCGCGGGTGATTACCCCGTAGGGCTTGCCGGCGGCACCCGGGGTGGCGCGCAGGTTGTGGTAGTGGGGAATTAGAGGTTCTCGCTAATCCACTGCTCGGTCAGCTTCGCCTCGTTTTCCACGATCTCCTCCAGCGCGTCGGCCACCTTCGGCTCCAGCGCGGCGCCCATGAACGGGATGTTCACCTTCGCCTCGAGCTCGTAGTCCAGCTTGGTGTTATCGCCGTCGCGGGTCGCGGTGTACTCGGCGCCCAGGTCCACCGGGGTGCCCTTCACGTCGCCGGTCATGGTGTGCTTGGCGGTGTCGTCGTCGAGCTCGCCGACGGTAACCACGCGCTTGAGCTTCAGGTCTTGGGAGACCATCGCCTGCGCGGCCTCCGGGAGGATGGACTTGGGCAGGATCTCAAACAGGGTGGCGGTGTTGTCCGCGAACTCGTTGAGCTCGCCCGGCTCCGGGGAGAGCTTCTCGGCGATGAACTCCCAGTATTCGCGGGTGCTGTAGGCCTGCGCGACCTTCTCGATCGGCTGGTTGATGGTCACGGTGATCTCACTACGTGCAGTCATGGCTCACAGACTACCGTTGTGGGCGTGACTGCCCCATCATTCGCCTCCCTGACCACGCTGCGCGTCGGCGGTACCCCGGCCGCGGCCTACGAGTGCACGAGCGCCGAGGAGCTCGCCGAAACCGTGGCTAAGCTCGACCGCGACCAGTCCCCGCTGCTGGTCGTCGGCGGCGGCTCCAACCTGGTCGTCGCGGATGGTGATCTCGATCTCGCGGCGGTCCTCGTGCGCAACGAGGGCATCTTGCCTATCGACGACCACCGGTTGCGCATCCAAGCCGGCACGGAATGGGACGCAGTGGTCGCCTACGCGGTGGAGCACGGACTGGGCGGCATTGAGGCCCTGTCCGGCATCCCCGGCTCCGCGGGCGCGACCCCGGTGCAGAACGTGGGTGCGTACGGCGCGGAGATCGCTGACGTGCTCACCCGCGTGCGCCTGTTCAACCGGGAGACCGGCGCGGACGAGTGGGCGCCTGCGTCCTCGTTGGAGCTGGCGTACCGGTACTCCAACCTGAAGTTCACCTCGCGCGCCGTCGTGTTGGAGATCGAGCTGCAGTTGGAAAAGACCGACGAGTCCATTCCTCTGCGCCACCTGGGCGGGGCGCGCGTGCCGCTGGCGCAGGCCCGCGAGTCCGTGCTGGAGACGCGCCGGGCGAAAGGCATGGTGCTGGATACCTCAGACCACGACACGTGGTCCGCCGGCTCGTTTTTCACTAACCCGGTGGTGCCATCGGCGCTTGCAGACGAGATCGCCGCGCACGTGGGCGAGGACGCCATGCCGCGCTTTGCCGCCGGCGACGGCAAGGAGAAGCTGTCGGCGGCCTGGCTCATCGAGCGCGCAGGCTGCCACCGCGGTTTCCCCGGCGATGACGCCCCGGCCCGGCTTTCCACCAAGCACACCCTCGCGCTGACCAACCGCGGCAACGCCAGCGCGGCCGATATTGTCGACCTGGCGCGCCGCGTGCAGGCCCAGGTCCGCGATGCGTTCGGGGTGGAGCTGCACCCCGAACCCGTCTGGGTCGGCCTCTAGGCACCGGGCGTGCCGGCCGTGCGTCGCTCAAGCTCTAGCGCTCGGCGCACCCGCGGCGGAGGGGCCGGCTCCACACGGGGAAGCCCGACGCGCCCACAGATGGTGAATTGTAAGTGGTGAAAACGCGAAAAATTTGGTCGGATTCACCATCCACGGTTCACCATTTGTGGGCCAGCGCGGTCCGATGCCGCAGCGCGGTTTAGGGGTGGGGGGACCTTGGAGCGGGGCCTCGGGGTGGCCGCGGCTACGCGCTGAGCGCCGGCCGACCGCCGGCCCGCGCTCGAGCACACCGCCGCCGAAGCGCTAACGCTCGGCGAGCTTGGACAGCAGGTCGTCGCGCACTTCGCGGCGGCGGATCTTGCCCATCTGGTCTTTCGCCAGCTCGTCGAAGTGGTAGAAGGTGCGCGGGACCTTGTAGCGGGTCAGGCGCTCGCGGGCGAAGTCTTTGAGGCCGTCGGGGTCGAGGGCGGAGCCGTCGTTAAGCACGATGCATGCGACGACATCCTCGGAGCCGTCTTCGCGCGGGCGGCCCACGACCGCGACATCGGCGACGTCCTTGTGGGTGCGGATGACCTCCTCGACCTCGGCCGGGTAGACGTTGAAGCCGCCGGTGATGATGAGCTCCTTGATGCGAGAGACCAGCTTGATAAAGCCGTCTTCCTCCATGATTCCCATGTCGCCGGTGCGGAACCAGCCGTTGTGGAAGACCTTTTCGGTGGCTTCGGGGTTGTTGAAGTAGCCGGAGAAGACCTGGGGGCCTTTGGCCAGGATCTCGCCGGCTTCGCCGAACGGCATGTCCTCGTCCGGGTTGTCGGGGTTGACAATGCGGATCTGGGTGTCGGGGAAGGGAATGCCGATGTAGCCGGGGCGGCGGTCCGAGGATTCGGGGTTGCCCACGATGATGGGGGAGGTTTCGGTGAGCCCGTAGCCCTCGACGAGGCGGCCGCCGGTGGCGCGCTCCCATTCCTCGATGACCTCGGCGGGCAGGGACGACGCGCCGGAGAAGCCGATTTTGACGTCGGAGAGGTCCACGTTTTTCTTCTTCGCCGTTTTCACGATGCGCTCGAAGACGGTGGGCACGCCCGGGATGAAGGTGGGCGGGGTAATGCGGATGGCCTTCATGATCAGGTCCATCTTCGGCGCCGGCAGCAGCACGAGTTCGGAACCGACCAGCATGGTCAGCGTGAGCGAAAACGTCAGGCCGTAGGCGTGGAAGAACGGCAGGGTGGCCAGCATGCGCTGGTTGCCTTGCTGCAGCTCGTTGACCCATGCCTGGCCCTGCAGCGGGTTGGCAATGAGGTTGCGGTGCGAAAGCGCCGCGCCCTTGGGGGCGCCGGTGGTGCCGGAGGTGTAGAGGATCACGGCGGTGGAGTCCGCGGTGACGTCCTCGGGGACGTGCAGGTCCGCGCCTAACCCGCCGATGGCGGAGCTGGTCAGCGACTCCCAGGGCACGGTGTGCAGGGAGGTGTTCTTGCTAGTGGCGGTGAGTGCTGCGCGGGCCTCCAGGATCTTCGGCAGCGGGATGCGCAGGGCGAGCTGCTGGGCGCGCGGCATGGCCTTGGTCATGTTGACGCTGACCACGGTTTCCAGCGGGGTGTCCGCGCGCAGTTTCTCCAGTGTGTCGGCGGCTTTGTCCCAGGCGATGGCGATGCGTGCGCCGTGGTCGATGAACTGGGGGCGCAGCTCGTGGGCGGTGTAGAGGGGGTTGTGCTCAACCACCACGCCGCCGATCATCTGCACGGCGAAAAACGCAGCGACGTGCTGGGGGCAGTTGGGCAGCATGATGGCCACGCGGTCGCCGGGGCGCACGCCGAAGGCTTTCAGCCCGGCGGCGGCGCGGCGCACCTCGCGGTCGAGCTCGCCGAAGGTTTGGGTGCGGCCGAAAAACCGGGTGGCGATGCGTGAGACGTTCTTTGACAGGTTTTGCTGGTACAACTCGCCGAGGGTTTTCTCGCAGTAATCGAGCGAGTGCGCGGTCCACTCGGGGTAGTACTGCAGCCAGGGTTTGACGTCGTTGACGTTGGATGGGGTGAGAGCCATGCGCACCACCCTACGCTTTACCGATCCGTGAACCTACGGTTGCGTAAGCAATTGGAGCAGCGTGTCGCGCACCTCCCTCCGCCTGATCTTGCCGGTCTGGTCTCGGTTGAGCTGGTCAAAGTGGTAAAAGTCCCGCGGGACCTTGTAACGGGTCAGGCGCTGCCGGGCGTAGGCCTTGAGGCCGTCGGGGTCGAGGGCGGAGCCGTCGATAAGCGTGATGCATGCGACGACATCCTCAGAGCCGTCCTCGCGCGGGCGGCCTACGACCGCGATGTCCTCGATGTCCGGGTGGTTGCGCATCACGCCTTCGACCTCGTCGGGGTAGACGTTAAAACCGCCGGTGATGATCATTTCCTTGATGCGCGCAACCAGTTTGATCCAGCCGTCTCTTTCCATCACGGCCATGTCGCCGGTGCGGAACCAGCCGTCGTGGAACGCGCGCTCGTTGGCCTCGGGGCTGTTGAGGTAGCCGGAAAAGACCTGCGGGCCGCGCGCGAGCAGCTCGCCGGGCTCGCCGTCGGGCATGGTGCGCGACGGGTCGTGCGGGTCGGCGATGCGGATTTCGGTGTTGGGAAACGGCAGGCCGATGTAGCCGGGGCGCCGCGTGCCGTCGAGGGGGTTGCCAGCCAGGATCGGGGCGGTCTCGGTCAGCCCGTAGCCTTCGATCAGGCGCCCGCCGGTGGCGTTTTCCCAGCGCTCGATGGTTTCCACGGGCAGAGTGGACGCGCCGGAGATGGAGGTGTGGATCGACGACAGGTCCGCCTTGGATTCCACCGCCCACTCGATGATTTTGTCGTAGAGGGTGGGCACACCCGGCAGCACCGTGGGGCGCGTTTTGGTGATCGCCGCCTGGTACAGCTTCGGTTTCGGCGCCGGCACGAGCACCATCTCCGCGCCGATGCTCAGCGGCAGCGCGTAGTTCAGCGCCAGGCCGTAGATGTGGAACATGGGCAGCACGCCGAGGACCTTTTCGCGCACCGCGCCCCAATCCTCCAGCCACTCCATGCCGGCTTTCAGCGCGGACACGATGTTGCCGTGCGTCAGTGGCGCGCCTTTGGGCTTGCCGGATGTGCCGGAGGTGTAGAGGATGAACGCGGTGTCGTCCTGGGTGATCTGCGGAAAGTGCACGGAGCGGGAGCGCTGCCGTATAAACTCGCGCCACGGCATCGCGCCGGGGGCGGGTTGTGTCAGCTCGGCGCGCAGCTTGGTCACCGGCGGGATGGGCAGCGACAGCGCGGCGCGCAGGTGCAGCGGGGTTTCCTCGAGCATGTTCACGGCCACCACGGTTTCAAGCTGGGTGCTTTTGCTTAACGACGCAAACGTGTCCGCCACCCGGTCAAAGACAATTGCTACCCGCGCCCCGTGGTCTTCGAATTGCGGTTGAAGTTCTGCCGCGGTGTAGAGCGGGTTGTGCTCCACCACGGTCGCGCCCAGGCGCAGGATGGCGGTGACGGCGATGACGTGCTGCGGGCAGTTCGGCAGCGCGACGGCCACGCGGTCGCCGCGGCGCACGCCCAGCTGCGTCAGGCCGGCGGCGGCACGAACGACCTGTTCGTTCAGGGCGGCGTAGGTGAGTGTTTTGCCCATGAACCAGGTGGCGGTGCTCTTCGGCTGCATGGCCACCGCCTGGTTGAACCAGCTGACCAGCGAGTCCGTCCCGATGGTGGGGTTGGGGTCGGTCCACTCGGCGTAGTGGTCGATCCAGGCTTTGGTGTCAAAGGCTCCCACGTAGGTCCTCCTTGTTGTTAGTTTGGCGAAACAAAGTGGCGACAAGTGTAACCTACGTTGCGGTAAGTCTGCTGCACTGCGCCGTCTGCGGGTTTGCTCTAGGCTGTGCCGCGAAACCATTCAAGGGGGAATTGGGGGAAACCATGACTACCTATTTCGAGCCGTCCATCGACGCCGACGCTGCCTTTGAGCTCACCCCGCCGGCGGGCCTGGACCAGTCCAACCTCGTGGACCCGGTAAAGGCGCCGCCCAAGCAGGGCTGGCGCAAACTCGTCCACTCCGTCACGCGCGGCCGCATCAACCCGGGCGGCTCCCGGCAAGAACTGGAGCAGCAGCAGCTTTTCGACGCCATCCGGGCACCCCTGCGCGGCGACTACCGCATCGCGGTGATGAGCCTGAAAGGCGGGGTGGGCAAAACCACCACCACGGTCGCGCTCGGCGGCGTGTTCGCCCAGACCCGCGGCGACCGCGTCATCGCCATCGACGCCAACCCGGACCTAGGCACCCTGGCCCAGCGCGCCGCCACCGCGCCGCCGGCGACCATCCGCGACCTGCTGCAGGCGCCGGGCACGGAACGCTACCCGCAGGTGCGCTCCTACACTAACCAGGCATCCTCGCGCCTGGAGGTCATCGGCTCTGAGCGCGACCCGGCCGTTAGCGAGGCGTTTTCTGAGGACGACTACCGCTGCGCCATCGACATCCTGCAGCACCACTACAACGTCATCCTCACCGACTGCGGCACGGGACTGATGCACTCCGCGATGGCTGGCGTGCTCGACCTGGCCAACGCGCTGGTGCTGGTGACTTCGCCGGCGCTGGACGGCGCCCAGTCGGCGTCGGCCACCCTGGACTGGCTCAACCTGCACGGCTACGACCAGCTTGCTGCCAACGCCGTGGTGGTCATCTCTGCTGGCGCGCCGGGCAAACCGACCATCGATATCGCCAAGGTCGCCGACCACTTCGCCTCCCGCACCCGCGCGGTGCACACCATCCCGTACGACCGCCACCTCGCCGAAGGGGCTGTCGTGGACCTGGAGCGCATCGCGCCTGCGACGCTGAAGGCCTACCAGCACCTCGCGGCGACGGTTGCCGCAGACTTTGGCTCCTGGCACCGCCACGCCGCCCACTGAGGTGGCGGCTATGCAAGATCGTTCATTCGCCCGTGAATTAGTTTGCTGTGACATTCTGGCGACCTGGGGATAGTGAATTATTCAACCGTCCAGGTGGGAACTAATTCACCGATCGGCTCCCGGTGAGTGAACTATTTTGCCCCGGCGGAATCTGTCAGGAACCACACAGCCGCGCTAGTCTTGCCCGCATGCGCGTCGCCATGATTTCAATGCACACCTCCCCGCTCGAGCAGCCGGGGACGGGAGACGCGGGCGGCATGAACGTCTACGTCCACAACACCGCCACTCAGCTGGCCCGTCAGGGCACCACGGTGGACGTGTTCACCCGCGCGACCCGCCCCAGCCAGGGCGAGGTGGTGGAGGTGGAGCCCGGCTACCGGGTGGTCAACGTGGTGGCCGGGCCCTACGAGGGGCTGGAGAAGGACGACCTGCCCACCCAGCTCGCTGCGTTTTCCGGCGGGGTGGTGCAGTTCGTCCGCGCGAACAACCTGGACTACGACCTCATCCATTCCCACTACTGGCTGTCCGGCCAGGTGGGGTGGCTCTTGGCGGACCTGGCCGGCATCCCGCTGGTGCACACCGGGCATACCTGGGCGGCGGTGAAAAACGCCTACGCCACAGACGCTTCAGAGTCGGAGGCGCGCCGCATCTGCGAGCAGCAGTTGGTGGACAACGCCGGGGTTCTGGTAGTCAACACCGAGGACGAAACCAATGAGTTGGCGCGCTTCTACGACGTGGATCCGGGGAAGATTTCCGTGGTCAGCCCCGGCGCGGACACGGAGCTGTACACGCCGGGCACGAACCGCAACACGGAGCTTGCGCGGCGCCACCTGGGTATTCCGCTGCACGCGAAGGTGGTGGCGTTTGTGGGCCGGCTGCAGGATTTCAAGGGCCCGCAGGTGCTGATTCGGGCGATGGGGGAGGTGGTGCGCCGCGGCCGCGTGGATGGCCCGTTGCGTGTGATCATCTGCGGCGGCGCGAGCGGCGCGGGTTCGTCGGTGGAGCGCTACCGCGAGCTCGCGGCGTCGGAAGGCATTGGCGGCTGCACCCGTTTCCTCGGGCCGCGGCCGCCGGAGGAGCTGGTGAGCATCTACCAGGCCGCGGATATTGTTGCGGTGCCCAGCTACAACGAGAGTTTCGGGCTCGTGGCGGTGGAGGCGCAGGCGACGGGCACCCCGGTTGTCGCGGCGCGCGTCGGCGGCCTGCCACTCGCGGTCGCGGACGGTGAGACTGGCTTGCTCGTCAACGGCCACGGCCACGAGGACTGGGCGCGGGCCTTAGAGCAATTGTTTATCGACGATCCCACGCGCATCCACATGGGCGAACAAGCCGTCGCCCACGCAAAAGCGTTTAGCTGGTCCGCCTCGGCGGAGAAACTGCTCGGTGTCTACGCCGACACCCTAAACGGCTACGTCCCGGGCGAAGCCACCCGGGACGCCGGCGGAATGTAGCTAGAGGCGCTTGGCGATCTCCTCGCCGAGGGAGGCGCCGCCCCAGTAGCCGATGCGGTCGGAGTGGTGGTTGATGGCGCGGTTGACCTCTGCCGGGTCGAACTGGCCCTGCGAAGCCTTCTGCGCCAGACCGGCGGCCTCTTGCTTGGCGTTGTCGACGGCTTTGCGCAGCTCCTCGCGAGGCGCTGGCGGCTTGAGGTTGGAGTTGAGGCGCTCGATCTCGGCGGAGACGCGTTCTTCCTCTTCGCCAGAGGTGGTGAAGTTCTCGCGCGGCGCGGTGGAGTCGGTGGGGGTGAACGCTTCGTTGACCTTGCCGTCGGGGATGCCGTAGGCGTCCTCGATAATGCGGTCCACCGGCTGCGCCTTGCCGAGTGGCCCGAGCGTCATGGAGGACACACCGACGGCGGCGCCGTCGCGCGGGTCGTAGTTCACGCCGCCGGAGTCGCCCTGCACGTAGTTCAGCCCCCAGCTGTAGATGCCGTTTCTGGTGCGGCCGATCTGCTTGGCGCAGGTGCGGCCCGTGGTGGCGCCGTCCTTGCATATGGGCTGGCCGAAGTTGTCGACCGACACCTCGCCCGGGGCGAGCGTGCGGAAGTCGCGCACACGGGTGATCTTCACAGGTTCGCCCTGCACACCGCCGTTGAAGTCGCGGGAGTGGGACAGGCCGGTTTCGGTCACGCCGTCGTCGATGCGCACCACGCCCCAGTCGGCAGTGCGGATGGACTGCATCGGGTCGCCCAGGTTCATTGCCTCCGCGGTGACGTGGTTGGACGCCACGCGCTCGCCGAAGCGCTTGTACTCGGTACCCACGGGGGCGTAGAACTCATTTTTCACCTCTGGGAAGCCGGGCATGGTGTTCACGCAGTGGGAGGCCGTGAGCATCACGCGCTGCGGCTCTTTGCCAGGCAGGTGCAGGGTGCCGTTGGGGCCCTGGGAACAGGTGCCCACCCAGCCGTCGCGCGGCATGGTCAGCTTCTGGCCGGTAGGCAGGTCGATCGTCTTCGGCGGGTCCTGCGGGAACACACGCATCGGCGCGCCGGGTGCCACGAGGGCGGGCGCGGCTTCCGCCGGCGCGGGGAGGACCTGAAGTGCGAGCATGCTGGCTGCTGCAAGTGCTGTTGCTGGTGTTCGAAGACTCAATCGCATGAGAATTAGCTTAACGCGAACCCGCCCCAAAGGGCGATGTCGTTGCCATGCTTATCGACGAGCCGCTGGACCTTTGAGCTCTCACGTGGCCTGGTCGATGCGCTCGCTTTCCGCGCCGGTGGTGGTGAATTCCGCACGCGGGGCGAAGCGTGCGGTAGTCGCGGATGCCGGTCAGCAGTGTGTTTTAGCGCAGGAATGCGTCGACGGCGCCACGCACATCGCCCGCGTGCTGCTGCGCAGCCGCGCCCGCGCGACCGGCGAGGTCCTGTGCCGCTGCGACCGGATCGGCGGCCTGGGGGAGCTGCGCGGCCTCCGCGCTGAAACGCGCCGCGTCCGCCTGCGCGCCCATGACGGCGCGGTCGAGCAACTCGCGTGGCTGGGGGCCGTCGACAAGCTGGGGTGCCTGAGGGGAGGACTGCGCAACTTCCTCGTACAACGGCGCGAAGTCGGCGCGCTGCGCGTCGGCTGCCGGGGTGAACGCCTCGTTGACCTGGCCGTCGGGGATGCCGTAGGCGTCCTCCAGAGCCCTATCAACCTGCTGCGAATTCCCCAGCGGCCCGAAGCCGATGATGCTCAGCCCCACAGCCTCGCCGGTGCGCGGGTCGTAGTTGATGCCGCCCGAATCGCCCGATTCGTAGCCCACGCCGAAGTGCCACACAAAGTTCTGGGTGCGAAACATCTGCACGCCGCAGGAGCGGCCGGTGCGCATGCCGTCCTTGCAAATGGGTTGGCCGGCATTGTCGAAGCTGATCAGCTCGTCTCCGCGCAGGTTGCGGTAGTCCTTCACCCCTGTGATCGCCACCGGCGCGGACGGGCCGCGACCCTTCTGATCCACTGACGACGACACGCCCGACGCTTCCACACCGGGCGCGAGGCGCACCGTCGCCCAGTCGGGCTCGTCGATGATGCGGTAGAAGTCCATCAACTCCCCGTTGCCGAGTTCAAACGGGGTGCGCTGCTGATCCACGTCACCCACCCGCGGGTACCCCACCTTCCCGTGTTCGCGCACCGGCGCGAACACGACAGGGCGGACAGTTTTGCCCTTGACCTCGAAACAGTGTGCCGCGGTGACCATGACCTGCTTCGTTTGCCCGTCCGGGGTGCGGACGGTGCCAACCGGGCCCTGGCTGCATCGCGCGCTGTGGGCGAAGGAGTCGGAGCCGTCGTTAAGCATGGCGATCGGTGCGCCGGGGGCGGCGAGTGCGGGGGCTGCTGCGGCGGCGCTTGGGGCGCCGAGGGTGACGCAGGCAGCTGCGAGGGCTGCTGTGAGGGTGGCTGCGAGGCGTGATTTCAACATGTCTTCAAACTCTAAACCCCTGCCCGTCCTCTGCCCGGCACACCCTTCCGGTTGCGGATCCAGCTAATCGGCTCCTGGGGGGGCTGGGGACGAAAAACGAGGTCCAACTAGCTGGATCTAGCGACCGGGCGGCGGCGAGGCAGCGGAGATTCCGCAACCGCCCGGCAAACCGCCGACAGTTGTCCCCATCCGTGGCATGCTTGGAGGTATGGGTAACGGAAAGCTGATTCTCGTTCGCCACGGGCAGAGCGAGTGGAACAAATCGAACCAGTTCACCGGCTGGGTGGACGTGGACCTCACCGAGCAGGGCGAGGCCGAGGCTGTGAACGCCGGCACGCTCATGGTTGAAAAAGGTGTCCTCCCGGACATCCTGTTCACCTCGCTGCTGCGCCGCGCGATCCGCACCGCGAACATCACGCTGAACGCGGCGGACCGCCACTGGATCCCGGTGGAGCGCAACTGGCGTCTCAACGAGCGTCACTACGGCAAACTGCAGGGCCTGAACAAGGCGGAGATCCGCGACGAGTTCGGCGAGGAGCAGTTCATGGAGTGGCGCCGCTCCTACGACACCCCGCCGCCGGAAATCGACACGGACAACGAGTACGCGCAGACCAATGATCCGCGCTACGCATTCCTGCCGGAGGTGCCGCGCACCGAGTGCCTGAAGGACGTGGTGGAGCGCTTCCTGCCGTACTACATCGACGTCATTGCGCCGCACGCCATGGCCGGTAAGAACGTCATGGTCGCAGCGCACGGCAACTCGTTGCGCGCGCTGGTGAAGTACCTGGACAACATCTCGGACGAGGACATCGCGGGGTTGAACATCCCGACCGGCATGCCGCTGGTTTACGAGATTGACGAAAACGGCAAGGTGCTCAACCCCGGCGGCACCTACCTGGACCCGGAGGCCGCCGAGGCCGGCGCCGCTGCTGTGGCGAACCAGGGGCAGAAGTAGCACACTGTCCCCGTGACGCCGATTCTCGCTTTTCTCATCGGTGCCGCGCTGACCGTGCCCGCTGTGCTGCTCAGCCAGTGGGTGCTTCGCTGGCGCGCCCGGAACCGGGCTGACGATGGCGTGCAGGACGATACTGTCGCCGCGGTCAGCCAGGTGCTGCACCTGGTCACCCAGGGCTCGCCCACCGGTATCGCGGTGATCAACCGCAGCGGCAACGTGATGCTGTCCAACGCGCGGGCCCACGACATGTCCATCGTGCATGACGGCAGCGTCAACCCCCGCGTGCTGGAGGCGGCGAAGGAGGTACTTGAGCAGCAGGAAGAGCATGTCCTCGACCTGGATCTGCCGCAGCGCACCACCGGCAGCCGCATCCGGAACGTGCGCGCGCTGGTCGCGCCGCTGACGTTGACGGACAACTTGTACGCCATTGTGTACGGCTCGGACGAGTCTGAAAACGTGCGCATGGAAAACGCGCGCCGCGACTTCGTGGCCAACGTCTCCCACGAGCTGAAGACCCCGGTGGGAGGTATGGCGCTTCTCGCGGAAGCGCTGCTGCAGGACCCCACGGACCCGGAGATGGTGGAATACTTCGGCAACAAGCTGCAGAAGGAAGCTCACCGCATGGGGGAGATGATCACGGATCTGATTTCCCTGTCCAAGCTCCAGGGCGCGGAGGCATTGCCGGACATGGCACCGGTGCGTGTGGACGACATCGTGGACGACGCGGTGGCGCGCAACCTGGTCGCCGCCGAGAACCACGGCATTGAGCTCACCCGCGGCCAGCGTCTTGGTCTGCGGGTGATGGGGGAGCGGGCCATGCTCACCGTGGCGGTGTCTAACCTGATCACCAACGCGATTAACTATTCGCCGAGCGGGCAACCGGTGAGTGTGACGCAGAGGCTGGTGCGCGACAACGTGGTGTTGATCAGAGTCACGGACCGGGGCATCGGTATTGCGCCGGAGGATCAGAAGCGCGTGTTTGAGCGGTTCTACAGGGTGGACAAGGCGCGCTCGCGCTCCACGGGCGGCACGGGGCTCGGGTTAGCCATCGTGAAGCATGTGGTGGCCAACCATGGCGGTACCATTAGATTGTGGTCGAGACCTGGGACAGGCTCAACGTTCACTATCGAGCTGCCCCTGTACGACCCTGAGGCCGCTGGCGGAACAGGAACAGGAACAGAAAAGGAAGAGTGAAGTGACAACCATTCTTATCGTTGAAGACGAGGAATCGCTGTCGGATCCTTTGGCCTACCTGCTGCGCAAGGAAGGCTTCGAGGCCGTCGTGGCCGCCGACGGGCAGGAGGGGCTAGACCTGTTCGCCTCCCAGGACATCGATTTGGTGTTGCTGGATCTGATGCTGCCGGGCATGAGCGGCACTGACGTGTGCAAGAAGCTGCGTGCGGAGTCGTCTGTGCCGATCATCATGGTCACCGCCCGCGACAGCGAGATCGACAAGGTTGTCGGCTTGGAACTGGGCGCGGACGATTACGTGACTAAGCCGTACTCCACGCGCGAGCTTGTCGCCCGCATTCGTGCGGTGCTGCGCCGCGGGCCGGAGACTGAGGTGGTGGAGGAGGTCGACGACCAGCTGCTGCAGGGCGGCCGCGTGACCATGGACGTGGAGCGCCACACGGTGCTTGTGGACGGCCAGCCGGTGCCCATGCCGCTCAAAGAGTTCGATCTTCTGGAGTACCTGCTGCGCAACGCGGGTCGTGTGCTCACCCGCGGCCAGCTGATCGACCGTATCTGGGGCGCGGATTACGTCGGCGACACCAAAACTCTGGACGTGCACGTCAAGCGCCTGCGCACCAAGATTGAGGCGGAGCCGTCGCGCCCCACCCAACTCGTCACCGTCCGCGGCCTCGGCTACAAGTTCGAGGCGTAAGCGCGTAAGCGCGCGGTTATGAGTGCGCGGCTTGGGTTGCGGGGTGGGTGGCCCGGAGGTCGTCGCTAAGCTGGGTGCGCTTTTCGCAATGCTTCGCGACGACACCGTACGGCTTTTCCCCGATCAGTGCGATGAGCTCGTCTTTCATGGACTGCCAGATTGGCGTGCCGCCGGTGTGGCAGTTGGGCGCGGAGGTGCACCACCAGTCGAAGTCCTCTCCGCCGCCGCCCCACTGACGGCGGTGGTACTCGCCGATGGTGGTGCGCAGAATTTCTTGGCCGTCTGAGCGCTCCTCCCACGCGTCCTCGCGGGAAAACGGCACTTGCCAGCACACCTCCGGCTTCGTGCCCACGATGTTGCGTCCTTCCGCCATGGCGAACTGGTGGAACGCGCAGCCTGCGCCGGTGGGGTGGCCGGGGCGGTTGGCGAAGATGCAGGCGCCGTCGACGATCTTGGTCTTGATGTGGGGGCCGGCCTCCTCGTCGTCGGGGTCGGGCTCGGCATCGAGCGCGTCTTCGTCTTCATCCCACTCCAGCCACGGCTCGAGCCAGGTCGGGTCGTTGGCGGCGAAGTAGGCGTCCGTCTCAGCTGGGCGCAGCTGCCAGTACTTCGCCGGCATCTCCTTGACGGCGTTGTAGACGGTGTCGCGGTCTTCCTCGTCCGCGATGTAGGCGCCGTGGATGCAGCAGCCGACAGCCGGGTTGGATTCGTCGATGCCGTGGCACTCGGGAGTGCCGAAGCGGCAGGACCAGGTCGCTTCCGCCCAGGTCAGGTCGATGGAGAAGATGTGGTTCGGATCATCCGGGTGGACGAATTCGAACCACTCGCGGGGGAAATCGGGGCGGGTTTCGCGGCCCGCCAGGATGGAGCGGCCGGCCGGCGAGTCCGCGGGGAAGCCGAGAAAAACGGGTTTCGGGGCTGGTTGATTCACACCTGGACACGGTAGACCCGTTACCCTGGGGTGGTGAGATTAGGTGTATTAGATGTCGGCAGCAACACGATCCATCTCGTGGCGGTCGACGCGTACAGCGGTAGCCGCCCGACGCCGATGAGCGATTGGAAGCAGCCGCTGCGTCTCGTTGAGCTGCTGGATAAAAAGGGCAATATTGAGGACAAGGGCATAGCCAAGCTTGTCGACGCTGTCCAGGAGGCATCCGACCTCGCGGACAACCTCAAGTGCGAGGAGCTCGTGGCATTCGCCACCTCGGCGGTGCGTTCGGCCACCAACTCCCAGGACGTGCTCAAGCGCGTGGAGAAGAAGACCGGCGTGAAGCTGAACATCCTCTCTGGAGAAGAGGAGGCGCGCCTGACGTTTCTGGCGGCGCGTCGCTGGCACGGCTGGTCCGCCGGCCGCATCACTAACTTCGACATCGGCGGCGGCTCGCTGGAGATCTCCACGGGCACCGAAGAGATGCCGGATCTGGCCGTGTCTCTGAACCTGGGCGCGGGGCGTTTGACCCACGAGTGGTTCGACACCGACCCGCCGGAGCGCAAAAAGATCAACATGCTGCGCGACTACATCGACGCCGAGCTCGCCGGGCCTGCCGAGCAGTTCAAGGCGATGGGAGAGGCTGGTTTGGCCGTGGGCACGTCTAAGACGTTCCGCTCGCTGGCCCGCCTCACCGGCGCCGCGCCGTCGTCCGCCGGCCCGTTCGTGCAGCGCACGCTCACCGCGCCGGGTCTGCGCCAACTCATCGCGTTCATTTCCCGCATGACGGCCGCGGACCGCGCGGAGCTTGAGGGCATCAATTCGGACCGCTCCCACCAGATCGTCGCTGGTGCGCTGGTGGCGGAAGCTGCGATGCGTGCGTTGAATGTTGATAAGTTAGAGATCTGCCCGTGGGCGTTGCGCGAGGGCGTGATTCTTAAGCGCATCGACAAGGGGTCTTTGGACGCTGAACAGGAAGCTAATAAAGGAGACGACAACTAATGGCCGACAAACAGCTCACTGTTGCCGAGCTCCTCGCGCGCGCCGAAAAGGAAAACCCGTCCGGCTCGCGCCGCCCGCGTCGCCGCCGCAGCCTCGAGGACGGCGGCGTCTCCGTCGCCGAACTGACCGACTCGTTCAAGAAGGTCGACGCGAAGCCGGCTGAGGTGAAGCACTCCAGCGTGCCTATCGACGCACCTTCGGATACCCCCAAAAGGACCCCCACCCAGGCGCCGAAGCCGGAGCCGAAGCCGGCCCCCGCACCGGCCGAGCCGAAGCCCGCACCAAAGCCGGCGGACAAGCCCGCCCAGGCCGAGTCCGTGAAACTGCGCCCTGCAGCGAAGCCAGCCGAGAAACCGGCAGCGAAACCGGCAGCACAGGTACCGAAGCCGGCGCCCGCGGGATCCTCGGTCACGAAGATCCAGCCGGCCACCGACGACACGACCGTGCTGCGCAAGGTCGAGGGCACGGCTGAAGGAAAGGCCGAGGGCACGGCGGAGCCCGTCGACAAGCAAAAGTTCTCGCAGCCGGACGACACCGGCGAGATCCGCACGGTAGATACGCCGGAGCCGCAGCAGCGAGCAGACGTAGAACCCCTCGACGCTCCTGAGTACGACTCCGACTACGAGGTCGAAGAGGCAGCGGTCAACCCGATCCTGCTGGTCCTGCTGGTGTTCTTCGGCGTGTTACTGGGTGTGTTGGGCTTCCTGGCATTCAAGTGGCTGTGGGCCAACACGATGGCGATTGTGGCGGTGCTCGTCGGCGTCGGTGTGGTTGCCGCGGTGGTCGCCGCCGTCGGCGCCATGGCTAGCGGCCGCGACAAGGTCACCATGATCATCGCTGGCCTGGCCGCCGCGGTTGTGGCCTTCGGCCCGGCACTGCTGTAAAAACCTCCAAACGACCTTTTCCAGGAGTGACATGGAACGCATCGCCGTAATTGGGGCAGGCAATATCGGCGAGGCCTTCATCTCGGGTCTCGTTGCTAATGGGGTGGAGCCGGGCTCCATCACAGCGACAAACAGGTCCTCGTCGCGCAGTACCGAGCTGGCCGAGCGCTACGGCGTGCGCACCACCTCCAACAACCGCGAGGCCGTCCGCGACGCGGACGTGGCGCTGCTATGCGTCAAGCCCGCGCAGATCTTGGACGTCATCGCGGAGGTGGGCGAGGAGCTGACAGACTCGGGCTCGTCTACTGTGCTGGTCTCCATGGCAGCGGGCGTGACTATCGCCGCGATGGAAGACGCCGTGTCCGCCGCCGGCACCCCGATTGTGCGTGTGATGCCGAACACGCCGATGCTGGTGGGCGAAGGCGTCCTCGCTGCCGCTTGCGGGCGGTTTGTCGGCGAGGAGCAGCGAAATGCTGTGGTGGAGCTGTTGTCCGCCGCAGGCCAGGTTGTCCAGGTCGCCGAATCTCAGATAGACGCCGTGACCGCCATCTCCGGATCGGGCCCGGCGTACTTCTTCCTCGTGGCCGAGGCACTGGTGGATGCAGGTGTGTCCCTTGGCCTGCCGCGCGACCTGGCCGAGCAGCTGGCCTGTGCCACCGCCGCCGGCGCTGGCGCGATGCTCGAGGGCGAGGACAGCCCCGTGCAGCTGCGGGCGAACGTCTCGTCACCGGCCGGTACCACCGTGCGCGCGATCCGCGAGCTGGAGGAGTCCGGCCTGCGTGGCGCGTTCTACCGCGCCACTGAGATCTGCGCGGAGCGTTCCGCCGAGCTTGGCAAGTAGCCCAAGTCCCACCATTCACACCCGTTTCTGTGGGTTCACTGCCTGCACTTTGAAAATTTTCTTCCACTTAAGTCGCACTCGACGCTGGTTTCACGTTAGGGTGGTTCAAGCACGTGCGTGTTCGTCCTGCGGGAGGGGAAGCCTGCAGCGCGTTTGCGTGCCGAGAGGTATGAATTAAGTGGTTAACGAAGATAAAGGAAAGTTCCTGACGGTCGCCGAGGTCGCGGAGATCATGCGCGTATCCAAGATGACCGTTTACCGCCTCGTCCACTCCGGCGAGCTGCCCGCCGTCCGTGTGGGCCGCTCCTTCCGCGTGAACGAGACGGCAGTCAGCGAGTACCTGGAGTCCTCCGTCTACGACGTGGGATAGTCCAAGGTCTCGTTTACTGGGCCTCGAGAAGACACCCGCCGCACCGGTTTTCACGGTGCGGCGGGTGTTTTGGCACTGAAAAGGCCTGCCGGTATGCTTTGAACGATCAGGTCGGCCACCCCCTGTGGGAGTGTGCACCTCCCGCGAGCCGCGGAAGCGGTTGCGCCGGCCGCGTACGTACGCACTTTGAACAGGAAAGAGGTAGCCCAATGGGTTCAGTGATTAAGAAGCGCCGCAAGCGCATGTCCAAGAAGAAGCACCGCAAGATGCTCCGCCGCACTCGCGTGCAGCGTCGTAAGCTCGGCAAGTAAGCCGTGAGCTTTACCCGCCCCATCGAGGGCGGGTTTTTCATTTCCGCGGGAGGATGCTTACCCCCAGATGCTTACTTCTCGACGAACCACCGGCCCCTCCCCGCAACAGTCCCCAGAAATAAGCATCCTGGGGTAAGCATCTAGCGTCGCGCTACCGGCGCCGGCGCCACCACCACAGGCCCGCGGCAGCCAGCACGGCCGGGACCACGCCGGCGCGCATTACCCGGCGCACGGAGCGGTAGTCGCGCACCGCCCAGCCCTGGGCCTTGGCGTGCTTGCGCAGCGCCCGGTCCGGGTTGACCGCCACGGGGGAGCCGACCATGTTCAGCATGGGCAGGTCGTTGACGCTGTCGGAGTAGGCGGTGCACTTGGACAGGTCCAGCTGCTGCAGCGCAGCCAGGGCCGCCACGGCGTGTTTCTTGCCGGGGCCGTGCAGGATGTCGCCGACCAGGCGGCCGGTGAACTTGCCGTCTTCCTCCTCCGCCACGGTGCCCAGCGCCCCGGTGAAGCCGAGCGTTTCGGCCAGTGCCTGGCCGATCTGCACCGGGGTGGCGGAGACTAACCACACCTGCTGGCCGGCGGCGAGGTGCATGGAGGCCAGCTCGATGGTGTCGGCGTATGACTTTTGCAGCATCCGGTTGTCCACAATCTCCCGGCATGCCTGCTTGAGCTCCTCGACGCTTTTGCCCTTCACAATAGCCAGGGCTTGCTCGCGGCCCTCGGCGATGTCGTCGGCGTTCTCGGAGCCGGAGACGCGGTAGCGGATCTGCTTGCGCAGGGCAGGAGCCAGCTCGGACAGGGTGATGAAGCGCTTCTTAAACAGCCCCTGGGCGAGCAGAATCAGCGAGGAGCCCTGAATGAGCGTGTTGTCCACGTCGAAAAACGCGGCCGCTTCAGTGTCCTGGGGTACTTCCGGGTCGGGCGGGGTGATCTTTTGACGGCCGGCGGTTTCGAAGGCGCCGCCGACGGAGTCCACGCCGAGCGCGAAGTCGTCGATGTTGATGCCGAAGGTCTCTTCCACCGCAGCGGCTGCGGCGGCGCGACCGGCGGTGCGCTGCGCGTCGTCGTCGAGCGGCGGCATGACGCGCTCTTCGAGGAAACGGCGCAGGTTGCCCTGGGACTGGGACCACTGCGCGAGGAATTCGCGCTGATCAGACATGAAACTTCGGGCCCTTTCGGGTGGGGGTGTTAGCGTGTGCAATCGTACAACGCCCTGGCAACAGCACTCACAGGAGGAGCGGGGATGAAAAAGGTGGAGCTGATGGTGCGGTCCACGTGCGGTTCGTGCGAGCGGGTGGCCGGCCAGATCGCCCCTGTGGTGGCAAAGCACGGCGTTCAGCTCGCGCTGGTGGACGTGGACAAGGACCCGGAGCTGGCCGCGGAATACGGTGACCGGGTGCCGGTTGTGGTCATCGACGGCGATGAGTTCGCCTGCTGGGAAGTTGACAACGACGACCTCGAAGCGGCGCTGTCCAACTAAAGGTCTATCCTTTAGTGTGATTTTCAACCGGACTGGAGGGTTTCGCGTGAGTGTTCTGCTTGTGGGGATGTCGCACAGGTCCGCGCCTGTGGCCCTGCTGGAGCGGCTCAGCATGGACACGGCGGTTCAGAATGGGGCGGTGGGCGCGCTGGTGAAACAGCCGTCTCTGTCTGAGGCGATGATCATCTCCACGTGCAACCGCTTGGAGGTCTACACCGTCACCAACGCATTTCACGCCGGAGTGGAGGACGTGCTGCGCGTGCTTGCAGACGTCTCCGGGGTAGACACCGCCGAGCTGCGCCGCTACCTGTACGTGCGCTACTCGGACGCGGCGGCGGAGCACATTTTCACCGTGGCATCCGGCCTGGATTCGATGGTGGTGGGCGAACAACAGATCATCGGCCAGGTGCGTTCCGCCTACGTCGACGCCGTGGAGCGGGGCACCGTGGGCCCGAATCTGCACTCGCTGGCCCAGGCGGCGCTGCACACCGGCAAGCGCGTCCACGCCGAAACGGGCATCGACGACTCGGGCGCGTCCATGGTCACCGTCGCGCTCGAGGAGGCGATGGAGCTCATGCGTATCGACGACCTCCGGGGCAAAACCGCACTCGTCCTAGGCGCCGGCGCGATGAGTTCGCTCGCCGCCACGCACCTGGGCAAAAACGGCGTTGACAAGCTGGTGCTGGCGAACCGCACCCGCGACCGCGCGGAGCGCCTCGCCGAGCACTCCCGCGAGGCCGGCGTGCCCGCCGAAGTCGTGGACTTCGCCGACCGCGCTTCGGTGCTGGACCACGTGGACCTGGTGGTCTCCGCCACCGCCTCCGACGAGTTCACCATCTCCCCGGCCGACATCCCGGGCCCGCTGGTGCTCGCGGACCTGTCGCTGCCGCGCGACATCGACGACGCCGTCGCAGACATCGAAGGCGTGCACCTGGTCAACATCGAGTCACTCCACGAGAAGATGCGCGGTAGCGACACCGCGGACTCCCGCGCGCTGCGCCGCGCCGAAGCCATCGTGGCCGACGAGGTGGACACGTTCGGCTCGGAACAGCGCGTGCGCGAGGTGGCCCCGGCGGTGACGCGCCTGCGCCGCAACGCCGCGGAGATTTCCGGCCAAGAGCTGCAGCGGCTGAGAACCCGTCTGCCGGAGATGTCCGAGGACGACTTTGATCAGGTCAGCCGCATGGTCAAGCGTGTCGTCGATAAGCTTTTGCACGCGCCGACAGTGAAGATCAAAGAGCTGGCGGCGACGGCGGAGACGGTGAGCGTGGAAGAGGCGGTCACTGAATTGTTCGGGCTGGAAAGCCCCTCCGTGGCGGTGGACGCGCAGAAGCTGCCGCTGCCCGAGGAACTGCACGGCAAGGAGAAGTAGATGTTCAAAATTGGCACACGCGGATCCCACCTGGCCACCACCCAGACCGGGCACGTCCGCGACGCGCTGGGCGAGCACGGCCACGCGGCCGAACTGCAGATCGTGACCACCCCGGGCGACTTGTCCCAAGCGCCTGTGGAACGCATCGGCGTCGGCGTGTTCACCTCCGCGCTGCGCGACGCACTCTTTCACGGCGAGGTGGACATCGCCGTCCACTCGTTCAAGGACCTGCCCACCGCCGACGAGCCGCGCGCCCACATGATTATCCCCACCCGCGAGGACAGCCGCGAAGCGCTCATCGCCCGCGACGGACTGACCCTGGCTGAGCTGCCCGAAGGCGCGCGCGTGGGCACCTCCGCGCCGCGCCGCGTCTCCCAGCTCAAGGCGACGCGCCCTGACCTGGACATCCGCCCGCTGCGCGGCAACATCGAGCGCCGTATGTCGTATGTGGAAGACGGCGAGCTGGACGCGATCATCCTGGCCTACGCAGGCCTCGTGCGCGGCGGCTACGGCGACCGCGCCACCGAGGTCTTCGCACCCGAGGTGTTCATGCCGGCTCCCGCCCAGGGGGCGCTGGCCGTGGAGTGCCGCTCCGACGATGCTGTGGCGCGCGAGGCGATCGACAAGCTTATCGACGCCGCCGCCACCGCCGAATCCACCGCCGAGCGCGCAGTACTGGCCCGTTTGGAAGCGGGCTGCACCGCGCCGGTCGCAGCGTCGGCCGTGTTCGACGGCGCGGGCGTGACCCTGCGCGCGGGCGTGTTCGCCCTGGACGGCTCCCGCCAGCTGGTGGAGGAAGCGCAGGGCACCGACCCGGCCGAGCTGGGCCGCAAAGTCGCCGAGGCGCTGCTGGAGCGCGGCGCCGCCGACCTGATCGAGTAGCGCTGGGCCGCGCTTTCATCGTTTCGTTTGTCTCTACCTGCGGATCTGCTAGTTCGTGCTTAATGGGTTTCCGGGGGAACTAGCAGATCCGGTGGAGTGGGTGTGCATCGGTGGCCGGGCCGGCGGGGAAGCGCCAAGAAGCGCTGGAATGTAGCGCTGGTTTTGTTCTTGGGCTGAAGCATTTTATGGTGGAGATACCATACGTTCGATACCCTCCGCGCAATCGGGTCGGTGGGCCGCTTTCAGGCCGATCAACACCGCGAACCCAGCCGCGCGGGGGCGGTTTATTTGTGCCTAGAAGAGATTTCTCCATGACAGAGCCCACTCACACCCCCCAGCCGGGGAAGGTGATCTTCGTTGGCGCTGGACCGGGCAACCCAGAGTTGCTCACGGTTCGCGCCCGCGAGGTAATGGAATCCAATTCTATCGCTCTCGTGGACCCTGAGGTGTCAGCGGGGGTCCGAAGCGTCGTCGGGTCGGCGCTGCCAGTGCCGAAAGCCAAGATGGACGCGGCGAACCAGCGATACGAGCAGATGTGCGCCGAGGCGAAGGCTGCCGGTGCGAGGCGTAAACCGCCCCGCCCCGAGGACCCGACTGCTGCAGAGCTGCAGGAGGTTGGGCTGGACGGCGGCGTGATCGTCGAGAAGCTGAAGCTCGCGCTGACAGAAGCCGCGGACATCGTGGAGCGCGGCGAGGCTGGCGACGGCGACGTGATCCGCCTGGTGTCCGGCAATCCGCTGACGCGCGACAACGTGATGGAGGAGATCTCCGCGGTCGCGGCCGAGGGCATGGAGTTCCAGGTCGTGCCGGGGATGTCGCTGCCGTCGACGGTGCCGTCGTTCGCCGGTATCGCGCTGGGCTCGACCTACACGGAAGCCGACCTAAACAACGGCGACGTGGACTGGGACCAGCTCGCCGCCGCCCCGCAGCCGCTGGTGCTGCAGGCGAACCAGGAGCACCTGGCGGATATGGTGGAGCAGCTCACGCAGCGGGGCTTCCAGGCGTCTACGCCCGTGACGGTGACCACGCGTGGCACCACCCGCCTGCAGCGCACGTTCGACGCGACGCTGGGCACCGTGGGCAAGCTCGACGCCGAGCTGGAGGGGCCGCTGGTTGTCACCCTCGGCACCGCGGCGGACGACCGCTCGAAGTACTCGTGGTGGGAAAACCGACCGCTATACGGCTGGCGCGTGCTCGTGCCGCGTGCGAAGTCCCAGGCGGGGCCGATGAACGCCCGTCTGTCGCAGCACGGCGCGATCCCGCAGTCCGTGCCCACGATCTCGCTGGAGCCGCCGCGTAACCCCGCGCAGATGGACCGCGCGATCAAGGGCATCGTGGAGGGCCGCTACCAGTGGATCCTGTTTACGTCGGTCAACGCCGTCGACGCGGTGTGGTCGAAGTTTGAGGAGCTGGGCCTGGACGCCCGCTCGTTCGCCGGCGTGCACCTGGGCGCGGTGGGGCAGAAGACCGCCGACGCGCTGATCGCCCGCGGCATGCAGCCGGAGCTTCTGCCGCACCGCACGAAGCAGAACGCGGCTGGCCTGGCGGAGGCGTTCCCGGAGTACGTCGAGGACATCGACCCGGTCTCGCGCGTGCTGCTGCCGCGCGCGGACCTCGGCTCCGACGTGCTGGTGGACGGCCTGCGGGAAAAAGGCTGGGAGGTCGACGACGTAGTCGCCTACCGCACCGTGCGCGCCGCCCCGCCGCCGCCGGAGACGCGCGACATGATCAAGACCGGCGGCTTCGACGCCGTGTGCTTCACATCCCCGTCGACGGTGAAGAACCTCGTGGGTATTGCGGGCAAGCCGCATTCGCGCACGATCATCGCCTGCATTGGCCCGGTCACCGAGGCAGAGGCGCGCGAGCAGGGCTTGCGTGTCGACGTCGTCCCGGAGGTCGCCGACATCCCCAACCTCGTCGACGCCCTGGCGGAGCACGTGGCTGGCCTGCGCGCGTCGGGGCAGCTGCCGCCGCCGCGCAAGAAGCGTCGGAAGGCAGCGAAGGCTGACAAGAGCACCGGCGGGGATACCGCGGCTGCGGCTGGCTAACAACGCGCCAGCTGGGTCGTGTCGGGTGCGCGTTCTAAGATGTGGCGCATGGCTGATTACGACTTGACTCGACGCCCCCGCCGCTTGCGGCAAACCCCCGCTATCCGTGAGTTTGTCACGGAGACGCGACTGCACCCGGCAGACTTCATCCTCCCGCTGTTCATCGCTGACGGCATCGACGCCCCGCGGGAGATTCCGTCCATGCCGGGCGTGTACCAGCACACCCCGGAATCGCTGGTTGAGATCTGCCGCGAGGCACTCGACGCCGGCGTGAAGTGCGTGGATCTGTTCGGCGTGCCGCGCGATGAGGACAAGGACACCACCGGTTCCGTTGCGGTTGCTAACGACGGCGTGCTCAACCGCGCGATTGCGCTGCTGCGTAAGGAGTTCGGCGACGAACTGATCATCATGGCGGACACCTGCCTGGACGAGTTCACCGACCACGGCCACTGCGGCGTGCTCACCACCGACGCACACGGCAGGGAGGTGGTGGACAACGACCCCACCGTGCAGATCTACTGCGAGATGGCGGTGGCCCAGGCGCGCGCGGGCGCGCACATTGTCAGCCCGTCCGGCATGATGGACGGCCAGATTGAAAAGATTCGCGGGGCGCTTGATCGCGCAGGTTTTGCCGATGTCGCCATCATGGCCTACTCCGCGAAGTACGCCTCCAAGTTCTTCGGCCCGTTCCGCGACGCGGTCGGCTCCTCGCTGAAGGGCGATCGACGCACCTACCAGCAGGACCCGGCGAACGTGCGCGAGTCGCTTTTGGAAACGGAGCTGGACATCGCCGAAGGCGCGGACTTTGTCATGGTCAAGCCCGCGCTTCCGTACCTGGACGTGCTGGCCAAGATCGCGGAGATGTCCCCGGTTCCGGTGGCCGCCTACCAAGTCTCGGGCGAGTACGCCATGCTCAACGCCGCTGGCCAGAACGGCTGGATCGACTATGAGGACACGATGATGGAAGCGTTGGTATCCATCAAGCGCGCCGGCGCAGACCAGATTTTCACCTACTACGCCATCGAGGCAGCAAAGAGGCTCAATGGTTAGCTTGCCGCCAATGAATCCGGGGTCGCCGAGCAGGGTGGAACCGGAGGCCGTCGAGAAGCAAAAAGGCTCCATGCCAGAAGCCGTGCGCTACATGCTCGCGGCCTGGACCGTGATGATCGGCGGGGAACTGCTGCACCAGATTCTTGCTGTTGCGGCGAGCGTGATCGACCCGTCCGCGCTGCGCGAGGTGGCCAAGGAACGCGCCACAAAAGGCGACGGCGAGGTCTCCGAGGCGCTGATGAATGCCAGCGTGTACGGCTCCATCTTCATCATGGCGCTGTTGCAACTCGGCATAATCCTGCTGTTCGTCTTCGCGCTGCGGGCGGTGCAAAAACAGGCGAAGTGGGCGGAAAACGCCCGTCGGCTGCTACAGATCTTCTCCGTGTTTTTCGCGCTGCGCATGCTCACGCTGTTCATGATGGTCCCGGCCTCCACCGCGGTGCCGACGGCACTGTTCGGCGTGGACGGGGTTATCCAGATCGTCCTTGGTGTTGCGGGCGTGATGGGCGTGATCTATTCAGTGGATAAGGACTCCGTGGCGTGGACCAAACCGCCCAAGGACAAAGACAGCACCACTGCGGAGCCGGCGGAGAAGAAGGAGCACTAAACCGTGGCAGGGATGTTCCCGACGATGGTGTCGGACCCGAACGACAGGAACCGGCGCTTTACCGGCGAGGTCGGGCAGGCGTGGCCGAAGCCGCTGAAGATCGGCTACTACCTGTGCCTTCTTGCGGCGCTGCTGATGTTCGTCATCGCGTTTTTGACGATGGTGTCGGATTCGCCCAAGGACCTGGACGCGGACGTCGAGGGCATCTTCGCGCGCAACCTGCGGATCTACACCTGGGGCAGCATCATCCTCGGCTCCCTCATCACATCGTGCTGCGCCTACTTGCCAAAAGGCTCGAAAGTCGCGCGCCGCTGGCTGGCCGGATTCATCGGCCTGGCGGTGTTTTTGCAGCTGTCCAGCTTCTTCGTCGGCGTGGCCGGCTGGGCCGCGTTCGTGGTAGTGGGCGTGCTGGTCTTCGCCCTATTTTTCGTGTTCCGCCCGGCCGCAAACGCGTTTGTGGATAAGCGCAGCGGCGATGTTTGGGAAGGGGTGGAATGAGCAAGTACGAGGGCGAGGACCTGGAAAAGCTCAGCGCCACCGGGCGCGAAGGCGCCAAGCTGGAGGAGCTGAGCGGAGAAGAGCTCGACGACTACATTGAGGCCGCCCGCGACGCAGCCAGGGAAGCCGGGGTCGACCCGGCCACTGCCCGTCGCGACCTGGACGGCGAGCTCGTGCGCCCCAATGCGTCCTACGCCTTTGAACTGCGAGGGCTGGAGGACGGCCCGCAGCTGACAGAGATCGAAGACGCCCTCGAATCCCTCGACGGCGTTTCCGCCCGCCTGGTGTACCCCACCCGCATGGCGTGGGTGACGGCGCCGGCGACCATGCCGCTGCCGCAGCTGATCAAGACCATTGAAGAGTTCGGCGTGACCCCCGTGGTCACGGACTCCACTCTGCAGCGCCGCGCCCACGGTCGCTACTGGACGGAACACCCCATGCCGCGGCGCGCCAAACACCACCGGAAAGAAGAAGCGGCGCACCTTTTGGCCCGCGCCCAGGGGTTCGTGCAGAACAAAACCCGCGCGGAGCGCCGCAGCGGCGACGTCCTGTTTACCGCCCGCGACCTGGTCACCCCGGGCAGGCTGTGGCTGGCGGTAGTGCTGACCATCCCGGTGCTGCTGCTGACCTACGTGCCTGCCCTCGGGTTCCCCGGCTGGCAGTGGGTGGCGTTCGCGCTGACCACCCCGGTGGCGCTGTGGTGCGCCTCCCCGTTCCACCGCGCGATGGCCGGTGGCGTGCGCCGCGGGCTCTCGGCGCTGGACGGTGCGAGTTCCATCGCCATTTTGGCGTCCTACTTGTGGTCCTTTGCCATGCTGTTGTTCACCGACGCCGGGCGCATCGGTTACCAATCCAGCGGCACCTGGGTGCCGTTGGAGATCGGCCGCGGCCCGGAGCTCTACCTGGAAGTCTCCTGCACCGTGACGACGTTGCTGCTGCTCGGCCGCTTCTTTTCTATGCGGGTGCGTACCAACCTGCTGGACGAGCTGGAGGCGCGCCGCCCCGGCGCCGAGTCGACCTACGAGGTCACTCACCGCAAGAAGGGCGGCGGCTGCGAGCAGCTCCCAGCGACCGAGATCATGCGTGGCGACGACGTCCGCGTCCGCGCAGGCCAGGTCATCCCCGTCGACGGGGAAGTGGTCGGCGGATCCGGCACGATCGGCTGGGAGCTGGTGAACACCCATGACAGCCCTCAGTTGAAGGTGGGCAAGCGCGTCGTGGCGGGCTCTGTGCTGCGCGAGGGCGACATCAAGGTCCGCACGATCCGCGTCGGCCACACCACGCTACTGACGGCAGTGCACCGATGGCTGGAGGATGCCTCGCGCCACCAGAACGCCGCCACGATGGTCTCCACCCGCTCCGCCAGCATGCTCATCCCGGCCGCGTACGCGATTGCGGTGCTGGACTTCGGTCTGTGGTTGTTGTTTACCGGAAACGTCAACACGGCGGCGTCGACAGCATTGGCGATTTTGGTGGTGGTTGCCCCGTTTAGCCTTGCCATCTCGCCGGCGCTGGCGATCCGCCAGGGCATCGAGGCCGCCGTGCGCAACGGCGTGCTCATGAGAGACGGCAACGCTTTGAGAGTCCTGTCCAAAGTGGACACCGCCGTGTTCAACCGCGTGGGCACCCTGGTGCTGCCGGAAATGCACGTGGAAACGGTCACCGCCGCAGACGGGGAAAGCAGCGAACTGGTAGTCCGCATCGCCGGTGTGCTTTCTGCGGATTCGGACCACCCGGCCTCGCGCGCCATTGTGAAGGCAGCCCGCGAGGTGCGCGACGCCCGCTCCGGAGACCCGCGCCTGCCGGATTGGATTGAAGTCGGCGACGACACAGTCACCCCCGACGGCGAATTCGGCGGCCGCCTCACCGCCACCTGGGGCTCCGGGGAGAACGCCCGCACCCATACTTTCGACGCCTCCCTGTGGCGGCCCACCAACCTGTCCCAGCTCAATGGCAAGTTGTTGGTGGCCGCCACTAATGGCGGCACCCCGGTGGTGGTGCGCTGGGACGGCAAAGACCGCGGCGTGATCACACTTTTCGACCCCGCCAAGGAAGACGCTATCCAGGCGGTGGACACCCTGGAATCCATGGGTGTGGAAACGGTGATGCTCTCGCGCGACACCTATCCGGTAGCGCGCCGCTTCGCCGACTTTTTGGGCATCTCCCAGGTGCTCGCGGGCATCCGCTCCCACCAAAAACCCGCCTCGGTGCGCGCCCTGCACACCCAGGGCGGCATTGTGGCGATGGTGGGCGATTCCAGCGTGCTGCCGGTGCTGCGCGTGGCGGACTCCGGCATCCTGTACGCCGGCGAGGACCTCTACGGCACCAAGGCGCCGAGTTGGAACAACGTCAGCGACGTGGTGCTCGTGCGCAACAACGTCATGGCCGTGCCCCAAGCTATCGAGCACGCCCGCCGCGTCAACCGGATCGCCGACAGGAACCTGTGGTTCGCCGGCGTCTACAACGCGACCGCCATCGTTCTCGCTGCCGCAGGCGTGCTGCCCCCGGTGGGCGCAACCCTGCTCATGCTGGGAAGTTCCCTGCTCGTGGAGTACAGCTCGCGCCGCGCCAGCCGGTTCCGGGTTCAGGGTCTGCGCCGGTAGGCTTGGGTGCCATGACCAGACGCGATCTCACCAACGCACCCCTGCTCGAGGCGGCCTGTGGCCGTACCCCCTCGCGCACCCCGGTGTGGTTCATGCGCCAGGCCGGCCGCTCCTTGCCCGAATACCGCGAAGTGCGCGAAGGCATCCCCATGCTGGACTCGTGCTTCAAGCCGGAACTTCTTGCGGAGATCACGCTGCAGCCGGTGCGCCGCCACGACGTCGACGCCGCGATCCTGTTCTCCGACATCGTGGTCCCGCTCAAGGCGGCGGGCGTGGACGTGGAGATCGTGCCCGGCCGCGGCCCGGTGATGGCGGAGGCGGTGCGCACGCGCAGTGATGTGGAGAAGCTGCCTGTGCTGGATAGCGAGGTCGCCGCCGTCGCCGACGGCATCCGCATCATCCTGGACGAGCTGAGCGATACCCAAGCCCTGATCGGCTTCGTCGGCGCACCGTTTACCCTGGCCAGCTACCTCATCGAGGGCGGTCCGAGCAAGAACCACGAAAAGACCAAGGCGATGATGCACGCCGAGCCGGAAACCTGGCACGCGCTGATGCGCCGCCTGGTGCCCACGATCATCGCGTTCCTGCGCACGCAAGTCGAAGCCGGCATCGACGCGATGCAGCTGTTCGACTCCTGGGCGGGCTTCCTCACCGAAGCCGACTACCGCGAATTTGTTCTGCCGTACTCGGTGGAGATCCTCGAATCCGTCGCAGGCGAGATCCCACGCATCCACTTCGGGGTGAGCACCGGCGAGCTGCTCGGCGCGATGTCCGAGGCCGGCGGCGAAGTCATGGGCGTGGACTGGCGCGTGCCGCTGGACACGGCCGCGACCCGGTTTGCCACCCCGCGCGTGCTGCAGGGCAACCTGGACCCGGCCATGCTGTTCGCCGGCACCGACGTCGTGCGCGACGAGGTCGCGCGCATCAAGGCGGAAGCCGCCCGCGCAATCGCAGCGGGCGATGCCACTGGACACATCTTCAACCTCGGCCACGGCGTGCTGCCCACCACCGACGCGGACGCGATCACCGAGGCCGTGCGCATCATCCACGAGGAGAGCTAATGAACATCGCCATCATCGGTGCCGGCCTGGCGGGCCTGACCGCCGCGTACGAACTTCGCAGCACGGGCTCCGCCCGCGCCGGGGCAGAGGACGACCTGAAGGTCGACGTCTACGAGGCCACCGACCGGCTTGGCGGCAAATTGCGCACCGTCGCTTTTGAAGCCGGCCCCACCGACATGGGCGCCGAGGCGTTCATGGCGCGGCGCCAAGACGCTGTGGACTTCTTCACCGAGCTCGGCCTTGCCGGCTCGCTGGTGGAACCGTCCGGCCTGCGCTCCCTGGTGTGGGTGGACGGCGAGACGCGGGGGCTGCCCACCGGCGGCGTGATGGGCATCCCGTCGACGTCCGAGACTGTCGCACACCTGGTCAGCGAGGACACTGCCCAGCGCATCGACACCGAGGCCGACCGCGAAGGATTCGCCTGGGAGGTCGGCGGTGACGTCAACGTGGGCGCGCTCGTGCGCGAACGCTACGGCGACGAGGTGGTGGACAACATCGTCTCCTCCCTGCTCGGCGGGGTGTACTCCTGCACCGCCGACGACCTCGGTGTGCGCGCGACCATCCCGCAGCTGGCCGAGGAGCTCGACCGCCTCGCCGCCGTAGACGCAGACGGCAAGGTCCACCTGTCCACCGCCGTGGCCAACCTGGAGCGCTCCCGCCGCGAGATGCCCACCGGCCAGGGCGCGGTGTTCAAGACCTTCCGCGACGGCTACCAGGAGGTCTACGAAACGCTCGCCGAAAAATCCGGCGCGGACATCTACATCGACGCGTTCATCTCCGCCATCGAGCTCGAGGGCTCGAAGTACCGCCTCAAAGGCGGCGAGGACACCGCCTACGACCACGTCATCCTCGCCGTGCCCGCCCCGACTGCGGCGCTGTTGCTCAAAGAGGTTGCTCCTGAGGCATCCGGGGCGCTGAAAACTGTGAAGCTGGCCAACTCCGCCGTGGTGGGCATGCGGTTTGCCACCGACGAGGGCCTGCCGCAGAACTCCGGCGTCCTCGTGTCCACCGGCGCGGAGGACGTCCACGCGAAGGCGTTCACGTTCTCCTCGCGCAAGTGGCCGCACCTTGCCGAGCGCGGCGGCGCACTCGTGCGCGCCAGCTTCGGCCGCTTCGGCGACAACGTCGCCATCACCGCCACCGAGGACGATCTCGTGGACTGGGCCCTCGACGACCTCAAAACCATCACCGGCTTCGACGGTCGCGCCGCCGGCCTCGAGGAGATCTACGTCCAGCGCTGGCTCGGCGGCCTGCCCCGCTTCGACGAGAACCACCTCGCCACCGTGGCCAAGGTGCGCAGCCTGCTTCTCGACGAACCAAAGGCATCCCACATCTCCCTCACCGGCGCGTGGGCCGGTGGGGTCGGCGTGCCGGCAGTTATCGCCGATGCGAGGGCTGCGGCGGCAGCTGTCGTCGATAAGCAAAAGCCCTAAACCCACGGGGCGTGCGCTAGGTTGATCACCTATGGAAGAACACGCGGATCCACGCGAGACCACCGCCGAGAAGGAGTGGTGGGAAGAAGACGGCCTGCCGTGGAACGGCAAACCCACCAAGGCTGACTACTGGTGCCTGGGCTGGTTCGGCTTCGTCGGCATCTTCGGCCTGGCCATGATCCCGCTGCGGGCCTGGCTGCTGGGCCTGGACCCGCCGATCCTTTTGGCGCTGACCGGCTCTCGCATCGGCGCGGCCTCCACCGGCGCGCTCGCCGCGGTGGGGGAGGCGCCGAACTGGCTGTGGTTTTTGCTTATCGGCTCGATCGTGAACATCAAGTTCGACTGGATCTACTGGTGGGCCGGCAAACTCTGGGGCCGCGGCATCCTTGATGTGCAGGCCGCCAACTCGCCTCGCGCCGCGAAAAACATCGCGCGGGTGGAGCAGTGGGCCATCAAGCTGGGCTGGCTGGGCATCTTCCTCGCCTACGTGCCCATCCCACTGCCGATTGCGTTTGTGGTGTTCGTGCTCATGGGCATGACCGGGATGCCGCTGTGGAAGTTCATGGTCCTGGACTTCATCTCCAAGACGCTGTGGTCGTTTCTCTACCTGGGGCTGGGCTGGTGGATCGGTGAGCCGGTGGTGATGGTGCTGGAGCAGTACGCCAAGGTGGCCAACTGGATCGCCATCGTTTTGCTGGTGGTGGTGTTTTTCGGCATCTTCCGCAACCAGAACAAGAAGAAGCCGGTGGTGCAGCCCGAGGTCGTGGGCAACGAGTTCGAGGCCGGGCGTTAGGCCGGCCGGGCGGCGGCGCCAAAAGTCGAGCGGCGGAGGTCGAGTACGCCCGGTTCTAGGCCCGGACTCGACCTCCCGTACTCGACTTTCGCGTCGGTGGGCGAAGGGGGCCTGACAGATTCCGCCAGGCGTCTGCGTCGACCTGGGGTTAGGGCCGTCTGACAGATTCTGCCGCGAAGTGTCGGACCCCAGGGCCCGCCGCTAGCGGTTGACCACGACGGTGGAGAAGTCCTCGTCGCCGCGGCCGGCGTCCTGCTGGGCCTCCAGCGACGCCAGGGCGGCGGAGACGGCGGGCAGGTCCTTGTCCGAAGACGCGAGCATCAACCGGGCGTCCTTGGCGATGGCGTCGGCGGTGAAGTCGCCGGGCGAGGTAGAGCGCTCGCCCAAAAGGAACGGCGACTTCATGTTCACGATGAACTCCAGGCCGGTGGAGCCGAGCATGTCCACCACCTGCTCCGGCGACAACCCCTGGGATTCGCCCAGGTAGAGCGCCTCCTTGAACCCTTCGATGGTGACGGCCAAGGCGAGGTTGGCGAGCAGTTTGCCCACGGCGGCGCCGGCGGCGGTGTCCACCTCCTTGAGCCGTGAAGGGTTGGCGGCGGCCCAGGGGGAGACGACGTCGGCGACTTGAGAGCGTCGAGAGGCATCGGCGCCTCCGACGTAGACGCCGAGCTTGCCGGCGCGGGCGGGCGGGAGCGACCCGACCACCGGGGTGTGCACGTAGCCGGGCACGGCGTCGGCGAAGGCGGCGGCGTCGGCGGGGGAGATGGTGGTGGCATCGGCCCAGGTCACGCCGTCGGGGATCAGCCCGGGCTCGATCACCACCTCACGGACGACGTCGGGGCCGAACAGGCAGGTGATCACCAGCTCGGCGCCTTCGACCGCCTCCGCGGGCGTCGAGGCGGCGGCAGCCCCGCGTGAGACCAACGGCTCGGTCTTCTCTGCGGTGCGGTTCCATACGGTGAGTTCGTGCTCGTCGACGAGCTTGAGCGCGAGCTCAGTGCCCATGCGACCGAGGCCTAAAAACGCGATTTTCATATGGCCTAGGATAGACAATCATGACTGCGGAAAAGCCGACTTCAGCTAACACCCAGCGCTCGCACGAACTGTTCGAGCGGGCGCAGAAAACCACCCCGGGCGGCGTGAACTCGCCGGTGCGCGGTTTCGGCTCGGTGGGCGGGCAGACCCGCTTCATCCAGAGCGCGCACGGCTCGCAACTCATCGACGTGGACGGCAACTCGTACGTGGACCTGGTGTGCTCCTGGGGCCCGATGGTGCACGGCAATGCCCACCCCAAGATCGTCGAGGCGGTGGAGAAAGCCCTGCGCAACGGCCTGAGCTTCGGTGCGCCCACGGAGGCGGAGATCCAGATCGCGGAGCACATTGTCAAGCGCACGTCGGTGGAGGAGGTGCGCATGGTCAACTCCGGCACGGAGGCCACCATGTCCGCCGTGCGTCTGGCACGCGGGTTCACGGGCCGGCCGAAGATCATCAAATTTGAGGGCTGCTACCACGGCCACGTGGACGCGCTGCTGGCGTCCGCGGGCTCCGGCATCGCCACGTTCTCCCTGCCGGATTCCCCGGGCGTGACTGGCGCGCAGGCGCAGGACACCATCGTGGTGCCGTACAACGACATTGAGGCGGTGGAGCGCGCGTTCCGCGAGAACGAGGGCCAGATCGCCGCGGTGATTGCAGAGGCGGCCGCGGGCAACATGGGCACCGTCGCCCCGCGCAACGACTTCAACGCCAAGCTCAAGGAGCTCGCGCATCTCAATGGCGCGCTGTTGATCCTGGACGAGGTGATGACGGGCTTCCGCACCTCGTATGCCGGCTGGTACGGCGTGGATAACGTCGCGGGCGACCTGACCACTTTTGGCAAGGTCGTCTCCGGCGGCCTGCCGGCGGCGGCGTTCGGCGGCCGCCACGACATCATGGAGCACCTCGCGCCGAACGGCCCCGTCTACCAGGCGGGCACCCTGTCCGGTAACCCGGTGGCGATGGCATCCGGCCTGGCCTCGCTGGAGCTGGCGAGCGAGGACATCTACCCCACGCTGAACAAAAACGCGGATTTGCTGGAGCGTTTGCTTCACGACGCCCTGACGGCCGAAGGCGTCACCCACCACATCCAACGCGCAGCGACCATGCTGTCCATCCGGTTCGGCGAGGGCGAGGGCCACAACTTCGCCGACATGCAGGCCGCCGACACGTTCCGCTACGCCCCGTTCTTCCACGCCCTGCTGGATGCTGGCGTGTACGCGCCGCCGAGCGCGTTTGAGACCTGGTTCGTCTCCACCGCGCTGACGGACGAGGACTTCGGCCGCATCGAGGACGCGCTGCGCGGCGCCGCGAAGGCCGCCGCTGCGGCGCAGCCCGCGGAGGCATAAATGACGAAGACGACGGTGCACCTGGTGCGCCACGGCGAGGTGTACAACCCGAAGAAGATCCTCTACGGGCGCATGCCGGGCTACCACCTGTCTTCACGCGGCAACTCCATGGCCGTGGCCACCTCGAAGTTCTTCCGCGGCCGCGACGTGGTCTACCTGGCGGCGAGTCCGCTGGAGCGCGCGCAGGAAACGGCGCGCCCGATCGCTGAGGTCACCGGCTGCGAGGTGGACACCCGCGAGGACATCCTGGAGGCCGGCAACACGTTCGAGGGCTTGCGCACGAAGGGGTGGCGCTCGCAGCTGATCAACCCGATCCGCTGGCGGCACATGACCAACCCGCTCGAGCCGAGCTGGGGCGAGCCCTACCAGGAGATCTTCGAGCGCATGTGGTCCGCGGTCGAGGACGCCCGCAGCAAGGCCGAGGGCCACGAGGCTGTGATGGTCAGCCACCAGCTGCCGATTGTGATGGTGCAGCGCCACGTGCAGGGCAAGCGTCTGGCGCACGCGAGCCGCAACTGCGACCTGGCGAGTGTGACCTCACTTGTGTTTGACGGCGGCAGTGTTGTTGACTGGGCCTACAGCACTCCTGCCCAGCACATTTGAGAGGTACTATGCGCAAGCTTTTCGCCGCGCCGCTTTGCGCGGCCGCGCTTTTGCTGGCTTCCTGCTCCGGCGCGGAAACCGGCGGCAACTTCGCGTTCCACTCGCCGGGCGGGCAGACTGAAATCTTCTACGAGGAGGCGGACCGCAAGCCCCTGGCCGGCTTCGAGGGCGAGTCGCTTCTCGACGAAGGCCAGACCATCGCCCTGAGTGATTTCGAGGGCGAGATCGTTGTGCTCAACGCGTGGGGACAGTGGTGCGCGCCGTGCCGCGCGGAGGTGGACGACCTGCAGCAGGTGCACGAGCATTTGCAGAAGCAGAACTCCGGCACCGTGCTGGGCATCAACGTCCGCGACCCGAATCCGCAGATCGCGCGGGATTTCCTGGCGGATAACGGGGTGACGTACCCGTCCATCTACGACCCGCCGTTTAAGACCGCCGCCTACTTGGGCGGCGTGCCGTCCTCGGTGATCCCGACGACGATCGTGCTGGACAAGCAGCACCGCCCGGCGGCGGTGTTCCTCCGTGAGATCACGGCGGACGATCTGCTCGAGGTCATCGACCGCCTCGACGGGGAGGCATAGGTGGGCTTCGCCGATCTTGTCGCCGACGGCCCGCTGCTGCTCGGCCTGCTCGCCGCCGCGGTTGCCGGGTTAGTCTCTTTCGCTTCGCCGTGCGTGATCCCGCTCGTGCCTGGCTACATCTCCTACCTGACCGGCGTGGTCGGGGGTGAGATGACGCTGGATGACAAGGGCGCGCGCGTGTCCCGCAAGCACTGGGCGGTCGCCGGTGCCGCCCTGCTGTTCATTATCGGGTTCACCGTGGTGTTCCTGCTGGCCACCGTCACCGTGTTCGGCGCGGTCAGTGCCATCGCGCTCAACGCGCAGACGCTCACCCGCATCGGCGGGGTGGTCACCATCCTCATGGGCCTGGTGTTCATGGGCGCCGTGCCCGCGCTGCAAAAAGACACCCGCTTCCAGCCGAAAAAGTGGACCACCATTGTGGGCGCGCCGCTGCTCGGCGGGATCTTCGCACTCGGCTGGACACCGTGCCTGGGGCCCACGCTGGCCGCCATCATCTCGGTGTCAGTGGGCACCGAGGGCTTCACCGCGGCGCGCGGCGTGCTGCTCGTCATTGCGTACTGCATCGGGCTGGGCTTGCCGTTTCTGCTTGTCGCGTTCGGCTCGTCGAAGGCCGTGCGCAGCATCGACGTGCTGCGCCGCCACTCCCGCGGCATCCAGATCGCCGGCGGTGTCGCCATGATCGTTGTCGGCATCATGCTGCTCACCGGCGCCTGGGACGTGTTTATCGGTTGGTCGCGCCAACTCGTCGACGGATTCGGAGGGACGATCATCTAAATGAAGACGGCACAGACCTGGCTGAAAAAGGCGTGGCACTGGCTCACCAGCATGCGCACCGCCTTGATGCTGCTGTTCGTGCTGGCGGTCGCCTCCATCCCGGGCGCATTGTTGCCGCAGCGCACCGTGTCGTCCTCGCTGGTGGACGACTACCTCAAGGCCAACCCCACCACCGGCCCGATCTACGACAAGCTGCAGCTTTTCGACGTCTTCCAGTCCACGTGGTTCCTCGCCATCATCGTGCTTCTGACCATTTCCCTGGTCGGCTGCATCATCCCGCGCTCCATCGACCACTGGCGCGCCTACAAGGCCAAGCCGACGCGCGCGCCCAAGTACTTGGGCCGCATGCCGCACCACGTGGAGGGGGAGGTCGCGGGGGCGCCGGAGGACGTCGAGAAGCAGTTGCGCAAGCAGCTGAAACGCTGGCACGTGGCGTCCTACGAGCCGGACGAGGACCGCGCCGGGGCGTACTCCATTTCGGCCGAGCGCGGCTACACGCGAGAGCTGATGAACCTGATTTTCCACATCGGCATCGTCGCCATGATCCTCACCTTCGTGGCCGGCCGCATGGTGTTTTATGAAGGCCAGGTCATCGTGGTCACCAACTCCGAGGCCGAATCCGCGGTGCCGGTGGAGCAGTCGCGGGTGTTCTGCAACACCAGCCCCGCCAACTTCGACGTCTTCCGGGCAGGCCCGCTTTTCGACGGCACCGGCCTGACCCCGTTTTGCTTCGAATCCCAGAACTTCTCGGCCGCCTACCTGAACAACGGCCAGGCCAACGAGTTCTCCTCCGACATCACCTACACCGACGACCTGTCTGTCCCGCAGGAGGAGTGGACGCCCACGAGCCTGGCGGTGAACCACCCGCTGCGCGTGGGCGGCGACCGTGTCTACCTGCAGGGGCACGGCTTCGCCCCGCAGATCACCCTGACGTGGCCGAACGGGGAAACCCGCACGCAGATGATGCAGTTCCGGCCCACGGACGTGTTCACGTTCCTGTCCTCCGGCGTGATGCGCTTCGACCCGCCCGCCGGCATGTACCCGGACCTGACGGAGCGCCGCCAGCACCAGATCGCCATCGAGGGCAACTTCGCGCCCACCGCCCGCTGGGCCGGGCCGAACGGCGACCAGCTGCAGTCCGCGTTCCCCTCCATGGACGACCCGGCAGTGTCCGTGGACGTCTACGTCGGCGACGCCGGCCTGGACACTGGCCGCCCCCAGAACATCTTCGTGCTGGACCAGTCCCTGGTGGCCGACGGGCGCCTGGAAAAAGTCTCCCGCGTCCAGCTCACCCCCGGCTCCGTAGCCACGGTGGACACCGGCGACGGCGAGGTGAAGGTGCGCTTCGACGGCGCCGCCGAATACGCCAACTACCAAATCTCCCGCGACCCGACGCAGGTGTGGGCGCTGGTCTCCACCGCGATCATGCTCGGTGCGCTCGCCGGCTCGTTGGCCATCAAGCGCCGTCGCGTGTGGGTAAGAATTCGCCCGGGTACCTCGGGCCACACCCGAGTCGAAATCGCCGGGCTCGCCCGCACCGACCGCGCCGGGTGGGGCCGCGAATTCGACGACATCGCCGCCGCCATCCTCGGGCTCGAACCCGACGACGATGAGGGCGAGCAGGGGGAGTTCAACCCCTATGACCTTTGATTACACCGGTTAGTGGAGTAGGTTATGGGCATGCTCGTCAACACAACCATGGCGGAATTGTCTGACCTGACGTTCCGCACCGCGTTCATCGTCTACATCGTGGCGCTGATTATGGCGTTCATCTACTACGGCCGCGTCAACAGCGTCATCGAGGCGCGACGCGAGGCCCTGGCAGAGAAGAAGGTGCTGGTTGGCGCGGGGGGACCGGAGGTCGTCGAGAAGCAAAAGCCCGACGAGGAGATGATCGCCAACGCCCGCAAATGGGCAGGCATGACCCAAGCACTCGTCTGGGTCGGCGTGGCGCTGCACCTAGTCGCGTTTGTCACCCGCGGGCTCGCCGCCGGGCGGTTCCCGCTGGGCAACCTGTACGAGTACATCCTGTTCATGACCGCCGTGATCATGGTCGTCGCCGCCGTGGTAGTGCAGCGCAAGAACTGGCACACCGTGTGGCCGTGGCTACTGTTTCCCATGGTCATCGCCATGTTCTTGAACTCCACGGTGTTCCACATGCAGGCCGCGCCCGTGGTGCCGGCGCTGCAGTCCTACTGGCTGCCGGTGCACGTCTCCTCGGTGTCCATCGGCGCGTCCGTGGGCCTGGTCTCCGGCGCGTTCGCCCTGCTGTACCTGCTGCGTATGCACCAGCCGCGCGGTAAAGAGCACGGTGTCCTGGGCGCGATTGCCCGCCCGCTGCCGGACGCGAAAACGCTGGACCAGATCGCGTACAAGACCGCGGTGGTGACCCTGCCGCTGTTCGGCATCGGCATCGTTTTCGGCGCGATTTGGGCCGAGGTGGCCTGGGGCCGCTTCTGGGGCTGGGACGCCAAGGAAACCGTCTCCATGATCACCTGGATCCTCTACGCCGCCTACCTCCACGCTCGTGCGACGGCCGGCTGGAAGTCCACCGCCGCCGCCTGGATCAACGTGTTCGCTATGGCCATGACGATCTTTAACATGACTTACGTCAACACCGTGATCGCTGGCCTGCACTCCTACGCGGGGCTGAACTAGTGAAAGTCCTGATCACCGGCGGGGCCGGCTACATCGGCTCCACTATTGCGTCCTGCTGCGCGGACGCCGGGTTCACCCCGGTGATTGTGGACGATTTTTCCACCGGCCTGCGCGTCTTTGGCCAGCGCTTCGCCTGCTACGAGGGCGACGTCGCCGAGGTTGATCTGCTGGAGCGGGTGTTTACCGAGCACCCGGACATCGATGCGGTGATCCACTGCGCCGCCAAAATCGTCGTGCCCGAGTCCGTGGAGCGGCCCTTGGTGTACTACGACAACAACGTGGGCAAGGCCATCACGCTGTTGTCGGTGATGGAGCGCTTCGGAGTGCGCCGGTTCGTGCTGTCCTCCACCGCGTCCATGTACGAGCCGGGCGAGGACTACATGGTGGACGAAACCAGCGCCGTGGACCCGCAGAGCCCGTACGCGGCGTCGAAGTGGCTGCTGGAGCGTGTGCTTCGCGACGAAGCCGCCACCGGCCGGTTGAGCGCGATGGCGCTGCGCTACTTCAACCCGATCGGCGCGGACCCGGCGCTGCGCACCGGCCTGCAGAACCCGCACCCCACCCACGCCATGGGCAAGATGATCGAAGCCCACGCCGCCGGCGAGCCCTTCACCGTCACCGGCGTGGACTGGCCCACCCGCGACGGCTCTGGTCTGCGCGATTACATCCACGTCTGGGACCTTGCCCGCGCGCACGTCGCGGTGCTTCAGCGCTTCGACTCTGTGGTGGGGGAATCCGGCTTCGACGTGATCAACCTCGGCACCGGCCAGGGCACCACCGTCTTCGAGCTCGCAGAGGCGTTCGGCGAAGCCACCGGCACCCCGCTTGAGGTCCGCACCGGCCCCGCCCGCCCCGGCGACGTGGTCGGCAGCGCGTCGCGCACCGACAAGGCCCAGTCGGTGCTGGGGTGGTCCGCGGAGCTCTCGCTTGTCGACGGCGTCCGCCACTCCCTCGCCTGGTCCGAGAAACTGCCCGCAGTGCTCACCGAGGAAGCCGGACGGAAGGAGGCGGGCCGATGAGCGACGCCCACCACAAACCCCGCAACAAGCAGGGCAAACCCGCCAGCGACGACCCGGTGCTGATCGCGCTGGGAGAGCAGATCGCCTCTCGGCGCCGCGCCACCGGCCGTCTCCAGCAAGACGTCGCCGACGCCGCCGGGGTGTCCCGCTCCACCCTGCACACCATCGAGCACGGCGGCGCCGGCGTGCGCTGGGAGAAGGTCATCGCCGTGGCCGAGGCTCTGGGGCTGCGGATGGGGTTCACGGAGGCGTAGGTCGGGCTTCTTCCACTCGTCGCGGCCGTGTCCCGCCCCCCGCCGCTGACAGATCGCGGCGCATCTGTCAGGCGGCCGGAAACCCCCAGGTCGGGGCAAGCGTCCGTCGTAATCTGTCAGGGATCCGGCGGCCTACGCGGAATAGTTCACCCGCCGGGGGCTTCCAATGAACTATTTTGCAGCCGGATTTCGGCGACCTGGGCGAATGCCGGCTATGCGGCCGTCCAACTGCAAGAAAGTTCACGAGCTTGTGAACTTTCTTGCACGGGGCAGCCCCCAACCGCAGCTCCACCCGCCCGTCAGCTGTCACCGCGGCGACGGCGGCGTTCCTCTTCCTCCCGGCGCCTGCGCTCGGCCTCTTCGCGGGCGCGGCGCTCCTTGAACCGGTTTTTTTCGATGTTCCAGAGGAACTCTTCGTCGTCGTCGGGGCCTTTGATCTCCGGCTTCTGGCCGGGCTGCGGCCCGCCGCGCAGGGATCCGTAGCGCTCGGCGGAGCCGGGGCCGAACGCGCGCCAGAGCAGCGCGACGGCCAGGACAACCAATGCGAGGAGTAACAACCTTCCCATGGTTTTAAACATACTTGGCCACCGGATAGGGTGAACAACCGTGACTGATCAAGGTTCCCCGCAGGTAGACCCGGAGGCGAAGTCCCGGGCGAACAAGGCCGTGGCGATCTACGGCTTGGACCGCCTGCTGTTGTTCATCGCGCTGACGGTGGTGATCCAGCTGCTTGCGGTGCTCATCGGCGCGCCGGTGCCGGTGATCATGTCGGCGCTGCTGGCGCTGATTGTGGCGTTCCCGCTGTCGATGCTGCTGTTTAAACGCCACCGTCTGGAGGCCAATGAGGCGGTCGCGGAGTTGAAGCGCCAGCGCCAGGCGCGCAAGGACTGGATCCAGTCGGAGCTCGCGGAGCGCTAGCTTATCGACGCAACTCGTGGCTGAGCGCCTCCAGCTCTCCACCCCCGGCCATCTGGTGGGTCAGCTCCTCGAGGGTGACCCGGGAACGAGGCGCGTCGAGTTCTTGGTGGCCGAGCTTCAGAATGGTGAAGTGGTCGCCCACCAAGAAGGCGTGGTGGGGGTTGTGGGTGACTAACACGACGGCGATGCCGCGATCGCGGGCGGCGGCGACCATGCGCAGCACCGCCCCGGACTGTTTCACGCCGAGAGCTGCGGTGGGCTCGTCAAGGATCAGCACGCGAGCGCCGAAGTAGACGGCACGGGCGATGGCGATGACCTGGCGTTGGCCGCCAGAGAGGTTGCCGGCCTCGACGTCCACGTCGGGGATGTCAATGCCCATCTCTAGAAGCTGCTCGGAGCAGATCCGCTTCATCTCGGCCTGGCGCAGCACACCGAACGCGCCGGTGAGTTCTTGGCCGAGGAAGAAGTTGCGCCACACGCTGAGCTCGTCGACGATCGCTAGCGTCTGGTGGACGGTGGCGATGCCGGCGCTGATGGCGTCGCGGGGGGAGGTGAGGGTGGAGGCGGAGCCGTCGATAAGCATGGTGCCCGAAGTGGGTTGATGCAGGCCCGACAGGATTTTGATCAGGGTGGATTTGCCGGCGCCATTGTCGCCGAGCACGCAGGTGACTTCGCCTTCGCGCACGGTGAGGTTGACGCCGCGCAGCGCCTCGAAGCTGCCGTAGGACTTGGTGATGTTTTCCAGTTCGATGACAGCCACTTAGCGCCCCTTGGTGTATTTGGCGAAGGAGGTGTTTGCGAGCACCGCCACCAGCAGTGTCACGCCGAGGAAAAACTTGAACCAGTCCGGGTTCCAGCCGGCGTAGACGATGCCCTGGTTGGTCATGCCGAAGATCAGCGCGCCAATCGCGGTGCCGACGGCGGTGCCGCGCCCGCCCGTCATGGCGCAGCCGCCGATGACCGCGGCGATGATGTAGAGGAACTCGTTGCCCACGCCCTGGCCCGCCTGGATGGAGTCGAAGGCGAACAGGGTGTGCATGCCGACGAACCACGCGGCGAAGCCGACGCCCATGAACAGCAGAATCTTCACGCGGCGCACCGGCACGCCGACAGCGCGGGCGGCGTCGGCGTTGCCGCCGACCGCGGTGATCCAGCCACCGAGCTTGGTGCGAAACAGCACGAACGATGCCACGGCGACGAAAAGGATCCACCACAGCACCGTCACGGAGATGCGCACGTTGCCGATGTGGAACTCGCCGGCGAACACGGCGTGGGCGGACGGGAAGCCCTCCATGTCCGCGATGGTGGGGGTGGCCACCTGGCCGGTGACCAGCTTCGTCACCGCCAGGTTGAGGCCTTGGAGCATGAGGAAGGCCGCCAGGGTGATCAGGAAGGAATCGATGCCGGTGCGCGTGACCAAAAAGCCGTTGAGCGCGCCGATGGCCAGCGAGATCCCCAGCGCGAGGAATGCGCCCACCCACGAGTTTAAGTGCAGGTTGTAGTTCAGCATCGTCGCGGCGAGCGCGGCGGTGGTCACGGCGACACCGGAGGAGAGGTCGAACTCCCCGCCGATCATGAGCATGCCCACCGCAAGCGCCACAATGCCCAAGGTGGAGCTGGCGTACAACGTGGTAGCCAGCGCTTCAAACGAGCGGAACGCCGACGCCACAGAGAGAAAGAATACGAAGATGGCGATGAAGCCGAGGAGGCTGGCAAACTCCGGGCGGCGGATCAGGCGTGCGAACCCGGTGCGGGTTTTCAGGCGGTCGTCCCTCATCGCATGCCCGCCTTCGCGGCGTCTTCGACCTTGTCCACGTTGCTTTGGTCCACGAAGCTCGGGCCCGTGTAAACGGGGCGGCCGCCGCCGAGGGTGCCGCCGTTACGTTTTGCAATCCACAGCGAGTCCACCGCCAGGTAGCCCTGCAGGTACGGCTGCTGGTCCACGGCCCACGCCACGCGGCCGTCCGCGATGGCGCCAACGAGCTCCGCGTTGGTGTCGAAGGTGGACACCTGCGCCTGCGCGCCGGACTGGTTCACGGATTCCACGGCGCGCATCGCCACCGGCGCCTGCAGCGCAAACACGGTGTCGAAGGAGCGGTCCTGGGAAAGCTTCGAGGTGATGGTGGACTGCACGGCGGTGAGGTCTTGGCCGTTGACGTACAGCAGCTCCACCGCGTTTGCGCCGCCGCCGAGGCCGTCGCGCACGCCGTCGCAGCGCGCCTCCTGCGAGGAGTTGCCCTGCTCATGGATCACGCACAGCACCTTCTTCTTGCCTTCCTCCTTGAGACGCTCGCCGGCGGCGCGGCCGGCCACGGTCTCGTCCTGGCCGAAGAAGCCGGTCATCCCGTAGTCCTGGTACGCGGTCATGCCGGCGTTCAGTCCAACTACGGGGATGCCGTGGTCCACGGCGTCGCGCGCCGCCGGGCCGATCGCCTCCGCATTCGGCATGGTCACGGCGATGCCGTCCACGCTCGCGTCCACCGCGGAGCGCACGAGGTTCGCCTGGTTGGGCGCCTGCGGGTCGGAGGAGTAGCGCAGCTCGATGTTGTCTTTCTTCGCGGCGTCCTCGGCGCCCTTGCGCACGAGGTCCCAGTAGGTGTCGCCGGGCGCGCCGTGGGTGACCATCGCCACCACGTATCGCGGGGTGTCCACGCCGCCCGCCGTGCCGCCGCTGTTTTCGTTGCGGGGGGCTCCGCCTGTTTGCGAGCACCCGCCCAACACCGCCACCACCGCAAGCAACACGGCGGCCACCGTTTTCCGCGCCTTGTTCATTGCCAAAGTGTGAACCACTCCACTCGCCTCCGTCAAGCGCAGGGAGTTTTTGGGCTAGAACACCCCGGCGATGAGCAGCATCGCGGGCAGCGCCAGGAACGTGGTGAGGAAGACGGTGTCGCGGCAGATCACCTCACCAGAGCGGTACGTCGCGGCGTAGTTGTACACGTTTTGCGCCGTGGGCAGCGCGCACAGGATCAGCGCGGCGTACATTTCTTGGCCGTCCAGGCCCAGCAGCGTGGCGACGACCCACGCCACCGCCGGCATGCCCACCAGCTTCAACGCGGTGGCGGTGAGGGTGGGGCCGCGGTGGCTTGTCAGCACCTTCTCGCCGGTGAGTGAGGCGCCGAAGCTCATCAGGATCAGCGGGATGGACGCCCCACCCAGGATCTCCAGCGGCGCCAGCACCGGCTCCGGCACGGTCCAGGATGCCGCGGAGACGGCGAAGCCCGCGAACGCCGCGACCACCACGGGAGCTGTCAGTCCGGACAGCACGGACTTGGCAACGCCGGAGGAGCTGCGGTCCAACCCGGCGATGACGATGGGGGAGAGCACCGCCATTTGCAGGACGAGGGCGGGCACGACGAAGGTGGCGTCGCCAAGCACATAAGTTGCAATGGGCAGGCCGATGTTGACGGAGTTGTAGTAGCTCGACGACGCCGCGCCCGCCATCGTTTCGGCCGCGTCTTGGCGGAAGAAGAGCGCGCTGATCGCCCAGTAGATGAGCATGGTCACCACCGTGGCGACGGCGATGACCAGGATGACTGGGGAGAAAAACGCGTCCGTGTCCGCAACCGCCACCGAGGAGAAGATCAGCGACGGGGTGGCTACGTGGAACGCGATGCGGTTGAGCTGCAGGCGCTGCTCGCCGGGCCCGATGACGCGCTTGTGGGCCAGCCACCACCCCGCCGCGATGACGGTGAAGATGATGGCGAAACCGGTGAGGACGTCAAGCATGCCCGTGAGTGTATCGCCGGGGCTGGGGGTGGTCGCGTTTGGGAATGTGGCAAATATTTGCCGCATTGCGAAAACGAGGCACCTGCGGGCCCGATCGACACCTGCGACTACATCGAGGACAACGGCGCGTACGGCACGGCCTCGCCCATACCGGCGAACTGGCCCCAGAACGACCAGCCGAACCACGCGAACGCCACCGCGGTGACCACGGCCCAGGCCAGCATGGTCTTGCCGTTCAGCCCCAGCACCGGGATGAGCTCTTCACCCGATGCCCCGCCGCGCACCTTCAACACGCTCGCGACCGCCAGCGGCAGCGCCACAAGAGCCGCCAGCGCAGACACGGTGGTCATCGACAACACCACTGAAACGAAGAACGGGAACAGAGTCAGGACGGTGAAGAGAGTGCGCGCGTTGTCGTCGCCAAGCCTTACCGCAAGTGTGCGCTTGCCTGCGGCCGCATCGGTGGGGATGTCGCGGATGTTGTTGGCCAAGTTCACCGACGCGGAGATCGCGCCGATGGCCAGCGCACACAGGAAGCCTTCCCAGGACACCATTCCGGACTGGGTGTATTCGGTGCCCATCACGGCGACCAGCCCAAAGAACACAAACACTGAAAGCTCGCCGAAGCCGGAGTAGCCGTAGGGGCTGTCCCCGCCGGTGTAGAACCACGCCGCGGCGATGCACAGCGCGCCCACCAGTACGAGCCACATCGCGCCGGCTACCGCGGACAGGATCACGCCGAACACCGCGGCGGCGCCGAACGCGATAAACGCCGCAAGCTTCACCTGCTCCGGCGCGGCCAGCCCGGAGCCGGTCAGTCGCGTCGGGCCGGTGCGGTCGTCGTCGGTGCCGCGGATGCCGTCGGAGTAGTCGTTGGCGTAGTTCACGCCGATGATCAGCGCCCACGCCACTAAAAGTGCGAGCACGGCGCGGCCGGGGTGGGCCTGCAAGGTCAGGGCCGCCACGCCGGTGCCGGCGATGACGGGGGCGAATGCGTTGGGCCAGGTGTGGGGGCGGGCGGCTTCCCACCAGTCGCGGGGGGTGGCGGTGTTAGTCCCAGTGTCAGTCATGCCCTCCATCATGCACCCTCCCTCGCCGGTCGGCTAGGGTAATGCGCCATGTGGATTGACTACGCCGTGCGGCAGGGGTTCGTGGCCACCGGCGCATTCGTTCGTCTCCCTTTGCTGCTCAACGCGGCGCACAACTCGGATAAGCGTTTCCCGGCAGACGGCGAAACCGTCATTTCTTTGACCACCCACGGCACCCGTTTGCGCTCCGCGTCCGTGGCGATCGCGTCGCTGCTGGTGGGCACGGTGCGCCTGCCGGTGCACCTGTGGCTGGATCCCGTGGATTTTCACGCCCGGTGGCCGGACGCGCTGAGAGCGTTGGCGGATCGCGGCTTGCAGGTGCACGAGTCCACCGGCGGCTTGGGCCCGCACACCAAGTATTACGGCACGTTCCGGCAGTATCCGGACTGCAACGTCATCACCGTTGATGACGATGTGCTTTACCCGCGCACCTTCGTGCAGAAGCTTATCGACGCCCCGTCGGCCTCCACCATCACCGCCTACCGCGCCCACAGGGTCGTGCTGGATGACGAGGGGATCGCCCCGTATAAGAAATGGAAGCCGGTGCGCAGCGCCGAGCCGTCGATTCTGCACTTCGCCACCGGCGTGGACGGCGTGCGCTACCCGAAGGAGATGGTGCGCTACGTCGCCGAGCGCGGCACGGAGTTTTTGGACCTCGCCCCGCGCGCCGACGATGTGTGGCTGAACCACTGCGCCCTGCGCGCCGGGTTCCCGGTGAAGCAGGTCTCGGAGCGCTCGGCGAACTTTCCGCTGGTCCCAGGGTCGCAGCGTGTACGCCTGTCGCGGGTGAACCTCTCCGGCGGCAACGACGTTCAGATCGCGGCGACGTATTTGGCAGAAGACGTAGCCAAGCTGCGAGCCGCGGAGTAGGGGGGCTGCGCCCGTGAGGCTTCAGTCCATCTGCAGCACGGCGCGAAGTTCCGCGAACAGCTCCGGGCGCAGCCGGTGGAGGACCGACCTGCCCAGGCGGCTCTTTTCTAGGAGGCCGGCCTCGGTCAGTTTTTTGAGGTGGTGGGAAACCGTCGGTTGGCTTAGCCCAGAGCGTTGCGTCAGTTCGCTCACGCTCATCGGCTCGCAGCCCTCTTCGGCGAGCCAGGAGAGTAGTTGCAGCCGGCCGGGGTCCGCCAAAACTTTGAACAGGGCCGCGTAACGCGTCGCGTCGTCTGCGGAGAGCAAGCCGGAGCCCAGCGAGCAGCAGTCGAGGCCACTGTCTGCTGTCGTGGCGACAGAATTTTTCATGCTTCCTACCTTTTCATATTGACAGCGATAAATGTGCCTTTTAGTCTTCGTATTGATAATCGTCAATAGATAAGGATTCCAGATGGAAGACACAACCTCTCAGCCAGTAGAGCGCATGTCATTTCTTGACCGCTTCCTACCGGTGTGGATCATGCTCGCCATGGCGGCGGGCCTCGCCCTCGGTAGAGCGGTGCCGGGCCTTTCCGGCGCACTCGAGCGCCTCGAAGTCGGCGGGCTCTCGCTGCCGATCGCGCTCGGCCTGCTGGTGATGATGTACCCGCCACTGGCCAAGGTGCGCTACGACAAGACCCGCGAGATCGCCACCGACAAACGGCTCATGACCGTGTCCATCATCTTGAACTGGATTGTCGGCCCCGCGTTCATGTTCGCCCTCGCCTGGATCTTCCTGCCAAACGAACCTGAGCTGCGCACCGGCCTGATCATCGTCGGCCTAGCGCGCTGCATCGCCATGGTGCTGGTGTGGTCCGACCTCGCCTGCGCTGACCGGGAAGCCACCGCAGTACTGGTGGCCATCAACTCGGTGTTCCAGGTGCTCATGTTCGGTGTGCTCGGCTGGTTCTACCTGCAGGTCCTGCCGTCTTGGTTGGGTCTGGAGACCACCTCGGTGGAGTTCTCCTTCTGGGCGATCGTCTCCTCCGTGCTCGTCTTTTTGGGCATCCCGCTGCTGGCAGGGCTGCTGTCCCGCATCATCGGCGAGCGCACCAAGGGCCGCGACTGGTACGAGAACACGTTCCTGCCCCGGATCTCCCCGCTGGCGCTGATCGGCCTGCTGTACACGATCGTGCTGCTGTTTTCCCTGCAGGGCGACCAGATCCTGTCCAGGCCGTGGACCGTGGCCACGGTGGCGCTGCCGCTGCTGTGCTACTTCGTGGGCATGTTCGCAGTGGCTCTTGTGGTGGCCAAGCTGTCCGGCATGGACTACGCCCAGTCCGCCTCGGTGGCGTTTACGGCCGCCGGCAACAACTTCGAGCTCGCCATCGCGGTTGCGATCGGCACCTTCGGCGCCACCTCCGCCCAGGCGCTTGCGGGCACGATCGGCCCGCTCGTTGAGATCCCGGTCCTCGTCGGTCTCGTGTACGTCATGCGTGCGCTCGGCCCGAAACTCTTCCCATCAGACCCGACCCTGCCTAACCAAAGGAGCCTTACATGAAGCCCTCAATCCTGTTCGTGTGCGTCGGCAACGGCGGCAAGTCCCAGATGGCGGCGGCGCTCGCCGAGAAGCACGCCGGTAGCCAGCTCGGCATCCACTCCGCGGGTACCAAACCCGGCACGAAGCTGAACCAGGAATCGGTCGAGGCGATTGCGGAGGCTGGCGCCGACATGTCGCACGGAACGCCCAAACCCATCGATCCGGAACTGCTGCGCAGCGTCGATCGCGTCGTGGTGCTCGGCGAAGACGCGCAGGTGGAAATGCCTGACGGCGCCCGCGGCACGCTGGAGCGCTGGCGCACCGACGAACCCTCGCTCCGCGGCATCGAGGGCATGGAGCGCATGCGCCTGGTGCGCGATGACATTGATGCCCGCGTGCGCTCGCTTATCGACGAACTCCTGTAACGGCCCTTTAATACGCCGGGGTCATCGGGATTCGCTGCTTATTGCGGAACCGCGACGCCTGCAAGCGCGCCGGCGACGTGCCGCGGTAGTGGGTGGTGGAGGGGGAGGTTGCGTACTTCGGATTCGTGGACGGTTTGCGGGAGCGTAGCTTCTCGTGCCTCACACCACCGCATTGTGGCACGAATTACACGATTGTGCTTTGCGAGCGGTTGGCTATCGACGGACCTTCGGTAGCAGTCCTTATTCTGGCTGCATGCTTAAGAATGGCTAGGGCGGGCAATGCCGTCTCGGTACGGGAGTGAAGAAGCCGAAACTGCAAGGTAGTCCTTCAGGAAACCCTCCCAAACTCCGGCTCGGTAGAGAAAGTTATCCAAAGCGACGATGACCGATAGCACTGAATTGCTGTCGTACTCCCCGCCAAGCATGCGCTCCGCTCGCCGACGCACGCCGTCTGCAACTGCTGGTTGGTCAAGTACAAAACAGTTCCACAGCCGTGCGGAGTGCGCGCATTTGTTTCTCACGAAGGTGAAAGATCGCAGCTGGCTGGTGAGAAACTGTTTCTTCGTTCCGAGAATCGAGCAGGTCCTGCTGTACACCGCGTTGCCGTCGTTGCGAAAGCTGATCGCCTTCGACAGTGTGCCGAGTGAAAGAGCTTCAACCGCTGCCCAAACCGGTACGTCATAGATCCATTCCCGGCCTTCATCGGATGCGTCCCGACGGTACTTAGCAAGATATGGCTCCTTAGAGCGCCTCAATTCACTGATGATCAATTCATTTGTCGCTTTTACCGACGGGAGCTTGGGAACTTTGTAGGCAGTCGGCTCTAAGTACTCTTCATACGGAGAATGGAGAGCACCTTCGCTGAGGGCGAACGCTGCTCGGGCCGCGATTTCGGCTGCTTGAATGCCCCGCAGAAGGAGAGCTCGAACTGCTATGTCGGTGTTGTAGATTTCAACAATGTCGTCCCAATGAGCGTCTGGCTTAAAGCGCGGGTCACCGTTTGAGGGGGCGTTTTGAAAGTAGCGCGCATACCCAGAAAAACGGTAGTAGTTCTGTCGCTTTAGAAAATTTGCGGCATCTTCTCTGGTTGGAATACTGAGGCCGCGAGCAACCAACAGGTCCACCTGTGGGTTAAACGACAAAAAGTGTGTCTGGAATCGACGATTTTCAGGGTTTGACCTGTAGGTTTCAGGGAAATATATGCTTCGGGGGCATATATTTAGGTCTCGAGCGTTCAATCCTCGGTGTGGCTGCCGTGATGTGCTATGTGCGGCGTGGTGTGGTGTCGCAATGTCAAAGAACCAACCACGCTGCCACTGCGGCGGAGAAATGAAACGAAACGGCACCACTAGCAAAGGCACCACCAGGTGGCGCTGCAAACGATGCGGCGCCTCCAGCGTGAAACGCAGAAGCGACATCACCAACGCGGCGGCGTTCACCGTCTTCATCGACCACCTCACCACCGGCGCCAGCCTCGATACCGTTGCCCGCCGTGTGGGGTGCTCACCGCGCACGATGCAACGTCGATTCGAACCGTTCTGGTTCGTTGATGTGCCTGACCCCACCGCCGGCCACGACAAGCGGGTCTACGACCAGATCTTCCTTGACGGCACCTACACCGCTGGCGGCTGCTTGATCGTCGCGGCGACGATCGACCACGTGATTGCCTGGCACTGGTGCAAACACGAAACCACCCGCGACTACCAACTGCTGCTTGAGCGCATCGAAGCCCCACTCATCGCCGTCATCGACGGCGGCCAAGGCGCATACAGCGCGATCAAAAAGTGCTGGCCGACTACGAAAATTCAACGCTGCCTCGTCCACGCCCAACGCGTGGTACGCCGCTACACCACCAGTAACCCACGCACCGATGCCGGGCGCACCATCTACCGACTTGCGCTGAAGCTGACCCGGATCACCACGCTGGATGAAGCCGCTGCATGGGGTGCGCAGCTGCACGAGTTCTCCACGCTCTACCGGTCATGGATGGACGAGAAAACCCTGGTCAAAGATCCCAAAACCGGTGCATGGACCCGCGTGTGGACGCATCACAACGTGCGCAAGGCATACAACAGCCTCAACCATCTTTGGCGGTCCGAGATGCTGTTTGTCTACCTCAACCCGCCAAAAGCAGTACTTCAACCAGAGTGGATCAAATCCACCACCAACAGCCTGGAAGGCGGCATCAACGCCCAGCTCAAACTGCTCGCCAGAACACACCGCGGCAGATCAGGTGAACGACAACGCCGCATGCTGGATTGGTGGCTCTATTTGAAAACGGAACTGCCTGACGATCCAGTACGAATCGCCAGTCAGTCCGACTGGGGCCAGGGCCAACTCGCCAAAGTATCCACCCTGACCCGAAACGAGAACGAAGCCGACCACGAAACCGGACGACCAGCCCTCTACGACAACGCTATCGACACCAACTACACACACTCAATCGGCATCCAAAAAGGCCAAATCTAACCCCCACGACACGCTGAATCAGACACACTTTTTGTCGTTTAACCCCCACCTGTTGTCCGATTGTGAGAAAATTTTTCCGGCGATTTATTGAAGTCAAAGTAACAAAGCCCCCCTCTCATATGACGCTGATCTTACGGGAAGCTTGGAGGGGGTCTCGATTGATTCCAATATAACCAAAGTTGCGTAACTTAGGCAACGGTAGGTGCGGTCCAAGAAACCAGGCAATTCCGGAGGAAGGGGCAACGATGAACGAGCAGCAGTTGGAAAAACTACGTTCCTATTACGACAACACCGACACCTCCGATCTCATGGAAGATGCCCAACCAGGCGACCTGGGCAATGTCGCAGACCCCGAAGCTAGCGTTGCGTTTACTGTCACCATGCCCAATCGCATGCTCCGCGCCGCGCGGGGAATGGCCGCAGCCGAGGGGATCTCTACCAACGATGTGCTCCGGCGGTTCATTAAAGCCGGAGTGAATGATCGGGCTGGGGCCCCGGGCGCGTAACCTCGAGCGCCTGCCACAGGGACTTGTGCTTATCGACGACCCTTCGGTTCCCGCCGCAAACCGGCACAGGTTCGTAAAAGTTAACGAGCCAAAAATCTGACCTGGGGTTTTAGAACCCAAGAATCGGAGGATCGTCAACTTCTGCGAATCGTGGTCTTCTAGCCCGCGCAACCACCAGTGGAACCACTCACTCGGCGAGATCGCCACCGCGCTCATCGACGCCGGCCTGACCATCACCGCCCTCGAAGAAACCCCCTACTCCGCGTGGTGCTCGTGGCTCGAGCTGATGGTGGAAGACTCCCGCGGATTCATCCTCCGCTGCAACCCCGAGCGCCTGCCGCTCCAATTCGCCATCACCGCAACGAAGCCCTGGGGGGCCTTTGACTATCGACGGGCCTTCGGTGGGCCACGCAAAGCACAAGGCCCGGAACGCGATGGTCCAGATCGGGATCCGAGCCTTAGGCGGGCTACTGAGCTGGCCAGATAGCTAGTCTCGTCAAGCCCCCGCAAATGGCATTGCAGTGTCGCGGGGGCATTCTCTTTTTGCTTACCCGGCTACTTTCCTCGGAACAAGTTAAACAGCGCCATCACTCCAGAAATCGCTGCGGTGAGGCCTCCGAAGAAGAAGCCGATTGCGAACACCCCGGCGATGAACGACTCGGCGTCTGGGTCGAAGGTCTCGATGCACAGGCCGAACAGGAAGAAGCACAGCACGCCGAGGCCCGCAGACCACTTGAACACCTTGGCGGCCTTCGGGCGTTTGACCGGCGCGGGAGCGGGTTCAGTCGGGGCTGGTGTGCTCCAGGACGACGGCACTGGCGCCGGGGTGTAGGGCGGAGTTTGCGCGGAGGTGAGGAACTCTTCCGGGGCTGGGTCGGAAGCTGCGGATTGTTGCGGTTCCGAGACGGGCGTTGCCGCTGCGGGCTGGAGAGGTTGTGTAGTGAGGTCCAGCTGGATGCCGTGGGGAGGCAGGGGTTCCGGAACTCGGCTGAACACGCTGCCCTGCGGATCGCCCGGCTGCCCCGTGCGCGTCGTCTCCTGGTTCATTCCTGCTCCCTCCGGTGGTGGGTTGTGATTCTTCTCCGAGAGTAGGGCAGTAAGCGGCCTACTGCGCTGCTTCTTTGGCAGTGGTCGAGCTGGAGTGGCTGGACCGTTAACCGTTTGTCAATCTCGCATTGACAAACAAACGCCGTATGGGGTTGAACCATCCTGCGCCATGCAGTAATCAAGAAGCTGCGAACGGAAGCGCGTGAATTAGGAAAGGGTGGTGGCGATGAAAGCGTTCACGGTGACCGCAGAGCGTGGGCGCAGCGGCGCATGGGTGCTGGAATGCGACGAACTAGGGGTGGTTTCGCAGACCCGGAGGCTCGACCGCGCGGACGGTGAGGTCGCTGAGGCGATCGCATTTCAATCTGGGGTGCAACCGGGCGAGTTTAAGATCGAGGTCGTGCCTATCCTGCCTGCTGAGGTTGAGTCGTTGCGTAAGCGTGCCGACGAACTCGGCGTGAAGGCGAAAGCCGCATCGGATGAGGCTGCGGCGGCGAGGTCTGCGTTGGCCCGCAAAATGAAGGACGAGGGGTTCACGCTCCGTGAGATGGGGCAGGTGCTCGGAGTGTCGTACCAGCGGGCGTCGGAGTTGGCGGCGGGGTAAGGAAAAGGAGCGGCGAAGATGCGGTATAGCTACAAGGAAATCAAGTCTCTCGACGGACTGCGCCTCAAGCGTCCGCCGCACCAGGGGGAGATCGCGGCTGCGCACTTAGTGATCAAGCAGATCAACGAAGGGAAGCGCCCGGGCGAAGAGATCACGCCGTTTCTCCGGTGGGTGGCTGACTACGGCTCGCCGGGCTTCCAGGTCGCGCCCGTGGTCATTGAGAACCCGAACGGCTAAAACAGCTCCTTGACGGCCGCGCGGTCCACCTTGCCTGGCCCGAGCTGCGGCAGCGCCGCCACCACCTTGAGTTCTTTGGGGATCTGCCAGTGCGCGATGCGGCCGGCGTCCTCCGCGTCGGCGAGCGCGTCCAGGATGTCCGGCACCGACGCGGAGCCGGTGTAGGCGGCGCAGATGCGCTGGCCGAAGCGGTCGTCGTCTTTGCCGATGACGGTGGCGGCGGTGACGCCGTCGATAAGCAAAAGCTCTTCTTCTAGCACCTCGGGGTGGAGCTTGAGGCCGCCGGAGGAGATGACGTTGTCCGTGCGGCCGAGGACGGTGAGCACACCGTTTTCCAGGGAGCCGGCGTCGGAGGTGCGGAACCAGCCGTCTTGGAGGTCGGGGGAGTCGAGATGGTGGTAGCCGCGGGCGACCATGGGGCCACCGAGGTGGATGCGGCCGTCTTGGATTCGCACGCGGGCGCCGGCGATGGGGCGGCCGTCGTAGACGCAGCCGCCGGAGGTTTCGGAGGAGCCGTAGGTGGTGACCACGTTGATGCGCAGCTTGCGGGCGGAGTCGAGCAGGCGCGGGTTGGTCGCGGCGCCGCCGACGAGGACTGCGGAGAACGTGCGCAGCGCGTCGATGCCCTTGAGTGTGGACGTGGCCTTGGCCAGCTGCATCGGGGTCAGCGCGGTGTAGGTGCGCTCGCCGGTTTGGGCGAGCTCGTGGGCGCGGGCGGCGAACTCGGCGACGTTGAAGCCGCGGGTCAGATCGACGTATGCCGGTTCGACCCCGGCGACCATGCTGCGGACGAGCACCTGGATCCCGGCGATGTAGGCGGCCGGCATGGCCAGCAGCCACTGGCCCTCGCCGCCGAGCGCCTGGTGGGTGGCGTCCGCGCTGGAGATCAGGTTCGCCGGGGTGAGCATCGCGCCTTTCGGTTTACCTGTGGAGCCGGAGGTGGAGACCACCAGGGCGATGTCGTCGTCGATGGGCGCGCCGGGTTTGAGCGTGTTGCGTAGCAGGTTCGTGCGCGCCGGGTCGTTGGCGGGCACGGGCAACAGCGTGCGCTGGCCGGTCAGGGCCTCTTCCAGCGCGGGGAGAATCGCCAGCGGGTTGGCGGGGTCGACGGGGAGAAGTTCCAGCAGGTGGGTCACTTGGCGGGTGTTTCGTTGTCGAGGGGGTTGGTGGGAGTGGTGCGGGCGAAGGCTTTGCGCGACAGTGGGCCGTCGATAGCCGCCCAAAGCCCTGCGGCGGTGAGTGCGGTGAGCAGCACGTACATCACCGGCACGCTGTGGGGTGCGACAAGTACGGCGACGGCGTTGAATCCGATGTGGCACACAACCGCCAGCGCCCAGAGCTGCCAGCGGCGCTCGCGCACCGCGCGCAGCACGATCAGGGTGAACACCACGTGTGCGGCGATCGCGAGCACTCGCTCGTACCAGCTTGCAGCGATCATTCCCATGCCGATGTTCTGCAGCGCCTCAATCTGGTCTGCAATGGCCTGCGCGGTGGCAGGGTCGTCGTTTCCGGCGGCCTGCGCCTTGATCGCGTCGCCGGTGGTCAGCAGCATGATGTTGCCGACGAACAGGTTGGCAAAGAGCAGCAGCGCCTCTATGCCGCCGTGGCCCAGGCCGAAGCCGACGCCGTCGTTCCACTCGCGGGTGTTTTTGGCCCAGAACCGCAAGACGATCCAGCGAGCGGTCTCTTCGAACAGCCCTGAGGTGGCGAGGAACAGCGCAGCCGTCAGGGCGGTGGCCGTCGCTGGATCGAATGTTTTGCTGAAGAGGAACTGCAGCGGGATCACCAACGCGAACCTGGCCACCTGGGACAGTGGGAACGCCAGTGTGCCCCAGCCGAGCGACGCCCACCTGAAGCCGAGCCTGCGCCTCCCTACGAACCACGCGGCCAGCACGAGGGCGACCATGCCCACGAACTGCAGAATGAGAAGGCCCATCGTCATGGCAGAAACGATACCGCTGCGGCCCAGGTGCGGCGGAACGAGCGTTAATAACGAAGTCGGCTTTGCTGTCACCTGTAACGCAGCTCTCACTCTCTACCGATAAAACAGGCATGAGGAAGATCATCGCACCGGCCGTCGCTGCGGCGACCGCCCTTTCACTCGCTGTCCCTGCCACTGCTGCCGCCGCCACCTTGACCCCGTTTACCAAGGACGGCACCAACTACTGCCGCGTCACGCTCAACGACGTCGAGCGCGGCCCCGCCAACCAAGCCGAGCGCGCCGCGAAAACGCTCACGCACGGTATGTACGCAACCTCGGTCACCGAGGCGTTTGAGGCAACGTTCCCGGAGCTGAAGAAGCTTGGCGACGAATACGTGGCCGATCCAGCCGTCATTAAGCATCTGCACCTGCTGCTGGACGACAAAATGTCCCAGGAAGATGTCCGCGCCGACGCCCGCGCCGCCGCGAAAGAGAAGCTGGCGCCGCTCGGCCTGCACACCACCGACGCTGACTTCTACCTGGACATGAAGGAAATCTCCCAGGTGCCGCTCAGCCCCGCGGCCAAGGCGCTCAAAGGCACCGCGGACTGGTTCGTGGGTATCGACGGTGGGGTACCCAAGGTGCAGCCGCTTGGGGACGACTACGCGTTCGGCCGCAACGGCGACAACACCGCACGTTGGCTGCGCCACGTAGAAGGCTGGCAGCGCAGCGAGTTCGCCCGGAACATGAGCAAGACCTACTTCGCCCAGGTGCAGGACACACTCGAGAGCTCGTACTACTACGCACTCGAGGAGGCCAAGACTTGCCACGACGGCACCACGCACGTCATCTTCCCCACGCAGGATCTGAAGCTGCCGAAGGCGCCGGAACTGGCCAACGCCGACTTGGGCGATACCGCGCCTGAGCCGGATCCAGCCCCGAAGGACCCGGAGGAGAAGCCCGACACCAACGCCCCGGAGACCTTCGACGCCAAGCTGGCCAAGATCTTGGGCATCGTCGCCGCGGTGTTGACGGCACTGGGCGCGCTGTTCGGCCTGCTGCAGAACATGGGTGTTAAGGGCCTGCCCGCCATTCCGCAGATCCCGGGGTTGACCAAGTAGATCCTCCTCGAGGAGGAGGTGGGGGCGCGATGCCGCGAATAAGCTAGGTGCCCGTGCATATCAAACCGGGCGACGCGGTGCTCGCGGTGGCTGCGGCGGTGCTCGCCGCTTTCTACACCGTGAGCGCGATCGGTGACCCCACCAACGCTTACGGTTGGATGCAGGCCCTATTGTCCTGGGGGTTTGCGGCCTCGTTTGGTGTGCTGACCAGCCGGCCGAAAACCGCTGCCGCGGCACTGATTGCGCTGAACGCGGCGTGGGCGGCGGCGTGGTTAGCAGCGCCGGTAAACATCGGCTACACCTTTTGGGTTCTCGCGGTGCCGGTGGCCGTGTTTGTGGCCAGCCGTTACGCGGACAAACGCTTCGCGCTGGGGGTGCTGGCGGCTGCGTGCGCGTGGGCGTTTGTGTCGCCGTTTATGTGGACATGGGATGAGCAACTCACGCTGTTTTACCGCCAGGGCTCCGACAGGGCGGTCTCATTGGGACTGCACTGGGCGGTAGCCGCGGTGGCGTACCTGTTGGGCGCGAACCTTGCGGCCGAGCACAACGCCCGTGCCCGCGAGGCTGAGGCGAAAGAGACCCGCCGCGCCGCCGCCCGCCAGCAGGAGCGCCAAGATATCGCGCGCGAGATCCACGACGTGCTCGGGCACTCGCTGACCTTGATAAAGGCGCAGGCGAACGCCGGGTTGGCATCCGGCCGTGAGCAAGAGGCGCTGCGGCAGATCAACGCGGCTGCGGGGGAGTCGTTGGCGGAGATTCGCATGCTGGTTCGGGGCCTGCGCGACAGCGACCTTGGGTTCGCGCCGGTGGCGGGGGTGGGCGATGTGCCTGCGCTGGTGCAGCGTTTCCGCGCCGCGGGACTTGAGGTCACACTTGATGCCATGCCTATCGACGTCCCACCGGTCACCTCCCACGCCATCCACCGTATTGTCGCCGAGGCATTGACTAACGCCACACGCCACCAGATAGACCCGCACGTGGATGTGCGGATTGCGGGTGGCAACCCCGTCGTGGTGGAGGTAGCTTCTACCGGTCGGGTGCGCCCGCAGCCGGGCACCGGAGTGGGGCTGGAGGGGTTGCGAGAACGCGCTATAAGTGTCGGCGGCATGCTCGAAACCTCGCTGACAGGCCAGACGTTTACGGTTAGGGCGGAGCTGGCCGCATGATCAAGATCCTGCTCGCAGATGACCAACCGCTGTTGCTGAGCGCCCTGGAGACGATCCTGGGAGCCCAGGCGGACCTCACCGTGGCGGCCACCGCCGCCAATGGAGCGGAAGCGGTTGAGAAAGCCCGGGCGCACCGCATCGACGTGGCAGTGCTGGATATTCGCATGCCGGTGCTTGACGGTATCGCCGCAGCCACGCAGATCATGGAGCTCGGCCCGAAAGTGATCATGCTGACCACCTTCGACGACGACACCCTCGTCCGCGCCGCCATCGACGCCGGCGTGGATGGCTTCCTGCTCAAAGACGCCGAGCCAGAGGTGCTCGCCGGTGCCGTGCGCGCCGTCGCCCGTGGTGAATCTGTGCTGGCCCCCGGCGTGACCGGGCGGGTGATGGCATGGGTGCGTGGCAGCACGGGCTCCACCGAGGCGGCTGCAGAGTTGGAGGGGCTTACCTCCCGGGAGCTGGAGGTGCTGGCGGAGATCGGCCGCGGCGCTACCAACGCCGAGATCGCAAGGGCACTGTTCATCGCGGAGACCACGGTGAAAACGCACGTGTCCAGCCTGCTTACCAAGCTCGGGGTGCGCGACCGGGTGGCGCTGGCGCTGACGGCGCAGCGCGCCGGGCTCTCCTCCTAAGGGAGGATGCGGAATTGGTCCCGTCGGCCGATCCGCAACGAAGGCGGTGGCGGAACAATTGGGTGCATGACTGCAACCCAACTCGCATGCCGCTCCGTGGCCGTGTCCTTCGGCGGCCACCAGGTGCTGCGCGACATCACGCTGACTACCACCCCCGGGCGCGTCCACGCCTTACTGGGGCCAAACGGTGCAGGTAAATCGACCTTGATGTCGGTACTGCTGGGCCTTGTCGCTCCCGACGCTGGAGAGGTCACGCTGATGGGGCGCCCGTTCGAGCGGGCTGCGCTGCACCACGTGGGTGCCTCCATCAACGACCCGGCCTTCTACGCGCACTTGAGCGCGCGAAGCAACCTGCGGGTGCACACTGCGCTGTTGGGCCTGCCGGATGCGGAAGCGGACCGGGTGCTTGAACTTGTCGGCCTCGCTGGGGCAGGACGCAAGAAGGCGGGCAGCTTCTCCACCGGTATGAAGGGCCGTCTCGCCCTGGCTCAGGCTCTGCTTGGTGAGCCGGAGGTGCTTATCTTGGACGAGCCGCAAAACGGACTCGACCCTGAGGGCATCGCCCACCTGCGTGCCTACCTGCGCGAGTACGCCCGCGCCGGGCGCACCGTCTTGGTCAGCTCCCACCAGCTCGGTGAGGTGCTGCACATGGCTGACGACGCCACCGTTATCGCCGGTGGCCGCGTCCGCTTCACCGGCGAACTCGCAGAGCTTGGGCCAAACCTGGAAGAGTCTTTCTTCCGCCTCACCTCGGGGGTGGACGTCTAATGGCAGCGTTGCGCGCCGAATGGATCCGCGCCCGTGGCTCCACGCTGTGGTGGCTCGCCAGCGCCGGGCTGTTAGTTGGCCTTGTGCTGACCGCGTTTTCCCTGATGGGGAGAGCAAACGATGCGTCCGGTCTGCTCCATCCTCAGGGCGTGCTTCTGACCGGCATGTCAGCGCCAATCGCCGCGATCTTTGCAGGTGTTGCCGAACACCGCGAGCGTGACGCCCGCTCCGGCGGCACGCTGTGGCGCCCCGCCGCACCTATAGCCGTCCGGGCGGCCCGGCTGGTGGTGGTCTGGGTGGCGTTGGCGGTATTTGTGATCCTCGACGTCGCGGTGCCGCTTGCGGCCACGGTTGCGTTCGGGGTGGACGGCGCCGGCCGGGTTGCGCCCGTCGGCCTGTTCATCTTGCTCGGCATGCTCGGCCCAGCAGGCTTAGCTGCGGCTGCAACCCGCCGCATTGGGTTGCTTCCCACGCTATTGGTCGCATTCGCCTTCACCATCGAGTTGGGGTACTTCGCCGAGCGCGACTGGTGGTGGGCCAACCCCGGCGCCTGGCCCGCCCGCCTGGCTCTGCCGGCGTTGGGGTTGCACTTCAACCTGCTTCCGCTCGAGCCGGATTCGCCACTAGTCGGCGAGTCTCCCTTACCCGCACTCGCCCTCACCCTCCTGTTGGCCGCTGTCGGTTTCGCCGCCGGCACACTCACCCCGCGGCGTACGAGGCCCGTTCTGAAGCGCCGCACCACTCACGAAGTGGCTGCTCCCGCTGCTGCTGGGCCAGCCATACCGCGGCCCGCGCGCACCGGGTTTCTGTCCGCGTGGAAGGGGGTTGCGAGGGCGGGGCGGATGCCGTCGTTAAGCATGGTGCTTGTGCTGACCGCTCTGGTGCTTCTCTTTGCCACCCGGTATCCGGAAGATGTGCGCCAAGCGCTTTTCGCGTACGCAATCCTCCCGGTCGGCGCGGGCGTGTTGCCCACGCTAGTGTGGCCGCGGATCCGCCCGGCATGGGCACTGATGCAAGTGGAGCACCCGCGAGTTAGCGCCGCGTTGATGGGCTGGTTTACCAGCATTGTTGCGCTTGTTTGCCTGTTCGCAGGTGTCATGACGGGAAGCGCGCGGTTCGGCGCGCTCTCCCTTGTTGCCGGTACCGTTCTTGCCTTTGCGGCGTTAGCTGTGACCGTGCGCTTCGGCGTGATGTGGACGTTGGCGGCGACCGTTTTGGTCACGATTGTTTCCGCCACGATCGGCGGCGACGTGTTGGCGGAGTCCTTCCTGTGGATCGCCGCAGTGCCCGCTTGGCCGGTGACAGCTACCGGCCCGCGTATCTGGGTCGCGCTAGCGGTTGGCGCAGTCTTGTTAGCCGCGCTGTTGGTTGAGCTGCACCGGGGACTGCGGGGAATACGCCCGGTTCGTCGCTGATCCGTGCTAACCGGAGCGGTTCAGCGGCCCCTCCGCGTGGTAGCGCCCGGTGGGGGCGTTGTAGGTGGCGCGCTCGCGGGAGTCGTTGATGGCAAGGTGCCACGTGCCGCCGTTGTCGCAGGTGCCTTCCGTGATGGTCTCGCGGAAACCGTCCTGCATCTCCTCGCCGGCGGAGGCGTTCACCGGCTCGAGGAAACCGGTGCAGCCGAGGTCCGGGTAGGTCACCGGGACGCGGCCTTCGCCGTGGCGGGCGCCGAACTGCACTCGGTAGGACTGCCCGTTGAGCTCCGGGATGTCGGAGACTTGCTTCATGGAGCCTTCGCGCGGGACGGTCAGCGGGTCGGGCTGGTCCAGCTCCGTCAGCTGCGTGGAGTCTGTGCTCGGGGTCCAGTGGATCAAGGTCACGCCGCTCAGCGGATTGCCCACGACGGTCTCCTCCGGGCCGAACGCCTTGACCAGGCGGTTGCCGTGCAGTTCGAACTGGGTCGCGGTCAGCGTCGTGCCGTCCGACTCGTACTGCGTCAGTCCCGGCTGCACGCCGGCGGTGAATACGGTGGGATAGGTGTTGTCCGCCGAATCGACCAGGTAGTCGGTGGTGGCCGTGAGGGTGCCGTCGACAAGCTGCAGCACGCGCACAGGCGCCGGGCCCTGTGTGCCGGCGCGCAGAAGTAGCTCGAGCTTGGTGTCGCCGTCGACGTCGACGAGGTCGTAGGCGAAGGTGCCGTCGAGGCCGTCGATGTCGGCGAAGTATTGCGCCGGGTCCGCGAGAGCCGCGGTGTAGGCGTCGCGCGACGAGGCCGGCGGTGCGGGGAGGTTCTCTTGCTCCGCCACCGGCGCGACGTCGTCGCCAGCGGGCGGGGCTTGCTCGCTTGCGGGCGGAGCGGCTCCTGGCGCGGGCGGGGCCGCGGAATCGGCGGGCGGCGGCACCTCCTTTACGGAGCCGGTGTCAGCGGTGGTGGGGGAGTTCGTTTCGAGTGCCACCTAGTAATAGAACGGGAACTCGTCCCAGCGCGGCGGGCGCTTTTCCAAAAACGAGTCGCGGCCCTCCACGGCCTCGTCGGTCATGTACGCCAGGCGGGTGGCCTCGCCGGCGAAGACTTGCTGGCCCATCAGGCCGTCGTCCACAAGGTTGAACGCGAACTTCAGCATGCGCTGCGCGGTGGGGGATTTGCCGTTGATTTCGCGGGCGACCTGGATCGCCTCGTCCTCAAGCGACGCGTGGTCGGCCACGATGTTTACCGCGCCCATGCGCTGCATCTCTTCGGCCGAGTAGGTCCGGCCCAAAAAGAAGATCTCGCGGGCGAACTTCTGCCCCACCATCTTGGCCAGGTACGCCGAGCCGTAGCCGGCGTCGAAGGAGCCCACGTCCGCGTCGGTCTGCTTGAACCGCGCCTCCTCCTTCGAGGCGATGGTCATGTCGCACACCACGTGCAGCGAGTGCCCGCCGCCGGCCGCCCAACCGTTGACCACGGCGATGACCACCTTCGGCATCGTGCGGATCAACCGCTGCACCTCCAAGATGTGCAGGCGCCCGCCCTCGGCCTTCACGCGCGCTTGATCGACGGTCTCCGCGGTCTCGCCGCCGGCGTACTGGTAGCCGGAGCGGCCGCGGATGCGCTGGTCGCCGCCGGAGCAAAACGCCCAGCCGCCGTCTTTCTCGCTCGGCCCGTTGCCGGTCAGCAGCACCACGCCTACCGACGGATCGCGCCGGGCGTGATCCAGCGCGGTGTACAGCTCGTCCACGGTGTGGGGGCGAAACGCGTTGCGCACCTCAGGGCGGTCGAACGCGATGCGCACGGTGCCGTCGGCACGCGTGTCGCCCACGTGGCGGTGGTAGGTGATGTCCGTGAAATCGAAGCCCTCAACTTCGCGCCACTGGCTGGGGTCGAAGGGCTGGGCGGTGGAGTAACTCATGCCTACACTTTGCACCATGCTGCCTTCCGCCGACGAGATCCTCGAGCGCGCCCACGTTGTCGCGCTGCCCATGGCCGTGAAATTCCGCGGCGTGACCACCCGCGAGGCCCTGCTCATCGACGGCCCCGCCGGCTGGGGCGAATTCTCCCCGTTCACCGAATACGGCCCGCAGGAATCCGCTGCGTGGCTCGCCGCCGGCATCGAGGCCGCGTTCACCGGCCTGCCTGAAGCGCACGGCGAAGTCGAGGTCAACGGCACCATCCCGGCGGTCGAGGACGTCGAGCCGGTGCTCGCGCGCTACCCCGGCGTTTCCACCTTCAAAATCAAGGTGGCGGAGAAGGGGCAATCGCTTGACGACGACCTCCGGCGCGTCAACGCCGTCCGCCGCTTACGCCCCGACGCGACCCTTCGCGTGGACGCCAACCGCGGCTGGAGCGTCGCTGAGGCCGTCGAGGCCGCCGAGAAGCTCGGCGAGCTGGAGTACATCGAGCAGCCCTGCGCCACCGTGGAGGAACTCGCGGAGGTCCGGCGGCGCACCAGCATCCCGATCGCTGCCGACGAGTCCATCCGCCGCGCCGCGGACCCATACCGCGTGGCTGAACTTCAGGCGGCTGATGTGGCGGTGTGCAAGGTGGCGCCGTTAGGTGGCGTCGATAAGCTTCTGCGCATTGCCCGCGACTTGGACCTCGATGTGACCGTGGCCAGCGCGTTGGACACCGCCGTCGGGATGGACGCGGGGCTGGTGGCCGCGAAACTTGCCGGCTCGCGGGCGGCGGGGCTGGCCACGCAGCGGCTGTTTGTTGAAGACGTCGCGGAGCCCCGGGAGATCACGGACGGGCGCATGGCGGTTACTTGCACTACCCCCGATCCGGACAGACTGCACGCGCTGCAGGCGCCGGCGGCGCGCCGCGACTGGTGGTTCGACCGCGTCCACGCCTGCGTAGACGTGCTAAAGCAGTGCCCCCGAATCTGGGTGTAATTTCGGAAACGGGTGTGTGGGATAGGGGGTGTCCGCTAACCTTTCGCCCATGTCGACTCCCGTGATCCACGAATCCGCCGCGCTTTCCGACGGCGACCTCGCCAAAGCGCCCGAACCCGGCGAGTGGCGCCGCCAACTTATCGGCCTGATCACCGGCGTGATCCTCGCCGCGCTCGTCTACTTCTTCTTCCCCTCCGGCGCGGCGGACACCGTCGCCCAGTCCTCCGGCGCGAAGGAAGGCGTGGAGTACTCCGCCGACACCATGCGTATCGTCGCCGCCACCACCGTGCTCATGGGCGCGTGGTGGATGACCGAGGCGATCCCGCTGGCCGCCACCGCACTGCTGCCGATTGCCGTGTTCCCGCTGGCAGGCGTGGCGCCATTTAAAGACGTCTCTTCGCCCTACGCGTCCGCGACGATCTTTTTGTTCATGGGCGGCTTCCTGATGGCCCTGGGCCTGCAGCGCTGGAACCTGCACCGCCGCCTGGCCCTGATGGTGGTCAAGGTGGTGGGCACTAGCCCGAAGCGCATCATTTTGGGCTTCATGCTGGCCACCGGGTTCATGTCGATGTGGGTGTCCAACACCGCAACCGCCGTGGTGATGCTGCCCATCGGCACCTCCGTGCTCATGCTCACCGCGGACACCGTCGGCGGGATGAAAAACCAGAAGCGCTTCGCCACCGCGCTCATGCTGGCGATCGCGTACTCGGCGTCCATCGGCTCGCTGGCAACACTTATCGGCACCCCGCCGAACGCGCTGCTGAAGGGCTACATGGAAGAAGCCCACGGCATCGTCATCGGCTTCGGCGAGTGGATGCTGGTGGGCCTGCCGGTGGCTGTGGTCTTTACCTTCATCGCGTGGTGGGTGCTCATCACCGTGTTCAAACCTGAGGTGGACACCATCCCGGGCGGGCGCGAGCTCATCGACGCCGAGCTGAAAAAGCTCGGCCCCTGGACCTTCCCCCAGGTCGCAGTCGGTGTGATCTTCCTGGTGGCCGCACTGGCGTGGATCTTCATCCCGCTGGGCCGCAACCAGTTCGGCTGGGACTTCCCGTACGACGACGCCATTGTGGGCATCATCGCCGGCCTGCTCATGTTCATCGTGCCCGGCACCGCCAACGGCAAGCGCCTTTTGGACTGGGAGACGGCCAACGAGATGCCGTGGGACGTGCTGCTGCTGTTCGGCGGCGGGCTTTCCCTGTCCGCCATGTTCACCGCCACCGGCCTGTCCCTGTGGATCGGCGAAAAGGCCAAGGGGCTGGCGTCGCTGCCGATGATCCTGCTCATCTTCGCAGTCGCCGCGCTCGTGCTGCTGCTGACGGAGCTGACCTCCAACACCGCCACCGCCGCAACCTTCCTGCCGATCATGGGCGGCGTTGCAGTGGGCGTCGGGCTTACCGACGCCACGGAGATGAACGTCATGCTGCTCGCCATCCCGGTGGCACTCGCCGCCACCTGTGCGTTCATGCTGCCGGTGGCGACCCCGCCGAACGCGATCGCCTACTCCTCCGGCTACGTCACCATGGGCGAGATGATCAAGGGTGGTGTTTGGCTCAACGCCATCGCGCTGGTGCTGATCACGCTGGCCACCTACTTCATCGCGGTGCCGGTGTTCGGGCTCGTTCTCTAAAGCCTCTAAAGCCCGACACCTTCGCGCCCCGTCAAGAGCATTTGGCGGGGCGCGCTAGTGTATTTCGCATGGATAACGAGACGAGACAGTACGGCCCCCAGGGTGGCGAGCCGCGCCGCGAGCGTCCCCGGCAGTACTTCCCGGACCAGTCCCTAAACCAGTACCAGCAACCACAGCCGCAGCCCCGTTACGAGGAGCACTACGCCCAGCCCGCCTACGAGCAGCCGTACTACGACAACGGCTACGAGCCGGAAGCCGAGAAGGGCACCTCGGCGGGAGCGATCGCGCTCGGCGTGTTCGCGGCGCTGAGCTTCATCGCCGCGGTGGTGCTTGCCGTGCTGTGGCGCGGCGCCGCCGCGGAGGCGGACAAGCCGCCGGTGACGGAGACCAGCACGGTTACGCAGACCACCACGGAAACCAAGACGGAGACCACCACCAAGTTCCCGTCCATTTTCCGGGACCGGGACAACCTCACCGCGACGCTGGAGCCGGAGCCCGTGCCGGCGCCGGATCCGGGCGAGCTCGAGCGCGAGATCCGCGACGGCGCCCGCGACATTTTGGACCAGTTGCGCGGCGGCGCGGACGAGTACTTACAGGAGCAGTAGATGGCAGCTATGGAGATTGCGGCGGCGGTGGCGGAGCTCGTCGCGAAGCATTGCACCGATGTGGTCATGAGCCCGGGCTCGCGCAACTCGCCGCTGGCCTACGCGCTTTTGGCGCGCCGCGACGTGCGCGTGCACATGCGCATCGACGAGCGCTCCGCCGCCTTCACCGCCCTCGGCCTCGCGCGGGTGCAGCGCCGCCACGTCGCGGTGGTGATGACCTCCGGCACCGCCGTGGCCAACGCGTACCCGGCGGTGATTGAGGCGCACATGTCGCACACCCCGCTCGCGGTGATCAGCGCGGACCGCCCGGAGCGCCTCGTGGGCACCGGGGCGAGCCAGACCATCTGGCAGCAGGGCATCTTCAGCCGCTACGCCGAAACGCAGCAGGTGCAATCGCTTGACGACGCCCACGCCGCCTCCTTTGCCACCCCCCAGGTCCACATCAACGTGGCCCTGGACACCCCGCTGGTGCCGGATCAGCTGCCGGAGCCGGTGGGCGCGCCGCGCCGCGTCGGCCCAGGAGCGCTCGAGGGGTCGCGCGACTGGGTCGACCACGGCGCGGTGGACGTGGACCTGACCCGCAACACCCTGGTCATCGCCGGCGACGAGGCATGGGAGGTGCCGGGACACGAGCACGTGCCCACCATCGCCGAACCGACCGCCCCCACGCCGTTCCACCAGGTGCACCCGCTGGCCGCCCGCTTTTTCGCCCAGTCCGAGGTGTCCATCTCCCACGACGGTGGCGACTTCGCCGCCGACACCAAACCGGAGCAGGTCATTGTGGTGGGCCACCCGACGCTGCACCGCGACGTGATGGCGCTTTTGGCCGACCCGGACATTGAAGTCATCGGCATCTCGCGCACCGAGACGTTCACCGGCCAGCCCGACAAGCGCGGCTCGCGCGTCAACGCCACCGGCCAGCCCACGGACACGTGGCTGAAGATCTGCGAGGCGGCCGGCGACGTCGGCGCCGAAACCGTGCGCCAGGCGCTTACGGAAGACGAGTTCGGCTTCACCGGCCTGCACGTCGCCGCCGCCGTGTGCGACACCCTCGGTGTCGGCGACACGCTGGTGCTCGGCTCGTCCAACCCGGTGCGCGACGCGTCGTTTGTGGGCATACCCTTCGACGGCGTGTCCACCTACGCCGCGCGCGGCGCCGCGGGCATCGACGGCACCGTCTCCCAGGCCGTGGGCGTGGCGCTTGCCACCCAGGCACTGCGGCCCGACGAGATCCGTGCCCCGCGCACGCTCGCACTCATGGGGGATCTGACCTTTATCCACGACGCCAACGGCCTGCTCATCGGGCCGGACGAGCCGCGCCCGGGCAACCTCACGATCGTGGTGGCCAACGACGACGGCGGCGGCATCTTCGAGGCTCTCGAACCAGGCGCAGGCCACCTCCGCGGCGCGTTTGAGCGGGTGTTTGGCACGCCGCACGGCACGGACGTGGAGAAGCTGGCGGAAGCCTACGGGGCCGACTACCGCCGCGCCGACACCCTCGCCGAGCTCAACGAGGTGCTGCTGGAGCTCGAATCCCAGCCGAACCCGATCACCGTCGTGGAAGCCGCCACCACCCGCAGCACCCGACGGGTGCTGGCGGCGCGCCTGAACCGATGAGGTGGCGCCGCCGCGCGCACCAGGTGGTGCTCGCGCTCTACGCCTTTGCCACACTCGGCAGCGTGGCAATGGTCGCCGGCCCCGCGCTCAACGACGCCCGCATCCAGGCCAACCCCGGCCGCGGCACCGCCACCGTCACCGAAGCCGGGCGCATGCGCACGTTCGTGGAGTACCAGACCGAAGACGGCCAGTTGGTCTCCCCGCCGCGCGGGCTGTTGTACCCGACCGGCCTGGGCGAAGGGCAGCACGTGTGGGTGACCTACGCGAAGTCCGACCCCGACCTGGTCAAGGTGGAAGGCCGCGGCTGGGCGCTCGCGCTTACCCCCGCCCTGTCGACCTGGGCGGTGGCCACGCTCGTCGCCGCCGGGGCGTGGTTCGCCGTCGGACGGTGGGTACCGGAGGGGTAAAAATTCATGTTTGGTTCAACCAAAATTGGCGGCAAATTTGGATTGCAGTGGGAGAGTGCCTGATATGCGAGTGGGAATCGTGGCGGAGTCTTTCCTGCCCAACGTCAACGGAGTGACCAATTCGGTGCTGCGCGTGCTCGAGCACCTCAAGCGCGAAGGGCACGAGGCCATGGTGGTCGCCCCCGGCGCGCGCGACTTCCAGGACGAGATCCCGGACTACCTAGGCTTCGAGATTGTCCGCGTGCCCACCGTGATGGTCCCGCTGGTGGATTCCCTGCCCATCGGTGTGCCCACCACCACCGTCGCCGCGGCGCTTTCCGAGTTCAAACCGGACATCATCCACCTGGCCAGCCCGTTCGTCCTCGGCGGGGCGGGCGCGTTCGCCGCGCGCCAGCTCGGGGTGCCGGCGGTGGCGCTCTACCAGACGGACGTCGCGGGCTTCGCCACCAAGTACCACCTGCCCATGGTGGCGAATTTGGCGTGGGACTGGACGCGCACGATTCACAATATGAGCGAGATGACGCTGGCGCCGTCGTCAAGCTATATCCGCATGCTCGAATCCCACGGCATCAACAACGTGCGACACTGGGGCCGCGGCGTGGACACCGAGCTGTTCAACCCGCAAAAGCGCTCCGACGTGCTGCGCCGCTCCTGGGACCCCACGGGGACGAAGAAGATCGTCGGCTTCGTCGGGCGCCTGGCCGCGGAGAAGTCGGTGCACCGTCTTGCCCCGCTGCATAGCGACCCGTCGGTCCAACTCGTCATCGTCGGCGACGGCCCGGAGCGCGACTGCCTGGCCGAGACGCTGCCTTCGGCGGTGTTCACCGGGGCGCTGTCCGGCGAGGAGCTCGCCCGCGCGTACGCGTCGCTGGACCTGTTCGTGCACACCGGTGAGTTTGAGACGTTCTGCCAGACCGTACAGGAAGCGCAAGCCTCGGGCTTGCCCACGATCGGCCCGCGCGCGGGCGGCCCCATCGACCTGATCAAACACGGCGACAACGGGCTTTTGCTCGAGGTGGACACCTTCGAGCAGGAGCTTTACGACGCCGCACGGTGGATCCTCGACGACGCCCGCCACACCACGCTGCAGGCCGCCGCGCGCGAGTCCGTGGCGGACAAGACCTGGGCCGCGCTCGGCGACCAGCTGCTGGGCTACTACTCCGAGGTCCTGGACGCCTACGAGCGCAACGTGGTGCACCTGTTCGGCCGCGATGTGGCCCTGCCGCGCTGGGCGCCGGTACGCCTGGGCCAGCCCCGAAGGCAAGCGCGGCGCGACGACACCGCGTAGGCGCATGCGCGCCGCCAAGTAGAGTGGCGAGCATGTCCGTCGGCGACCTATCCACCAGCACCCAGAACTACCTCAAAGGCATCTGGGCGCTTTCGGAGTGGTCAGATACGCCGGTGACGCCGTCGTCGGTGGCCAAGCACCTTGGACTGCGCAAATCCACCGTCTCCGACGGGGTGCGCAAGCTCGGCGAGCAGGGCCTGGTGGAACACAAGCCTTACGGCGCCGTCGAGCTGACCGACACTGGCCGCACGTACGCGGTGGCGATGATTCGCCGCCACCGCCTGATTGAAACGTTTTTGGTGGAGGCGTTGGGTTACACCTGGGACCAGGTGCACGACGAGGCCGAAAACCTCGAGCACTCGGTGAGCGACTTCATGGTCGACCGCATCGACGCGTTTTTGGACTACCCCAGCCGCGACCCCCACGGCGATCCCATCCCCTCAGCCAGCGGCAGCGTCGAGACCCCCGCGGCGGTGCCGCTGACCGGTGTGCAACCCGGGCACACGGCCACGATCGAGCGCATCGCGGACGACGACCCGAAGCTGCTGAAGTTCCTTGACAGCCATGGGCTCGTCGTCGGCGCACAGCTCGAGGTGGCGGCCGGCGCGCCTTATTCCGGCGCGGTGGAAGTCCGGCTGGCGGGCGCGTTGGCGGCGGTTCAGCTCGGCGAGGCCGCGACGGACTCCGTCTTCGTGCACGTCGACGAGTAGCCGCGCCCGCGCCTACGCCCGCCGCGGACGCCGTGCGGGCCGAGAAGCCACACCGCGGCGAACACCGTGCCCTGGGCGAGCACGATCATGCCGCCAGAGGCCGTGTCCAGGTAGTAGGAGCAGTACAGCCCCACAACCGCGCACGCGGCGGACATAGCCGGCGCGATAAGCAGCATCACGCCGAACTTGTTGGTGATCAGGTACGCGGTCGCGCCCGGGATGATCAGCATCGCCACCACCAGGATCACGCCGACGGCCTGCAGCGCCACGACTGACGTCAGCGCCAGCAGCGCCAACAGGGTGGCGCCGAGCAGCCTCGGGTTCAGCCCGATCGCGTGCGCGTGCACGGGGTCGAACGCGTACAGGGTGAAGTCGCGCCGCTTCACAAGGAGCACCGTGAGCACTACCGCGCCCAGCAGCGCGACCTGCAGCACATCCCCGCGGGATACACCCAGCAGGTTGCCAAAGATGATGTGGTTCAAATCCGTATGCGACGGCGTCACCGAAATCAGCACCAAACCCAGGGCGAACATGGTGGTGAACACGATGCCGATCGCGGCGTCCTCCTTCACCCTGGAGGTATCTCGCACCACGCCGATCAGGCCCACCGCCAAAAAGCCGAACAGTACCGCCCCGACGGCGAACGGCACGCCCACGATGTAGGCCAGCACCACGCCGGGCAACACCGCGTGGCTCACCGCGTCGCCCATGAGCGACCAGCCCACCAGCACCAGCCAGCAGGACAAAAGCGCGCACACAACGGACGCCACCAGCGACGTTGCCAGGGCGCGCACCATGAACTCGTAGCCGAACGGCTCGGTTAACAGCGAGGTCATGCCGGCACCCCCATCCCGAAGCCTTGCACGAGGTTGTCTGGCTCCAGCACCACCTTGGTCGGGGCGTGCATGAGCACGCGCCGGTTTAACAGCACCGTCTCGGGCGCGAGCTTCGGCAGCGCAACCAGGTCGTGGGTTACCACAACAACCGTGGTGCCTTCGGCGGCGAGCTCGTGCAGCAGCGCTGTGATGGTGGCTTCGGAGTTGGTGTCTACCCCGGCGAACGGCTCGTCGAGAAGCATGATGCTCGCGCCCTGGGCGATGCCGCGCGCGATGAACGCGCGTTTTTTCTGCCCGCCGGACAGCTGGCCGATCTGGCGGCTGGCGAAATCCTCCAGGTGGGTGCGCGCCAGCGCCCGGTTCACCGCTTCGACGTCCTCCTCGCGGGGGCGGCGGGTCAGGCCCATCCGACCGTAGCGGCCCATCATGACCACATCGCGCACAGTGACGGGAAACTGCCAGTCCACCTCTTCACTCTGGGGGACATAGCCCAAAATCTGCGACTTTCTCGCGCGCTGCGGATCCATCCCGTTGATGCGGACCGTGCCACGATCAGGATGCACCAGCCCCATCACCGCTTTGAGCAGCGTGGATTTTCCGGCGCCGTTCATGCCGATCAGGCCGCAGATGCGGCTTGGCTGGACGGTGACAGTCGCGCCGTCAAGCGCCGCCACGTCGCCGTAGCGCACCGAGACATCCTCCACCGCGATCGCAGGGGTCACTGCTTGCTCCCGGTCAGGCCTTCGATGATCACCTTCGTGTCGTGGCGGATAAGGTCCAGATACGTCGGCACCGGGCCGCCCTCCTCGGACAGCGAATCGACGTACAGTGTGCCGCCGAACTCCGCGCCGGTGGCCTCCGTGACCTGCATCATCGGCGCGTTAGACACCGTGGACTCGCAGAACACCGCCGGAACCTCGTTGTCCTTGACAAACTCGATTGCGCCCGCGATCTGCTGCGGGGTGGCTTCCTGCTCCGCGTTGACCGGCCAGATGTAGCGCTCCTTGAGCTTCGCGTCGCGCGCCAGGTAGGAAAACGCACCCTCGCAGGTCACCAGCGCGCGCTGGTTGTCGGGCACTGCGGCGAGCTTGGTCTCGAGCTCGTCTTGCACGTCCTGCAGCTCGTTTTTGTACTTCCCGCCGTTGGCCTTGAAATCCTCGGCGTGCTGCGGCGAAAGCTTGCTGAACTCCTCGACGATGTTGTCCACGTAGGTCTGCACGTTCACCGGGCTCATCCAAGCGTGCGGGTTGGGCTTGCCGGCGTAGGCGTCCTCGGCGATATCGATCGGCTCCACACCGTCGCTGACCGTGGCGTGCGGCACGTCCAGGTCGGAGACGAACTGGGAGAACCAGCTTTCCAGGTTCATGCCGTTGTCCAGGATCAGGTCGGCGTCGGAGGCGCGTGAGATGTCGCCCGGGGTGGGCTCGTAACCGTGGATTTCCGCGCCGGGTTTGGTGATGGACTCCACCCGTAGGTGGTCGCCGGCGACGTTCGAGGCGATGTCCTGGATCACCGTGAACGTGGTGAGCACCACGGGGGTGTCTTTGTCACCGGCGGTGTCGGTGCTGTCCTGCGAACAGCCTGCCAGGCCGGCAGCTAGCGCAGCCGTGGCGGCGAGTGCGAGCACCTTGGATTTCAGCATGTTGGTCCTTTTCTTTCTGTGTTTTTCCGTGCGGTTAGAGAAGCGGCGGCGGGCCGACGCGGTGGGACGTGGCAATGAATCGGTCGAGCTTTTGCGGGGATTCGTCGCGCAGGTAGACGGCGAGCAGCCGCATCAGGTTGAGCGTGACGTCTTCCGGGTTGGTGCTGGAGCGCACGAGCCGCGCGGACGCGAGGTAGTCGCCTTCGCGTGCGGTCTCGAACAGTGCGATGGCTTCGAGCCATGCGCCCATGTTGGAGTCATCAAGTCCCATACCGGCGAATAATAAAGTTCGGGTCACCGAACTTGCAAGTGTTGTGTTGTCGTACGGCCTCCGTTTGTGGGTGGCAAAGTAGACTTGCGCACCATGGCCAAGGCGGATCTGGACAAACAACCCTTCGACGTTGCCGGCATGTTCGACGACGTGGGCAAAAACTACGACAAGACCAACACTGTGCTGTCGTTCGGCCTGGACAAGCACTGGCGACGCCGCACGCGCGAGCGCCTCAACCTGCAGCCGGGCGAGCTCGTGCTGGATCTCGCCGCCGGCACCGCCGTATCCACCGTGGAGCTTGGCAAGTCCGGCGCGTGGGTGGTGGCCTGCGACTTCTCCCAGGGCATGCTCGCCGCCGGCAAAGACCGCAACGTGCCCAAGGTCGTCGGTGATGCGATGCACCTGCCGTTCGCCGATGGCACCTTCGACGCGGTGACCATCTCCTACGGGCTGCGCAACGTCCACGACTTCGAGGCCGGCTTGCGCGAGATGGCGCGCGTGACCAAGCCGGGCGGGCGCCTGGCCGTCAACGAGTTCTCCACCCCCGTCGTGCCGGGTTTTCGCACCCTGTACAAGGAGTTCCTGCCGCTGGCGGTGCCGGCGCTGGCGAAGCTATTTTCCTCCAATGCGGAGGCATACGAGTACCTCGCCGAATCCATCCGCGCCTGGCCGGGCCAGAAAGAGCTCGCCGCGGCGATTAACGCCAACGGCTGGGCCGATGCCGGCTGGCAGAACCTCACCGGCGGTATTGTCGCGCTGCACAGCGCGGTCAAGCCTGCCTAGCGCACGTCCCAAAGCGGCTGGTCGCCCGACACCGCCCGCGCGCCCTTACCGGCCATGCGCCACAGCCTTGCGACGAGGTCTGTATCTTCCTCGGCCACCAGGTTGCCCATCAGCCGCGCCGCCGCCGGCATGAGGTAGCGCCCGCCCAGCCCGCGCAGCGCCACCGGTCCCGCCAGCGGCAAAAACTGCGGGTATGTCAGCAGGCGCGCCAGGGTGCGGGCCAGGGTGAACGCCTCGCCGTAGCGCTCGCGCAGAAGCGCCGGCCACGCCAGCGTCAGGTCCCCGCCGCCTGCGATCAGCTCGACGGCGGCGACCGCCGTTTCCAGCCCGTAGTCGATGCCCTCGCCGTTGAGCGGGTTCACGCACGCCGCCGCGTCGCCGATCAGCGCCCAGTTCGGGCCCGCCACGTTGGACACCGCCCCACCCATCGGCAGAAGCGCCGAGGCCACCGCCTGTTCTGGGCCGAGCTGCCACGCCTCACGCTGCTGCGAGGCGTACAGGGCCAAAAGCTTTTTGGTGTTGACCTTCGCCGGGCGCGCATCCGTCGACAGTGCGCCGCAGCCGAGGTTGACGGTGCCGTCGCCGAGCGGGAAGATCCAGCCGTAGCCGGGCTGGATTACCCCGTCGGCGTCGCGAAGTTCCACGTGGGAGTGCATCCACGGCTCGTCCGAGTACGGCGAGTCGCAGTAGGAGCGCGCCGCAATCCCGTAGACCTGCCCGCGGTGCCACGTACGCCCCAGCAGCTTGCCGAAAGGGGAGCGCACCCCGTCCGCCACGACCACCCAGCGGGCGCGCACCACCCCCTGCTCGGTCTCCACCGCGCTGATCGCTCCGCCGCTGAAACGCACCCCCGTCGCCGCACAGTCGTGGCGCACGGTCGCGCCGGCCTGCGCCGCCGCGGTCACCAGCGAGGCGTCAAACGCCGCACGCGGGGACGCCGAGCCCTCCCCACGCGGCCACGGCGCGACCACATCCCCGCCGAAGCCATGCAGCTTCAGGCCTTTGTTGCGGTACGCGGGCACGTCCAACCCCAGGCGCACAAGCGTATCGACGGCCCGAGGGGTCAGTCCGTCCCCGCAGGTTTTGTCGCGGCGGGGACCCTGGGCGTCGAGAAGCAATGTGCTCATGCCGGCGCGCTGAGCCGCGATCGCCGCGGCGGAACCCGCAGGGCCAGCGCCCACAACAACGAGGTCGAACAACTCACTCACGCGCCACATTCTGCCAGCGCCACCCGCAAGTGCACCCGGCGGGGTAATTGGGCTACGGTTAGTGCGTTACACATGGGCCCACCCAACCTGCAAGGACGTTATCTATGACGTACGGCACCACTCCGTCACCGCGCCACGGATTCAACCTGGACCTGGGCGACGACGCGCTCAACACCCGGCTCAACACCGGGCTCGAAGCGGTGGAGGAGCTGCTGATAACGGAGCTCAACCGAGGGGAGAGCTTCCTCACCGACAAAGTCACCCACCTGGCCAAAGCCGGCGGCAAACGCTTCCGCCCCATGATGGCGCTGCTCTGCAGCGAATTCGGGCCGAACCCCGGCGCCGAAAACATCATCCGCGGCGCCGCCGTGACCGAGATGGTGCACCTGGCCACGCTCTACCACGACGACGTCATGGACGAAGCCGAGCGCCGCCGCGGCGTCGAATCCGCCAACACCCGGTGGACCAACACCGTGGCCATCCTCGCCGGCGACATCCTGTTCGCCCACGCGTCGCGCCAAATGGCGCTCATGGACCTCGACACCGTGGCCCACTTCGCCGACACCTTCTCCGAGCTGGTCACCGGCCAGATGCGCGAAACCGTCGGCGCGGACGGCACGGGCGCGACGGACCCAGTGGAGCACTACCTGAAAGTCATTGAGGAAAAAACCGGCGTGCTCATCTCCTCCGCCGCCTACCTGGGCGCGCGCCACGCCGGCGCCTCCGACGAGGTGGTGGCGCGCTGCGCCCGCATCGGCGACGCGGTGGGCATGATCTTCCAAATCGTCGACGACATCATCGACATCTTCTCCGACCCCGAGCAGTCCGGAAAAACCCCCGGCACCGACCTGCGCGAGGGCGTGTTCACCCTGCCGGTGCTCTACGCGCTGCAAGAGGACTCGCCGGCGGGCGAGGAGCTTCGCGGGCTGCTCACCGGCCCGCTGACCAACGACGATGATGTGAACCGCGCCCTCGAGCTGCTCGGCCAGACCCGTGGGCGCGAGCGTGCCCTGGAGACCGTGCGCGGCTACGTCGACGACGTTGAGCGCGAACTCGACGCCCTGCCCGACGGCCCCGCCCGCGAAGCGCTTCGCACCATGACCCGCCTGACCGTCGAACGAGTCGGTTAACCAGCCGATTTGCGCCGATTGCAGGGCGGTGTTGTAAGGTAAATCCCGCACTTTGAACGTGCTTGCCAGGTTGCCCGAGCGGCCAAAGGGAGCGGACTGTAAATCCGCCGGCATTGCCTTCAGAAGTTCGAATCTTCTACCTGGCACCACACACAAAACCCCGTCGGTTTTTCAACCGGCGGGGTTTCGTCGTGAGGTGGGGGCAAAGGTGCGCCCGGTTCAGCGTGCCGCGGGGGTGAGGCTTGGCCCCTTTTTGGTGTGCGTAGCTCTGGCCAAGGTGCCGTTTCACTTCACCGCCGCGGTTGGCATTGCGACACCACCGATGCGACATCTTTTGATCCTTATCGCCCTTCAAAACCACCTCTTTCCAGCCGATTTGTGTTTGAAAACAATATCGGGTTAATCTTTCCAAGGCTTCAACGGAGCGGGTCAGAGCGAAAGCGAAGATCCACAACAAAGAGGCTGTGCCCCCTTAGCTCAGTCGGCAGAGCGTTTCCATGGTAAGGAAAAGGTCGACAGTTCGATTCTGTCAGGGGGCTCTGTTGTTTGCTGGGGTCCTTGCACTTCGTGCGAGCGTCAGCGAGCACCATGGCGGTGTAGCTCAGTGGTAGAGCAAGCGACTCATAATCGCTGTGTCGAGAGTTCAATTCTCTCCATCGCTACTCACCTCAAACGGGAACCGAAAGGGCCCCGTGGTAGGGTTAGGCGCACTTGATCGAGTGCCCTAGGGGCGTGGCGCAATTGGTAGCGCAACGGTCTCCAAAACCGTAGGTTGCAGGTTCGAGTCCTGTCGCCCCTGCCAAAACAACCTGGAGGAGTTTTAGTGACTAACCCCAACGGTCAAAACCCCGCACAGCCGACCGGCAAGCGTCAGCTGCGTGGGGCTTCTCCCATTTCCTCCGAAGGCTACGAGGCGAAGCGCGCCCCCGTCGCCACCGACGACGAAGACGCCAAGGACGGCTCCAGCGTCACCGCCTTCCCGGGCGAAGTCGTCTCCGAGATGAACAAAGTCATCTGGCCCACCGGCAAGCAGATGCTCAACTACACGCTCATCGTGTTCGCGTTCTTGATCGTGCTGACCATCTTCGTGTGGGGCACCGACGCGCTGGCATCGTGGGCGATTCGCTGGATCTTCATCCGCTAGGTACAATTTCACGCGTACAACGTTTTCCCGCCGCCTCGGACACCGAGGAGGGCGGGATAATTTTTGCCCCGGTACCCTGGGGCGCACACGTTTCGACGCATGAGGAGACAAAGCCATGACTGAGGCAAACAAAGACGTTCAAGGCGCCATCGAGAACAACGAGCAGGAAATGATCGACGAGGGCGCGCCCGTGCAGCCGTCCACCGACCCGGCCCTCAACGGCGGCGACGACGACCCGGCCGGCACCGAGGGCGGTGACTCCTCCGACGAGGAGAGCGACAGTAGCGGCGAGTCTGACGCTGCGGACGCTGACGCTGCCGTCGCTAGCACGGAGTTGAGCGACGCCGAGGTGCAGGACGCGGCGCAGGACTCCGTCGACGCCGAGGCGGACGAGGCGGCAGACGCCGACGGTGCCGTCGAGGAGCCGGTCCAGGAGACCGACCTCAACAACGTCGAGGCCGAAGCGGGCGAGGGCGAGGCCGACGCGGACGCTGACTCCGACAGCGAATACCGCCGCCGCCTGCGCGAGTACACCCGCGAGCTGAAGAAGCAGCCGGGCGACTGGTACATCATCCAGTCCTACTCCGGCTACGAAAACAAGGTGAAGACCAACCTAGAGATGCGCTCCCAGACCCTCGAGGTCGAAGACTCCATCTACGAGGTTGTCGTGCCCATCGAGCAGGCCATCGAGAACAAGGACGGCAAGAAGAAGCTGGTCAAGCGCAAGCTTCTGCCGGGCTACGTGCTCGTGCGCATGGACATGAACGACGCCGCCTGGTCCGTGGTCCGCGAGACGCCGGGTGTGACCTCGTTCGTGGGCAATGAGGGCAATGCGACGCCGGTGAAGCACCGTGACGTCGCTAAGTTCTTGCTTCCCAAGTCCGCCGCTACCGGCGCGAAGCCGGAGGTCAACGCCGAGGGCGAGACCGTCGTGGCGATGCCGGAGGAAGAGGCGCCGAAGCAGCTCGCGCACGACTACAAGGTCGGCGAGGCTGTCACGATCCTCTCCGGCGCGCTGGCGAGCGTGTCCGCCACCATCAACTCGATCGACCCGGAGACCGGCAAGATCGAGGCGCTGGTGTCCATCTTCGGCCGCGAGACCCCGGTGGAGCTGACCGCCGACCAGATCGAGCGCATCATGTAGGAGCGTTTTGCTTCTCGACGTCCTCACGGCGTATCCTGATTCGTCGCGCGTGCACGCACGCGCGACGTTTCCGTTTCTTGTAAATCCCCGGTGGCTGGGCCAATCCCCGGCATCCGGAAGCCCCGCGGCAGCTCATCGTGGCTGCGGGTGCTGTAACTAGGAGGTAATGCGATGGCTAAGAAGAAGGTCACTGGCCTGATCAAGCTGCAGATCGAAGCAGGCATGGCCAACCCGGCCCCGCCGGTCGGTCCGGCCCTCGGTGCGCACGGCGTGAACATCGTCGAGTTCACCAAGGCCTACAACGCCGCTACCGAGTCCATGCGCGGCAACATCGTGCCGGTGGAGATCACGGTCTACGAGGACCGCTCCTTCGACTTCATCCTGAAGTCCCCGCCGGCAGCGTCGCTGCTGCTGAAGGCTGCAGGTCTGAAGAAGGGCTCCGGCGTCCCGCACACTGACAAGGTTGGCAAGGTCACCTGGGAGCAGTGCAAGGAAATCGCCGAGACCAAGAAGAACGACCTCAACGCCCGCGACATTGAGGCTGGCGCCGCGATCATCGCTGGTACCGCCCGTTCCATGGGTATTGACGTCGAGAAGTAAAAAGCTTCACGTGGAAGGGCCGTAAGCCAGGCCCGCAAACCACAACTCCTGAAAGGAATCCAACATGGCTAAGAAGTCCAAGCACTACATCGAGCAGCTGGCGAAGGTCGACCGCGACAGCTTCTACCACCCGCTCGACGCCGTCACGCTTGCGAAGGAGACCTCCTCCGACAAGTACGACGCCACCATCGACGTGGCAATGCGTCTGTCTGTCGATCCGCGCAAGGCCGACCAGCTGGTCCGCGGCACCGTCAACCTGCCGCACGGCACCGGTAAGACCGTCCGCGTCGCAGTCTTCGCAGAGGGCGAGAACGCTACCAAGGCGCAGGAGGCTGGCGCGGACATCGTCGGCACCGACGAGCTGATCGAGCAGATCAACGCCGGCCAGATCGACTTCGACGTGGCTATCGCTACGCCGGACCAGATGGCCAAGGTCGGCCGCGTCGCCCGCGTGCTGGGCCCGCGTGGTCTGATGCCGAACCCGAAGACCGGCACCGTCACCCCGGACGTCGCGAAGGCGATCCAGGACTCCAAGGGCGGCAAGATCGCCTTCCGCGTGGATAAGGCGTCGAACCTGCACGCGATCATCGGCAAGGCATCCTTCACCCCGGAGCAGCTCGCTGAGAACTACGGCGCACTGCTCGACGAGGTCATCCGCCTCAAGCCGTCCTCCGCGAAGGGTATCTACCTGAAGAAGATCACCGTCTCCGCAACCCAGGGCCCGGGTGTGCCGGTAGACACCTCCGTGGAGAAGAACTACGCCACCAAGTAGTTCGACTTCGAGCGCTTTTACGCGTGCGTTTTACGCCGTCGTCCGTTTGGGCGGCGGCGTTTCGCGTTGCTAGGTGCTTTGTGGTCCGAAGAGTTGGTCGAGTGCTCCGCGGTCGGTGTTTTTGATGTGGTAGCCGCGGGGTGAGACCCACCAGGGTGCGCCTCTGATCATGGCGATGCGGCCGCGTTTGGTGCGCCAGGGGTCATCGTCGTTGATCCGGTTGTGATACCTGCATAGCGGCACCAGGTTGTTCATGTTGGTCAGCCCGCCGTGTTTCCACGCATCCACGTGATGAATCTCCGACCCGTACGCCCCGTGGCGGCAGCCTGGGAAGGCGCACACGGGTGAGACCATGCAGGCCATATCGCGTTGTTTCTGGTTGGCGAAGCGTTCGGTGTCGTAGAGGTTCACCGCGCCTTCCTCGGGGTGGAAGGCGGCAACCTCCAAGGCTTCGCCGAACTCTTGCTGGAGGTACTCCGCCCCGGTCATGATGGTGCCGTCAGTCAGCGTCAGGATGATGTCGTCGCCGTCTCCCGCCATGATGCGTGCGTGCTCCGTGATCGGCACCAGCACGATCGGTCGTGGCGCGGCGGCGACCACCCCGCCAGCCTTACCTTCGACGATGCGCCAGAACGCCTCCTCCATCTGCGCCGCCGCCGGCAGCGTGGCGTCGATGTCTTGGCGCAGGCGGTGCTCTAAGTCGGCTGCTTTGCGGTCGGTGGTGTCGATGGTGATGCGTGCGCGCCCGTTTCTCGGCTGTGAGAACGCCACCTGTTTCTTTGTCGGGGTGTTGTCCTCGCGGGGCACGATGTCGCGTGCGGCGCGTTCGATCGCGCGGTACCCGCCGGTGACATCCAACAGTTCCAGCCGCAGCCGCCACCGCTCGCCGGCATCCTTCACCACGGCAACACGTCGTTCGATCAGCGCGAGCTCGTCCAAGGAGAACCCGCGGGCTTTCTGCACAGCCTCCGATTGCTTGCGGGTGAATTTCGTTGTCCCGTAGTAGACGTCCTGCATCTGATCCCACGCACGCGCCCGATCCGGCGCCATGCCGGCAGCAAGGGCAACCGGCAGGTCGAAGTGCCGCAGTGTCTCCATGGATACTGCGGACATCGCCTGGATGAATGCGTCGAACGAGTTCATGGCCACAGACCCTAAACCCAACGCAACCCCACACAACCCCCACAAGCCCAATCTGTGGATAACCCGTCCCAAAACGCACCAAAGTTGTCCACAGTTGCGGCAGGTCCTTGTGTTTTCCCCGTGATGGGGGTAAATTTCCCGCGCCAATAACTATTGAAACTAATCTCCATTAAGTGTTGAAAAGAGCCGGCAAGGGCAAGCTCACGCTGCCGGGCGCGATTGCGGAGGGCATCCGCTCGCTGGAAAAGGAGCTGAAAAAGCCGGCGACACGCTTGCGCCGCTCGCACGCAAAAAGGACAACAGCGGCGACGGCGGCAGCGGCGCGAAGTCGGGGTCCCTGTCGAGCTTGGCCGCGGCACCGGCAGCACCGCCGAAGCAACCTCAATCGGCCGCCGCGCAACCCGCGCCCGCGCAGCCAGCTCCGGCACCCGCTGCGCAACCTGCGGCGCAGCCGCAGCCGCAGCGCGCGTCGAGCAACAACCGCGCCAGCACCCCCTCCGACAAGCAAAGCACCCGCCGCGCCAGCAGGTCGAAGACCAGGGAGGACACCAAGGCCGCAAAGCCCGCGGTAACGACCAAGGCGAAAGCACCGTCCGAAGCGTCTTCGGCAACGGCCGGTAGCGCAGGCACGTCCGAGACCTACGCCGCCCAGCCAAATCCCGCAGGCGGAAGCGGCACGGGGATCCACTCGTCGCTGGATGCCGCCGGCGCGCAGCCGGACGGTCAGGCCGCGGACACGTCGCCGACCGCGGGCGGGTTCTGGGCGGGCCTTGCCATCGGCGTCGGCGTCATGGCGTTGATCGGAGGGTGCGTCCTGTTCATCGCGGCGGCGAGGTTGCTGCGGCGGGTGGAACAAGGCGCGTCCTAAGGGCGGGGATGGCTCAAACCCTGGGAGGCAGACCCTGGGTTCGCGCAAAAATGCCGCACTCCCCGGGTCTGCCTCCCAGGGTCTGCGGCACAAAGGGAACCATCCCGGCCACCGGGCGCGAAAAACTACCAAAGCGCGATTTGGTTAAACCAGCACCCACCCGCTAACATCCCCAACCGAAGTTTGAACGGCCCAAAAAAGGGCCGAGCTCAAGTTTCACCGAAGACCGTCGGTCACTCTCGTGAGGGAGTCGAAGGCGCTCCACTAAAAAGGGGCCGACCCACGCAGGAGAAACGCGGCACACTCCAACGTATGCCTCGTGCTTCTGCACGGGGCATTTTTGCTTGTATGCGTCAGCTTCGCGCGAAGCGAACGTCGATAGGCAAGATGCTCCGGGCGGATTGAACAACATGAAGTAATCGGAAGGAGGCGTGTGTCATGGCAAACCCGAAGAACACTGCGGAACTTGCAGCTCTGAAGGAGAAGTTCGCTGAGGCGGATTCCCTCGTGCTGACTGAGTACCGTGGCCTGACCGTCGGCCAGCTGCAGCAGCTGCGCGGCGATATGGGTTTCGATGTCGAGTACCACGTCGCCAAGAACACCCTCATCAAGATCGCTGCGAACGAGCAGGGTATCGAGGGTCTCGATGATCTTCTCACCGGCCCGACCGCCGTCGCGTTCATCAAGGGCGACGCTGCTGTCGACGCTGCGAAGGTGATGAAGAAGTTCAACAAGGACCACGACGCGTTCGTGATCAAGGGCGGCTACATGGACGGCAACGTCATGGACGCTTCCCAGGTCGACGCTCTGGCCGAGATGGACAACCGCGAGACCACCCTGGCCAAGATCGCTGGCGCATTTGAGGGCTCTCTGGCAAAGGCAGCCGGCCTGTTCCAGGCTCCGGCATCCAAGACGGCCCGCCTTGTCGCTGCACTGCAGGACAAGCAGGAAGCCGCATAAACACACTTTTACATCCGGGTTGTAAACGCCCACCAACAGAAAGGAAGCCACAATGGCTAAGCTCACCAAGGACGAGCTCATCGAGCAGTTCAAGGAAATGACCCTCATCGAGCTCTCCGAGTTCCTGAAGGAGTTCGAGGAGGTCTTCGACGTGACCGCAGCCGCTCCGGTTGCTGCTGTCGCTGCAGGCGCTCCGGCAGCTGGCGGCGACGCTGCCGCTGAGGAGAAGGACGAGTTCGACGTCGTTCTCGAGGACGCTGGCGACAAGAAGATCGGCGTGATCAAGGTTGTCCGCGAGCTGGTTCCGGGCCTGGGCCTGAAGGACGCCAAGGAAATGGTCGAGGGTGCTCCGAAGGCAATCCTCGAGGGCGCCAACAAGGACGACGCCGAGGCTGCCAAGACCAAGCTCGAGGAGGCTGGCGCAAAGGTCACCCTCAAGTAAGAGCTTTTTGCTTGACGACGATCACCCCCTCCGGTTCGCACACGCGACCGGAGGGGGTTTCGCGTGTGTGGCTGCGGTAAAGTAGCCCACCATGCTGCCCACTTCCCGCATTCTCTACGTCTTGCTCGCCGGCGTCGGTGCTGCGCTGGTGGTGGCGGGGCTGCTGGCGCCGAGCGTGCTGCTTTCGGGCAACCGCCTGCCGCTGGCGCTGGGGGAGGCCACGTGGACCATCACGGACCCGAACGGCACTCGTGACGGCGAGGCGGCGCCGGTGACGCGTCAGCTGCACATGGAGATTCAGGAGCCGTCCGACGGTGACTCGGCGAGTGTGCGCGTGGGCGACACGCTGCGGGCGGGGGAGTCTGGCTCCGATTTCAATGACCTGCTGACGGCCTCTACGTGGTCCTACGCCGTAGACCGCGTCTCAGGCGCCGCGCAAGGCCCGGCGGAGGCGCAGATGATCATGGGCATGCCCGCAACACAGGTGCCTATCGACGGCGCGTGGCTGACCTTCCCCGCCCTCGCGCCGCAGGACACCGTCCAGGTCTTTGACCCGGTGCTCCGCGGCGCGGCGCCGGCGGAGTTCTCTGGCGAGGAAGAGATCGCCGGGCGCGTAGTGCACCGCTATACCCAGCGCATTGCGCCGACGAACGTGGCCAAGCGCTACGCCGACCCGCGCAACACGCTCACAATCGAGGGTGAAAACGGCGAGCCGCAGCGCACCTTCCTGCACCACGCCGCCGAGCGCGTAATCCTGGTGGACCAGGAAACCGGCGTGGTCGTGGGCATCGACGAGAAGGTGGACGACTACTACGCCGACGCAGAAGGCAACGGCGTGAAGAACGTGGTCACCTATGACGGGGTGATGGACCGGCAGGACGTCGAGAAGCTTGTGCGCAAAGTGGATGATGCGCAGACCGCCGCGGCGGACCGTGGGCTGTGGCGCGTGCTGGCCTGGATTGGTGCAGCGCTGAGCCTTGCGGGCCTGGCGGGTGCGCTGCGGCCGGGGCGTGCGGCGCGTCGCGATTGACCGCGCGCGCGGGCCGGGTGGTAGGCTTCCGGCAGCAACCGCACGAGTCGCCCAGACGGCATCGGGCAGACCGGCGGGAGTGATGGCGGGGGCCTTTACAAACAGGGGAGATTACTCTATGGTTGTTCTTTGCGCTGGAAGCCGTCTGCAGTACGCATAGAGAGCCTTGTGCAACGGGAACGAAAAAACCCGATTTGACAAGGTGATTTTGTTGTCTCTGGGGGCGGGTCTTCCGAATGCAGACCGAATGCTAACTTATCCTGCGGAAACGCCGCCGGGCCGCGAAGCCAGACGCGGTGCGGCGAGCCTCCGCCAGAGGTGCTGGAAGGACCCAACTTGGCAGTCTCAGACCAGACCATGAACATGGCTGATACCCCCGGGGCTCCCGAACGTTACTCGTTCGCGAAGATTAATGAGCCGATCACCGTCCCGGGGCTTCTTGATGTGCAGCTCGAATCGTTTGCGTGGCTCGTCGGCACGCAAGAGTGGCGCGAGCGCGAGCAGGCCAACCGCGGCGACGATACACGCATCACGTCCGGCCTGGAGGACATCCTCGAAGAGCTCTCCCCGATCGAGGACTACTCCGGCAACATGAGCCTGACGCTGTCCGAGCCGCGCTTCGAAGACGTGAAGTACACGATCGACGAGTGCAAGGACAAAGACATCAACTACTCCGCGCCGCTGTACGTGACCGCGGAGTTCATCAACAACGACACGCAGGAGATCAAGTCCCAGACCGTGTTCATCGGCGACTTCCCGCTGATGACGGACAAGGGCACCTTCATTGTCAACGGCACTGAGCGTGTCGTCGTCTCGCAGCTGGTGCGCTCCCCGGGCGTGTACTTCGACGAGACCATTGACAAGTCCACGGAGCGCCCGCTGCACTCCGTGAAGGTCATCCCGTCGCGCGGCGCGTGGCTGGAGTTCGACGTGGACAAGCGCGACACCGTCGGTGTGCGCATCGACCGCAAGCGCCGCCAGCCGGTCACCGTGCTGCTGAAGGCGCTGGGCTGGACCACCGAGCAGATCACGGAGCGCTTCGGCTTCTCCGAGATCATGATGTCCACCCTGGAAAACGACGGTGTGTCCAACACCGACGAGGCGCTGTTGGAGATCTACCGCAAGCAGCGCCCGGGCGAGCAGCCGACGCGCGATCTTGCGCAGTCCCTGCTGGAGAACTCCTTCTTCAAGGCCAAGCGCTACGACCTCGCGCGGGTGGGCCGCTACAAGACCAACCGCAAGCTCGGCCTCGGCGGCGACCATGACGGTCTGATGACGCTGACCGAAGAGGACATCGCCACCACGCTCGAGTACCTCGTGCGTCTGCACGCCGGCGAGACCGAGATGACCTCCCCGGCCGGCGAGATCATCCCGATCAACACCGACGACATCGACCACTTTGGTAACCGCCGCCTGCGCACCGTGGGCGAGCTGATCCAGAACCAGGTCCGCGTCGGCCTGTCGCGTATGGAGCGCGTCGTGCGCGAGCGCATGACCACCCAGGACGCGGAGTCCATCACCCCGACGTCCCTGATCAACGTGCGCCCGGTTTCGGCTGCGATCCGCGAGTTCTTCGGTACCTCGCAGCTGTCGCAGTTCATGGACCAGAACAACTCCCTGTCCGGCCTGACCCACAAGCGCCGCCTGTCCGCGCTTGGCCCGGGTGGTTTGAGCCGTGAGCGCGCCGGCATCGAGGTGCGAGACGTGCACCCGTCGCACTACGGCCGAATGTGCCCGGTTGAGACCCCGGAAGGCCCGAACATTGGCCTGATCGGCGCGCTGTCCACCTACGCGCGCGTCAACGCCTTCGGCTTCATCGAGACGCCGTACCAGAAGGTCAACGACGGCAAGCTCACCGGCCAGATCGACTACCTCACCGCCGACGAGGAAGACCGCTACGCCATCGCCGAGGCCGCGACCCCGATGGACAAGGACAACAACCTCACCGGCGAGCGCATCGAGGTCCGTCTCAAGGACGGCGACATCGGCGTTGTCGGCCCGCAGGGCGTTGACTACCTGGACATCTCCCCGCGCCAGATGGTTTCCGTCGCTACCGCGATGATTCCGTTCCTGGAGCACGACGACGCGAACCGTGCGCTGATGGGCGCGAACATGCAGAAGCAGGCTGTGCCGCTGCTGCGCGCCGAGTCCGCCTACGTTGCCACCGGTATGGAGCAGCGCGCCGCGTACGACGCGGGCGACACCGTCATCTCCAAGAAGGCCGGCGTGATCGAGAACGTCACCGGCGACTTCATCACCGTCATGGACGATGAGGGCGGCCGCGACACCTACATGCTGCGCACCTTCGAGCGCACCAACCAGGGCACCTGCTACAACCAGACCCCGATTGTCTCCGCGGGCGACCGCGTCGAGGCCGGCCAGGTCATCGCTGACGGCCCGGGCACCAAGGACGGCGAGATGGCGCTCGGCCGCAACCTGCTGGTTGCGTTCATGCCGTGGGAAGGCCACAACTACGAGGACGCCATCATCCTCAACCAGCGCGTGGTGGAGGAAGACATCCTCACCTCCGTGCACATTGAGGAGCACGAGATTGACGCCCGCGACACCAAGCTCGGTGCCGAGGAGATCACCCGCGAGATCCCGAACGTCTCCGAAGACGTGCTCAAGGATCTGGACGAGCGCGGCATCATCCGCATCGGCGCGGACGTGCGCGACGGCGACATCCTCGTGGGCAAGGTCACCCCGAAGGGCGAGACCGAGCTGACCCCGGAGGAGCGCCTGCTGCGCGCCATCTTCGGCGAGAAGGCCCGCGAGGTCCGCGACACCTCCCTGAAGGTGCCGCACGGCGAGCAGGGCAAGGTCATTGCCGTGCGCCGCTTCTCCCGCGAGGACGACGACGATCTGTCCCCGGGTGTCAACGAGATGATCCGCGTGTACGTGGCTCAGAAGCGCAAGATCCAGGACGGCGACAAGATGGCCGGCCGCCACGGCAACAAGGGTGTCGTGGGCAAGATCCTGCCGCAGGAGGACATGCCGTTCATGGCTGACGGCACCCAGGTGGACATCATCCTGAACACCCACGGTGTGCCGCGTCGTATGAACATCGGCCAGGTCCTGGAGATCCACCTCGGCTGGCTGGCGAAGGCCGGCTGGACCGTCAACCCGGACGACCCGGCAAACGCCAAGCTGCTCGAGACCCTGCCGGAGCACCTCTACGACGTGCCCGCGGATTCGCTCACCGCAACCCCGGTGTTCGACGGCGCGACCAACGAGGAGATCGCAGGCCTTTTGGCAAACACCAAGCCGAACCGCGACGGTGACGTCATGGTCGACGGCGAGGGCAAGACCACCCTGTTCGACGGCCGTTCCGGCGAGCCGTACAAGTACCCGATTTCCGTCGGCTACATGTACATGCTCAAGCTGCACCACCTGGTGGACGAGAAGATCCACGCCCGTTCCACCGGCCCGTACTCCATGATTACGCAGCAGCCGCTGGGCGGTAAGGCCCAGTTCGGCGGCCAGCGCTTCGGCGAGATGGAGGTGTGGGCGATGCAGGCATACGGCGCCGCCTACACCCTGCAGGAGCTTTTGACCATCAAGTCCGATGACGTGGTGGGCCGCGTGAAGGTCTACGAGGCCATTGTGAAGGGCGACAACATCCCGGATCCGGGCATTCCGGAGTCCTTCAAGGTGCTGCTCAAGGAGCTGCAGTCCCTGTGCTTGAACGTGGAGGTCCTCTCCACCGACGGCACCCCGATGGAGCTCGACGGCGACGACGACGAGTTCGATCAGGCCGGCTCCTCGCTTGGCATCAACCTTTCCCGTGACGAGGGTGCAGCGGCGGACACCGCCTAAGCGCCAGGTAGCCGTCGTGAAGCAATTGCTTTTCGACGGCACGACGAACGAACAGCACACATCTAGAAGAAAAGGAACTTTTACGTGTTTGACGTAAACCTCTTCGACGAGCTTCGCATCGGCCTGGCCACCGCCGACGACATCCGCCGTTGGTCCCACGGCGAGGTGAAGAAGCCCGAGACCATTAACTACCGCACCCTCAAGCCGGAAAAGGATGGCCTGTTCTGCGAGCGCATCTTCGGCCCGACCCGCGACTGGGAGTGCGCCTGCGGCAAGTACAAGCGTGTCCGCTACAAGGGCATCATCTGTGAGCGCTGCGGCGTTGAGGTGACCAAGTCCAAGGTGCGCCGCGAGCGCATGGGCCACATCGAGCTGGCCGCTCCGGTGACGCACATCTGGTACTTCAAGGGTGTCCCGTCCCGCCTGGGCTACCTGCTCGACCTGGCACCGAAGGACCTCGAGCGCATCATCTACTTCGCGGCGAACATCGTCACCTCCGTTGACGAAGAGGCCCGCCACACCGACATGTCCACCCTTGAGGCGGAGATGTTGATGGAGAAGAAAGATGTCGAGGACGACACCAACTCCGAGATTGCGGACCGCGCGCAGAAGCTGGAGGAGGACCTCGCCGAGCTCGAGGCTTCCGGTGCGACCGCTGCTGCCCGCAAGAAGGTGCAAAACGCTGCGGACAAGGAAATGCAGCACATGCGCGAGGCCGGCGAGCGCGAGGTTGAGCGCCTAGACGAGATCTGGACCACCTTCCAGAAGCTCGCGCCGAAGCAGATGATCATCGACGAAAACCTCTACGAGGAGCTCGTCGACCGCTACGAGGACTACTTCACCGGCGGCATGGGCGCCGAGGCGATCCAGACCCTGATCCGCAACTTCGACCTGGAGGCTGAGGCTGAGGAGCTGCGCGGCATCATCGCCGAGGGCAAGGGCCAGAAGAAGGTCCGCGCGCTGAAGCGCCTGCGCGTCGTCGCGGCCTTCCAGCGCTCCGGCAACGACCCGGCCGGCATGATCCTGGACGCGATCCCGGTGATCCCGCCGGAGCTGCGCCCGATGGTCCAGCTCGACGGTGGCCGCTTCGCCACCTCGGATCTGAACGACCTGTACCGTCGCGTGATCAACCGCAACAACCGTTTGAAGCGCATGATCGACCTGGGCGCGCCCGAGATCATCGTGAACAACGAAAAGCGCATGCTGCAGGAGTCCGTTGACGCCCTGTTCGACAACGGCCGCCGCGGCCGTCCGGTCACCGGCCCGGGCACCCGTCCGCTGAAGTCCCTGTCCGATCTGCTCAAGGGCAAGCAGGGCCGCTTCCGCCAGAACCTGCTGGGCAAGCGTGTGGACTACTCCGGCCGTTCCGTGATTATTGTCGGCCCGCAGCTGAAGCTGCACGAGTGCGGTCTGCCGAAGCGTATGGCGCTCGAGCTGTTCAAGCCGTTCGTGATGAAGCGCCTGGTGGACAACGACTACGCGCAGAACATCAAGTCCGCCAAGCGCATGGTGGAGCGCCAGCGCCCCGAGGTGTGGGACGTGCTGGAAGAGGCGATTTCGGAGCACCCGGTGCTGCTCAACCGCGCACCGACGCTGCACCGCCTGGGTATCCAGGCCTTCGAGCCGAAGCTGGTCGAAGGTAAGGCCATCCAGCTGCACCCGCTGGCCTGTGAGGCGTTCAACGCCGACTTCGACGGCGACCAGATGGCAGTCCACCTGCCGCTGTCCGCCGAGGCGCAGGCTGAGGCCCGCGTGCTCATGCTGTCGTCGAACAACATCCTGTCCCCGGCGTCTGGCAAACCGCTGGCTATACCGCGCCTCGACATGGTCACCGGCCTGTACTTCCTGACCATGGAGAAGAGCCCGCAGGAGATCGGCGGCGAGGGCGCGTACGCACCTGCCGACGACAACGGCCCGGCCCGTGGCGTCTACTCGTCCTACCGCGAGGCCATCATGGCCTACGACCTGGGTGTTTTGGGCCTGCAGGCGCCGATCCAGGTGCGCATCGACCACCTGCGTCCGACGCCGGAGATCGAGCAGGAGCAGTTCCCGAACGGCTGGTCGAAGGGCCAGGCATGGACCACCGAGACCACCCTCGGCCGGATCATGTTCAACGAGCTGCTGCCGTTTAACTTCCCGTACCAGGAAGGCGCCATGGTCCGTAAGGGCGGTGGCGGCGGCAAGGTGCTGCTCGGCGACATCATCCAGTCGATGGTGGAGAAGTACCCGATGATCACCGTCGCTCAGGTGCTGGACAAGATGAAGGACGCCGGCTTCTACTGGGCCACGCGTTCCGGCATCACCATCTCCATGGCCGACGTGCTCATCCTCCCGAACAAGACCGAGGTCCTCGAGCAGTACGAGAAGGAAGCCGAGGCCATCGAGCGCAAGTTCTGGGAGAAGGGTGCGCTGACCGAGGAGAACCGTTACGACCGCCTGGTCGAACTGTGGCAGGACGCCACCAACAAGGTGGGTCAGGCCGTGGAGGACCTGTACCCGGACCACAACCCGATTCCGATGATCGTGAAGTCCGGTGCTGCCGGTAACATGCGCCAGATCTGGACCCTGGCCGGCATGAAGGGCATGGTCGTGAATTCGCGCGGCGAGTACATCACCCGCCCCATCAAGACCTCCTTCCGCGAGGGCCTGTCCGTGATGGAGTACTTCAACAACTCCCACGGTTCCCGTAAGGGCCTGGCCGATACCGCGCTTCGTACCGCGGACTCCGGCTATCTCACCCGTCGTCTGGTGGACGTGGCGCAGGACGTCATCGTCCGCGAAGAGGACTGTGGCACCCGCCAGGGCGTCAGGGTGCCCGTTGCGGTCGAGTCCGGCGACTCTTTCGTGCGCCACGACCTGGTCGAGACCTCCGTGTCCGGCCGTGTCCTGACGGCCGATGTCAAGGACTCCGACGACAAGGTCATCGCCGAGGCTGGTGCCGAACTGACCGAGGAGCGTATCGACGAGCTCGTGGCAGCCGGTGTCACCCAGATCAAGGTCCGCTCCGTGCTGACCTGCCAGACCCCGACCGGTGTCTGCGCCAAGTGCTACGGCAAGTCCATGGCGTCCGGCCAGCTCGTCGACATCGGCGAGGCCGTCGGCATCGTGGCCGCGCAGTCCATTGGTGAGCCGGGTACGCAGCTGACCATGCGTACCTTCCACCAGGGCGGCGTCGGCGGCGACATCACCGGTGGTCTGCCGCGTGTGCAGGAGCTGTTCGAGGCCCGTGTGCCGAAGAACCGTGCCCCGATCGCGTCCGTTGCTGGCACGATCTCGCTCGAGGACGAGGGCAACTTCTGGACCCTGACCATCCACCCGGATGACGGCTCCGACGTGGTGGTCTACGAGAAGCTGTCCAAGCGCCAGGGCCTGGCCCAGGTGCGCCGCCCGATGGAGTCCAACCCGGACGCCATGATCGAGCGCGGCCTGCGCGAGGGCGACCACGTCGAGGTGGGCGAGCGCCTGCTCCGCGGCGCTGCCGACCCGCACGACGTGCTCGAGGTCCTCGGCCGCCGTGGTGTGGAGAAGCACCTGATCGACGAGGTGCAGGCCGTGTACCGCACCCAGGGTGTGTCCATCCACGACAAGCACATCGAGATCATCATCCGCCAGATGCTGCGTCGCGGCACCGTCATCGACTCCGGTTCCACGGAGTTCCTGCCGGGCACTCTGGTGGATCTGTCCGAGGCGCGCCAGGTCAACGCCGCAGCTGTGGCGGACGGCGGCGAGCCGGCGGAGATGCGCTCCGAGATCATGGGCATCACCAAGGCCTCGCTGGCCACGGAGTCCTGGCTGTCGGCGGCCTCCTTCCAGGAGACCACCCGCGTGCTCACGGACGCCGCGATTAACAAGCGCTCCGACAAGCTGATCGGCCTGAAGGAGAACGTGATCATCGGCAAGCTGATCCCGGCCGGTACGGGCATTTCCCGCTACCGCAACATCCAGGTCAAGCCGACCGAGGCTGCACGCTCTGCGGCGTACTCCATCCCGACGTTCGGCGACTCCATCTACGGCGACGAGGGCTACGGCGAGTTCACCGGCGCCTCCGTGCCGATGGACGAGTTCGGCTTCGAGGAGCTGTAAACGCAAGACCCAGCACTCTGGCTTTTAGCTAGGTCTGCGTAGAAAGCGCCCGGCCTCCCCGCAAAAGGGGAGCCGGGCGTTTTTTCGTTTCCATAGCACTTTGAGTCGAGGCTTCACCTAGAATCTTGGTGTGCGGATGGAGTCATCGCTCGAAACTAAAATGAGCGTAACTAGGACTAATGTGGCGGTGGTCGCCGCTTTTGTAACGCTGCTGGGAGCAGCGGGCCTCAGCGGTGGCTTCCGCGCAGCGAAACCGGAAACGATGGTTGTTGCGGAATTGTCGGCCACCCAGGAGGGGATACAGCCTGTAAGGCTGCGCGCTTCGCCACTGAGCATTGAAGTTTACCGGAGTTACGTCGTGGACGGTGCCCGCATCGTTGAAATGGATGTTACTAACGAATCGTCGATTCCCATGGGAGCATCTCGTTTTACTCAGGGGATTGACCTAATGCATTCGAATCGTGGCAAAGGCGAACAGCCGCAGGTGTCTAAGCATCTTTATCGGCGTGAATCCACAGCCCCCTTGACTGAGGTTCCACTAGGGATTAGCCCAGTTTTAAATCCGGGTGTATCTATAGAGGCGATCTTAGTTTTGACTGATCAACTTGACTTCGAAAACCAGGCCTACAACGTGGCGGATGCCGATACGCTTCGATTTTGGTCACGCGAATATCGCAAGACTCCTCTCGATGGATCCGTCGGGTGGTGGAAGGGGGACGTTGTGGGCGAGTTGATTCTCAGGTGAAGAGTTTTTGCGACATTATTCGTACAGCTTCGGTCGCGGTAGCAGCGTCCGTCGTTTTGTTCATTGGGATGTTGATCCAAGAGCGCATAGCGGATCCACATGATCTTGTATTCGGCACCTTTGATTACGGTAACAATGCGCCCTTGATCGGTGAGATTAGCAAAATGAGCGCAAGCCTCAGTGATGTTGTTAATGGCACCAAGACGAATGGAAAATGGCTGGTGATCGACTTCTCTCGAAAAGCAGACGGTTCGATCCCTCTGTCCGGCGTGATCGAGGATGAGAACGGGACAGTGTTCTATTCAATCAATCCCATGACGTATACCTGTGGCATTGGATACCCGGGGCTGGCCGAAGATTGCACCTTAGTTTTCGAAATCCCAGCAGATATGGGGACGGAAAGTATCCGCGAGGCAGATCTGGTGCTCGCTCGGACGAACACAAAGATGAGCCCTCTGGTTGTTCTGCCGTTGTCCGAGATGGAGTTTGTTGAAGAGACCAGTCTCGAGAGGGAGAACGTCATCTTATGAAGAAGACCTGGTGGGTAAGTGCGTTGGTCGCCGTAGCGTTAATGTTCGCTTCATCATCGAGACCGTATTTCACCATTTACCAGCCATGGTCGTGGACTCGAGAACACAACCTTGATAAGGAGGGTGCCAGTCGTTTCAGTTTGCCTGTGAATGAGGTCGAAAACGCTGCCGGCCTGCCGCGGACAGCGATTGTTGAGATAAAAGGCTTCGAGCAGGTCGATGATGAGAACGATCTCGACGTGTTTGTCCCGGATGGATTCGATGGGTGGGTCCTCTATACGAAGTGGAAGGCCCCCACCAATTCTCTGCTTTCAGGTTGCCAGGTGTGGTTCTCGGGGGCCGATGGGAGGCATTACGAACTCAGCGAGAAACTTACAGGTGACAGTTTTGGAGGTGCTTCAGCCGTACGTCCAGATGAGGTAAGAATCTCCCCAACTTGCACTCCACCCATGCAAAGCGGCCCTCGATACAACTGGCTCGATGGCAAGTTAGAAAACGAGTTTCCACGTCCGGAGACTTGGGACCGGTTTATAGCTGTCTCGATGCCGGACGGAGTGCGGCCGACAGAGTTTCATTTTGGCTGGAGCCCGCCACACTACATAACTTTGGAGTTGCCGGAAAACGCGCCATTTTTAGACGAATTGCTGGGAGACGCTACTTAGCTCGATGAACTTTCGAGGTGGTTGGCAGGTCTCGAGAAGTAATCAACCGCCGACGCGACAAGACAGACAACTACTACTAGGTAGGCGGTTTTGGCCGCTATGAGGATGTAGGATGCTGCAACCTCACTTGCCAGCACGTCAAGCGGGCCAACCATCGCCCGACCAAGATGAATCACCCCGATCTCAACAAAGTTGGTGAGGGTAAATATCAAACAGAATAGTGCTACCGAAAACAACCCTGGCTGCGCGAGTACCCGTAAGCCCCTCCAAGTTGCTTTGAACGTGCCCATAACTGATGGCAGGGAACTACGGGATGAAAGGGGGCGTGGCTGTTGGCCGGTTTCGCAGTTTGGCGCAGCTGAAGTGCCCAATACGAGTACCGCTAGGGTGAGCCAAGCAGTCGGTACAGCTACGAATTGAAGAAGAAGAGGCCAATGGATGGAAATCCAAGCTGCAATCTGGAGGAGTAAGCCATCAGTATTTGAACTCAAACCACTAGAAATGTCGCGGATATTCTGCACCGTTGGAGCAATGTTGCGCCGGTTCGTAACCCATCGTTCAATTTGGCGTGTGAGAAATGCTGATCCCGTTGCCATCCATAGCACTTCGAGGTAAGCCGAAAAAAGCGCTAGTAGGTGGGTTGGTCCCTTTCTCGATATCACATAACCAACCACTCGCCGAAGGATGATTGTGACACCTACGAGCACCACTAAAACAGTCAGATCATTGATGAACGAGCGCGAGGTATCGGCATCATAGCCTCGGTTGATGATTTCTGTTGTGGTCGCTGCGTAGCGGAATGACGTTAGATCGTCACCAAGCATTCCATGCGTTGAATACGCGCCCAAGAATGGCACGAGGAGAGTGCCGACCGAGAGCCAATAAGACTGGCTTGCTTGCCGGGGTGGGGACCACGAATCGTTTCCCAGGTGGAAAAGCGAGGGTTGGACGAACCAAAAAGCAAAAATCATCGATGCCATCACGCATGCTGGTGCGAGGGGCATGATTAGCATCGCTGCGAGCGAACTGAACGACGAGACGCCGACCGCGATCCAGATGACAGCTTGGCGTCCGGCAAGGCCCAAGCAGACTGCGGTGATTAGTTGGGGCAGGTGGCGCCAGAGTAAACGCAGCGCTTGAGAGGGGATGGCGAAGACTTCGACGACTGACCTTCGAATCGGCGAATCTGGATACGCGATTTCGCGCTGACGCATAAAAGTAGTGTATCGGCGTTCTACTTCACGTGGGCGCCGCGGGCCGCGCGGATGATCTCTACCCCGCCCATGAAGGCCAAGCCGCGCACGCGGATCACCGGGGCGTCGGCGGGGAGGTCGGCGAGGGGGAGAGTGCAGGATTCGTGGTCACGGGCCTCGAATCCGCCCATGAGGCTTGCGCCGTTGTCGATGACGCGGACGTCCTCCGGCACGATGATCTCCACCCCGCCCATCAGCGTGACGGCGTTGATGACGGTCTCCTGGGCAGCGAGGCGAGCCTCGCGCAGGTCGATGGTGTTTCCACCCATCACCGCCACGGAGGTGTGCATCGGGGCGACGAGCCACTGGCCCATGCGGTCGCTACCACCCATGAGCGATAGGGAAAAGGCGCTCCCACCGTCCTCGCCCGTGACGTAACCGCGAGACGCGGGTGCAGATGCAGAGGGGGTCGCGGGGGAGAGGTCGTCCACCAGCGCCGGCAGCTCGTCTGAGTAGGTAGCGGCGTACAGGGCGCGGGAGCGTTCGTAGAACTCGGAGACGCTCAGCTGCCCGTCGGCGAAGGCGTCCTGGAGGCGGGTGGCTATGTCGTTGCGCTGGGAACCGGATAGGCGGGTGCGGGGAGGATTTGGCTCGCTCATGGCTATAAGGGTAGAGGGGCGGAGCTGACGTCGATAAGCGATTTGCTTGTGATATGTGGCGTGATGTAGTTTTGACGAGGTTTCGCCCGTACCATGCGGTGCGAAGTACTACGAACTCCGAGCGACTCGTTCACACGGCAGTTCATGCAATCGGCAGGGCCCCGAAGAAGAGCCCCCATTTTTGCATGTATGGCCGGGTGTGAGCGGGAAGCGCTAACAGAAAGAGCGTGAATGCCTACTATTCAGCAGCTGGTCCGCAAGGGCCGCCACGATAAGTCCACCAAGGTGGCAACCGCTGCGCTGAAGGGTTCCCCGCAGCGCCGCGGCGTGTGCACCCGCGTGTACACCACCACTCCGAAGAAGCCGAACTCTGCTCTGCGTAAGGTCGCCCGTGTGCGCCTGACCTCCGGCATCGAGGTTTCCGCATACATCCCGGGCGAGGGCCACAACCTGCAGGAGCACTCCATGGTGCTCGTGCGCGGCGGTCGTGTGAAGGACCTGCCGGGTGTGCGCTACAAGATTGTCCGCGGCGCTCTGGATACCCAGGGTGTGAAGGACCGCAAGCAGGCTCGCTCCCGTTACGGCGCAAAGAAGGGACAGTAATCAATGCGTAAGCAGCAAGCACCGAAGCGTCCCGTCGTTAAGGATCCGGTTTACAATTCCGAGCTGGTCACCATGCTCGTGAACAAGATCCTGCGGGACGGCAAGAAGGCCACCGCAGAGCGCATCGTCTACGGCGCTCTCGAGCAGTGCCGCGAGAAGACCGGCACCGATCCGGTTGGCACCCTGGAAAAGGCAATCGGCAACATCCGCCCGGACCTCGAGGTTCGTTCCCGCCGTGTCGGTGGCGCGACCTACCAGGTGCCGGTGGACGTCAAGCCGGCCCGCTCCACCACCCTCGCCCTGCGTTGGCTGGTCACCTTCACCCGCCAGCGTCGCGAGAACTCCATGATGGAGCGCCTCGCCAACGAGATCCTGGATGCTTCCAACGGTCTCGGCGCCTCCGTGAAGCGCCGCGAGGACACCCACAAGATGGCCGAGGCCAACCGCGCTTTCGCCCACTACCGCTGGTAATCGCTGGAGCAAGGCGACGCATGGACACCCGGAAACTGCATACCCGCTTCCACGTGGAGCGAGCTGGTGCGTTTCCGGGTTTTTCCAGCTGAGTCGAACCTCACGCTGCCACTTCCGCGATGAAGTGGCAGAATTGACAAAGGACAACTGACCGACATAGGCGCCGACAGGCGTCGACGACTTCAAAGTTGGGGTATTTAACGTGGCACAAGAAGTGCTTAAGGATCTGAACAAGGTCCGCAACATCGGCATCATGGCCCACATTGACGCCGGTAAGACCACCACTACCGAGCGCATCCTCTTCTACACGGGTCTCAACCGCAAGGTTGGCGAGACCCACGACGGTGGCGCCACCACTGACTGGATGGAGCAGGAGAAGGAGCGCGGCATCACCATTACGTCCGCCGCTGTTACCTGCTTCTGGAACAACAACCAGATCAATATCATCGACACCCCGGGTCACGTGGACTTCACCGTTGAGGTGGAGCGCTCCCTGCGCGTGCTCGACGGCGCTGTGGCCGTGTTCGACGGCAAGGAAGGTGTGGAGCCGCAGTCCGAGCAGGTGTGGCGACAGGCCGCCAAGTACGACGTCCCGCGTATCTGCTTCGTCAACAAGATGGACAAGCTGGGCGCTGACTTTTACTACACCGTCGGCACCATCGTCGACCGCCTCGGCGCGAAGCCGTTGGTCATGCAGCTCCCGATCGGCGCTGAGGACAACTTCGACGGCGTTGTCGACCTCATCGACATGAAGGCGCTCATGTGGCCGGGCAAGGTCGAGACCGGCACCCCGCCGCAGATCGAGGAGATCCCGGAGGATCTCAAGGAGAAGGCTGAGGAGTACCGCGAGAAGCTGCTCGAGGCCGTCGCTGAGTCCGACGAGGAGCTCATGGAAAAGTACTTCGGCGGCGAGGAGCTGACGAAGGAAGAGATCCAGGCAGCCATCCGCAAGATGACCATTGCTTCCGAGATCTACCCGGTGTTCTGCGGCACCGCATACCGCAACAAGGGCATCGAGCCGATCCTCGACGCTGTCGTCGCTTACCTGCCGAGCCCGCTGGACATCGGCGAGGTACACGGCACCTCCGTCAACGGCGAAGAGGAACTGACCCGTAAGCCGTCCGTCGAGGAGCCGTTCTCCGCTCTGGCGTTCAAGATCGCCGTCCACCCGTTCTTCGGCAAGCTCACCTACGTGCGCGTCTACTCCGGCCAGGCAATCCCGGGCGAGCAGATGCTCAACTCCACGAAGTCCAAGAAGGAGCGCGTGGGCAAGCTCTTCCAGATGCACGCGAACAAGGAGAACCCGGTCGAGCACGCCGACGCCGGCAACATCTACGCGTTCATCGGCCTGAAGGAAACCACCACGGGCGACACCCTGTGCAACCCGGACCACCCGATCATCCTCGAGTCCATGGACTTCCCGGATCCGGTGATCCAGGTGGCCATCGAGCCGAAGACCAAGGCTGACCAGGAGAAGCTGGGCACCGCTATCCAGAAGCTTGCCGAGGAGGACCCGACCTTCACCGTCCAGCTGGACGAGGAGACCGGCCAGACCGTCATCGGCGGCATGGGCGAGCTGCACCTCGACGTGCTGGTGGACCGCATGAAGCGCGAGTTCAAGGTCGAGGCGAACATCGGCTCCCCGCAGGTTGCGTACCGCGAGACCATCCGCAAGAAGGTCGAGTCCCTGGACTACACCCACAAGAAGCAGACCGGTGGTTCCGGCCAGTTCGCGAAGGTCATCGTCACCATCGAGCCGTACTCCCCGGACCCGGAGGAGCTGGAAGAGGGCGAGTCCACTTCCTACAAGTTCGAGAACGCCGTCACCGGTGGCCGCGTGCCGAAGGAGTACATCCCGTCCGTCGACGCTGGTATCCAGGACGCGATGCAGTACGGCTTCCTCGCCGGCTATCCGCTGGTGAACATCAAGGCCACCCTCGAGGACGGTGCGTACCACGACGTCGACTCCTCGGAGATGGCGTTCAAGCTCGCTGGTTCCCAGGTGCTGAAGGAGGCTGTCGCTAAGGCGAAGCCGGTCCTGCTCGAGCCGGTCATGGCCGTCGAGGTTGTGACCCCGGAGGAGTACATGGGCACCGTCAACGGTGACATCAGCTCCCGCCGTGGCCAGGTCTTCGCAATGGAGGACCGCTCCGGTGCGAAGGTTGTCAAGGCAAAGGTGCCGCTGTCCGAGATGTTCGGCTACATCGGCGACCTGCGTTCCTCCACCGCTGGCCGCGCGAACTTCACCATGGTGTTCGACTCCTACGCTGAGGTTCCGCAGTCCGTGGCTCAGGAGATTATCGACGAGCGCAACGGCAACTAAATAGTCGCCGCCCTCCCTTCTCAACGGGCCGCACCGCGTGCCAGCGGTGCGGGTCTACCCCGCGGGATAGGGAGAACGGAGGGCAGCGGCCGCGCTGAGATACCGCAAGAACCGACAAGGTGAGCGGTGTCTGAGCCGGCCGTTACCCTCTAGGTCGATCCCGGGGGAAACGGCAAGGCCGGTTTGAAAAACGGCCGCTGGAAACCTAGGATCTTGTAACTGGCACATTGTGAAATGGCTCCCGTATCCGTGCCCTGCGATGGGCGCGGGCCGGGGCGTATGTAAACCACGTGGCTGCGAAGGTCGTAGTCACCATGAAGTCCAGGAGGACAACAGTGGCAAAGGAAAAGTTCGAGCGCTCTAAGCCGCACGTGAACATCGGCACCATCGGTCACGTCGACCACGGCAAGACCACCACCACCGCCGCTATCACCAAGGTGCTGGCTGATGCTTACCCGGAGGAGAACAAGGCCTTCGACTACGCGATGATCGATAAGGCTCCGGAGGAGCGCGAGCGCGGCATCACCATCAACATCTCCCACGTGGAGTACAACACCCCGAAGCGCCACTACGCTCACGTTGACGCCCCGGGCCACGCCGACTACATCAAGAACATGATTACCGGCGCTGCTCAGATGGACGGCGCAATCCTCGTGGTTGCTGCTACCGACGGCCCGATGCCGCAGACCCGCGAGCACGTGCTGCTGGCCCGCCAGGTTGGCGTTCCGTACATCCTCGTTGCACTGAACAAGTGCGACATGGTCGACGACGAAGAGATCATCGAGCTCGTCGAGATGGAGGTCCGCGAGCTGCTGGCTGAGCAGGAGTACGACGAGGAAGCACCGATCGTTCACATCTCCGCTCTGAAGGCTCTCGAGGGCGAGGAGAAGTGGGTTCAGTCCGTCGTTGACCTCATGCAGGCTTGCGACGACTCCATCCCGGATCCGGAGCGCGAGACCGACAAGCCGTTCCTGATGCCGGTCGAGGACATCTTCACCATTTCCGGCCGCGGCACCGTGGTTACCGGTCGTGTGGAGCGTGGCGTGCTCAACCTCAACGACGACGTTGAGATCATCGGCATCCGCGACAAGGCCACCAAGACCACCGTCACCTCCATCGAGATGTTCAACAAGCTTCTCGACACCGCTGAGGCTGGCGACAACGCAGCTCTGCTGCTCCGCGGTCTGAAGCGTGAGGACGTCGAGCGTGGCCAGGTCGTCATCGCACCGGGCGCTTACACCCCGCACTCCAAGTTCGAGGGTTCCGTCTACGTCCTGGCCAAGGACGAGGGCGGCCGCCACACCCCGTTCTTCGACAACTACCGTCCGCAGTTCTACTTCCGCACCACCGACGTGACCGGTGTTGTGAAGCTGCCGGAGGGCACCGAGATGGTCATGCCGGGCGACAACGTCGAGATGTCCGTCGAGCTGATCCAGCCGGTCGCTATGGACGAGGGCCTGCGCTTCGCTATCCGCGAGGGCTCCCGCACCGTCGGCGCTGGCCGCGTCACCAAGATCCTGGACTAATTCCACTTTTGGTGTAACCAGCTGACGTAAAAAGCCGCCTTTCCCGCTGGGGAGGGCGGCTTTTCGCATGCGATAGGCTCATCGGTGTGCATGACCCGACCCATATCCCACGTCTGATCGAGGCGCTGCAGCGCGCCTGGGAAGGACAGCCGGACCTCACGCTCGCCCAACTGATCGGGGTACTGGAGAACAGCGGCCTGGGCTGGGGCACAACAGACGAGGAAGCCGTCGAGTTGCTCACCGCGATGGAGCGCGAACATCCCTCGATTATCGACGCCACCTCCGGCTCCCACGCCATCACCACCGTCAACCCGCCCCATCTAGTCACAATCACGAACAGATATGTGGTGGTGCGAAACGACGCCGACCCCGAGCGCATGCCGGCGGTGTGGCGCATGGGCGGGATGCGCAAGGCGGGCCCCGGCCTACCGCTGGTTATCGCTGACGCTGAGGGGGTTGAGCACCGCCTGGGGATCGTGTCTTTGTTAACGCGGTTGGAGGGGGCACCGGAGGCGTCGATAAGCACCCCGCGAGCGGACGTGGGCAACAGGCGATGGCTAGTGCTTTTCGACGATGGTGCGCGGGCCGTGGTCGGGCAGCGCATCCGCATCTGGCGAATGGGAAGACGCAGCGTGGTGAGTGAACGTCTCGCCTGGAGCGACATTTTGCGCTGCGAGCCTGGCGCGGAGATGGAAATAGCCCCAGCGGGCGGCGGGAAGCCGCGCACGCTGGGGCTGGTCAAGCTCGTGCTGGAATTGGAGCGCTAGGCGGTAATCCGGTCCAGGTGGAGCTTCCACACCGTGTCGATTTCCATGGTGTGGCTTGCTTCGCGGAAATCCTGGTCCGCGCCTTCGATGACGCGTACGACGTCATCGAACGGGTACTCCGGGTTGGCGAAGACGGTAAACGTCGCGGTAGGGCGCTTGCCCACCATCGCCACCTTGGAGGAAGCGCGGCGGATCTCGCCTGCGTGCTCCAGGGAAGTGCAGGCCGCCTCAGACACACGCTGGACGTTGATAATGGTCTCGCCGTGCTCCGGGTCAGCCGGCAGGATGCCGCGGTTCGAAAACGCGCGGGACCGGATATTGGCCAGCAGGATCCACAGGCCCAGGATCGCTGAAATGACAGCGCCGATGATCAGGGCGGTGACGTAGAAGTCCTGGTAGCCCAGGTCGATCAGTCGGGTGCGGTCGACGAAATCGGCCGCGTCGACCAGGTACGGGATCTGCCAGTACTCGGCGATCGGGAAGAGGCCGGCGAGAATCAGCAGCAGGCCAAGCAGAAAAACCGCCAGGCGGTTAAAGAAGCTGAGCGTCTTAGTCATCGCGACACCTCCGGGGTCGTCTCGGCCGAAGCGGATCCGGCCGTCGGCTGAGGCGCGTTAGTGCGCTGCGCGGCGACCTGTTGCGCGGCTGGGCTGGGCAGCAACTTCACGGACACCGCCGGCGGCGTCTTGAGCACACGGAACTCGTCGTTCAGCGCACGAGTGATGCGTTCCTGCATCGCCGAGCCGGAGCCATCCTCGACCACCTGTACCTTCACGGACTTCCGGTTCGCCTTCGTGCTCACCTGCTCGCCGCCGAGATCGCCGCGGGTAGTGAACGTCGTCTTGCGGGCGATGTCCACCGGGCGGGTCCAAACGGAGGCGGGCGAGTTCACGCGCACGTGCCCGTGCGGGCGCGGTTTGAACGAGAAGAACAGGAGGATCAAACCTACGAGCACAAGGAGGATGCCCACCACTACCGCGGTGACATCTGCTGCGAAGGAACCGAGGAAATCCCAGGTGCGGCCCAGCCAGGAATCCGACGGGGCTTCATCGCCGTAGAAGTGGTACCACAGGTCGCGAGCAGCCACACCAGCCAGCGAGAGCAAAATCAGGCTGATCAGCACCGCAAACCAGCGCGATGCCGGGTTGCCCAGCGGCTCATCGCCCGGGTGCGGGCCGACAGCTGCGTTAGTGGGCGCCTTGTTAGCGGGAGCGGTCATAGTACTTCACCACCGGTTCAATCGTGATCTGCTTCAGCGGCTTCGGTGCTGGTGCCTTGGGCACAATCACCGGCCGCGGCGCGGGCGCGGACGAGAACGGGGCGCGCGGCGCCGGCTCCACCACGATGGGTTTGAGCGGCGGGCGGTTGACCGTGATCTCCTTCAGCGGTGCGCGGTTCGGCATAGGGACATCGCGGGGCTGTGCGAAACGCTTGATGTCCACAGGCTTGAGCGTCTGCAGCGGAGGCAGCTGCGGGTGACGGGGGATAACCCCGTTCGCCTGCGGCGCCCACGGGCGGATCGGCTCCGGCGGGAACGGCACGCGCGCTTCCGTCTGCGAGGTGTGGATGGCAGCGAGGCGCTGCGGCTCCGGTACCTCGGGGGAGAACGTTCGCACCGGCTCCGGGGCTGCAACGCTTGCCGCGTGCACCGGATCCGGCTGGCCGGGGTGGTCCACCTCGATCGGGGCGGGGACAACGACGTCACGCATGTCGTCGACAAGCGAGCGCGCCTTGACGGGCGCGAGCTGCTGGAGCGGTTTCGTCGTGGGGTGCTCCACGTGGGTCGGGGAGACCTCGATGGGGGTCGGGATCACGAAAGCCTCGTGCTCCGCCACCTGGTCCCAGGTGACGCGGCCGGTGTCGGGGAGAGTTTCCACATTGGCCACGGTGACCTTCACGCGGGAGACGTCAAGGCCCACCAGCGTGCGAATGTGCGCGATGATGGTCGCGCGCACTGCGTCGGTGATGGCAGCAACCGGGGCGGGGTAGGAGGTGGCAATTTCGGTGTCCACCGCCACTGTGCCCGTCGCCTGGTCCAACCGGGCGTTGATCCGCGGGAAGCTTCGTCCCGCGAGCCCGGCCAACTTTGCGTCGATAGTCCGGCAACCCGGAACCGCCGCAGCTGCCACCTCAGCGACACGCTCGATGGTGCGCTCACTGACGTGGTAGAAGGAATTATCCATTAGCTTCGGCCTCTGCCGGTGCCGTTACTCAGGGCCGCGGACAGATCCAGACGGCCGTCGAGCTGGGCCCCGACAACCCCGCCGATGATTGTGAACAGCAGCAGCCAGAGCAGGCCCGGCCAACCGCCGAAGGTGACAAAGAAGGCGACCACAACACCAATAAGAATGCCGGTCAGCGCCTTGTTAGCAAAAAGATTCATAATAAAACCACGTTTCGGGTTATGAGGTTGGGGCGGGCATCGCTACTGTGCGTCGCCTGCGACAACGTCCACGAACTCCGCGTCGGATGCGCCGAGCACAGCCGCGCGGACATCCTCGGCCACGTCCTGCACCTTGCGGCCGGACGCGACATCGAAGACGAAGTGGACTTCAAATCCGGTTCGGCCGTCCCGCGAAATGGCCTTCAAGCCTTCGATGCGGGCGTTGGGCAGGTAGGTCGCAATCTCGCCGACACGGCCGCCGTGCAATGCGGCGACCCCGTCGACGGCGACGGCGGCATCGCGGACGCCCTCCGCAACCTCGCGGCTAACGGGGGTGTACGCCATGGCTTACTGGTTGATCGGCTGGTTGACGGCCTGGTAGTTGGCGTTGGAGTTGGTTTCCTCGTACTGCTCAGCGCCCTCCTGCTCCGGCAGGTGCACGTCGTGCACGGTGACATCGACGCGGTCCACGATCAGGCCGGTCATGCGGGTGATGGCAACGGTGACGTTCTCGCGGATAGCGTTCGCGAGCTCGTGGATAGCAACGCCGTACTCGGCGATGATGGCAACTGCGACGGAAGCGTGGCCGTCCTCGACAGCGACGTTGACGCCCTGCTGGACGTTGGTGGAGGAGGTCAGGGACTCGCGTACAGCGCCCCACATGCGGGCTGCACCGCCGCCGAGGTTATTCACGCCGGAGACCTCACGGGCAGCGATGCCTGCGATCTTGCCCACAACGTTGTCGTCGATGACGGTGGAGCCGTGCTCGGTCTCCAGGTTTTCGTTGCGCGGGCGAACCTGCTCCGGCTCCACGGCGGTGGAGGTGGAAGCCGGGGTGTTTGCGTCGGTCTTCGCTGCAGCAGTGTTCGGGGTGTTTGCAGAGGTCTCGGTGATGTTCTTGTCGGCCATGACGGTCCTTTCGTTCTGTAAAAACTGTGAATCCGCGCGTCCTTATTTACGAAGCGCACGGCCTGGAAATAAAGGGTACACACATATTTCAGGTAGAGCCGGGCTGAGAAGAAGGTGATATCAAGTTGAAATAATCCGGGCCTGGCCGAAGGTTCGTCGAGAAGCGGGCTTGTGCTTACCGCAACCTTGTGTTTTAATACCCGGGTTGCCTTGACATGGGCCGGAGCAAACCGGCCGGTGGCCAGGCAAACATGACACCTTCCAACCGGAAGAACCGGAGAAGGGCCATGGCAAATTCACAGCGGCAGTACGCAAGGGTCACGCGCCCTTCCGAGTCTGACACCCAGGCATGTGCTTATAGACGGGCACGCCTTGGCGGAAGCACTGAAACAGCATGAATTTGCTCGGTCACCTTCCGGACGTGTCATGACAGTCAGAAACGACACTGGCGTTGAGCCATGGGCCCAGCCCGGACAACGTTATAGAGAAACTAGAAGCTACAAACCCCACCGCTTCGCCCGTTTCTCACTCCGTTCGAAACGAGCGGGAGAGAGAAGGACGAACGTGGGGATGCGAGGAAGAGGTAAGCGTGGCGGGACAGAAGATCCGCATCAGGCTCAAGGCTTACGACCACGAGGCGATCGACGCATCCGCGAAGAAGATCGTCGAGACGGTCACCCGCACGGGTGCCCGCGTCGTTGGCCCGGTGCCGTTGCCCACTCAGAAGAACGTGTACGCCGTTATTCGTTCTCCCCACAAGTACAAGGATTCTCGCGAGCACTTCGAGATGCGCACTCACAAGCGCCTCATCGACATTCTCGACCCGACGCCCAAGACGGTGGACGCGCTCATGCGCATCGACCTGCCAGCAAGCGTCGACGTGAACATCCAGTAGAGCAATCCCCAACGCAAGTAGTGGAGAACTAACAACATGTCTGAGAACCAGATCAAGGGCATTCTGGGCAAGAAGCTCGGCATGACCCAGATCTTCGACGAAGACAACCGAGTTATCCCGGTTACCGTCGTCGAAGCTGGGCCGTGCGTGGTCACCCAGATCCGTACCCCTGAGACCGATGGCTACTCTGCCATCCAGATCGCCTACGGCGACATCGATCCCCGTAAGGCAAAGAAGCCGCAGGCCGGCCACTTCAAGAAGGCCGGCGTGAACCCGCGCCGTTTCGTCACCGAGATCCGCATGGATGACACCTCGGGCTACGAACTCGGCCAGGAATTCAACGCAACCATCTTCGAGGGCGACACTTACGTGGATGTCGCCGGCACCACCAAGGGCCACGGCTACGCCGGCGCTATGAAGCGCCACGGCTTTGCCGGCCAGGGTGCCGCACACGGTAACCAGGCTGCGCACCGCCGCGTGGGCTCCATCGGCGGCTGCGCAACCCCGGGCCGCGTGTTCAAGGGCACGCGCATGGCAGGCCGCATGGGCGGTAACCGCGTTACCACCCAGAACCTGAAGATCCAACGCATCGACGGCGACAACAACCTCATCCTGATCAAGGGCGCCATCCCGGGCGCTAAGGGTTCCGTTGTTACCGTCAAGACCGCAGTGAAGGGCGGTGCTCACGCATGACGAACCTGACGCTTGACGTCCACACCGCTGACGGAGCCACCAAGGGCTCTGTCGATCTCCCGGCCGAGTTCTTCGACCGTGAGGCATCCGTGGCGCTGATGCACCAGGTTGTGAACGCACAGCTTGCTGCCGCACGCCAGGGCACCCACGCGACGAAGACTCGCGGCATGGTCGCCGGCGGCGGTAAGAAGCCGTTCCGCCAGAAGGGCACCGGCCGCGCACGCCAGGGTTCCATCCGTGCTCCGCACTACACCGGCGGTGGCACCGTGCACGGTCCGCAGCCGCGTTCCTACGCGCAGCGCACCCCGAAGAAGATGATCAAGGCTGCCCTCGCAGGCGCTTTGACCAACCGCGCACAGAACGAGCGCATCCACATCGTGGAGGACCTGGTCCCGGGCCAGACCCCGTCGACCAAGTCCGCCCGCGCTTTCATCGAGCGCCTCACGGACCGCAAGTCGGTTCTGCTGGTGATCGGCCGTGATGACCAGAACTCCCGTCTTTCCGCGAGGAACCTGCCGGGTGTCCACGTCATTGAGCCGGCTCAGCTGAACGCATACGACGTGCTCAACGCTGACGACGTTGTGTTCTCGGTCGAGGCGCTGCACACCTTCGTCAACCGCGGCAAGGAGCTCGCTACCGCCGCTGCGGAGGAGGAGAAGTAAATGGCTAAGATCGCGAACCCGCGCGACATCATCATCGCGCCCGTGCTCTCTGAGAAGAGCTACGGCCTGATGGAGCAGAACACCTACACGTTCTTCGTCGCTCCGTCGGCCAACAAGACCCAAATCAAGATTGCCGTGGAGCAGATCTTCGGCGTCGACGTCGCTTCGGTGAACACCGTCAACCGCGAGGGCAAGCGCAAGCGTTCCCGCACCGGCTACGGCCAGCGCAAGGACACCAAGCGCGCCTACGTCACGCTCCGCGAGGGCAGCGACTCCATCGACATCTTCGGAGGTGCGACGGCCTAACGGCTATCGCACAGCGAAGAGGACGATAGAAAAGGAACCATTATGGCTATTCGTAAGTACAAGCCGACAACTCCGGGTCGCCGTGCCAGCTCCGTTTCCGCGTTCGACGAGATCACTCGCTCGACCCCGGAAAAGTCGCTGCTGCGCCCGCTCCCGAAGAAAGGTGGCCGTAACTCCCACGGCCACATCACCACCCGTCACCGCGGCGGCGGCCACAAGCGTCGCTGGCGCGTGATCGATTTCCGCCGCTCCGACAAGGACGGCGTGCTGGCAAAGGTCGCTCACATCGAGTACGACCCGAACCGCACCGCAAACATTGCGCTGCTGCACTACTTCGACGGCGAAAAGCGCTACATCATCGCGCCGAAGGGCCTGACCCAGGGCACGATCGTCGAGGCTGGTCCGAACGCCGACATCAAGGTCGGTAACAACCTGCCGCTGCGCAACATTCCGACCGGTACGACCATCCACGCAGTGGAGCTCAAGCCGGGTGCTGGTGCGAAGCTCGCCCGCTCTGCAGGCGCTTCCATTCAGCTGCTGGGTAAGGAAGGCAACTACGCAGTCCTGCGTATGCCGTCTTCCGAGATCCGCCGCGTGGACATCCGCTGCCGCGCCACCATCGGTGAGGTCGGCAACGCCGACCAGATCAACATCCGTTGGGGCAAGGCCGGCCGTATGCGCTGGAAGGGCTGGCGCCCGACCGTGCGTGGTGTGGTTATGAACCCGGTCGACCACCCGCACGGTGGTGGCGAGGGTAAGACCTCGGGTGGCCGCCACCCGGTGTCGCCGTGGGGCCAGAAGGAAGGCCGCACCCGCAACCCGAACCGTTATTCCAACAACATGATCGTGCGGCGTCGCCGCTCGAAGAAGCGCTAAGAGGAGGTAAACAGACATGCCACGTAGCCTGAAGAAAGGCCCGTTCGTCGATGAGCACCTCCTCAACAAGGTGGACGCTCAGAACGAGGCTGGTACCAAGCAGGTCATTAAGACCTGGTCGCGCCGTTCGACCATTCTCCCCGATTTCATCGGTCACACCTTCGCCGTCCACGACGGCCGTAAGCACGTGCCGGTGTTCGTCGACGAGTCCATGGTCGGCCACAAGCTCGGCGAGTTTGCACCGACCAAGACCTTCAAGGGTCACGTCAAGGAACAGAAGGGACGTCGATAAGCAATGGCTGACACCATCACCACTGCATCCGCGACGGCCAAGTTTGTCCGCGTCTCGCCGATGAAGGCCCGCCGCGTGCTGGCTCTCGTCCGCGGTAAGGACGTTGCCGAGGCCCTCGCGATCCTGAAGTACGCACCGCAGGGTGCTGCCAAGGACGTTGCGAAGGTTGTTGCCTCCGCAGCAGCCAACGCTGAGAACAACTTCGGCATGGACCCGCGCACGCTCGTCATCTCCGAGTGCTACGCAAACGAGGGTCCGACGATGCGCCGGTACCAGCCGCGCGCTCAGGGCCGCGCCTTCCAGATCCGGAAGCGCACCTCCCACATCACCGTTGTTGTCGAGTCCAAGGAAGGGGCCAAGTAATGGGCCAGAAGATTCACCCGCACGGCCTGCGCCTGGGTATCACTTCCGACTGGAAGTCCCACTGGTACGCCGACAAGAACTACGCCGACTACGTTGCGGAGGACATCAAGGTCCGCGAGTGGCTTGAGAAGAACCTCGAGCGCGCCGGCATCTCCGACATCGTCATCGAGCGCACCCGCGACCGCGTGCGTGTGGACATCCACACCGCTCGTCCGGGCATCGTCATCGGCCGCCGCGGCGCCGAGGCCGACCGCATCCGCCGCGAGCTGGAGAAGCTCACCGGCAAGATGGTCGCGCTGAACATCATCGAGGTCAAGAACATCGATGCCGACGCAACCCTGGTTGCGCAGTCCATCGCCGAGCAGCTGGTCAACCGTGTCGCGTTCCGTCGCGCCATGCGTAAGGCCATCCAGTCCGCGATGCGCAACCCGCAGGTCAAGGGCATCAAGGTTATGACGTCCGGCCGCCTCGGCGGCGCGGAAATGTCCCGTGTCGAGCGTTACCACGAGGGTCGCGTTCCGCTGCACACCCTGCGTGCGGAGATCGACTACGGCACGGCAGAAGCACACACCACCTTCGGCGTCATCGGCGTCAAGGTGTGGATCTACAAGGGCGACGTCGTGGGCGGTGTCCGCGAGTCCGAGCTGAACGCCCCGAAGAACGAGCGCGGTGGCCGAGGCGACCGTCGCCCGCGCCGCGGCGGCCAGCGTCGCCAGCGTGCAGAGCAGAAGAAGGAGGGCTAATTCATGCTCATCCCTAAGCGCGTGAAGTACCGCCGTCAGCACCGCCCGAACCGCTCGGGTGTGTCCAAGGGCGGCAACACGATCACCTTCGGCGACTACGGCCTGCAGGCACTCGAGCCGGCGTACATCACCAACCGCCAGATCGAGTCCGCACGTATCGCCATCAACCGCCACGTCAAGCGTGGTGGCAAGGTGTGGATCAACATCTTCCCGGACCGTCCGTTGACCCAGAAGCCGCTCGGCGTGCGTATGGGTTCCGGTAAGGGCCCGGTAGAGAAGTGGGTGGCCAACGTTAAGCCTGGTCGCATCCTCTTCGAAATGTCCTACCCGAACGAGGAGACTGCAATTGAGGCTCTGCGCCGCGCTGGCGCAAAGCTTCCGTGCAAGGTCCGCGTGATCAAGAAGGAGGACCAGTTCTAATGGCAACCGGTACCCCCGCATCTGAATTCCGTGAGCTGAGCGATGACGAGCTGCGCACCCGCCTGAGCGAGGCGAAGGAAGAGCTGTTCAACCTGCGCTTCCAGCTTGCTACCGGCCAGCTCACCAACAACCGCCGCATCTCCACCGTGAAGCGCGACATCGCTCGCATCTACACGGTGCTGCGCGAGCGCGAGCTTGGCCTGTCCGTCGTCCCGGAGTCCACGGGAGCTGAGGCATAACCATGAGTGAGGCAAACGTGACTGAGAACACCAAGGTCAAGGCAGTGCAGAAGCGTCGTCGTGGCTACGTCGTGTCCGACAAGATGGACAAGACGATCGTCGTTGAGGTCGAGGACCGTAAGTCCCACGCCTTGTACGGCAAGATCGTGCGTACCACCGAGCGTGTGAAGGCACATGATGAGACGAACACCGCAGGTGTTGGCGATCTCGTCCAGATCGAGGAGACGCGTCCGCTGTCCAAGGACAAGCACTTCCGTCTCGTCGACATCATCGAGAAGGCTCGCTAAGAGCACTTAGCTTCTCGACAACGTACCCGTCCAACCTGTGTTGGGCGGGTATTTTCGTCTTTGGTGGGCCCCATTAGGAGAGTTTGACAAGTGTTCACCTGGAATTCGGCATTCATACACGCCTGTTGACTAACTTCTTTTCAGGCCAAAGTCTGTATACGTTTCCTGGGAGAACTCATGCCTATCAAGGGTATTAACCTGCTGTTCCAGTCCAAGCGCTCCTCGATGACCTGCACCTACAAGTGTGGTAACGCGTGCGCTGGCGATTGCACCAACGAGTCCGACAACCCGTACTTCGGCGACCTGATGTCCCGCCGTGGCGTTCTCAAGGCCTTCGGCGCCGGCACCGTGACTCTCGGCGGCGGCGCGCTGCTGGCCGCGTGTGGCGTCGATGAGAATGCGGCGCAGACCACCGAGTCCGCCACCGCAACCACCACCAACACCACAACCGAGGCTGCGAAGGCTGAAATCAAGCCGGCAGCGGGTATGCAATTCGAGGGCGTGCAGCCGAACGAGAAGGACGAGGTTGTCGTCCCGGCCGGCTACGCCACCTCCGTGCTGATCGCCTGGGGCGACCCGGTTTACGAGGACGCTCCCGAGTTCGACCCGAATAACCAGACCGCCGAGGCCGCTGCCCGCCAGTTCGGCTTCAACAACGACTTCGCCGGCTTGATGGAGCACCCGACGGACAAGGACCGCATGGTCTACGTCTGCTCCCACGAGTACACCACCGAGCCGCAGATGCTGCCGAACTACGATCCGGAGAACCCGACGGACGAGCAGATCAACATCGGCATCATGGGCCACGGCCACACCATCCTCGAGGTGTCCAAGGACGCCAAGACCGGCGAGCTCAAGCGCGAGTTCGGCCCGCTGAACCGCCGCATTACCGGTGAGACCGAGTTCAAGATCGTCGGCCCGGCCGCTGGCCACGACCTGCTCAAGACCTCCGTCGACCCGACCGGCACCAAGGTCTTCGGCACCTTCAACAACTGCGCTGGCGGCGTCACCCCGTGGGGCACCTTCCTGTCCGGCGAGGAGAACATCGACCAGTACTGGGCCAACGCAGCTGCCGTCACCGGCGAGCGCCCGGCCGCCGACGTGAAGCGTTTCGGCGTGTCCGAGGAGGCATCCCAGCGTAAGTGGGAGCGCCTGCACGACCGCTTCGACCTGGCCAAGGAGCCGAACGAGTTCAACCGCTTCGGCTACCTGGTTGAGATCAACCCGTATGACCCGGAGTCCGTCCCGGTCAAGCACACCGCCCTGGGCCGCTTCAAGCACGAGGCCGGCAACGTCCACGTCACCGAGGACGGCACCGTAGTGTGCTACTCCGGCGACGACGCACGCTTCGAGTACATCTACAAGTTCGTCTCCTCCAAGAAGGTCAAGGAGGGCGACGTCGCCCACAACATGACCATCCTGGACGAGGGCACCCTCTACGTTGCCAACCTCGAGGGCAACTCCCCGGCCGGCGAGATCACCGGCGACGGCGACCTGCCCAAGGACGGCGACTTCGACGGCACCGGCAAGTGGATCCCGCTGCTGACCGCACACGCAGACGGCACCGCTGAGTCCCACGTCGACGGCTTCACCGGTGAGGAGGTTGCCATCTACACCCGCCTCGCAGCTGATGAGGTCGGTGCCACCAAGATGGACCGCCCGGAGGACTTCGAGGTCAACCCGGTCAACGGCAAGCTCTACATGGCGCTGACCAACAACAAGTACCGCGGCGCCACCGGCGAGAACGAGAAGAAGAGCCAGGAAGACGTTACCGAGTACGCTCCGATCCGCGAGAACAAGAACGGCCTCGTCATGGAGCTCGAGGACGACTACGCAGGCACCGAGTTCACCTGGAACCTGCTGCTCGTCTGCGGCGACCCGAACGCAGCGTCGACTTACTTCGGCGGCTTCCCCAAGGAGCAGGTGTCCCCGATTTCCTGCCCGGACAACCTCGCGTTCGACTCCCACGGCAACCTGTGGATCTCCACCGACGGCAACGCACTCGGCTCCAACGACGGCCTGTACGCTGTCGGCCTCGAGGGCGAGAACCGCGGCCAGGTGATCTGCTTCCTCACTGTGCCGTACGCAGCTGAGACCTGTGGCCCGATCGTCACCGACGAGGTGGTCATGGTCAACGTCCAGCACCCGGGTGAGACCGACGAGGGCACCTTTGAGAAGCCGGCTTCCCACTGGCCGGACGGTGGCAACTCCGTTCCGCGCCCGGCCGTTGCACAGGTGTTCCGCACCGACGGCCAGAAGATCGGCATGGAAAAGGCGTAAGCCTGAAGGCGCAATCCGATCGACCCCGCCGCTGACCACAAATGTGGTCCGTGGCGGGTTTTCACTTTTTACAGCCCCCTATACAGGAGTACGATTTTTTCCCATGTGTGGAATCGTTGGATACGTTGGCGCCGGCACCGCTGAGCGCGACGCGAAAAATGTCATTGTCGAGGGACTTCGCCGCCTCGAATACCGCGGATACGATTCCGCAGGTGTTGCGGTGGCCAACAACGGCGTCATCGAGTGCCGTAAGAAAGCCGGCAAGGTCGCGGACCTCGAAGCTGAAATTGCTGATAACCCCATCGCCTCCTCGAAGCTGGGCATCGGACACACCCGCTGGGCAACCCACGGCGGCCCGACCGACGTCAACGCCCACCCGCACGTGGTCGGCGACGGCCGCATGGCTGTGGTCCACAACGGCATTATCGAGAACTTTTCGGCGTTGAAGGCGGAGCTCGTCGATAAGGGCTACCGCTTCATCTCCGAAACCGACACTGAGGTTGCTGGCACCCTGCTGCTGGACATCTACGACAAGGAAGCTGACAGCGACCTCACCCGCGCGATGCAACTGACCGCGCAGCGCCTTGAAGGTGCGTTCACCCTGCTGGCGATCCACGCGGACCACCCGGACCGCATCGTCGCCGCACGCTGGAACTCCCCGCTGGTCATCGGCGTGGGCGAGGGCGAGAACTTCCTTAGCTCCGACGTCGCCGGCTTCATCGAATTCACCCGCGACGCAGTGGAGATGGATAATGGCCAGATTGTCACCCTAACCGCCGACGGCTACGAGGTCTGCGAATTCGACGGCAACCCCGCCGAAGCCAAGCCGTTCACCGTGGAATGGGACGTCACCGCCGCGGAGAAGGGCGGCTTCAACTCCTTCATGGAGAAGGAAATCCACGACCAGCCCTCCGCCGTCCGCGACACGCTCTACGGTCGTTTCGACGAACAGGGCAAGCTCATCCTCGACGAGCTGCGTATCGACGAATCCGTGCTGCGCTCCATCAACAAAATCATCATCGTCGCCTGCGGCACCGCTTCCTACGCAGGCCAGGTGGCGCGCTACGCCATCGAGCACTGGTGCCGCATTCCGACGGAGGTAGAGCTCGCCCACGAGTTCCGCTACCGCGACCCGATTGTCAACGAACGCACCCTCGTGGTGGCCGTGTCCCAGTCCGGCGAAACCATGGACACGCTCATGGCCGTGCGCCACGCCCGCGAGCAGGGCGCGAAGGTGATCGCGATCTGCAACACCGTCGGTTCCTCCATCCCACGCGAGGCAGACGCGTCGCTGTACACCTACGCCGGCCCGGAGATCGCCGTCGCGTCGACGAAGGCGTTCATCTCCCAGATCGTCGCCGCTTACCTGCTCGCCCTGTACCTGGCGCAGGTGCGCGGCAACAAATACGCCGACGAAATCCGCCAGATCGTTGACGAGCTGCAGGAGATGCCGGACAAGATCCAGCAGGTGCTGGACAACGAGGGGCAGGTCAAGCAGCTGGGCCAGGACATGTCGGATGCGAAGTCTGTGCTGTTTTTGGGCCGCCACGTCGGCTTCCCGGTCGCTCTCGAGGGCGCTTTGAAGCTCAAGGAGGTGGCTTACCTGCACTCCGAGGGCTTCGCCGCCGGCGAGCTCAAGCACGGCCCGATCGCGCTCGTGGAGGAAGGCCAGCCGGTGTTCATCATCGTGCCGTCCAAGCGCTCCCGCAATAACCTGCACGCCAAGGTCGTCTCCAACATCCAGGAGGTCCGCGCCCGCGGTGCGGTGACCATCGTGATCGCGGAAGACGGCGACACGGACGTGGAGGCCTACGCCGACCACATCATCCGCATCCCGCAGTCCGCCGGCCTGATGCAGCCGCTGCTGTCCACCATTCCGCTGCAGATCTTCGCCTGCTCCGTGGCGGAGGCCCGCGGCCTGAACGTGGACCAGCCGCGCAACCTGGCCAAGTCCGTGACGGTGGAGTAGGGGTTTCGCGCTTTCCTGGCGTCGGGCTCGGGCGGTTTCGTCCAGGTCCGGCGCCTTTCTCGTGCCGGTTGCGCGAATCGTCTAGCAGTGGGCCGGAGAGTGCTAGACGATCACGCACCGGGCGCCGCGTTTGCCCAGGTGAAGTTGGAAATAGTTGTCGTTAGCAGCGTGATCGTCTAGCAGCGGCGGCGAGCTGCTAGACGATCAGGCCTCAGTGGGATTCGGGGGACCACGCCACGCCGGGGTGCGCGCGGCGGAACTCCATCATCCGGTGGAAGACCTCAGCTGCGCCTGCTCTTTGGCCCTGCGTCTCGCTGAGTGAGCCACTGCCGTCGGGGAGATCTGTCGGGACGAACACGCCGGGGCGCAGTACTTGGGCGAGAAAAGAGGGATCGGCAGTTGCAGCGCCGACGTATCGGGCAGCGTGTGCCTCCGCGGCGTCGATACGCGTCCAGTCCACCGCCCAACCTGCAGCGCGCAGCATCTGATCGAAGAAGTACCGCTGCGTGCGGGAGTTGCCGTCGCGGAACGGGTGCACGATTGTGAGCTCGCTCCAGTGATCTGCGACGGTCCGCACCGCAGACTCGATTTCTGACGACGAAGGCGGCAACTTCGCGATGCGGCTCATGACCCGGTCAAGCTCAGTGTCGACGTACTGTGCCCGGCACATTGCCATGCCCATTGCGCCGACCTCCTCGGTGCGGATATCGCCGGCCCACGGGTAGATGTCTTGCATCAGGTAGCGGTGGGTGCGGAGGAGAGATTCGCGGGTGAACTCGGTGAGGGGCGGCCCGGTCTCGAGCTCACCCAACCGTTGCGTAGCAAGGCTCCCGGCGATGCGTTCTAGCTGCGCGGGATCTGAAATCCCAAACAGGTTATCGGGTGCTTCCCGGCTCTGTCGGGCCACGATGCTTAGGCCACGCCGGCGATGCGTCGGCGCAGTTCGTGTGCGCGTGGCGAATCGCCCAGCCCCTCGCGCTCCAAGACAAGCAATACTGCCTCGTCGGCGGAGACCTCGCCACGGAATTGCCGTCTTAGCAGCGTTTCGTCTTCGGCTGATAAGGGCTGCCCCGCCATGACCATAGATGCGTTCACGGCGGCAACCTTTTGGTCTTCACTGCGCGGGTCGGTCATGGTGCAGAATTTTACCCGCTCAGGAGTGGAAGCGGAACCCTGCGGATCTGCTAGTTCCGCTTTGGACAGCACTAGCAGATCAACTGTCCAAGTTTTTGTTTGCGCAGGTGGTGTTGAAACTGCTTGTCGGTAAGAGCGTGATCTGCTAGTTGCCTGGTCTCGAGGTGGTTGGGGAACTAGCAGACCCGCGCCTACGCCAGTTCGTGCAGGTACGGCGTGTCGGCGCCGGTGCGGGAGACAGTGATGGCGGCGGCGCGGGCGGCGAAGTCCAGGATCTCGCGCCACTCATCGGCGCCCAAGGCCAACAGCGCGGAACGGTCGAGGCCGCGGGCGTCGAACTGGTGCACCAGCGCGGCCATGATGGTGTCGCCGGCGCCGATGGTGTCCGCGACCTCCACGGCGGGGGCCTGCACCTCCACGGAACCGAACGGTGCGCGGACGCGGATGCCGTCGCCGCCGAGGGTGGTCACCACAACGGGCACGTCGGAGGTGTCGCCGAGGAATTCGACTTCCTCGTCGGATAGCTTCAGCACCGTGACAGATTCCAAAAGCCCGCGCAGGAACAGGCGGTGCTTCTCGGAGGAAAACGCGGGCCGCAGGTTGGGGTCCAGGCACACGATCGCGCCGTTGTCGGCGCTGACGCGCGCGGCTTCGGCGTAGCGCAGCGAGCCGGGTTCCAGGGCCAGGGACAACGTGCCGAACACTGCGTAGCCGTCGGTCACCGGCACGGGTTCGGCGAGCCGGTCCGCGGTGCCGTTGACGTAGAAGGTGTAGGAGGCGGAGCCGTCGTCAAGCAATGCGGTGACTGCAAGCGTGGTGGGTTCGCTGCCGCTGGGGCACAGCGAGAGGTCGACGCCAGCGTCGAGGAGCGATTGCCGCAGCGCCGCGCCGTATGCGTCGGAGGAGAGGCGCGACTGGAACGCCACTGAAGCCCCGAAGCGCCCCAGCGCGCGGGCCACGTTGAACGGGCCGCCGCCGAGCGCCGGGGTGAGCGGCGCGAGCGGGCCGGGGGCGGACGGCACGAGGTCGACCAGGGCTTCGCCGTACACGGTGATCATGCGTCATAGAATAAACACATGTCGTACCGGCCGAAACACCACCTCACCGCGCCTCAGGGCAGACTCAACGACCCGAACGGGATGATGTTGCTCGGCGATGAGCTGCATGTGTTCTACCAGCACGACCCGAGTTTTCCCGCCCAGCCCAAACGCACCGGTTGGGGGCATGCGGTGACCACGCTGGGCTCGGGGGTGTGGCGGCATCTCCCGGACGCGCTCTACCCGGGCGTGTCTTACGACGAGAACGGCTGCTACTCCGGCTCGGGCGTGGTGCACGACGGCCAGATCCGCCTGTTTTACACCGGCAACGTCAAACGCGACGGAAAGCGGTTGACCAGCCAGAACATCGTGGATGTGGACGACATCGAAGGCCCCATGGGCGGGACGTACCGCCGCCGCGGCACCAACCCGGCGATCGACGGCCCCGCAGAGGGCTACACCGCGCACTACCGCGACCCGCACGTCACCCAGGCGCCGGACGGCACCTGGCGGATGGTGCTGGGCGCCCAGCGCGACAACGGCACCGGCGCGGCTGTGCTCTACACCTCGGATGACTTGGACACGTGGCAGTTCGCCGGCGAGATCGAGTTCGCGGGGCTGAACTACAACGTGGCCTCGGCCTACATGTGGGAGTGCCCGAACCTGCTGCGGATGCGCGATCAGGCCACGGGCACCGAGCGCGACGTGTTTGTCTTTTGCCCGCAGTTTCCGGATTCGGACGAGTGCGGGTACGTCGTGGGCAAGCTTGAAGGCTTGCGGTTCGAGGTCGAGCGGGATTTCACCCCGCTGGATTACGGTTCGGAGTTCTATGCGCCGCAGCTCATCAGCGACAACAACGGCGGCGCGCTCATGCTCGGCTGGATGGGGCTGCCCGCGCGCGACGGCACCCCCACCTTCCACGCGGAGGGGTGGGTGCATCAGCTCACGCTGGTCAGGGAGCTTTTGCTTATCGACGGCCACCTGGCCACCGCCCTGCAGATCCCGGACGCCCACGACATGCTCGTCGAGCGGGTGGCGCTGGGGGACGCACCCTGGGCGGCGGACCTCGTCGCCGAGGGGGAGCACACGTGCGCCACAGTGGCCTGGCGGCCGGACGGAAAAGGGCGCGGCACCGTGTTGGTTGATGTGGGCGGGCGTATCCGGTGGGCCGAGTGCGCCGCAGGTGAGCTGGTGCTTACCGCGGACGGCGCGGCGGTGGAGTGCACCGCGGGCGACGGGGAAGTCGCGTTTTCTTTTGCCGTCTTTGCTCCCGGTGGGGCGCAGTGGTCGGCGCTGACACCTCAATAGGAAGGAACAACTGTGCAACATAAGGATGTGGCCAGCCGAGTGCTGGCCGCCGTGGGCGGCGAGGACAACATCGTCGGCGCGGCGCACTGCGCCACGCGTCTGCGGATGGTGCTGAAGGATTCTTCGCTGGCGGACACAGCCGCGCTGGAGAACGACCCGGATCTCAAGGGTGTGTTCGAGACCGGCGGGATGTACCAGATCATTGTCGGCCCTGGCGACGTGGATCAGGTGTTTGCGGCGATGGACGGGATGACGTCGAGAAGCATTGCGGTCTCCACCGAGGAGCTGAAAAGCGTGGCGGCGGACCAGGGCAACTGGTTCACCCGCTTTATCAAGGTGTTTTCCGACATCTTCGTGCCGCTGATTCCGATCCTGGTCGGCGGCGGCCTGCTCATGGCGCTGAACAACGTGCTCACCGCGGAGGGGCTGTTCGGCGACGATTCCCTGGTGGGGATGTTCCCGCAGATCCAGGGGCTGACCGAGATCATCAACGTGCTGTCGTCCGCCCCGTTTGCGTTCCTGCCGGTGCTGGTGGGCTTTTCCGCGACGAAGCGCTTCGGCGGCAACGAGTACTTGGGCGCAGGCATGGGCATGGCGATGGTGCACCCCGCGCTGGTCAACGGCTACGACGTGGCCACGTCCATGGCGGAGGGGACCATGCCGTACTGGGACCTGTTCGGCTTCCCGGTGGCGCAGGGCGGCTACCAGGGCGCTGTGCTTCCGGTGCTGGCTGTCGCGTGGATTCTGGCCACGATTGAGAAGTGGTTCCACCGCCGACTGAAGGGCACCGCGGACTTCTTGATCACCCCGCTGGCCACGCTGCTGATCACCGGGTTTATCACCTTCATCGCTGTCGGCCCGTTCGTGCGCTGGCTCGGCGATCTGCTCATCCACGGCCTGGCCGGCCTGTACGACCTGGGCGGCCCGGTGGGCGGGTTCCTCTTCGGCCTGGTGTACTCGCCGATTGTGATCACAGGACTGCACCAGTCCTTCCCGCCGATTGAGCTGGAGCTGTTCAACCAGGGCGGCTCGTTTATCTTCCCCACGGCGTCCATGGCCAACATCGCGCAGGGCGCGGTGGCGCTGGCGGTGTACTTCCTGGCGCGCAACGCCAAGCTCAAGGGCCTGGCGGGGTCCTCGGGTGTCTCGGCGGTCTTCGGCATCACCGAACCGGCGATCTTCGGCGTGAACCTGCGTCTGCGCTGGCCGTTCTACATCGGCATGGGCGCGGCGGCAGTTGGTGCGATGCTGATTGCGCTTTTCGACGTCAAGGCCACCGCCCTAGGTGCCGCCGGCTTCATCGGAGTCGTGTCCATGCGCCCGGGCGATATGCCGACGTTTTTGGCGCTTGCTGCCGTCACGTTCGTGGTCGCGTTCGCGGCCGCGTATGGCTACGGCCGCTACTTGGTGGGCAAGCAGGGGACCATCGACCCGAATGCCCCGGAAGATTCGCGCGCCGATGCCGCCGCGGCGGCCACGCTGCGCGAGGCGTCCGCGGACGCGCTTCCTGTCGCGGCCCCGCTCACCGGCGAGGCGCTGCCGCTGGCGGAGGTTTCTGACCCGATGTTCGCCCAGGCCAAACTCGGCGAGGGCGTGGCGATCCGCCCGACGGTGGGGGAGCTGCGCTCGCCCCTCGACGGCAAAGTGGTGGTCACCTTCCCGTCCGCCCACGCCTACGCGGTGCGCGGCACCGGCTCCGACGGCAAGCCTGTGGACGTGCTCATGCACATCGGCTTCGACACCGTGAACCTCAAGGGCGAGCACTTCACCCCGCAGGTGAAGAAGGGCGACGAGGTGCGCGCGGGTGACCTGTTGGCCACCTTCGACATCGAGGGCATCGAGGCCGCCGGCTACGAGGTAACCACACCAGTGGTGGTGTCCAACACCAAGAAGGTCGGCGAGGTGCTGCCGAGCCTGCTGCTGCCCGGCAGCGTCAGCGCCGGCGACAAGCTGTTCGCGGTGGAACCGAAGGAGCCGAAGCCTGTAGCGCCCGAGGCTCAGACCCCGCCGGCCAGCCGGTAGAGACGGTGGAAGTGGTGCACGGGGCCGTTGCCGCGGCCGACGTTAAGTTCGTCGGCATGCGCGATGGCCTCATGGAGCCACTCGGATGCCCAGGTAACGGCGGCAGTGGCGCTGCCGAGTGCCATGCGCGTTGCCAGCGCGGAGGACAGGGAGCAGCCGGTGCCGTGGGTGTTTTTCGTCGCTACGCGGGGCACCTCGGCGACGTGCGCGCTGCCGTCGGGGGCAACGAGTGCGTTGGAGGCACGCTCGCCGCTGAGGTGGCCGCCCTTGACCAGGACCTGCACGTCTGCCTCGCGGGCGTAGCGCTGTCCCAGTTCCACCGCCGCGTCGAACGAATCTGGCTCGGGCTCGTCGGTCAGTACCGCCAGCTCCGGGATGTTCGGGGTGACCACGGTGGCGTGGTCGGCCACCAGCTGGCGCAGCGCGGCTTCTGCGTCGGCGGAAAGCAGCCTGTCGCCGGAGGTGGCCACCATCACCGGGTCCACCACCACGACCGGCACAGGGCGGACGGCGAGGTAATCGGCGACGGTGTGGGTGGTCTCTGTGTCGCCGAGCATGCCGATCTTCACGGCGTCGACCGCGACATCGTCGAATACCGCGTCGAGCTGCGCGCGCAAAAACGACTGCGGGGGTGTGTGGATCTCGCGCACACCTTGGGTGTTTTGCGCCACCAGCGCGGTGGTCACGCTCATGCCGTAGCCGCCGGCGGCGGCGATGGCCTTCAGGTCGGCCTGGACGCCGGCGCCACCGGTGGGGTCGGTGCCAGCGATGGACAGAACTCTGGGGATTTGTGCCATGTCTGTCGACCGTACAGGGAAACTAGCCGGCGGCTACGGCGATGCGTTCGGCGAAGCGGGAGTAGTCCTCCCGGATCGCCAGAAGCGGCTCCACGACGGCGGTCTGGGAGACCTCCGCGACCTGTTTCTGCACCGCCGAGCGGGTGCGCCGCTTCACCCCGGAGCCGAGCATCCCGCCGAACACCGCGGAGATCAGGCCAATGACTAGGCCGGTGAGCAGCCCCGCCATGATCAAAAGCGTCGGGATCGGCCAGCCCTCCACGTCGGGGACAAGGTCGCCGCCGAGCAGCGGCGTGAGCACGCCCGGCACGAACGCGACCAGGAGGTACCACAGCACGCCCACCAGTGCGGCCAGCAGCGTCAGCCACTGGATCACGGTGAGCAGCGACCAGCCTTTGGACGGCTCCGCGGGCAGCGTGGTGCGGGCCACGGCGCGGTCCAGCTCCGCGGGCAGGCCGGCGGAGACCTCCTCGGCGCGGTCGGCCACGGCGGCGGACCACTCGTGCGGCAGCCCGTCGGAAACGGCGCTCGCGTAGTCGCGCACGCCCCGGTTGGCCACGGCCTTCGAGGCGGCGTCGAGCTCCGGCATGGAGCTGCGGTGCACGCCGATTTCGTCGGATGCTTCGCGTAGCCCCAGACGGCGCAGCGGGTCGGGCTTGAAGCGGGTGATCCAGGACGTCAGCAGCCACCCGGTGCGCTCGCGCAGCCGCTTGCGGTAGGCCGCGGCGGTGGTCTGCGCGATGCGGTCCGCGCCGGCGGCCTGCGCGAGCACGGCATCCATGTCGCGTTTCGCATGCTTTGTCACGCCTCCGGCACCCTTCACCCCGGCATACCCTTCGGCAACGGAGCGGATGTCCGCCTCGATGCGCGCAGTCTGCGCCGTGTGGGCCTTGGCAACTTTCGCGATCGCGGCGCGCAGGTCCTCGATGCCGGCACCGGTCAGGGTGGAGGTAGGGACGACTTGGACGTTGGAAAGGCCGTCGTCACGCAACAGCCCCGCATACGAGTCCGCGACGGTGCCGACATCGCCTGCGTTGAGCAGGTCGGACTTGTTCAGCACCGCCAGCGTCACGGCGGAGTGGTTGGCGTGCGGGCGGATGAACTGGTCGTGGATGACGGAATCCGCGTACTTCTCCGGGTCGGAGACCCACACCAGCACGTCCACCTGGCCGGCGAGACGCTCCGCGATGGCGCGGTTGGACTCCTCAACCGAGTCGAAATCGGGCAGGTCCAGCAGGATCAGCGGGCCTGCGCCGCGGGCGAACTCGCCTTCGCGTGCACGGCGGTCTTCCACACCGAGCCAGTCCAAAAGTTCCTCGGAGCCGTCCGGCTCCCAGATCGCGGCCAAAGGCGAGGAAGTGGTGGGACGCCGCGCTGCCGCCTTGCCCAGGTCCTCGCCCACGACAGCGTTGAACAGGGAGGTTTTGCCGGAGCCGGTGGCGCCGAAAAAGCCCACAACGGTGTGGTCGCCGGACAGCGCGCGGCGTTCCGCGCCCGCCTTCGCCACGCGCTCGAGGCCCTCGCGGTGTGCGGGGGAGAGGTACGGCGCGCCGATCTGCGCGGCTTCCTCCAGCGCCACGAGCCGCTCGGTCAGGCCAGCCTTCTTCTTAAACATTGCCGCCCCCCTTGCCAAAGCTGCCGCGCAACTGGTCGAACAGGCCGCGCAGCGCGCCGCGCTCGAAGCTTTCCTCCACGTCGTCTTGGGCTGCAGGAACTGCAGGAGCTGCTGGCCTATCGACGAGCCCAAGGAGCCTCACGTCCACAGCCCGCTTCGCCTCCGCAGTCGCCTCGCGCAGCTGCTCGGCGGTCGCGCCCTCGAGCAGGGGATCCGTGAAGGCGTGGTAGCGGTCTCGCTCCGCGGCGAAGAGCTCGCCCAAACGCTGGTTCAGGTCCTCGCGGGCCTCGGTGACCATGCGGCGCACGGTTTCCTCGCCGAAGATGGTCTCCAAAAGCTTCTGGCCCAGCACCGCGGATCCGCCCGCGATGGCGACCTCGCCGCCGGTGATGCCCGCCGTGGAGGCGAAGACCACTAGCATCAGCGCCACGGTGACCACGTTGAGGCCGAAGGACATGATGCGGGCGCGCTGGCGCTTGTCGCCCGCGGTGTCCTGGATGCGGGTGACCATGTCTTGCTGCCAGTCGCGCACCAGCTGCGCAGCCTGCTCGGAGATGTCGGCGCTGGCGCGGGCCAGGGCCGGATCCGCGTCGGTGCGCAGCTCCGGGGCTACCGAACCGGTGTGGGACCAGGCGCGCGAGGCGGCGGTTTCGGCGGCGTCCACAATCACGGCGTGGAGGCCGGACTCGATTTCCGTCTCCACCTCGCGCAGGGGAGCGGGCTGGCCGGTGAAGAAGCTGCCCACCTTGTCCACGGCGCTGGAGAACCAGCGCTCGAAGCCGCGGAATACGTCGGAGGTGCCGATGACATCCTGCCAGCGGTCCATCACCTCGGAGCGCAGCAGCTTGCCGTCGGAGGTGGCGTCGATGACGTGGCGGTTCGCGGCGGTGTAAAACTCGTGGATCGACTCGTCCAGCTGGTTGGCAAAGTTTTCCTGCCGCTCCCGGCGGCCTACCAAGGCGTCCACGCGGTGAAGTGCCGATTCCACAGCGCCAGCGACGGTTTTGCCGGCCACATCGCGCCGGGCGGCGGTGTCGTCCGCGAGCGTAGTCAGGTAATCGCGCAGGTCAGCGACCAACTCCTCGCCCAGGAACTCGCCAGTCTGCTCGCCGCCCAGGTCCGCCACGAACGGGACGGTAAACACGGTGGCCTTGGACAGGCCTGCGTCGTTCATCATGCGGCGCAGGTCGTCCGGCACCGTCTCCGCGGCCTTTTCGTCGAGTCGGTTAAGCACGACGACGACCTCGATGCCGCGGCCGGCAGCGTCGTTGAGGAAGTTCCACACCAGCTGATCCGCGTAGCGGGCCGGGGTGGTAACGAAAATCCACAGGTCCGCCGCGGCGAGGAGCTGGGACGCCAGTGCCCGGTTCTGGTCGTCGATGGAGTCGAAATCGGGGGCGTCGAGAAGCGCCAAGCCCTCCGGGATGCGGGGCGTGTCCACGACACGCAGTGTGGTGGAGCGCTCGTCTCCTGCGCCGTGGGAGCGGGCGAGGCCAGGCAGGACCTGCGGGGAGTTGAACCAGTCCGCGTCGCCGGGGTTGGCCACCAGCACCGGCTGGCGGGTAGTCGGGCGGATCACGCCCGGGTTGGACACTCGCTCGTGCAAAAGCGCGTTGACGAGGGTGGACTTGCCGGAACCGGTGGAGCCGCCGATGACGGCAAGCAGGGGAGCGTCCAGGTTGGCCAAGCGCGGCAGCACATAGTCGTCGAGTTGATTGACTATGGCTCTGGCTTCGGAGGCGACGTCGACAGGCAACGCCGTGTCTGCCACAGCATCGCGCACGCCGCGCACGGCCTGAAGGACATCTGGGGCCGAGTGGGAAACAGGTGTATTCACCTGTCCCATTCTGGCAGACGGTACGGGACTAGTCCTTGTAGTCCGTCTTGGTCAGGTTGAGCCAGCCGTAGAGCCCGCCCATGATGAAGCCGCCGCCGACGAAGTTGCCCAGCCACACGACAACCCAGTTGCGGATGACGTTCCAGGTGGTGAAGCCCTCGATCGCCTCCGGGCCGAGCGTAAAGCCGCCCAGGCTGGTGAGAATGAAGTTCGCGATGGAGTGCTCGTAGCTCATGGTGGCGAACGACGGGATGATCAGGATGACGCCCCACAGCTTCGCACTGAAGTCCTTGCCCGCCTGGGTGGCAAGCATAAAGGCGATGTTCACAACGACGTTTGCCAAGATGGCCTCGACAAACAGCGTCTTACTGGATTTCTGCAGCTTCGCCGCAAGCAAGTCGTGGAGGAATCCGTCCACCTCAACCAACTGGCCCATGGTGGTCCGGGAAATCAACCATGAAATCGCCACTGCACCAATGAGGTTGAAGATGGTGACGAACAGGACTAGCAACAGGCCTTTGACCACCGTGTTCTTCTTATGCAGTGCGCCATAGGTCATGAACATCATGTCGCCTGTGGCGAGTTCGCCTTGCAACACGATGATGATGTACAGCGTGGAGGCGAAGATGGCGCCGAACGCGTACTTGCCCCAGCCTGGGGCGTAACCGTCCAGCAGTTGGGCAGTGGAGGCAGCAAACGCCGTCATGATGCCCAGGTACACGCCCGCCAAGACTGCGCGGGTACCAAACCTGGCGGGCTCTTGGGTAAAGAGGTCAATCTTGTTCTTGATCGCCGTAGGGGCGGCTTCGTAAAAACTCACGGGTATTAACGTACAAGAGGTAATACTTTATGGCGAAACTTCGCGATCGCAGCACGACCGTGGTGACCTGCGGTGTTGACAATTTTATCGGTTTGTGTGTTCGGATTCACAGACACAAGTCACTTTTTCAGGCGGCCGTTCCGGTAGGGCCTGCCGGTGCGCATGCGTTGTTGCGGAGCAGGATTTGGGGAATCTACCCAGCTCGTGGTTGAATACCCCAGTTGTCTGCTGCTGGTCGGATGCGACGCGCGTTTCCGAGCTGAACATCCGAGACCCTTCGACCACGGTGCGCTCTCCTCGTGTGCGGGGAACGAGCGCACGAGGTTCGTCGATAAGCAATGGGCACCGAAAGCATTGACCACGTGCGTACAGGACGGAAATCTGGCGCACATTGAGCCAGGTCAGGAGACCAACTGTGATTCAGAAAGAATCGCGTCTGAAGGTCGCCGACAACACTGGTGCACGCGAAATCCTGTGCATCAACGTTCTCGGCGGTTCTGTTCGACGCTTCGCCGGCATCGGCGACACGATTGTCGCCACCGTGAAGGAAGCAGCCCCGGGCGGCAACGTCAAGGAAGGCGAGATTGTCAAGGCCGTCATCGTGCGCGCCAAGAAGGAAACCCGTCGTCCGGACGGCTCCTACATCTCCTTCGACGAGAACGCTGCCGTCATCATCAAGAACGACACCGAGCCGCGCGGTACCCGCATCTTCGGCCCGGTTGCTCGTGAGCTGCGCGACAAGCGCTTCATGAAGATCGTGTCTCTCGCACCGGAGGTGATCTAACCTATGAAGATCAAGAAGGGCGATATGGTCCAGGTCATCGCCGGCAAGGACAAGGGCGCTCAGGGTCGCGTCATCGAGGCGTACCCGCAGCGTGACAAGGTCCTGGTCGAGGGCGTGAACCGCATCAAGAAGCACGTCGCCAACTCCTACACGGAGCGCGGCGCCGAGTCCGGCGGCATTGTCACCCAGGAAGCCCCGATCCACGTGTCCAACGTGATGATCCTGGATTCCGACGGCAAGCCGACCCGCGTCGGCTTCCGCTTCGACGAGGACGGCAAGAAGATCCGCGTGGCCAAGTCGAACGGGAAGGACATCTAATGACTGAGAGCATTCAGAACTACACCCCCCGCCTGAAGACGCGTTACCAGGACGAGATCCGCACCAAGCTCAATGACGAGTTCTCTTACGACAACGTCATGCAGATCCCGGCCCTGACCAAGATTGTTGTGAACATGGGTGTGGGCGACGCTGCCCGCGACTCCAAGGTCATCAACGGCGCGCTCGAGGACCTCACCGCGATCACCGGCCAGAAGCCGCAGCTGCGTCGCGCGAAGAAGTCCATCGCTAACTTCAAGCTCCGCGAAGGCATGCCGATCGGCGCGAAGGTCACCCTCCGCGGCGACCGCATGTGGGAGTTCCTGGACCGTCTGCTGACCGTGGCGCTGCCGCGTATTCGCGACTTCCGCGGCCTGAACGACAAGCAGTTCGACGGCAACGGCAACTACACCTTCGGCCTGTCCGAGCAGACCATGTTCTACGAGATCGACATTGACAAGATCGATCGCGTGCGCGGCATGGACATCACGCTTGTGACCACCGCCACGAACGACGACGAGGGTCGCGCCCTGCTGACGCACCTCGGCTTCCCGTTCGCTGACAAGGACGGCAAGATGAAGCGCGCATAAGCGTTTTGCTTTGCAGCTTTGCGACGATGCCTCCGGTTCTCCTTGAACCGGGGGCATTTTCGTGTCTTGGTGGGGCTTTCGCTGTGTGTGGGCGGTGATGCTTCTGGCCGTGCTATTCCGGGCAGAATTCGAATGCTGGATTGCGAATGCGCGGCTCTTGTCGGCGATCTTGCGGCAGTAACGAGCTGCAACTAACGAGTTCTGGGGGTGGGCTCGGGCGGGGAACCTCGGCGAGCTTCAGTGGGCAGTCTGTGGTGAATGGAAGCTTTTTGTTCCACACCACTGCGAGATATGATTCCGTTCGTAATTTATGCAGACGAGACGGCAGGAAGCGTCCATGTCAATCTTCTCCCGGGGCGCGATCATCGCGCCTAAGGAATTCAACCGTTGGCTCATCGTCCCGGCGGCGCTGGCCATCCACCTCTCCATCGGTCAGGTCTACGGGTTCTCCGTGTTTAAAAAGCCAATGATGGAGCACTTCGGGGTGGGGGAGGTTGCTGTGGGCTGGATCTTCTCGCTGGCGATCGGCATGTTGGGCACCTCGTCTGCGCTGTTCGGCTCGTGGGTGGAAAGGGTCGGGCCGCGCGCGTCCATGTCTGTCGCTGGCCTGCTGTGGGTGGCCGGATTCCTCGTGGCCACGCTGGGCATTCACACCGGCAACCTGTGGTTGGTGTACGTCGGCTACGGGTTCATCGGCGGCATTGGGTTGGGCATCGGCTACATCTCGCCCGTGTCCACGCTGATGAAGTGGTTCCCGGACCGGCCGGGCCTGGCCACGGGGCTTGCCATCATGGGTTTCGGCGGCGGCGCGCTCATCGCCTCACCGGCCTCGAACCGGTTGATGGAGGCGTTCGGCGGAGGTGCTGAGCTCGCGGACCGCGCCGCGGGACTCGAACCGACGTTTATCACGCTTGCGGTGGTGTACGCAGCCGTGATCGCCATGGGCGCGTACTGCATCCGGCTGCCGCACCCGGATTGGACCCCGTCTGGCGCGCCGAAGTTGAAGGTGAAGCCGGCGAAGGTCGCCATCGTGGGCGCGAATGTCAGCGCGAATAACGCGATCCGCACACCACAGTTCTGGTGCCTGTGGGTGATCCTGTTCTGCAACATCACCGCCGGCATCGGCATCCTGGAAAACGCCGCGCCGATGGTGCAGGACTACTACCCGGCGCTGACCGCCGCGGCCGCCGCCGGGTTTGTCGGGCTGCTGTCACTGGCCAACATGGGCGGGCGCTTTATCTGGTCGTCTGCCTCCGATGTCATCGGCCGGAAGAACATCTACATGGTCTACCTGGGGGTTGGCCTGATCTTCTACTTCGTGGTTGCTTCCGCCGGCCACACCAGCCTGGCGCTGTTCGTTGTCAGTACCCTGATCCTGCTCACCTTCTACGGCGGCGGGTTTTCCACCATCCCGGCGTATCTGCGCGATCTCTTCGGTGTGTACCAGGTCGGCGCGATCCATGGACGGTTGCTCACGGCCTGGTCCGCGGCGGGTGTGGCGGGCCCGTTGATCATCAACATGGTGGTGGAGCGCCAGGCCAGCCGCGGCAACTCCGGCCCGGAGCTGTACCAGCTCTCGCTCTACATCATGTGCGTGCTGCTCGCGGTCGGCTTGGTTGCGAACATTTTGGTCAAGCCGGTTCACAAGAAGTGGTTCGAGGACCCGGAGACGGTGCAGGCCAAGGTGGAGGCGGATCGTGCGTCGGCGAGAGCATCCGCTACGACGGCGACCGCCAGCGGTGCCGGATCCCTGCACGCGCTGGCGGCTGTGGTGCTCGCGTTGGTTATCGCGGTGCTGCTTGTCTACGGGCTGTGGGAGACCGCGGCGAAGGCGTCGCAGATGTTCGCCGGTTAGGCCCCGGCGTAAACGCTGAAACGCTCGGCGCTCACCTCACCGACGAGCACCGTGTTGGTGGCCCGGGCAAGCTCCACGGCCATCGATGTCACGCCGGCGGTGGTGGCCACCGCGCCGAACCCGGCTGCTGCGGCGGCCCGCACGATCTCGAAGCCCACCTGCGCATCGGTTGCGAGGGTGAGGGCGGGGGATGCGGAGGCGTCGAGAAGCATGTGCCCCGCAATCTTGTGCACGGCGTTCAAAGCGTCGAGGTCTTGGCGGCCCGTGCCACCCGCGACGGCGGTGGGCAGGTCGCGCGTGCGGTGCTGCGACAACACCCCAGGCAGCGCGAAGATCTCGGACGGCTCGAGCTCCATGAACGTATCGCGCACGTCGAGGTTGGCGGCGAGCTCGCGCACCCGCTGCTCGGCGGAAATGCCGCAGGCGTCGCCGGGGATCGGGTCGATAAACTGCGGGGCCGAGGGGCGCGCGAGCTGGATATCCAGCAGGTTGTAGGTGTTCTCGCCGCCGATCGCGCCCTCGCAGTAGCGGGCGGTGACCACGTCCTCGACCCGGGTGATCATCCCGCGCGCCAGCAGCAGGCCGTGGGCGAGCTCGATGTCGTGGCCCGGGGTGCGCATAAGCGTAGCGGCGCTCACGCCACCGGCCCGGATCTCCAGCGGCTCTTCAACCGCGACCTGGCCCGCGCGGGTGTCGCGGGTGCCGTCGGCGGAGATTCTGGTGACTGCGAAGCTGCGTTTGGTCCTGCTCACGGGAACCGATGGTATCGCCGGATTCTTAACTCGCGAACTCGCGGCGAATCTACGTGCGAAAACTCGGGTTGTCCACAGGGGTGCGAACGCGAATTACACAAGCACAAAAACACAGGCCTTGACCGCCCATTACAACTGCACCCACACATCCGAACACAGAAAGGGGTGGGTGCGTCCGATGCGTACCGAAGACAAGATCAAACAACGGCTACAGAAACTGCTCAACCAGGCCCGCGACCGTGAGGGCACACCGGAGGGCGACGCGTTCTACGCCAGAGCCTTCGAGCTCATGGCCGAGTACGGCTACGAACAACGCGACCTGGACACCGATGACGGCGACGAGGTGGGCCAGCGCGCTTACGAATTCGCCGGCGCCTACACGGAGATGCAGGCGAACCTGCTTCTGACCATCGCATTCGCGCTGCACTGCACGGGGTTTTCGCAGCGCGTGTACAACTCCACGCGCATGAAAGACGCCGTCATCTTCGGCTGCGCGCGCCACCTGGAGAGGGTGGACATGCTGTACGCGCTGCTGTTGCCCGTGATGCTTGCGGATGCGCAGAAAGTGCGCGCGACCAGCTGGGGTGAATCGGCGGTCGTGCGCCGCCGCAGCTTCATGTCCGGCTTCGCCGCCAGCATCGGTGCGCGTCTCGCCGAGGCGGAAAAGACCGTGGAGGAATCAGACGGGGAGTATGGGCTCGTGCTTGTCGACGACTTCCAGAAAGCCACCGAAGCCCGCGACAATTTCGCGGCAGAGATGGGCTTCTTTCTCGGCAGCTTTTCGTCCAAACGGTCCTTCGACGCGGATGCGTTCGATCAAGGGCATGAGGCGGGGCAGCGCTCCGACATCGGGCAGACGCGGGTGCGTTCGCGCCCCGCGCTGCCGTTCTAGCCGCGCTGAACGGGAATCTCGATCGAGGGGCTGTCACCCATCGCGATTGTGCAACTTTTCTTGTATGGTTATCGTGCAGGAAAAGTTGCACAGTATTTGGAGATTCGATGACACCACGTGAATACCATCATCCAACAGCTGAGGAAATCACTCTGACCAGGGTGCTTGGCGCTTTGAGCGACCCCACTCGACTGGAGATGATCCGTCGGCTCGCCGACGGGTTGGAGCATGACAGTCTTGAGCTGGCAGACGATTTGCCCCGGTCGACGCTCACGTACCACACGCGGATGTTGAGGGAGGCGGGTGTGACGTGGACCCGAGGGGAGGGGCGCGCGTGCCTGATCCGACTGCGGCGGGACGACCTGGATCGTTTATTTCCCGGTGTGCTTGCAGCAGTGATCGCCAACACGACTGCCGAGGTGGAACAGGGATGATGCGGCGGCTATGGCCTTTCGTGCTGGGGAGCGTGGCGCTCGGCCTAGACGCATACGTCGTGGCGGGGCTCCTGCCCGCCATAGCAGCTGCCCTCGGAACGCCGGAAGCTACGATTGGTCTGGGGGTTGCGGCATTTACGGGTTCGTATGCCGTCGTGGGACCGTTGCTGGCGGGGAGGGCAGGACGGCGGTCACGGCACAGCCTGATCATCGCCTTGCTGGTGTTTACGGTAGCCAACTTGGCCACGGCGTTTTCGCCAACTGTCTGGGTTTTCCTGGGGTCTCGCGTGGTGGCTGGCGCAGCAGCTGGTGTGTATTCGCCGCTATCATCTGCGGTCGCCGCGGAACTCGTGGGGCAAGAACACCGAGGCCGAGCACTAGCGTTAGTCCTAGCTGGCTTAGCGGTCGGCACTGTATTCGGCGTGCCGACCGGTCTGCTGCTAGCACAACATTGGGGTTGGCGCGCCGCGATTCTGCTGATCGTGGTCATCGGAGGTGTAGCACTCGCAGGTATCGCACTGCGAGGAGGAGATCTGCCGGCCATCCCAGCGTCTGGTCCCGCCGACCGTCTGCGGTCGATTACACGCCCGAAGAATCTGCTCACGGTCACTGTGACGCTGTTGACCGGCGTCGCTTCTCTGGGGCTTTACACCTACCTTACTGTCGTGCTGTCCGGGGGAGCCCTTGCGTCGCATCAGAACGTAGCGATTTGGGTATGGGGGCTTGGTGGAGCGGCCGGAGCATTGGGGGTTGGGCGGCTCGCGGACAAATATGACCCGCTGCGGTTGAGTGCTGTGATTCTCGCGGGCCTCACCTGTGCGTTGCTCGGTATGACCCAAGGCCAGGTTCCGGTGTTAGTGGTAGTCAGTCTGTTTGTCTGGGGGTTGTGCGGTTGGGCTTCCTTGGCGCCCCAGCAGCAAGTGCTACTGCAAGCGAATCCCACTGATGGCGCAACAGCCGTAGCTGCGAATGCTTCGGCCAACTACCTAGGTTCGGCACTGGGCGCGCTTGCTGGATCGCTTTTGGTCGCTGCAGATGCGACGCCGACCGTACTGTGTGGTTCAGTGGCGGTCGTGACCGCGTTCGCGTTGTTCTGCCAGCTTGTTCGGCAGCGCATGGATTTCAACCCGTGAGCCAAATCCTGCTTACGCGCCATCCACCAGCCACGCGGCCGCGGCCGCGATCATGGCCTCGGCCGCACGGTCGAGCGTGGGCTGCAGGTCCGGTGCAAAGGACGGGGAGTGGTTGCCGGGTGCGTTCTCCCCGTCCGTTTTCCAGCACGCAGACGGTGCCGGTTTCTCCGACCTGCATGTGCGTGAGCTGCAGCGCGTCCAGCCGCGAGCGGATTTTCGAGGATGTCTGCAGCTCCTGCAGCGACAGCTCGGGATGCTGGTGGAACCACACGTACAGTGCTTCGCGAGCCTCGCGCGTGGCGGCCAGCGATCCAACGAGCTGAGCAAGAGCAGATTCCATAGAAAATCAGTCCATGGGGTCGCGTGGGCGGCCGGGGCTCGGTGGGGTGGCGGAGTTCGTCGATAAGCGATTTGCTTATTGGCGCAGGAAAGCGGTAAGTTACCCCCTCGGACTTGCGCGCCGAGGATTCGGCGTGCGCAAGCCGAAGTACATTTGAACATCCAACTTTGTTGCAGGCCCCCCGCCAAGATGCGGACCGCGTGCAAGGGAGGCGGCGAGCGGCCCACGCTATTGAGTGTGGGCAGCGTGAGTAGCCCCCGACAGACCATGCGGAAAACGCGACCTCAAGCGCTCACGCGCGGCAGGTCACCCGGTGGATGGGAACCGCAACGAGAAAGGTAACGGTCACCACAATGACCATGACTGATCCGATCGCGGACATGCTGTCGCGCGTGCGCAACGCAGCAACTGCGCAGCACGACACCGTGTCTATGCCTTCGTCCAAGATCAAGGTGAACATCGCCGAGATCTTGAAGCAGGAAGGCTACATCGAAGACTACAAAGTTGAGGAAGAGAAGGTCGCCAAGTCGCTGACGCTCAACCTCAAGTACGGCCCGACCCGCGAGCCTTCTATCGCTGGTCTGCGCCGCGTGTCCAAGCCGGGCCTGCGCGTGTACGCCAAGTCCAACGACCTGCCTCAGGTGCTCGGTGGCCTGGGCGTGGCAATCATCTCCACGTCCCACGGCCTGCTCACCGACCGCCAGGCTCAAGAGAAGGGTGTAGGCGGGGAAGTCCTCGCTTACGTCTGGTAAAGGGGAGGTTGAAAGACTTATGTCTCGTGTAGGTAATGCACCCATCGCAATCCCGAACAACGTCGAGGTGAAGATCGACGGCCAGCACGTCGAGGTCAAGGGCCCGAAGGGTACCAAGGACCTGGATATGCCGGCACCGATCACCGCTTCCGTCGAGGACAACCAGATCCTGGTGGCCCGCCCGGACGACCACCGTGACAACCGTTCGCTTCACGGCCTGACCCGCTCCCTGATCAACAACATGGTCGTGGGTGTGAACGAGGGCTACAAGATCAACATGGAGATCTTCGGCGTCGGCTACCGCGTGCAGCAGAAGGGCAAGGACCTCGAGTTCTCCCTCGGCTACTCGCACCCGATCCTGATCGAGGCGCCGGAAGGCGTCACGTTCTCCGTCGACGGCAACACCAAGTTGGCCATCGAAGGTTCCGATAAGCAGCAGGTTGGCCAGATTGCGGCAAACATCCGCCGTCTGCGTAAGGATGACCCGTACAAGGGTAAGGGCATCCGCTACGCCGGCGAGCAGGTCCGCCGCAAGGTCGGAAAGACGGGTAAGTAATCATGAGCAATACTGCAGAGAACACCAAGCGCACCCCGGTTGGCAAGGACATCTCGTCCCGCCGCCGCGAGGCACGCGCACGTCGCCACAACCGCATCCGCAAGACGCTGCGCGGCACCCCGGAGACCCCGCGTCTCGTTGTGCACCGCTCCTCGCGTCACATCCACGTCCAGGTCATCGACGACCTCGCAGGCCACACCCTGGCGTCCGCGTCGTCCATTGAGCCGGACGTGCGCAACCTGGAGGGCGACAAGAAGGAAAAGGCTGCCAAGGTTGGCCAGCTCGTCGCTGAGCGCGCCAAGGCTGCAGGCATCGAAGCAATCGTCTTCGACCGTGGCGGCTACAAGTACCACGGCCGCGTCGCGGCCCTGGCCGAAGCAGCTCGTGAAGGTGGTCTGAAGTTCTAATGATCACCGCAAACATCACCATCAACGGAAGGATCGCGTAATGGCCGAACGTGAACGGCGTGACGGCGGGCGCTCCGCCGACAACCAGAACAAGAACGACCGCAACGACCGCGGCAACCGTGGTGGCCGCGGCCGCCGCGACGACCGTCGCAACAACCAGAACGACGAGCGCGATAAGTACATCGAGCGCGTCATCACCATCAACCGTGTTGCCAAGACCGTCAAGGGCGGCCGCAACATGTCCTTCACCGCACTCGTCGTTGTCGGCGACGGTGAGGGCATGGTCGGCGTCGGCTACGGCAAGGCAAAGGAAGTCCCCGCCGCAATCCAGAAGGGTGCAGAGGAAGCTCGCAAGAACTTCTTCCGCGTCCCGATGATCGGCGGCACCATTCCGCACCCGGTTCAGGCAGAAGAGGCCGCAGGCATCGTCATGCTCCGCCCGGCGGCTCCGGGTACCGGTGTGATCGCCGGTGGCGCTGTCCGTCCGGTGCTCGAGTGCGCTGGTGTTCAGGACATCCTGGCCAAGTCCCTTGGCTCGGACAACGCCCTGAACGTGGTCCAGGCAACCGTCGCTGGCCTGAAGCAGCTTGTCCGCCCCGAAGAGGTGGCTGCCAAGCGTGGCAAGTCCGTCGAGGAAGTTGCACCGGCTCGTATGCTGCGCGCACGCGCAGGACAGGAGGCCTAAGCACCATGGCACTGAAGATTACGTTGCACCACGGCAAGATCGGCGAGAAGCCGGTTACCCGTAAGAACCTCGAGGCTCTCGGTCTGCGCAAGATCGGCCAGTCCGTCGTGAAGAAGGACAACGCTGCTACCCGCGGCCAGATCCTCAAGGTGCGCCACCTCGTCACCGTTGAAGAAGTTGCAGGGGAGTAGATACAACATGGCTGACATCATCAAGCTCCATGATCTGCGCCCGGCAGAGGGCGCAAACAAGGCCAAGACCCGCGTTGGTCGCGGTGAGGCATCCAAGGGCAAGACCGCCGGCCGCGGCACCAAGGGCACCAAGGCTCGCAAGCAGGTTTCCGCTGCTTTCGAGGGTGGCCAGATGCCGCTGCACATGCGTCTGCCGAAGCTGAAGGGCTTCAAGAACCCGAACCGCGTCGAGTACCAGGTGGTCAACGTCGCGGATCTGGCCGAGGCCTTCCCGGAGGGTGGCGACATCGCCATCGCCGACATCGTTGCCAAGGGCCTCGTTCGCCCGAAGCAGCCGGTGAAGGTGCTGGCAGAGGGCGACATCAACGTCGCGCTTAACGTCACCGCGAACAAGTTCTCCAAGTCCGCTGAGGAGAAGATCAAGGCTGCTGGCGGTACCGCCAACGTCGTTGAGTTCTCCAAGCGTGCTAACTAAAAGCATCTAGCTTTTCGACGTCACCCCCGCCCCGGGCCCAGCGCCGGGGACGGGGGTCTCGCGTTGTTTGGGGGCGTTGGTGCTGGGGTGCGCTGACAGATTGCGGCGCGAAGTGTTGGGAGCGGGTGCACAATAGTTCACTCGCGCAGCACCGGGCCGTGAACTTTCCCGCACTGCCACCAAAGCGACCTGGGGAAAATGAACTATCCCGCCTGCGGGTGCAGACAGATTCATCGGCGAGTGAATTTTCCTACACCGGGCCCGCACCGAAGCTAACCCAACCTGAAATATCAACTTTCCAACGGGTGCTGTTAGTGTAGTGGGGTCAAAAGACCGCCCCGCCGGTTTTCGCGTGCCGTGAAACCAGAGCGAGGAGTCGAATGTCCACTACCTCCCGTCCGTGGCGCGGCGGGGGCCAGGAGGCTTTGTGTCCGCTATTGCTCAGGCGTTCAAGGATCCGGATCTACGCAAGAAGATCCTGATTACCCTTGCGCTGATGTTTCTGTACCGCGTCGGCGCCCAGATCCCCACTCCGGGCGTGGATTACGCGCTGATCAACTCCCGTCTCGAGGAGATCTCCCAGGGCGACCAGGCGACGATGTTCTCCATCATCGGCCTGTTTTCCGGCGGCGCGCTGCTGCAGCTTTCCATCTTCGCCATCGGCATCATGCCGTACATTACGGCGTCGATTATCGTGCAGCTGCTCACCGTGGTGATCCCGAAGTTCGAGGAGTTGAAGAAGGAAGGCCAGGCCGGCCAGGCGAAGATGACGCAGTACACCCGCTACCTCACGGTGGCGCTGGCGCTGCTGCAGTCCGCCGGCATCGTGGCGCTGGCGGACCGCGAGCAGCTGCTCGGCCAGGGCATGCCGGTGCTGATCGAGGATCGCAACATCTGGACGCTTCTGATGATGATCATCGTCATGACCTCCGGTGCGGTGCTGATCATGTGGCTCGGCGAGATCATCACCGAAAAGGGCGTGGGTAACGGCATGTCCCTGCTCATCTTCGCGGGTATCGCTACCCAGATCCCGTCCGAGGGTTCGTTCATCCTCCAGCAGTCCGGCGCTGTCACCCTGACCCTGGTGGTGCTCGCCCTGATCGCGCTCGTGGTCGGCATCGTGTTCATCGAGCAGGGCCAGCGCCGCATCCCGGTGCAGTACGCCAAGCGTATGGTGGGCCGCCGCCAGTACGGCGGGTCCTCGACTTACCTGCCGCTGAAGGTTAACCAGGCCGGCGTGATCCCGGTGATCTTCGCGTCCTCGCTGATGTACGTGCCGGTGTTGATCACCCAGATCGTCACCATGAACAACCAGACCCCGCCGGACAACTGGTGGATGAACCACGTGATGGCGTGGCTGCAGAACCCGGGTTCCTGGCAGTACATCCTCACCTACGTGGTGCTGATCATCTTCTTCTCCTACTTCTACGTCTCCATCCAGTACGACCCGGTGGACCAGGCGGAGAACATGAAGAAGTACGGCGGCTTCATCCCCGGCATCCGCCCGGGCCGCCCGACCGCAGAGTACTTGGCGTTTGTGATGAACCGACTGTTGTTCGTCGGCGCTATCTACCTTGCCGTGATCGCCGTCCTGCCGAACCTGGCCATGGACGCCGGTATCACCGGCTCCGGCCAGATGGGCATGAGTGCCTTCGGCGGCACCGCGATCCTGATTATGGTTTCCGTGGCCCTGACCACGGTCAAGCAAATTGAATCCCAGCTCCTGCAATCCAACTACGAAGGACTTCTGCGATAATGCGTCTCGTTCTCCTTGGCCCTCCCGGTGCCGGCAAAGGCACCCAAGCTGCGATCCTCTCCGAGAAGCTCGGTGTGCCGCACATCTCCACGGGCGATCTTTTCCGCGCCAACATCGGCGAGGGCACCCCGCTCGGCGTTGAAGCGAAAAGCTACATTGATGCCGGCAAGCTCGTGCCTACCGACGTCACCGCGCGCATGGTCGAAGACCGCCTGAACCAGGACGACGCGAAGGACGGCTTCCTGCTGGATGGCTTCCCGCGCACCGTGGAACAGGCCGAGATCCTCACGGAGCTGCTGGCTAAGAAGGGCGAGAAGCTCGACGGCGTGCTCAACTTCGTGGTCGACGAGGACGTGGTGGTCGAGCGCATGCTCGCCCGCGGCCGCGCAGACGACAACGAGGAGACCATCCGCACCCGCCTCGGCGTCTACCGCGACGAGACCGCCCCGCTGATCCAGCACTACGGCGACCAGATCATCTCCATCGACGCTGTCGGCGACGTGGACGAGATCAACCAGCGCGCCATGGAAGCGCTGGGCAAGTAGCCCTTTCAATCGAAGGCCGGTGTGTGTTCGCACCGGCCTTTCGCATTTTTGCCTATCGACGAACCAAAGGACCACAACGCAATGGTTTTCAGAAAACGCAAGATCGCGGCCAAGACGGCGGCTGAACTCGACGCCATGGAGTCCGCCGGGCGCATCGTCGGCATCGCCCTGCAGGAGGTCCGCGCCGCCGCCAAGCCGGGCGTAAGTACGCTCGACCTCGACAAGGTGGCCGAGACGGTGATCCGCGACCACGGCGCGATCCCGACGTTTTTGGGCTACCAGGGCTTTACCGGCTCCATCTGTGCGTCGGTGAATGAGGTGGTCGTGCACGGGATTCCGTCGTCAGGCATTGTGCTCGAAGAAGGTGACCTGGTTTCGATCGATTGCGGCGCAACGTTGAACGGCTGGGTGGGCGACAGCGCGTGGTCCTTCGGCGTCGGCGAGTTGGCGCCCGAGGTGGATGCGCTCAACCGCGCCACCGAGTGGGTGCTCGCTGAAGGGCTCAAAGCAATGGTGCCGGGCAACAAGCTCACCGACGTCTCGCACGCGCTCGAGCTGGCCACCTACGCCGCCGAGGAGCGCTTCGGGGTGGAGCTGGGCATCGTCGACGGCTACGGCGGACACGGCATCGGCCGCACGATGCACGAGGATCCGTACCTGGCCAACGAGGGCAAGCCGAACCGCGGCCCCGTCATCCAGGAAGGATCTGTGCTGGCCATTGAGCCGATGCTGATCCTCGGCGGGGAAGTAGACACCGAGGTGCTCGAAGACGAATGGACCGTGGTGTCTGTGGACCGCTCGCCCGCGGCCCACTGGGAGCACACCGTCGCGGCGACCGCCGAGGGCCCGAGAATTCTTACGCCGCGCGTGTAAATTTCTGGCGCGTTGTAGTGCGTTTGTTGGCAGGGAGGTTATACTTCCGCCATGTCTTACCGTCCCCGCCACGCAAAGCAGTCGCCGCTGAAGCGGCGCGCAACCACCTTCGCAGCCGGTCTCGGTGTCGTTGCCTCCCTGGCAGCCCCGGTGAACGCACAGGCTGCGCCCGCGCAGAACCCGGCGGCCATGTCCAGCCTGGACTCGCTGTCCAACCAGGCAACCTCGTCCTTTGGCAACCTGGACAAGTCCGCGCGCGAAACCGCGTGGAACATCCGCAACGGTCTGCGCCAGCAGGCCGACGGCCTGGCCGCCATCGACCCGGAGCTGCCGGCGAAGGCGAAGAAGCGTATCGACGAGATCCTCGAGACGTTCTTCCCAGGCCTGATCGCGCAGAAGACCCCGAAGCCGAAGCCGAAGCCGGCTCCCGCCCCGAAGCCTGAGCCGGCACCGGCTCCCGCCCAGGAACCGGCACCGCAGCAGAACCCGCGCGGGGACTTCAACTACGGCCCGTGCCCGGCTGACGCGAAGGTCTGCGTCGACATCGACGGCCGCCGCTCCTGGCTGCAGAACAACGGCGTTATGTACTACCAGTCCGGCCTGATCGGCCCGGGCAAGCCGGGTCAGGAGACCCCGCGCGGCACGTTCTACGTCAACCGCAAGGTCAAAGACGAGATCTCCTGGGAGTTCGGCAACGCGCCGATGCCGTACGCGACCTACTTCACCTACAACGGCATCGCCTTCCACCAGGGCGACCCGAACTACCTGTCCAACGGTTGCGTGCGCATGTACCGCGGCGACGCGCAGCGCTACTTCAACGACCTGCAGATCGGCGACAAGGTCTACGTGTTTTAACACGCGCCCGCTTCAAGCCCCGGCTATCGCTGGGGCTTTTTGCGCTTTTGCAGGTAAATGGCTAATGTAGTCCAGCGGTGTTTGTGCATACCTGCACGAGCACCGCATGTAACCGGTAAATACGTCTGCTGCCTGCACTTTCAGGCGGCGTAGGAAGTGGAGTGTATGGCGAAAGAAGGCGCAATCGAGGTTGAGGGCCGCATTGTCGAGCCCCTGAAGAACGCGATGTTCCGAGTCGAACTGGACAACGGGCACGAAGTTCTCGCCCACATCAGTGGCAAGATGCGCCAGCACTACATCCGCATCCTCCCGGAGGACCGCGTCGTGGTGGAACTTTCCCCCTACGACCTGGACCGCGGGCGTATCACTTACCGCTACAAGTAAGCATTTCAAGCCTTCTCACCCAGATCCGCCCCACGGCGGATCGTGCACCTCTGGCCACGGTGGCTGGAGCCGCGCGTAATCTCAACCCACTCTCCGGCACGGCCCGGACAAAGTGTTGTTTGGCGTGGACGGGTGGGGAGAAAACCACCGTAACAACCCGAAAGGCACGTACCTCATGGCACGTCTAGCTGGTGTTGATCTCCCGCGCAACAAGCGCATGGAGATCGCACTTACCTACATTTACGGCATCGGTGCAACCCGAGCCAAGGAACTGCTCGAGAAGACCGGTATTTCTCCGGACCTGCGCACGGACAATCTGTCCGACGATCAGCTCGCTGCTCTGCGCGACGCGATCGAGTCCTCCTACACCGTAGAGGGCGATCTGCGCCGCGAGGTGCAGGCAGATATCCGCCGCAAGATTGAAATCGGCTCCTACCAGGGCATGCGCCACCGTCGTGGCCTGCCTGTCCGCGGCCAGCGCACCAAGACCAACGCGCGCACCCGCAAGGGCCCGAAGAAGACCATCGCAGGAAAGAAGAAGTAACCTATGGCTGCTCAGACTCGTTCCGGCGCGCGTCGCGGACGCCGCGCCGTCAAGAAGAACGTGGCCGCAGGCCACGCGTACATCAAGTCCACCTTCAACAACACCATCGTGTCCATCACGGACCCGCAGGGCAACGTGATCTCCTGGGCATCTTCCGGCCACGTCGGCTTCAAGGGCTCCCGTAAGTCCACGCCGTTTGCCGCGCAGATGGCTGCCGAGAACGCTGCCCGCAAGGCAATGGATCACGGCATGAAGAAGGTCGACGTCTTTGTCAAGGGTCCGGGCTCCGGCCGCGAGACCGCAATCCGTTCTCTCCAGGCCGCCGGCCTGGAGGTGTCTTCGATCTCCGACGTGACGCCGCAGCCGTTCAACGGCTGCCGTCCGCCGAAGCGTCGTCGCGTTTAAGGCTGAAAGGAAAGAGGTAAAGAGACATGGCTCGTTACACCGGCCCTGCTACCCGTAAGTCCCGTCGCCTCCGCGTCGACCTCGTCGGCGGCGACATGTCCTTCGAGCGTCGCCCGTACCCTCCGGGGCAGGCTGGCCGCGCCCGCATCAAGGAGTCCGAGTACCTGCTCCAGCTGCAGGAGAAGCAGAAGGCTCGCTTCACCTACGGCGTGATGGAGAAGCAGTTCCGCCGCTACTACGAAGAGGCGAACCGTCGTCCGGGCAAGACCGGCGACAACCTGCTGATCCTGCTGGAGTCCCGTCTGGACAACGTGATCTACCGCGCTGGTCTGGCTAAGACCCGCCGTCAGGCACGTCAGCTGGTCTCCCACGGCCACTTCACCGTCAACGGCAAGCACATCAACGTGCCGTCCTTCGCGGTGACGCAGTACGACATCATCGATGTCCGCGACAAGTCCCGCAGCATGCTGTGGTTCGAAGAGGCCCAGGATGCCCTGCTCGACGCCGTCGTTCCGGCGTGGCTGCAGGTCGTTCCGGACACCCTGCGCATTCTCGTGCACCAGCTGCCCGAGCGCGCCCAGATCGAGGTGCCGCTGCAGGAGCAGCTCATCGTCGAGCTCTACTCGAAGTAAACTTCAGTTTGCTTCACCCCGCGCACTGCCGACGTGTTCGGCCGGTGCTCGGAATCTTCCAAATATCCGTTCCTACCGGCTTCAAATAGCGGGAGCCGACAAAGGAGAAGTCCATGCTCATTTCTCAGCGTCCTGAACTGACCGAGGAGTACATCGATACCAACCGCTCGAAGTTCATCATCGAGCCGCTCGAGCCTGGTTTCGGTTACACCCTGGGCAACTCTCTGCGCCGCACGCTGCTGTCGTCCATCCCGGGCGCGGCCGTGACCTCCATCAAGATCGACGGTGTGCTCCACGAGTTCACCACGATCACCGGCGTGAAGGAAAACGTCTCTGAGATCATCCTCAACATCAAGGACATCGTGCTGTCCTCCGACTCTGACGAGCCGGTTGTCATGCAGCTTGCTGTTGAAGGCCCTGGCGACGTCACCGCAGGCGACATCGAGCCGCCGGCTGGTGTGGAGATCCACAACCCGGATCTGCACATCGCGTCGCTGAATGAGCAGGCTCGCCTCGAGATGGAGCTTGTCGTCGAGCGCGGCCGCGGCTACGTCCCGGCTATGCCCAACTCCGGCGGTGAGGCCGGCCGCATCCCGGTCGACCAGATCTACTCGCCGGTCACCCGTGTCGCTTACAAGGTTGAGGCGACCCGTGTTGAGCAGCGCACCGACTTTGACAAGCTGATCATCGACGTGGAGACCAAAAACTCCATGACCGCACGCGACGCCCTCGCGTCGGCCGGTTCCACCCTGGTGGAGCTCTTCGGCCTGGCGCGCGAGCTGAACACCGCGGCCGAGGGCATCGAGATCGGCCCGTCGGCGCAGGAGACCGAGTACATCGCCGCGTACTCCACGCCGATCGAGGACCTGAACTTCTCCGTTCGCTCCTACAACTGCCTGAAGCGCCAGGACATCCACACCGTCGGTGAGCTCGCAGAGTGCACCGAGTCTGACCTGCTGGATATCCGCAACTTCGGCCAGAAGTCCATCAACGAGGTCAAGATCAAGCTCGCCAGCCTGGGCCTGACCTTGAAGGACGCTCCGGAAGATTTCGACCCGACCCAGATCGAAGGCTACGACGCCGAGACTGGCGACTACGTCGACACCAGCGCGGACGAGACCGAGTAACACCACAGAGCACGCGCTCAACTAACCGCACACGAGGAGTACGAAAATGCCTACCCCGAAGAAGGGCGCCCGTCTCGGAGGCTCGGCCGGCCACCAGAAGCACATTCTGTCCAACCTGGCCCTGGCCCTGTTCGAGCACGGCGCAATCAAGACGACGGACGCGAAGGCACGTATGCTGCGTCCGTACGCCGAGAAGCTGATCACCAAGGCGAAGAAGGGCACCGTGGCTGACCGCCGCGCCGTGGCCGCTGAGCTGTCGAACAAGGAAGTCGTTGCTTACCTGTTCAACGAGCTCGCACCGAAGTTCGCCAACCGCGATGGCGGCTACACCCGCTCCATCAAGCTGGAGAACCGTGCCGGCGACAACGCTGCGATGACTCAGATCTCTCTGGTGCTCGAGGAGACCGTGTCTTCCGAGGCAACCCGCGCAGCACGCGCCGCCGCTTCCCGCCAGGCCGAGGAAGCCAAGGCTGAAGAGGCTCCGGCTGAGGAGACCAAGGCTGAGGAGGCCACCGAGGCTCCGGCCGAGGAGACCGCAGAGGAGAAGTAGCAGCAAGCTACACACCCCCTTTTGCGCCGAGCGCCCGGGAGGTACTGCAACGTCAGTGCCCCCGGGCGCTTTGCTGTGCGCACCATTTCCGGCGATACAATGCCTCACCATGGACAACACGCTGCGCCTGCGCCTGGACATCGCCTACAACGGCACCGACTTCCACGGCTGGGCCCGCCAAAAGGGGGATCTGCGCACCGTCCAGCAGACCATTGAGGACGCGCTCTCACTCGTCTTGCGAACTGACGTGGCGCTCACTGTCGCCGGCCGCACCGACGCGGGCGTGCACGCCGCCGGGCAGGTCGCGCACACGGACATTCCGGCGGAGTCGCTCAACCAACGATCGATTGACGGGGATCCGGGGCGGCTGGTGCGTCGATTAGCAAAATTGCTCCCTGAAGACGTCCGCGTGTTCGGCGTCGCGGAAGCCCCCGCGGGCTTCGACGCCCGCTTTTCCGCCCTGACCCGCACCTACTGCTACCGGGTGACCACCCATCCCGCAGGTGCCATGCCCACCCGCGCGAGAGACACCGCCGTCTGGCCGAAACCCGTGGACTTGGGCGCGGTGCAAGCCTGCGCCGACGCACTGGTCGGCCTGAACAACTTCGCCGCGTTTTGCCGCCCGAAGAAGCACGGCACCACCATCCGCGAGGTGCATAGCTTCACCTGGCGCGAAGTCGAGCCGCACCTGTTTGAGGCGCGAATCACCGCCGACGCGTTCTGCTGGAACATGGTCCGCGCACTCGTGGCCACCTGCCTCACCGTCGGCGAAGGCAGGCGCGCACCCCAGTGGCCGGAGGAGCTTTTGCTTCTCGACGCCCGCTCGCCCGACGTCCCCCTCGCCCCCGCCCGCGGACTGACATTGGTGGGCGTGGAATACCCGGAAGATAGCGAACTGGCGGCGCGAGCCGAAGCGACCAGAGCCACCCGCGAGATGTAGCATGCTTGGGTTACATCAGAACCGGGAGGTGCCATGACCACAGTCGCAGCCGCGTGGTTCGCCGTGGTGTTTTTCACCCTCCCCGGCTTTGTGTTTTCCTGGGTCGCCGGCATGAAAGCCCCGGCCGCAGGCGCGGCCGCGCTGCCTGTGACCTTCGGCCTGTTCGGCGTGACTTCCTGGTTCTGGGGGCTGACCAGTGCGCCCTTTAACCTGTGGACGTTCGGCGTGAGCATGGTCGTGGCCCTTCTAGCGGCCGCGGCATGGCGGTACCTGTTCGTGCGCCGGGCCCGCCGCGGCGGGGCAGTGAGCTGGCGCCGAGCGCTGTTTCCCGGCGACGTGCGAAAGGGCAGCATCGCCGATCCGTACTGGGTGCTGCCCGCCGCCGGCGTTGGCGTGGGGGCGTTCATGGCGGCGTCGGACAGGCTGCGCTGGCTCGAGCGCATGCCCAACGGTGTTTTCAATATCGTCCAGGGGTGGGACGTGCAGTGGCACGCCAACCTGGTGCGCTTCATCATGGACGACGGCATCGCCTCGGCCACCCGGATGGGCGAGCTGCAAAACGTGGAGTCGCAGCTGAAGCTGTTCTACCCGTCCGCCTACCACGCAGGTATTGCCCTGTTCGGGGAAACGGCGGGCCTGGACCCCATCCCGGCGCTGAACATCGCCTCGGCCGTGCTGCCCGCGCTGGCGCTGCCGGTCACGCTCGCGTGCCTGGCGTTCGCGTTTTTGCGCTCCACCGGAGTCACGGCGCAGATCGCGGCGGCGCTCGCGGCCATCATGGGGTACGCCGCCCCGCAGCTGTTCTGGATCCCGGACTACGTGGGCATGTGGCCATACCTACTCGCCGTAGCACTCACCGGCACCGTGACGTGGCTGCTTATCACCGTGCCGCGCCGGCGCGCCAGCGCCCTGCCCGCCGCACTCGCGTTCGTGGCTGTGCTGTGCGTGCACCCGTCCGCAGTCACCATCGTGGTGCTCGCAGTCGGGTTCTACTGGCTGACCTCCACCTTGATCTCCCCGGAGCGCACGCGGCTGACGGACACGCTGTGGATCGCGCTGCCCGCCGTCGCCGGCGTCGCCATGTTCGTCCCGCAGGTGCTCGCCGGCTCCGCCCAAGCGGGCGAGGTGGCCTCTTGGCGCCCCGAGGAAACCCTCGGCGTCGGCGGGGCGTGGGGCACAGCGGCGCGGATGGAAACGCGCCACGTGTTGCAATTCTTCCCGGCGTACGACGCCACCGTGCTGCTGTGGCTCGCCGCCGCTGGCGCCGTGGTGTGCCTGCTGTGGCGCCGCCAGATCTGGCCGGTGCTCTTCTACGCGGTGTCTTTGGCCATTACCGCCAACGCCTTAGTTTCGTTCGACAACACCCTCGGCCACCTGCTCGACTACGTGGGCAACCTGCATTACAGCACCGGCCACCGCCTGATCATGCCGGTGGTCATGGCGGTCACCGCGTCGGCCGCTATCGCCGTGGCGGCGGGCATTCGCGTGGTCACGGCAGCGCCCGTCGCAAAGCGGTATGCGAAAGGCGAGCGCACCTCCGCGATCGCGAGCATCGTCGTCGCCTGCATCGTCGCCTCCGCGGCGGTCCCGATGATCCGCGAGCACACCGACCACGGCGCCGAGAAAACCTACGCCGCCGCCCGCGTCATCGACCGCATGGTCGACGCCGACGACCTCGAAGCCTTCGACTGGCTAGCCACCCAACCCGCCGCCTGGGAGGGCCTGACCGCCGGCGACCCCGCCGACGGCTACTCCTGGATGTACGCCTACAACGGCGTGCCCACGTTGAACCGCCACTACCTGTGGCCCAACGGCGGCCGCGGCACCAACGGCGACATCATGTACTGGAACGCCGACTTCATCGGCGAAGGCGAGCACAACCTCGTCGACGAGACGGTGGAGAACTTGAACGTGAAGTTCTTCCTGCTCAGCCCCGGCGCGTTCTGGCACTACCAGTACCCGCCGTACGAGATGCTGCGCGACTTCTGGGTTTCAGAAGGCGTCACACCCGTCTACCGCAAGGGCTCCACGGCGATCTTCGCGGTGAACAGCCAGTTCAGTAAGGCGGAGCTGGAGGACATGGTCGCAGACGGGCAGGAGAACGGCTCCGACGAGCTGTTTGCGCTCGCGGAGGCCGGTACTGCGCAGTAAGCTTTGCGCCAGGTGTTTTTCTCGGGGGAGGGGAATTGTCATGGCGAAGCTTTTGCCAACCACGCGTGCCCAGGTGTCGGGGCACAAGTTCATGCGCCGACGTATGGAACACGGCCTGATCTTCGGCGATATCCGCATGATCCACGATCCGCTGGCCGCGCGGCGCCGTGCGACCATTTTCGGCACCGCGGCGGTGGTGATGATCGCGGGCGTGATGGGGCTGTTTGCGTGGATGCGTCCGAACGCTGATCCGGGGGATGCGCCGATTGTGCGCGCCACGGACGGCACACTGTACGTGCGCGTGGGGGCGGCGGCGCACCCGGTGACGAACTTGGCGTCGGCGCGCTTGATCGCCGGCCAGGCGGCTGAGCCGGCGCGCATCGGCGACGAGAAACTCGCCGAGTTGCCGCGCGGTGTGCCGGTGGGCATCGTCGCAGCACCAGGCATGTTCGCGCCCGAAGGCACGCGTTTGGCCAGCTGGTCGGTGTGCGGCGCGGACACGATCACGGTGGTTGCGGGTGAGGCTCCGGAGCCATTGCCTATCGACGCCGCAGTCCTCGCCGCCGATGCCACCCGCGAGTGGGTCGTCACCGCCCAGGGGCGGCGCTTGCTGCCGGAGGCGAACACCCCGCAGGGCCGCGTGATCCGCCGAGCGCTGGGAATCACCCCGGACACGCCCCGGTGGTCGCCGCCGACGCAGGTCATCTCGGCGTTGCAGGAGTTGCCGCCGGCGGCGCTGCCGGATCCGCTGCCGCAGATCATCGACGCGGACGATACTTCCTGGGCGCTTTTAGACGGCCGCATCCAACCGATCACCGCCACCCAGCGCACCATCCTGCTGGATGCGGGAGCGAAGGCCGCCGTCGCGAGCCGTGAGAGCCTGGCGTCTTACCCGGACGCCGAGGAGGAACTGCGCCTGCCGGGGGAGCGGCCGCGGTGGATGGAGCCGCACCTAGCGTGCGTGGACCAGGGCCGCGGCGGGGCAACCGTAGACGAGGTGCCGGAGGGCATTGAGCTTTCGGGAACGTCCGTGGCCACCCATTTCGCGGGGTTGGATGGCGGCTCCGTCGGGGTGGATTCGGGCCACGGGTTCCACGTGGTCTCCGCCAACGGGCTGCGCCACCGCGCACCGGACGCGGAAACCCTGGCCACAGTGGGCGCGGCGCACGTGGAGGACGTGCCGTGGGAGATCGTCGCCTTGCTGCCGGAGGGCGCGGAGCTTACGCGCGACTCGGCGCTTCAGGCGACCTATTAGGTCCGTATTACCGTCGGCCGGCGCGCAGCGCGACCACCAGGGCCGCCATGGCGAGCGCCGCCCCGGCGAGCAATCCGAGCCTGCCCACGGCCGCGTTGGGCTGCTTATCGACGGCGCGCACCTGCGCCGTCGGGCGGTCCGCCAGCTCGTGCGGTGTTAGTTGGGTCAGCGCGGCAAGCGGATCGATCGCGCCGCCGCCGGGTTGAGCGGAGGCGTCGATCAGCGAGCGCACATGCTCCGGAGTAATGCCGGGGTAGCGCGACTGCAACAGCGCCACGGTGCCGCTGACCACCGGGGTGGCGAAGCTCGTGCCAGCGTAGGGGCGAACCCCGTCTTTTTCCAGCGTGCCCTCTGCCCACCCGCCCGGCGCGAGCGCGGCCGGGACATGCCCCGGCGCAGACAGCGCGGCGGGCAGGGAGTAGTCGGCGAGGGTGTGGTCGTTTGCGCGCGCGGCCACCGCGAGCACGGTGGGGAAGAGGGCGGGGAAAACCTCGAAGCCGGGTTCGCAGTCGGGCCCCGCGTTGCCGGCGGCGGCAACGACCACCGCGCCTTGCGCCTCGGCGCGGTGGAGGGCGCCGGTGATGCCGGAGGTGTCGATGCGCGCCGCGAATCCGGGTTCCAGGCAGGACACGACGGAAATGTTGAGCACGCTCGCGCCCTCGTCGAGGGCGTTGTGGATCGCGTCGGTGAGCGTTTGTAGGTTACCGGCGTCAACGTCGCGGTAGTGCGCCGAGGTCTGCCGGACCGAGATGATCTCCGCGTCCGGGGCGATGCCGAGGGTGCGCCCGGCGATCACCCCGGCGACGGCGGTGCCGTGGTTGTCGCAGTCGTGCAGCGCGTCCGCGGCGACGAAGTCGCGGCCGCCGCGCAAGTGGGCGATCTCGGGGTGCGGCGCGACCCCGGTGTCGATCACCGCCACGCGCACCCCGGCGCCGGTGGCGAACTCCCGCAGGTTTTCGGTCGCGGGGGAAGCAGCAGGCTTATCGACGAGCGCCGGCACCGCGCACGCCACATCCTGGGCGGAAGCAGACACCGGTGTGAGGCTCAGCGCGAACAGAGCGATGGCGGTGAGTTTGCGCATCTTAGAGCCCCCGGATCAGGCCGAACAACCCGGTTAAGTGCACCGCCAGCGGGATCACGGCGATGGTGGCGGCGATCTCGGCGCGCTCGAACCACACGATGGTGGTCGGCTCCACATCCGGCACGCGCGGCGCCCACGCGACCGTCGCCGCGGCAGCGATGGCAGCGAGCGCGGCGACGGCGATGCACGCCGGGTGCCCGGTCTTCGCGGCGGCGGCCGCGGCGGCGATGACGGCGGAAAGGGCCACCGCGGTCAGGCAGGCCCGCGGCACAGCCCAGTGCTGGCGCGAGGCGTAGACCACCAGCGCCGCCGCCACCCCCAGGCAGAATGCGAACGTCCACGCCCCGCCGGCCCGGCCCAGCCACCAAAGCGCCGGCACGCAGCACGCGGCGATCGCCGCCGAGATGGCGGAGGCGATGATGGCAGCGGCGGCGCTGCGGGCGTCCACGTCGCGTTGGTAGTCGTCGGAACGGTCGAACTCTTCGCCGGCGGTGGGCACCCGCGGCACCACCAACCCCGCCGCGCGGGTGGCCGCGCCGGGCGTGGCCACCACCCCGAGCACCCCCGTCAGCACCGTCAGCGCGGGCGGGGCGAGCGGGCCCGGCAGCCACACGCCGGCCGCCCCGGCGCCGCCAAGCACGCAGACCGCGGCCGTGAACGCCACCTGCGCCGCCCCGGCCAACCCCAGCGCGACGCCGATGCCGACGGCCACTGCCGCCGTGAGCAGCGCCGCCAGCGCCCCGAGCCCAAGCGAGGGCGCATCGCCGCCACCGGCAACCCACACGCCCGCGGCGAGCCCCGCCAGCAGCGGCACGGGAGCAAACGCCGGGCGCGACCTGCCAATCGACGCCACCACCAACGCCAACAGCGCCACCGCACCCAACGCGACCGGCCACGGCGCAAACACCCGCGCAAGCAGGAGCACCGCCGTCAGACCCGCGAACGTCGCCGCCGCGTCCAACCCGCGAATCTGCCGTGCCGACTCGGCTGCCCCGGCCAGAGCGTCGGCCGCGTCGCGCACCACCGGCGGGGGCGTGGGTTCTTGGGGGTGGAGGGAGACGGTGGCGCCGTCGTGAAGCTTGAGCGCGTACAGCGGCGTGTGCATATCCAGCACTACTCCGCCCGCGGTGGTGGCTTGCCACGGGCGGTGCACCTCCGGCAGCTCCACCAGGCGCGCGAGTTCCGGCAGCACCTCCGAAAGCGTCGACGACGTCGGCAGCGTGACGTCGATGTCGCGGTGGAACGCGACAACCGAAATGCGGACAGTAACGCGCACGATGTGGTGCGCAGACGTTGCAACCAACTTTCAAACCCCCGAAATATCAGGCGCGGCCCCCATTCGCCGCGCGACGGGACACAGTATGGCCTACAATCCTCAGCGCGTCCACAGTTCGGGGGAACTGTGGGAAAACACAAGGGGGGAGAATCCACGATGCTTGGCCTCGACTACGACCAAGTGCTCGCACCAACAACCGGCGCACCAGACGCCGCGATCGACGCCGCGCCGCCGCCGACCGGCACCTTGCGCGCCGAGCCCGTGCCCGCGGCGCAAAAGCCGCAGTCGCCGCCGGTGATAAAGATCCTGCTGCCGGTGGTGATGGTGGTGGCAGTCGGCGCGGTGATGGTGCTCATGGCCACCTCCGGCCGCGCTGTGAGCCCGATGATGCTGATCTTTCCGCTGATGATGCTCTTCGGGCTCGTCGGCATGTTCAACCCGCAGGAAAAGCAGGGCGACATCGACGAGACCCGCCGCGTCTACCTGCGCCACCTGGACGCGCTGGCGAAGAAAGCCCGCGCGAACGCCGCGACGCAGCGCACGCACGCCACCGCGCTGCACCCCGCGCCGGGCGAGCTGGTGGCCGCGGTGCCGGTGGAGCGCATCTGGGAGCGTGCAGGCGCCCCGACGGTGCGGCTGGGCACCGGTGCGGGCGCGCTGTGCACCCCGGTGGACGTGGACGACCCCGGCAGCCCCGAGGATTTGGACCCGGTGTGCGCGGTGAGCCTGCGCCGCGCCGTAGCGGCGGTGAGCACGGTGCCGGGCATGCCGATGCTGGTCCAGCTCGACGCGTTCGACGCGATCACGCTCGCCGGGCCGGCGGCGGCCGATGTGGCGCGCTCGATCGTGTGCCAGCTGGCGTTTTTCTACGGCCCGGAAAAGGTCCGCATAGACGCGCCGTTCGCCTGGGCGAAGTGGCTGCCGCACGCGCGCAGCGACGGGGCGTTTCGCATCTCGCTTATCGACGGCCACGCCTCTCCCGCACCCACCGACTCCGACCTGGTGGTGACCATCCACGACGACCCGGACTTCTTCGCCGACCCGGACGCGTTCCACCTGGTCTGCACCGACGTGCTGGAAGCTGTCACGGCGCAGGGGGTGGAGCAGCTGGGCGTGCCGGATAGGTTCACGGATGCGGAGGCGGAGTTCGTCGCTAGGCACTTAGGCTTTTATCGCCGCCCCGACGGGGCGGTGGAGGCTGGCGGGGATTTTCTGTCCATGCTGGGTGTGCCGGACGTCGATGCGCTGGATGCGCACACGATGTGGCCGGGGGTGCGCAACAAGCTGACCGTGCCCATCGGCGCGACTCCCGACGGCCATCCGGTGTACCTGGATTTGAAGGAGGCGGCGCTGGGCGGGATGGGCCCGCACGGGCTGTGCATCGGGGCGACGGGCTCCGGTAAGTCGGAGCTGCTGCGGACCCTGGTGGTGGCGCTGGCGGCGACGCACTCGCCGGACGAGCTGAACTTTGTACTCGTGGACTTCAAAGGCGGCGCGACGTTTTTGGGCTGTGAGTCGCTGCCGCACACCGCCGCGGTGATCACCAACTTGGAGGACGAGGCGGTGCTGGTGGAGCGCATGTTCGACGCCATTTCCGGCGAGATGCACCGCCGCCAGGAACTGCTGCGGGCCGCCGGCAATTTCGCCAACATCACGGACTACACCAAGGCGGGCAACACGCTGCCGTCGCTGGTCATCGTGGTCGACGAGTTCACCGAGCTGCTCACCCAGCACCCACACTTTGCGGACCTGTTCGTGGCGGTGGGCAGGCTCGGCCGTTCGCTGGGCGTGCACCTTTTGCTCGCCTCGCAGCGGCTGGAGGAGGGCAAGTTGCGCGGGCTGGATTCGCACCTGTCCTACCGCATCGGCCTGAAGACGTTCTCCGCCGGCGAGTCCCGCCAAGTCCTCGGCGTGCCGGACGCCTACGAGCTGCCCGGCGAGCCCGGGTCCGGCTACCTCAAAGCCGGCATGGAGCTGACCCGCTTCCGCGCGGCCTACGTCTCCGGCCCGCTGACGCGCACGGTGGTTGAGCACCCCGGCGAGCAGCACGTGCGGCTGTTCACCGGCAACGAGATCGAACTGGCGCCCACCGCCTACGTTGAGGAGGACCGCTCCACCACGCTGCTGGACGCGGTGGTGGCTAAGGCCCGCGAGGTCGCCGATGCCCGCGGCATGCACGCGCACCAGGTGTGGCTGCCGCCGCTGCCGGAGCGCATCCCGCTGTCGCAGGCGCACGGGGCGCTCGGGCTTATCGACGAACCCTTCAAGCAGCGCCAGACCCCCTTCCACTTGGACCTGGATACCGCCGGCGGGCACGTCGCCATCGCGGGCGGGCCGCAGACGGGCAAAACGATGGCGGTGCGGAGCATCGTGGCCACGCACATGCGCGAGGGGTTGGCCGTCTACGTCATCGGCGACGTACCGGAGCTCGAGGCGCTGCCGCATGTCGCCGGCGTGGCCAGCATGAAAGACGCCGAGCGCACCCGCCGCATCGTCGACGAAGTCACCGGGTTCCTCGACCACCCGCGGCCTGTCATGCTGGTTGTCGACGGCTGGCACGCCCTCGACGAGGACCTGCGCGAACCGCTCGCCCGCATCGCCTCCGAAGGCCCCGACGCCGGCATCCACCTCGTGGTGACCACCCAGCGCTGGAGCGCGATCCGCCCGAACGTGCGCGACCTCATCGGCACCCGCCTCGAGCTGCGGCTGACAGAACCGATGGACTCGTTGATCAACCGCAAACACCAAGAGAAGCTGCCCGCCACGCCCGGCCGCGGCCTGACCCCGGACGGCAAAACCGTCCAGCTCGTCTTCACCAGCGGCGAGGACATCGCCCACCTCGCGGCCACCGCCGACCAGGCGCCGGTGGAGAAGTTGCGGGTGCTGCCGGAGGCCGTGGCTACGCACTCGCTTCTCGACGGCCAAAGGATCCCCCTCGGCATCGGCGGCCCCGCCCTCGAACCCGTGTACTCCTCCGGGCACATCCTCGTCATCGGCGCTGGCGGCTGCGGGAAATCCACCTTCATCGCCAGCACAATCGCCGCGGTGGAGCACATGGGCCGCGAGGCCGCCCGGATGGTGGTGCTCGACCCGAAGCGCGCGCACCTCGGCCGCGCCGACGAGGACATGGTCGCCGCGTACGCCGCATCCACCAGCGCGATCACGCAGGCCGCCAAATCGCTCGCCGTCACGCTGCAGTCGCGCCTGCCCAGCGCTGAGGTGACCCCGGAGCAGCTGCGAAAGCGGTCCTGGTGGTCGGGTCCCGAGCTGTATCTGATCATCGACGACTACGAACTCGTCGGCGAAGACCCGCTCCGGCCGATCGCGGATCTTCTGCCGCACGCGCGCGACATCGGCCTGCACGTCGTGGCAGCCCGCAAATTCGGCGGCGTCTCGCGCGCCCTGTTCGGGCCGTTTTTGACCGCGCTGAAGGACCTGCAGCCCGACGTGCTGCTCATGGACGGCACCCGCGACGAAGGCGCCATCTTCGGCGTGCGGCCCAGCCCGCAACAACCCGGCCGCGCCACCTGGATCCATGGCGAAGCGCGCGGCACCGTCCAACTCCCGGAGGCACAATGACCGAGCTGCGCATCACCGCCACCGACGCATCCACCGTGATCACCGGTGCAGCCAACATCCACCGCTTCGACGCGCCCACCAGCCGCGAAATCGCCGGCACCGTCCGCAGCGTGCTCGGCCCCGACCCGCACGGCGCGCCGGTGCACATCGCAGCCGACCCACAACGCCTCAGCGAGCTCACACACGCACTCGCCGACTACGACATCGACCTGACCACCGAGCCCCTCCAACCCGTCGCGCCCACACCCGACGACACCCCGGAACCCTTCCACCGACCACCACCGCCCGAGCAGGAATCGCGCTCCGGCGTGTGGATCATCGCCGCCGTCGTCGCCGCAGTCGCCCTCGCCTGCGCCGCAGTGATTTGGGGTCTGACTAGCGGGAAAGCGCAGTCGTCGGGAGAGGCGGAACCGCCACCGTCGCAGCCGCCGGAGACGCAATCAACTCCAGTGTCGTCTCCTGCGCAGGAGGAGGAAGAGGCGGAGCAGTCGTCGATAAGCATTGAGCGCGACGGCTTAACCGTCCAACTCCCCGCAGGCTTCACCCTCGAAGCCGACGACGACATGTGGCGCGCCACAGGAAGCGACCCCAACTTCCGCCTGCAGATCGCCGTCGAGCACCTCTACCAGCTGCCAGCGCGCACGATGGCCGACCAACTTCTTGCCGACATCGAAACCGACCCGGAGGTCGAACTCGTCGACACAGACGGCATCTCCGTGACCTACCTGGAGCGCGCCGGCGACGGCTCGCAATCGCTGTGGAAAACCTGGCCCAACGGGACCGTGCAGCTGTTCGTGGGCTGCCACACGCGCACCGAACCCACCGTCGTGCAACGCGCCACCTGCCGCATGGCCATGGAATCCGCTGAATATAAGGGGGCTGACGTGGGTCCATAAAAAAGTTTTGAAAACGATGGAACCGAAAGAGCTAAACGTCAGTCAGATATACGGACAGCACAGAAGTTGTCCGTCCCAACACACAACGAGGGGGAAAGAGAACATGGAGCAGTTCGCAACCGAAGCCGAGGTCATGCGCGCCGCTGCAGACCGCACCGACGACACCAACGCCGACGTCAACCGCGAAATCGACCGCGTGCAGCAAGTCGCCGAAGCCACCCGCGGCTACTGGGTGGGCAACGCGCAGCGCAGCTTCGACGACTTGATGCTGCGTTACGACGATGCCCAAAGGCGATTGTCTGAAGCACTGAGCGCGATCGCCGTGAACATCCGCGACAACGCCAAGAACTACGAAACCACCGACGCCACCAACACCGACAGCCTCCGCCAGATCGCCGGCGGACTCGCACTGTAAAGGGGAAACAATGCAGATCAAGTACGATTTCGCGCAGATCGCCGGCGCCGCAGAGGACATGCGCGCCTCCGCCTCCCGCATCAACGGCGACCTGGCCGAACTCAAGCAGATGCTCCAGCCCATGGCGCAGACCTGGGAAGGCACCGCAGCCGCGGCCTACCAGGCGCACCAGGCCAAGTGGGACCAGGCCGCGCAGGATCTGAACCAGATCCTCAACCAGATCGCCAACACCGTGGAAGACGGCAACACCACCATGCTCGCCGTCAACAACGCAGCGGCGAACAGCTGGGGCTAGAACACAACAAGACTTGCGTCGCAGGCCGTGCAAGGGGCCGTTTTCATCGGGGGACGGGCACGGCTTCACACGGCCCGCGGCGCAACCGCTCGGGGGATACGGGGGGACGTGCCGCCGCAGGTGATGGGGGAATCACCTGCGGCGGCACTTTTTTGTTTTCGGTCAAGCGTGCCGTAGGGTGTTATCCCTGTGTGTCCCGCCGGATGCGCTTTTCGGGTCTCCACCGGCCGCCGTGAAGCGCAAAGGGGCAGACGAAGTTTTGGCCGGCAGCCATCTAGACAGACTTTAAGGAGTCATGCATGTCTACTTACCACCCGAAGAGCGGTGACATCACCCGCAAGTGGTACGTCATCGACGCAACCGACGTGGTGCTGGGCAAGCTTGCTTCCACCGTCGCAGACATCCTGCGCGGTAAGCACAAGCCGCAGTACGCACCGAACGTCGACACCGGCGACCACGTCATCGTGATCAACGCCGACAAGATCCACATCTCCTCCAACAAGCGCGAGCGCGAGATGCGTTACCGCCACTCCGGCTACCCGGGTGGTCTGAAGTCCATGACCCTGGGCCGCGCGCTGGACGAGCGTCCGGATCGCGTGATCGAGGAAGCTGTCAAGGGCATGATGCCGCACAACAAGCTTTCCCGTCAGTCCATCAAGAAGCTGCACGTCTTCGTCGGTGCCGAGCACCCGTACGCTGGCCAGCAGCCGGAAACCTACGAGTTTAAGCAGGTGGCACAGTAATGACCGAGCCGAACAACTTCGAAAACACCGCTGAGTCCCTGGGCACCGACGTCGACGCCGCAACCGCCGCGACCGAGGAGTTCAACTACACCATCGGCGACGCCATCGCCCCCGAGGCTGAGGCAACCGAGGAGACCGTTGAGGCCGCTCCGCTGCACGAGGGTCCGATCCAGACCGTTGGCCGCCGTAAGCGCGCCATCGCCCGCGTGACCGTCGTCGAGGGCGAGGGCAAGATCACCGTCAACGGCCGCGAGTTCGAGGACTACTTCCCGAACAAGCTGCACCAGCAGGACATCCTCACCCCGCTGACCCTGCTCGAGCGCGAGGGCCAGTTCGACATCAAGGCCAACATCTCCGGTGGCGGCCCGACCGGCCAGTCCGGTGCTCTGCGCCTGGCTATCGCCCGCGCACTGAACGTCTACAACCCAGCTGAGCGCACCACCCTGAAGAAGGCTGGCCTGCTCACCCGTGACGCCCGTGCCGTGGAGCGCAAGAAGGCAGGTCTGCACAAGGCCCGTCGCGCACCGCAGTACTCCAAGCGTTAATCGCTTCTACGCGTGCGTTGTACGCCGTCGTCCGTTTGGGCGGCGGCGTTTCGCGTTGCTAGGTGCTTGGTGGTCCGAAGAGTTGGTCGAGTGCTCCGCGGTCGGTGTTTTTGATGTGGTACCCGCGGGGTGAGACCCACCAGGGCGCGCCTCTGATCATGGTGATGCGGCCGCGTTTGTTGCGCCAGGGGTCATCGTCGTTGATCCGATTGTGATACCTGCATAGCGGCACCAGGTTGTCCATGTTGGTCAGCCCGCCGTGTTTCCACGCTGTCACGTGGTGGATCTCGGAAGCATACGCCCCGTGGCGGCAGCCTGCGAAGGCGCACACGGGTGAGACCATGCAGGCCATATCGCGCTGTTTCTGGTTGGCGAAGCGTTCGGTGTCGTAGAGGTTCACCGCGCCTTCCTCGGGGTGGAAGGCTGCGACCTCGAGTGCCTCGCCGAACTCTTGCTGGAGGTACTCCGCACCCGTCATGATGGTGCCGTCAGTCAGCGTCAGGATGACGTCGTCGCCGTCTCCCGCCATGATGCGTGCGTGCTCGGTGATCGGCACCAGCACGATCGGCCGTGGCGCGGCGGCGACCACCCCGCCAGCCTTACCTTCGACGATGCGCCAAAACGCATCCTCCATCTGCGCCGCCGCCGGCAGCGTGGCGTCGATGTCTTGGCGCAGGCGGTGCTCTAAGTCGGCTGCTTTGCGGTCGGTGGTGTCGATGGTGATGCGCGCCCGCCCGTTTTTCGGTTGCGAGAACGCCACCTGTTTCTTTGTCGGGGTGGTGTCGTCGCGGGGGATGATCTCTCGTGCGGCGCGTTCGATCGCGCGGTACCCGCCGGTGACATCCAACAGTTCCAGCCGCAGCCGCCACCGCTCGCCGGCATCCTTCACCACGGCAACACGTCGTTCGATCAGCCCGAGTTCGTCGAGGGAGAACCCGCGGGCTTTCTGCGCGGCTTCCGATTGCTTGCGGGTGAATTTCGTTTTTCCGTAGTAGACGTCCTGCATCTGATCCCACGCACGCGCCCGATCCGGCGCCATCCCGGCAGCAAGGGCAACGGGCAGGTCGAAGTGCCGCAGTGTCTCCATGGATACTGCGGACATCGCCTGGATGAATGCGTCGAACGAGTTCATGGCCACAGACCCTAAACCCAACGCAACCCCACCCCGGCCCGCCCTGTGGAATTCGCAACATCACCCCTGTGGATAACTCGCAAAACGCCAGGTTAAATTGCGCGGAAGTTGGGGTGGCGGAGCGATCGTCGATAGGCAAGTGCATAATTGTGCGCATGACTCGATTGTTCGGAACTGACGGTGTCCGCGGCCTGGCTAACGAGGCCCTCACCGCATCACTTGCCCTCAAGCTCGGCGCCGCGGCTGCGACCGTGCTGACCAAGGACCGCGGCTCGGAGAAGCGCCGCCCGATCGCGCTGATCGGCCGGGACCCGCGTGTCTCCGGCGAGATGCTTGCTGCCGCGATGGCGGCCGGTATGGCGTCGAAAGGCGTGGACGTACTGCGCGTCGGCGTCATCCCCACGCCGGGCCTGGCGTTTCTCACCGACGACTACGGCGCCGACATCGGCGTGATGATCTCCGCGTCCCACAACCCGATGCCGGACAACGGCATCAAGTTCTTCGCCGCCGGCGGCAAGAAGCTGCCGGACGACATCGAAGACGAAATCGAGCGCGCCATGGCCGTGCTGGAGGAAACGGGCCCGACCGGCACCGCCATCGGGCGCGTGATCGAGGAAGCGCCGGACGCGCAGGAGCGCTACCTCGCCCACCTCAAAGAGGCCATCACTGAGCCGCTCAGCGGCATCAAGGTCGTGGTGGACTGCGCCAACGGTGCTGCCTCCGAGGTCGCCCCGAAGGCATACGCGGCCGCTGGTGCGGAGGTCACCGCCATCCACAACACGCCGAACGCCTACAACATCAACGACGGCTCCGGCTCCACCCACATGGACCAGATTCAGGCGGCCGTGGTCGAACACGGCGCGGACCTGGGCCTGGCGCACGACGGCGACGCGGATCGCTGCCTGGCCGTGGACGCGCAGGGTAACGTCGTCGACGGTGACCAGATCATGGCCATCCTCGCCACCGGCATGAAGGAGTCCAACAGCCTGAAGGACAACACGCTCGTCGCCACGGTGATGAGCAACCTGGGCCTGAAGCTGGCCATGGAGCGCGAGGGCATCTCGGTGCGCGAGACGAAGGTGGGCGACCGTTACGTGCTCGAGGAACTGAGTAACGGCGATTTCTCCCTGGGCGGCGAGCAGTCCGGCCACATCGTGGTGCCGGCCCACGCCACCACTGGCGACGGCGTGCTGTCCGGCCTCATGCTCATGGAGCGCATGGCGGAGACCGGCAAGGCGCTCGCCGGTCTGGCGGAGGTGATGACGGTGCTGCCGCAGACGCTGATCAACGTGCCGGTGTCCAACAAGGCGCTGATCTTGGAGGACCAGTCCGTCAAAGACGCCATCGCCGAGGCGGAGGCTGAGCTGGGCGATGCCGGCCGCGTGTTGCTGCGCCCGTCTGGCACGGAGGAGCTGTTCCGCGTCATGGTGGAGGCCGCTGAGGAGGAGCAGGCGCGCAAGGTTGCCGGTCGCCTCGCGGCGGTCGTTGCCGCGGTGTAGGTTTATCGGCGGTAAAAGTTTTTTGCCCCGGCAGGGAACCGCCGGGGCATTGGGGGAGTCTAAGTAAAGGTAAGACAGTTCAACTGCGAGCCTTTCGGGGGTGGGCATATGACACATGTTGGGGCGCTCGACATCGATATCGATGCGGTGCGCACGAAGTACACAGAGGCTATCGACGCGTACCGTGGCGCCGCGCGCGAGCTCGACGCTGGGCGGCCGGTGGTTGCCGCGTCGGCGTTCGGCGCGGGCTTTGCGCGGGAGGGCCAGCGCATCGTGGATGCGTTGGAGGCGTTGCATTCCACGTCGCAGCGTTTCCTCGCGGCGCGCGGGGAGAATTGGGAGCAGGTGCTTTTGCTTAGCGACGCCACTGTAGCCGCCGACCAGCTCTCATCCGAGTTCTTAGAGTCGATTGCGGGTGGGGTGGAGAACGCATGATGGCGGCGGTGAAAGACGACGTCCAGTCGCTGGTGTGCGCGGTTGATGTCGCGCCGGAGGTGGGGCCGGCGCAGCGCGCCGCGGTGCACGGCCTGGCCGGCGAGCTGTTGGAGCAGGTCGCGGAGACCGACGGGCTTGATTTGAGCGCGTTTCTGGCCGCTGGCCTGCGGTTGTCTGCGGGTGGGCAGCGCCCGGAGACGCCGGCGCGGACGTGCTCGTGCGATGAGAGCGCTTGGTTCGACGAGGTGGGCATCCGCGAGCGTGAGCTTTGCGACGAAACACGCGAATCCGAGCATTTCGATCGCGCAAAAACTGCCGGGGAGAGCATTGGGCAGTGCGGGGAGGCGATCAAAACGATTGTGGCCACCGCGGAGTCTGCGGTGCGTGCCCTGCTGGAGCCGGCGCGACGCATGCTCGACATCGTGCTGAACTGCGGGATTGTGCAGTTGATCCAGCCGGCGGTGGAGATGGTCATCGAGGCGCTGCGCAGCGCGCGCGAGACCGCCAGCGACCGCAACTGCGTGATCAAGGAATGCCTGGGGGAGGTCGCCACCCGCGTCGACACTGCGGCCGCTGAGCAGCCCGCCCCGCCGGTGGACTTCGGGGAGAATACGCATTCGCCTTGCGACGTCAGCACCCGCCCCGCCGCCGCCAGCATTTCCGATGAAGCTTCTCGCAGCGCCTCGTCCAGCGATAGTGCCGATTTGGGCCTGGAGCTGACGCTGGGGCTGACGTTGGAGGCGAACCTGGAGGCGACGCTCGACGTCGACGAGACGGCGCTGGAGGACTGCCCGACCGAGCCGGCGGCGACGCCGGAGTGCGAGCCCGAGCCGGAGCCAGAACCCGAGCCGGAGCCAGAACCCGAGCCTGAGCCGGAGTGCGAGCCGGAACCGCCACCGCCTCCGCCCGCGCCCGCAGATGACGGTGTGATCGCTCCGCCGCCGGAGCTGTCGCAGGTGGAGGAGCCGACGCCGCCGCCGAAGAAGCTGGAGAATCTGGAAACGCAGCCAGCGCAGGCAGGAGATGCTGGCGACACGGGCGACACCGGCGGGGTGGATGCTGATCCGTGGGCAATGAAGAAGTCAGGGGAGTGGTAACGATGGATTTCGAGCAGTTTGTGGCCCAGTACCAGAGGCGTACCGCGAAGCGAATGGCGGATTTCGAGGCGTTGATGAAGGAAACGCAGCAGAAGATGGAGATGACCGCCAAGCACCACGCGCGGGCCCGGGAGACCATGCCGCGGCAGCCGGTGACGGTGCCACGGGGGGATTACAGTATGCCGCGGCCTCGTCGTAACGCTGCGCAGAAGTCGCAGAAGCAGCAGATCCAGGCGGTGCTGCGCGCGATTGGCCCGAACGGCGAAAACCCCGTCGTGTAGCCGGGAGCTAGAACAGGGAGAAGCCGGCGTTGTCGCGCGCTAGGCCGGCGGCCTTGGACAGCTTCTCGCCGGTCAGGGATCCCACGCCGGAGCCTTCGGCGTCAGGCTCGGAGTAGGAGGCATACGACTTGTCTTCGTCGAGCTGGTGCAGCAGGTAGCCCACGAGCAGGCCGCGGATGGTCTCCTGCAGGCCGCGGTCGGACTTGCCCAGGCCGAGGATGCGCTTGACCAAGTTGTCTTCGGAGAAGGACTGCTGGTCGCCCTTCTTCGGCGCGCGGTAGACCACTTCGCCGGCCCAGTTGTAGGCCAGCTTGGCGGGGTTGCCGGGGTCGAACAGCGAGTCGCCGTCTTCGCCGGGGCCGACGACCATGCCGGGGACGAACAGGTTGCGCGCCGCCTCGACTGCGGACGGTGCCACGTTGGCCGGGTACACCGCCGCCACGGCCTTCGCCTTCGGGTTGTCCACCGCGGCGAGCACGGCGGCACCGCCGCCCATGCCGTGGCCGACGATGCCGAGCTTGCCCGGGGAGACGGAGATGTTGCCGTTGCCCAGGCGCACGCCGCCGAGGATCTGCATGGCGGTTTCCAGGTCGGCGGCCAGGCCGGCGTGGTCGGGCTTGAAGCCGGTTTCGGTGTCCGGCGCGGCCACGGCGATGCCCCAGCTGGCCAGGTGGCGCAGGGTGTCCTCGTAGGCGGCGACGTCCTTGAGCCAGTCGTGGCCGAACGCCACGCCGGGCAGGTTCTTGCCTTCGGCGGGGGTGTAGACCTTGCCGGGCAGGCCGGTGTAGCCCAGGTCGCCTTCCAGCACGCGGTGCGGGCCGCGCTTGGATAGGTCGGAGAGTTTCTTCAGCTTCGCAGACACGCGGGCTATCCTACTGCAATCTTTCCTCGACTAGGGTGAGTCCGACATTGCCAGGCTACCCCGCACACACAGGAGGTCGGATGCTCGGTGCTTTGCAGCTGGCGTTCATTGATTCGGTGAATCTGCTTCTCATCGGCGTCATCGTCGCGGTGGGCATCGCCGCGCGGCGCAACTACGCCAAGACCACGGCGCTGCTGATCGCGGGCGATTGGTGCGGTGTGGCCGGCTTGGCACTGATCATGCTGGTGATTTTCGACGGCCTGGGCCCGGTGGTGCAGCGCTTCGTCGAGGGCCCGGTGTTCGGCATTTTGCTCATCGCCACCGGCATCCTCACCGCCTTCCTGGCGCTGCGCGGCGGCGACAACCAGGCGCTGACGCAGAAGATCATGCGCCCGCTGCACATCCCAGGTCCGGCTACGGTGGCCACCGGCGTGGTACTCGGCCTGATTCAGTCGGCCACGTCGATGCCGTTTTACGGCGGGCTCGCGCTGTTGTCGGCGGCCGGCCTCGAGGCGCAGGTGCGCTACGCCGCGATCCCGCTCTACGCCACGGTGGCGCTGTCGCTGCCCACACTCGCCGCGTTGGCCGTGGGCTGGGTGCGCGCGAAGCCGCACAGCGCGGCGGCGCGCGGCTTCGACTGGGCGCGCGCCCACCCCGACCAGGTCACGGCCGCGGCGACGTGGTCGGTGGCGGTGCTGCTCATCGTGTTGGGCGTCACTCACGTGATGTAATAGGCCCGTGCTGAGAACAACGATCGATCTGGACGCAATCGCGCACAACACCCGCCGCCTGCGCGAGCAAACGTCGGCGGAGCTGATGTGCGTGGTCAAGGCGGACGCCTACAACCACGGCGTCGAGCGCTGCGTGCCGGTGATGGAGGCGGGCGGCGCGGACGCGTTCGGCGTGGCCACGTTCGCGGAGGCGCGTCGGGTGCGCGAGTTGACTACGAAGCCGGTGCTGGCGTGGCTGTGGGACCCGCAGGAGGAGCTCCCGGCCGGGGTCGACGTGGGGGTTCCGTCGTTTACGCATTTGCAATCGCTTATCGACGCACCAACGGCGCCCACCGCCTACCTCAAGGTGGACACGGGGATGCACCGCTCCGGCATCGATGAGGTCCGCTGGCAGGAGGCTTTCGAGCTCGCCCTGGACGCGCAGCGCAAAGGCAAGCTCACGGTCGCGGGGCTGATGACGCACCTGAGCTGCGCCGACGACCCGGCGGACCCGTACACCGACCAGCAGGCCGCCGCGTTTCGCCGCGCGATCGCCCATGCCCGCCAGGTGGGCCTTGAGGTGCCGCGCAACCACGCGGCGAACTCGCCGGCGACCTGGACCCGACCGGACCTGCACTTCGACATGGTCCGGCCGGGGGTGAGCCTGTACGGCCTGGAGCCGGTCGATGGACTCGACCACGGGCTCAAACCCGCGATGACCTGGTCGGCGCCGGTGGTCGCGGTCAAGCCGATGCGCAAAGGCGAGGCCACCAGCTACGCGCGCACCTGGGAGGCGCCGGTGGACGGGTTCACCGCCGTCATCCCGGCGGGCTACGCGGACGGGGTGCAGCGCTCCTGGCAGGGCGCGGTGGAGGTCGACATTGCGGGCCGGGCCTACCCACAGGTGGGCCGGGTGTCCATGGATCAGATCGTGGTCTGGCTCGGCGACAACGACGCTCACGTCGCCGCGGGCGATGAGGCCGTAATTTTCGGCGACGCCACCGCGCTGGCCAACCGCGCCGGCACCATCAACTACGAGGTGGTCTGCGCCCCGCGCGGTCGCACCACCCGCACGTACATCGGGGAAGGCAAGTAGATGAAGTCGATTTTTCCGGAGCAGGGCGAGCGGCTGTGCGAAGGTACCGCGGATACGCAAAAGCTCGGTGAAGAGCTGGGCGCGGCGCTCGATGCGGGCGACCTCGTTGTGCTCGACGGCCCGCTCGGCGCGGGCAAGACCACCTTCACGCAGGGCATCGCGAGGGGTATGGGGGTCAAAGGCAGGGTGACAAGCCCGACGTTCGTGATTGCGCGGGAGCATTCGTCGATAGGCAATGGCCCCTCGCTGGTGCATGTCGACGCATACCGGCTTGGCGACGACCCGCTAGGTGAGCTCGACGCCCTCGACCTGGACAGCGCCCTCGAGGAGGCCGTGGTGGTGGCCGAGTGGGGCGGCGGGCTGGTGGAGCAGCTCGCGCTGCGCTACGTGCACGTCACGCTTGATCGGCGCACGCACGCTGAGACGGAAGCACGCATCATCTCCTGGCGCGTCGAGGACGGGATGTAGGCTTACACGCATGCTCAACCTCACTAGCCAGTCCCGCCGCTGGGTCGCGCTCGCAGCCGTACTGTGGCTCGTGCTCCTCGCCGGGATCATCTTCATCCCGCAGTCCCGGTCCAACGATCTCGCTCAGGTCGAGCCGACGAACTCGCTTTCTCGCTCGCTGCAGCAGACCCGCCCGGGCGGCGATGCCGTGGCCGCGCAGCTGGTGGACCCGGCGCGCATCTACGACCCGGAGCGCTACGTCGGCTACACCACCCTGTGCCCGGGCGAGCCGCAGGAGCTGGTGGACGCCAAGGTTGAGGCCTTCGGTATCAGCGTCGACGACGTGGACCTCGGCGGCGACCTGGGCTACGTGTTGCTCATCCCGGGTGGCGAAGGCGAAGCGCCCATGGTGGATGCCGTGGAGCTGAACAAGGTGGATATCTGCACCGTCCCGCAGTCCGAGTCCTTCCCGCTGAACACGGCGATGCCGTTCCACATGAACCAGGGCCGCTGGACCCTCGGGTTGGGCCAGTAATGCTCGTCCTCGCCCTGGACACCGCCACGACTGACCTGGTCGCAGGCATCGTGGACGGGGACCGTGTGCTCGCGGAGACGGCTGTGGCCACTCGCGCGCACAACGAGACGCTCATGCCGGAGATTACTCGGCTGCTGGGGGAGGCGGGCGCCGAGTTCGCGGACTTGGGCGCGGTCGTGGTGGGGTGCGGCCCGGGGCCCTTTACGGGCCTGCGTGTGGGCATGTCTACCGCGTCGGCGCTGGGGCAGGCGCTTTCCGTTCCGGTGCATGGGGTGTGCACGCACGACGCGGTTGCTGCGTCGCTTAGCGGGGAGGCGCTGGTGGTCACCGACGCGCGCCGCCGCGAGGTGTACTGGGCGCGCTACTCGGGCGGTAAGCGGGTGGCGGGCCCGGACGTGTGCAAGCCGGCGGATCTTTCTTCGCCCGCGGTGGAGGTGGTGAGCGTGCCGTCGTCGCTAGCGGAGCTTTTGCCTATCGACGCCCAAAGGGTGACCTACCAACCCCCAACCCCCGCCGGCTTAGTCTCAGTCGCCGACCTGGACGCGCAGCCGGAGCCGCTGGTGCCGCTGTATTTGCGCCGTCCCGACGCTGTGCCGCCGAAGCAGGCCCCGAAGTCGCCGGCGCTGCCATGAGCGTGCGCTTCCGCGAGCTGACAGTCGCGGACGCCCCGGCGGCCGCGGCGATCGAGGCGGTGCTGTTCGCCGGCGACAGCCCGTGGTCCGAGGCGGCGTACCGCTCCGAGATTGCCGCGCGTCACACCTTCTACCTGGGCGCCTTCGACCGCGAAGAGCTGGTCGGGTTTGCGGGCCTGGCCATGCTCGGGCCGAAGGACGACCCGGAGTTTGAGATCCACACCATCGGCGTCGACCCATCGCGGCAGGGCGAAGGCATAGGCCGAGCGCTGATGGACCAGCTCATGCACACCGTGGACCTGTTAGACGGGCCGTGCTTTTTGGAGGTGCGGGTGGACAACACGCCCGCGATCCGCCTGTACGAAAGTTTCGGGTTTTTCACCGCGGGCGTGCGCAAGAACTACTATCAGGCCTCCGGCATGGACGCGTACACCATGACGCGGCCGAACAAGAGCGAAAGGCGAGACCAGTGATTGTGTTGGGCATTGAGTCCTCGTGCGACGAAACCGGCGTGGGCATTGTTGAGTTGCACGACGACGGCACGATGAACATTCTCGCCGACGTGGTCGCCTCCTCGATGGAGCAGCACGCCCGCTTCGGCGGGGTCGTGCCGGAGATCGCCTCGCGCGCCCACCTGGAGGCCATGCCGCAGGTGATGGAGAAGGCGCTGGCGGACGCCGGCATTGCCAAGCCGGACGCGGTGGCCGCCACCGTCGGCCCGGGCCTGGCAGGCGCGCTGCTGGTCGGCGCGTCCGCCGCTAAGGCATATGCGGGCGCATGGGGGGTTCCGTTTTACGGGGTGAACCACCTGGGCGGGCACGTCGCGGTGGCCAACTTGGACGGCGAGCCGCTGCCCCACGCGGTGGCGCTGTTGGTCTCCGGCGGGCACACGCAGCTGCTGGAGGTCGAAGCCGTGGGCAAGCCGATGCGGGAGCTGGGCACCACGCTCGACGACGCCGCCGGCGAGGCATACGACAAAGTCGCCCGCCTCCTCGGCCTGGGCTACCCCGGCGGCCCGGTGGTGGACAAGCTCGCGGCCGAGGGCAACCCGGAAGCGGTGAAGTTTCCGCGGGCGCTTTCGCGCGCCGAAGACCTGCGCGGCGAGCACCGCTACAACTTCTCCTTCTCCGGATTGAAGACTGCGGTGGCCCGCCACGTCGAGGCCGCCGAGCGCGACGGCCGCGTTATCTCGCTGGAGGACGTCTGCGCGTCGTTCCAGGAAGCGGTGTGCGACGTGCTCACCGCTAAAGCCGTCATGGCCTGCGAGGACACCGGCGCGCGCACGCTGCTGCTCGGCGGCGGCGTGGCAGCCAACCGCCGGCTGCGGGAGCTGGCGCAGCAGCGCTGCGAGGCCGCCGGTATCGAGCTGCGGGTGCCGCGGTTTAACCTGTGCACGGACAACGGGGTGATGATCGCGGCGCTGGCCGCCCAGCTCATCCATGAGGGCGCCGCCCCGTCCGGACTGGGCGTGGGCACGGACACTTCGCTGGAGGTCGAGGTGCCGCTCGTGTCGTCGTAAGGCGCGAAGTGTTGGTTGCGGATACGCTTGGCGACTGCACGTCTTACTCGACGAAAGGATGTCCCGTGTCCGCTGAAACTACTGAGCAGTTCGACCAAGGCCAGGCCGACCGTGAGCGGTTCGGATTCCTGGTCAACCCGGATCTGACCTACCGCCGCATCGTCTTCGACGAGGACACGGTGCGCGAGACCCTCGGCGGCGTAACCGAGAAGTTCGACGATGTCGCCTTCGACCAGGACGGCAACCGTTTCCACGCGATCTTCCGCCCGGACGCGGCACAGCTGGGCCAAGAGCCGAACCCGGTGGCATCGCTAGCGCGCAACACTTCGGAGACGGATAACCCGGAGTTCCTCACCGACCCGACCCGCGCGGTGTGCGGCCCGGTGATCTTCACCGCCGCCGACGGCGGCAGCGTCAATGAGGACACCATCGCGGAGGTGCTTCAGGCGATCCGCGCGGTGGAGAACTACCGCGACGACAACGCCGAGGAGTTCGATCTGTGGCGTAACGCGGTGCTCAACCGCTAGATCACACCGCCGCACAGCCTGTGGTTGTTGGCTGGCACTCTCAGGGGTAGAGTGCCAAAGCAGGTTGTGTGAAGCACAGTTGTTCACCCGCGACGACGGCTGCGCCTCTTCAGACCTGAACTGTTGAATCATTCACCAATGAAAGGTTGCTGATCATGGCAAACGTCAACATCAAGCCGCTGGAGGACAAGGTCCTCGTCCAGATTGCCGAGGCTGAGACCACCACCGCGTCCGGCCTGGTTATCCCGGATTCCGCTGCGGAGAAGCCGCAGGAAGCCGTCGTCATCGCTGTCGGCCCGGGGCGCCTGGACGACAACGGCAACCGCGTCGCCGTGGACGTCAAGGAGGGCGACACCGTCATCTTCTCCAAGTACGGCGGCACCGAGCTGAAATACGGCGGCGAGGAGTTCCTGCTGCTGTCTGCTCGTGACCTGCTGGCCGTCGTCGAGAAGTAAGCGCCATGGCAAAACTCATCGCATTTGACCAGGAGGCCCGCGAGGGCATCCAGCGCGGCGTGGACACGCTCGCCGACGCGGTGAAGGTCACGCTCGGCCCCCGCGGCCGCAACGTCGTGCTGTCCAAGTCCTGGGGTGGCCCGACCGTCACGAACGACGGCGTGACCATCGCCCGCGACATCGACCTCGAAGACCCGTTTGAAAACCTCGGCGCGCAGCTGGTGAAGTCCGTCGCCGTGAAGACGAACGACATCGCCGGCGACGGCACCACCACCGCAACGCTTTTGGCCCAGGCGCTCGTCGCCGAGGGCCTGCGCAACGTCGCGGCTGGCGCGAACCCGATCGGGCTGAACAAGGGCATCAAGGCCGCTGGCGAGAAGGTCGTCGAGGAGCTCAAGGCCCGCGCGACCGAGGTGCAATCCTCCGGAGAGATCGCGAACGTGGCCACCGTGTCCTCGCGCGACCCGGAGGTCGGCGAGATGGTCGCCGGCGCCATGGACAAGGTGGGCAAGGACGGTGTGCTCACCGTCGAGGAGTCCCAGTCCATCGACTCCTACGTGGACCTCACCGAGGGCATCTCCTTTGACAAGGGATTCCTCTCCCCGTACTTCATGACGGATCCGGATGCCGGCCAGGCCGTGCTCGAGGACGCCCGCGTGCTGCTGGTGCGCGGCAAGATTTCCTCCCTGCCGGACTTCCTGCCGCTTCTGGAGCAGGCCGCCTCCGAGTCCGTGCCGCTGTTCGTGGTGGCAGAGGACATCGAGGGTGAGGCGCTGCAGGCGCTGGTGGTCAACTCCATCCGCAAGGTGCTTAAGGTCGTCGCCGTGAAGTCGCCGTACTTCGGCGAGCGCCGCAAGGCGTTTATGGACGACCTCGCGGTGGTCACCGCCGCGACCGTGATCGACCCGGAGGTCGGCGTCAACCTCAAGGACGCCACCCTGGAGCACCTCGGCTCCGCCCGCCGCGTGACGGTGACCAAGGACGACACCGTCATCGTCGACGGCGCTGGCACCGCCGAGGCTGTGGAGGACCGCCGCAACCAGATCCGCCGCGAGATCGAAACCACCGACTCGACCTGGGACAAGGAGAAGGCGGAGGAGCGCCTGGCCAAGCTGTCCGGCGGTGTGGCCGTGCTGCGCGTCGGCGCCGCCACCGAGACTGAGCAAAACGAGCGCAAGCTGCGCGTCGAGGACGCCATCAACGCCGCCCGCGCGGCGGCGGAAGAGGGCATCATCGCCGGCGGCGGCTCGGCGCTGGTGCAGATTGCCAAGCAGCTCGAGGAGTTCGCTAACGGCTTCGACGGCGAGCAGAAGACCGGCGTGCTGGCCGTGGCCCGCGCGCTGTCGAAGCCGGCGTTCTGGATCGCCGATAACGCGGGCCTCGACGGTGCCGTTGTGGTGTCCAAGATCGCCGAAATGCCGAACGGCGAGGGCTTCAACGCCGCGACGCTCGAGTACGGCAACCTCATTGAGCAGGGCATCATCGACCCGGTGAAGGTCACCCACAACGCGGTGGTCAACGCCGCGTCTGTGGCGCGCATGGTGCTCACCACGGAAGCGTCTGTGGTGACTAAGCCCGCCGAGGAAGACGAGCACGAAGGCCACGCGCACTAGTCGCGCATTGCCGAAGGTTCGTCGCTAAGCAAAAACGCCCCGAAACCGGGGCGTTTTTCTGTATCTCAGGCCGGTAATTTCGCAAAAGTTGACGAACCGGCCGTTTTGGGCTGCTATTTCCCCTGGTCGCAAATCGTGATTGTTAGGTTTTACGAAACCCCCGCCAGGTGGTTGCAAAAAATTACTTGGCGGAAGCCGCGGCGACCTTCATGCCGCCGGCGGTGCCGCGCAGGATGGCGGAGCGCTCAGATTCGCTCATGCCGCCCCAGATGCCGTACGGTTCGGCTACGCGCAGCGCGTGCTCGCGGCACTGGGTAAGCACCGGGCACTCGAAGCAGATGGCCTTGGCGCGGTTTTCACGCTGCGTGCGCGCCCGGCCGCGCTCCCCGTCGGGGTGGTAGAAGATCTCGGAGGCCTCCCCCCGGCACTTGCTGTGTAGCTGCCAATCCCAGAAGTCGGCGTTGGGTCCGGGAAGCTGGTGCGGCAAAGACATAATCGGGAGTGCTCCTTTGTGGAAGTACCTCAAACGTGAAACCGGCTACGAGTGTGGACTGTTTTGGTTAACGTTTGGTGTCGCTGCGGTTACGGTCTGCTGTCGCCTAGTCGAACCGCGTGGAAATACCCGTGTCTTACTGCGCCAACGCAGCTGGTTACAGGCAGGTGAATTCCTGGCAAAAGGTCGGTAGCGCGAATGCTAAGGCAAGTGCGTTTATTATGAACGGGTTACGCGAAACTGGTGCAAGCTGACAGACGAGGGAAGGAGATGCGTGTGGCTGCAGGCGATGAAGACGCAGAACTCGCTGGCCTGGTTCCCGCCGCTGCGCAGGGCGACAGGCGGGCGCTGCAGCGCATCATCTCCATCATCCACCCGCGAGTGCTGCGCTACGCCAGGGCGCGCATCGGGGGCGGGCGGATGCCTACCCCCGAAGATGTCGCCCAGGAAATCTGCCTGGCGGTAGCGACGAGCATCGACCGCTACAACGACACCGGGCGGCCGTTCATGGCGTTCGTGTACGGCATCGCGTTTAACAAGGTTGCGGACGCGCACCGTGCGATGGCGCGCGACAAGCTCAGCCCGGTGGAGGAGGTCCCCGACACCGAAGTGGCGACAATCACTCCCGAGGACGCGGCGATGGTGTCGGTGGGGAGTAACGGGTTAAACGACAAAAAGTGTGTCTGATTCAGCGTGTCGTGGGGGTTAGATTTGGCCTTTTTGGATGCCGATTGAGTGTGTGTAGTTGGTGTCGATAGCGTTGTCGTAGAGGGCTGGTCGTCCGGTTTCGTGGTCGGCTTCGTTCTCGTTTCGGGTCAGGGTGGATACTTTGGCGAGTTGGCCCTGGCCCCAGTCGGACTGACTGGCGATTCGTACTGGATCGTCAGGCAGTTCCGTTTTCAAATAGAGCCACCAATCCAGCATGCGGCGTTGTCGTTCACCTGATCTGCCGCGGTGTGTTCTGGCGAGCAGTTTGAGCTGGGCGTTGATGCCGCCTTCCAGGCTGTTGGTGGTGGATTTGATCCACTCTGGTTGAAGTACTGCTTTTGGCGGGTTGAGGTAGACAAACAGCATCTCGGACCGCCAAAGATGGTTGAGGCTGTTGTATGCCTTGCGCACGTTGTGATGCGTCCACACGCGGGTCCATGCACCGGTTTTGGGATCTTTGACCAGGGTTTTCTCGTCCATCCATGACCGGTAGAGCGTGGAGAACTCGTGCAGCTGCGCACCCCATGCAGCGGCTTCATCCAGCGTGGTGATCCGGGTCAGCTTCAGCGCAAGTCGGTAGATGGTGCGCCCGGCATCGGTGCGTGGGTTACTGGTGGTGTAGCGGCGTACCACGCGTTGGGCGTGGACGAGGCAGCGTTGAATTTTCGTAGTCGGCCAGCACTTTTTGATCGCGCTGTATGCGCCTTGGCCGCCGTCGATGACGGCGATGAGTGGGGCTTCGATGCGCTCAAGCAGCAGTTGGTAGTCGCGGGTGGTTTCGTGTTTGCACCAGTGCCAGGCAATCACGTGGTCGATCGTCGCCGCGACGATCAAGCAGCCGCCAGCGGTGTAGGTGCCGTCAAGGAAGATCTGGTCGTAGACCCGCTTGTCGTGGCCGGCGGTGGGGTCAGGCACATCAACGAACCAGAACGGTTCGAATCGACGTTGCATCGTGCGCGGTGAGCACCCCACACGGCGGGCAACGGTATCGAGGCTGGCGCCGGTGGTGAGGTGGTCGATGAAGACGGTGAACGCCGCCGCGTTGGTGATGTCGCTTCTGCGTTTCACGCTGGAGGCGCCGCATCGTTTGCAGCGCCACCTGGTGGTGCCTTTGCTAGTGGTGCCGTTTCGTTTCATTTCTCCGCCGCAGTGGCAGCGTGGTTGGTTCTTTGACATTGCGACACCACACCACGCCGCACATAGCACATCACGGCAGCCACACCGAGGATTGAACGCTCGAGACCTAAATATATGCCCCCGAAGCATATATTTCCCTGAAACCTACAGGTCAAACCCTGAAAATCGTCGATTCCAGACACACTTTTTGTCGTTTAACCCGGAGTAACGCTGTGAGGGCTTTGCTCGATTCACTTAATGAGAAGGCCCGCGACATCGTGATTCTGCGAGTGTTTGTGGGTCTGTCCGCGGAGGAGACGGCTGAAGTTATGGGAAGCACGCCAGGTGCAGTGCGTGTTGCCCAGCACCGTGCGCTGTCCAAACTGCGGAAGCAACTGGATGGAAGGCAAGCGGAGTTATGACACGTCAGGACGATCACATGGAGGAGTTCGCGCGCAGCGACGCGTTCTTTGACGCGCTCATGCTTGGCGACGATCCTTCGGCTGGCACCGACCCCCTCGCCGCCGCTCTGTTGGATTTGAAGGCTGATGTTGACCGCCCGATGCCGCCGGCGCCGCAGCTGTTCACCGAAAATACTCAGCCCTCTGGCAGCGTTGCCTCGTTGGAGGAAAAGCGCGCGGAGAAGGCGAAGCGCCGCGTCAGCCCTTGGCTGTCCGGCTTGATCGGCGCGGCTGCTGCGACCGTGGTGTGCGTCGGCACCGGTGCCGTCCTGTTCGAAAGCGACACTACCGACGAGGACACCACCGTGGTGGAGCTTGCCACCACCCTCGACGAGCTTGAGGTGGCGAGCGAAAGCGGTGACGCTGCCGCCGCCCGCGACCTGCTGGAGCAGGCGCGGGATCTGGTGGCGACTATCCAGGAGCGCGAACGCCACGCAGCCAGGGACGGCGCGTCCGCGACGGTGACGGAGACAAAGACGGTCACGGAAGCGGCCACGGAGGCGTCCACGGTGCCGCCGGAAGGCGCTTCCTCCGAGCGCCCGGCTTCGGAACAGGTCCCCGCACCGCCGGTGCAGCAGCCGACCCAGGCGCCGCAGGATCCCGCGCAGCGCGGCCCTGGGGCGGGAAATGGCGCCGGCACAGGCCATGGGAGGCCCACGCAGTCCACCCAGCCGACATCGTCGAGCCCGCAGCCGAGCACGACCGCCGGCAGCGCGGCACCGTCGCAGGGGCAGGACGCGGCCAGCGAATCGCCGTCGTCGGAAGCGGGTGCGGAGCAGGAGAGCCCGTCGCTGCGAGTCAACGACCCGGCAACGATGGTCAGCTCGCCGGCCGACTTTGGCGCGGGTGTCTCCGGCGGCGCAGAGGGCGGCCCGGTCGTCCACCCGGGCGCCGGCAGCAGCTCCTAGCGCCCCTCTAAGCCGTCGAGGTAGCCCATGGCGTAGTCCCAGGGCACGTACGCCTCGATGCTCGGCTGCGCGCTGGGCTCATGCACGGGCGGAAGCTGGTTGTTCAACGAGGCGATCATGTTTTGCTCCATGATCTCCCAGTCGTAGTAGTGGACTTGGTCGCAGTCCTCGCAGAGGAATGACACCCCGAGAATGCCGCGGGGTTTGAGTATGCGCTTCGCGTCTCGCACGTGCGAGAGATCCTGGATCACTGCGACGCGTTCTGCGGGCGACAGCGGCTCGGCGTGCTCATCGTCCTCGATGAAGGATGCCGGGTCGTTAGGGTCGTCCGCAAACGGGTCCAGTGGCATCATGTCGTCGTAGTTCACCCGTATAACCCTATACGGTGTGGCAAACCGGCTGGATCGCCCGCTGGAAAGTGCCCTGAACTGGGTGGCACGATCGGTATTTGCGCCACGTTATATCATGGCGGAAAACATCTGCGCGGGAGAGGAGACAATGCGATGGCTAACGAGCGTGTGTGGACTGGTGGGGACGATCCGGAAAAGGTCGCGCTGCGTGGCCTGACCTTCGACGATGTGCTGCTGCTGCCGGCGGAGTCCCACATTGTCCCGTCAGAGGTGAGCACCGCCTCCCAGTTCACCAAAAACATCCGTCTGGGCTTGCCTATCGCCTCTGCCGCGATGGACACGGTTACCGAGTCCCGCATGGCGATTGCGATGGCGCGTCAGGGCGGCATCGGCGTGGTGCACCGCAACTTAAGCGCCCAGGACCAGGCGGAGCACGTCGACATCGTCAAGCGCTCCGAGTCCGGCATGGTTTCCAACCCGGTGACCGCAACCCCGGACATGACGCTTGAAGACGTGGACGCCCTCTGCGCTCGCTTCCGCATCTCCGGCCTGCCGGTGGTGGACGACGGCGGCCGCCTGGTGGGCATCATTACCAACCGCGACATGCGTTTTGAGGCGGATTTCCAGCGCAAGGTGGCTGAGGTTATGACCCCGATGCCGCTCGTGGTGGCACCGGAGGGCGTCGATAAGCAAGAAGCTTTGGCGCTGTTGTCCTCCAATAAGGTGGAGAAGCTGCCGATCGTGGCGGCGGACGGCACCCTGGCCGGCCTGATCACCGTGAAGGACTTTGTCAAGAGTGAGCAGTACCCGAACGCCTCCAAGGACGCCGACGGCCGTCTGCTCGTCGCCGCTGGCGTGGGCACCGGCGAAGATTCCTTCGACCGCGCGGGTCTGCTGGTGGAAGCTGGCGTGGATGCGCTCGTGGTGGATTCCGCGCACGCGCACAACAACCGCGTGCTCGAGATGGTCTCGCGCGTGAAGAAGGAATTCGGCGACCGCGTGGACGTCATCGGAGGCAACCTGGCCACCCGTAGCGCGGCGAAGGCCATGATCGACGCTGGCGCTGACGCGATCAAGGTGGGCATCGGCCCAGGCTCCATCTGCACTACTCGCGTGGTGGCAGGCGTGGGCGCGCCGCAGATCACCTCGATCCTCGAGGCGTCCGTCCCGGCGAAGGCCGCAGGCGTTCCGATCATCGCCGACGGCGGCATGCAATTCTCCGGCGACGTAGCCAAGGCGCTGGCGGCGGGCGCGTCCACCGTGATGCTCGGCTCCATGCTTGCCGGCACCGCAGAGGCCCCGGGCGAGATCGTGGTCGTGGGCGGCAAGCAGTACAAGCGCTACCGCGGCATGGGATCTATGGGCGCCATGCAGGGCCGCGGCCTGACCGGCGAGAAGCGCTCCTTCTCCAAGGACCGCTACTTCCAGGCTGATGTGACCAGCGAGGACAAGCTGGTGCCGGAGGGCGTCGAGGGTCGTGTGCCGTTCCGCGGCGAACTGGACTCCATTACCCACCAGATTGTCGGCGGCCTGCGCGCCGCCATGGGCTACACCGGTGCTGCCTCCATCGAGGAGCTGCAGACGAAGCAGTTCGTCCAGATCACCGCCGCCGGCCTGCGCGAGTCGCACCCGCACGACATCACGCAGACCGTCGAGGCGCCGAACTACCGCCAGTAGGGGATATTCATGCGCGACTACGTGGAAATCGGCCTCGGCCGCGAGGCCCGCAGGGCGTACGACTTGGGCGACCTTTCAATCGTGCCGAAGCGCCGCACCCGTTCTTCGAAGGACGTGGACACGAGCTGGAACATCGACGCCTACACCTTCGATATCCCGCTTGTTTCTCACCCGACGGACGCGCTGGCCAGCCCCGAGTTCATCATCGAGATGGGCAAGCAGGGCGGCCTCGGCGTGATCGACGCCGAGGGGCTTTGGGGCCGCCATGCCGACCTCGAGGGCGCGGTGAAGAAGGTCGTGGACTCGTGCGAGGACGCCTGGGGTATCGACTCGGAAGAGAAGTACCAGGAGTACATGGACTCGGAGGAGCGCTCCGTTCGCACGCTGCAGGAGCTGCACGCAGCGGAGCGTGATACCGATTTGCTCACTGAGCGCATCGCCCAGGTGCGCGACTCCGGGGTCACAGTGGCGGTGCGCGTGAGCCCACAGAACGCGCGCGAACTGGCACCGGTGGTCATCGCGGCAGGTGCGGAGATTCTGTTCATCCAGGGTTCTATCGTCTCCGCCGAGCACGTGCAGCAGGGCGGCGAACCGCTCGACCTTAAGGAGTTCGTCGGCTCGTTGGACGTGCCGGTGGTCGCGGGCGGCGTGTTCGACTACTCCACGGCAACACACCTGATGCGCTCCGGAGTGGCCGGCGTGATTGTGGGCTCCGGCGACGCCAACACGGTGGTCAACGTCCCCATGGCGACGGCGATCGCCGACGTGGCGGCAGCGCGCCGCGACTACCTGGATGAGACCGGTGGGCGCTACGTGCACGTGCTGGCGGACACCTCCCTGTGGGAGCCCGGCGCTGTTGCCCTTGCTATCGCGTGCGGGGCAGATGCAGTTATGCTCGGCCGAAATTTGGTGCAGGCGTCCGAGGCTGCGGCGAACGGGGTGTACTGGGAGGCGCAGACGGCGCACCCGCGCTTTCCCCGTGGTGGCGTGAGCAAGCATGCGGTATCGGGCAAGCGTGTGCCGTTGGAGACGGTTCTGTTCGGGCCGTCGAGCGATCCATACGGCCGTCTGAACATCGTCGGAGGTCTCAAGAGAATCATGGCCAAGTGTGGTTATACTGATGTGAAAGCTTTTCAGAAAGCAGATCTGGCAATCCGTAATTAAGAAATTGGATGAGTACGCCCATGTCTAGCCGTGTAACCCTTCTTCGCGACGCACCAGAGGGTGCCTCCCATGAAGTGGATGTCAACGACATCTTTTTCTCGGTCACCGACGCGAAGGGTGTGATGACGCATGTCAACAATGTGTTCATCAAGTACGCCCAGTACAGCGCGGACGAGATGATTGGCAAGCCACACAACCTCATCCGCCACGACGAGATGCCGGGTGCCGCCTTCAAGCTCATGTGGGACACCATCGAGGATGGCCGCCCCTTTGCCGCATACGTGCGCAACCGTGCCAAGAGCGGCTCGGCTTACGACGTGCTCGCCACCGTCACCCCGCTGCCCAACGGCGGTTACCTCTCCGTGCGCACCCGTCCGATGACGGAGCGCTTCGAGGCCGCGGGTCAGCTCTACCAGGAGGCGAACCTGGTGGAGCACGAGGCGAAGGCCAACGGTGTGGGCCGCCGTGAGCGCGCCGTCATGGGTGCGGAGAAGATCGGCGAGCTGCTGCCGGACTACGACGCGTTTATCCAGGCCGCCCTGCCGGCCGAGGTGCAGGCGCTTGAGGACGCCGGGTTTACTCTGCCGGAGGGCTCGGGTGACATTTACGACGCGGCCCGCGCCCTGTACGCCGAGTTAGACCAATTCATGTCCGTCCAGACCGCCATTCAGGACGCAGCCGACGAGCTGCGTAAGGCGTCCGCCACCCTGGTGGAGGAAAACGCCGTCACCAACAACGTGAAGGCGGAGATGGAAAACGTGGTCACCGAGGGGGCCTCGCGCACCCTGCTGCTCGCGCCGCTGCAGGTGTGGGCGACCATGCGCGGGATCATCGACGAGAACGCCGCCACCCTGGAAGAGGTGGCCGAGGAGCTGTACGCGAAGACCGCAAACGCGCGCATGGCGATTGCGCTGGCGCGTCTGCACACCGCACAGACTGCGCAGTTCTCCACTGAGTCCGGCGCGGATGAATCTATGCGCCTGCTTGTGGACGCGCTCGAGGTTGACGTTCGGGAGATGGACGACGCGGTGTTCCTGCACTCGTCCTTCCGCCGCCGCGTGGAGCTGAAGGTCAACTCCATTTCTGAGCTGACCAAGATTCCGTTGGAGATGATCCGCCGCTGGTCCCAGAACACCAACGAGTCCACCATGGACGCTGAAGTGATGCCGCTGGTGGAGCAAGTCAACAACGCTATGGCCGCCGCCGATAATTCAATCGTTCAGCTGCAGCAGGCCGCCGATAAGCTTGCCCAGGCACCGTCCACGGACGAGGTCCGCGCCGCCCTGGAGCGCCTTAGCTCGGCTGTCCAGTAACGCGTTCTACGCCCCGCCGAACCAGCCTTCTTCGTCGCCCGCGCTGGTGCTGGTTGTTCAGGGGTTTTCCTGGACGCCGCACAGGCAGTTGGGTCTCGCGCGGGATCGACTACGATCTATGCCTGTGAATACTCCGCAAGCCCGCCCAGTCCTTGTCCTCGATTTCGGCGCGCAGTATGCGCAGCTGATCGCCCGCCGTGTCCGCGAGGCAAACGTTTTCTCCGAGGTGGTTCCTTCCACCATCACCGCCGCAGAAGTCCGCGAGAAGAACCCGCAGGCGCTGATCTTTTCCGGCGGCCCGTCGTCGGTGTACGCAGAGGGCGCGCCGCAGCTCGATGCTGAGATCTTCGAGCTGGGGCTGCCTATCTTCGGCATTTGCTACGGCTTCCAGATCATGACCCGCGCGCTCGGCGGCGAGGTGGCCGAGACCGGTGCGCGCGAGTACGGCCGCACGCAGATGCGTGTCGACGGCGGCGTGCTCCACGCCGGACTCGAACCCGAGCACGCCGTGTGGATGTCCCACGGCGACTCCGTCACGCAGGCGCCTGAGGGCTTCGAGGTCACCGCCTCCACCTCGGGCGCGCCCGTGGCCGCGTTCGAGGACACCTCCCGCAAGCTTGCCGGCGTGCAGTACCACCCGGAGGTCATGCACTCCCCGCACGGCCAGGAGGTGCTCACCCGCTTCCTCACCGAGATTGCCGGTCTGGAGCAGAACTGGACCGCCTCCAACATCGCTGAGCAGCTGATCGCGGACGTGCGCGAGCAGGTCGGCGAGGGCCGCGCCATTTGTGGCCTGTCCGGCGGCGTGGATTCCGCTGTCGCGGCGGCGCTGGTGCAGCGCGCCATCGGTGACCGTCTCACCTGCGTGTTCGTGGACCACGGTCTGCTGCGCCAGGGCGAGCGCGAGCAGGTGGAGACCGATTTCGTGGCCGCCACCGGGGCGAAGCTGGTCACCGTGGACGAGCGCAAGGCGTTTTTGGACAAGCTCGCCGGCGTGACCGAGCCGGAGGCGAAGCGCAAGGCCATCGGCGCGGAGTTCATCCGCTCCTTCGAGCGCGCTGTTGCCGGAGTGCTGGAGGGCCAGCAGGTGGACTACCTGGTCCAGGGCACCCTGTACCCGGACGTGGTGGAGTCCGGCGGCGGCACCGGCACCGCCAACATCAAGAGCCACCACAACGTCGGCGGCCTGCCGGACGACGTGGAGTTCGAGCTCGTCGAGCCTCTGCGCCTGCTGTTCAAGGACGAGGTCCGCGCCGTTGGGCGCGAGCTGGGCCTGCCCGAGGAGATTGTGAACCGCCAGCCGTTCCCGGGCCCGGGCCTGGGCATCCGCATCATCGGCGAGGTCATCGAGGAACGCCTGGAGACGCTGCGCGCCGCCGACGCCATCGCCCGCGAGGAGCTGACCACGGCCGGGCTGGACGAGCAGATCTGGCAGTGTCCAGTCGTGCTGCTCGCGGATGTGCGCTCCGTGGGCGTGCAGGGCGACGGCCGCACCTACGGCCACCCGATCGTGCTGCGCCCGGTGGCCTCCGAGGACGCCATGACCGCGGACTGGGTGCGCATTCCGTACGAGACCCTCGAGGTCATCTCCACCCGCATCACCAACGAGGTGGCCGACGTCAACCGTGTGGTGCTGGACGTCACCTCCAAGCCGCCGGCCACCATCGAGTGGGAGTGAGCCAGTCACCTACGCCCGCGTCTTAGCCGGCGTAGTACGCGGACACGGACCCGACGCGCTGTGTCACGTTGATCGTGAGCAGCGCGCTGTCCTTGTCCGCGTTTTGCGTTTCTTCGGGGCAGGCGGTCTCGCCGATGGTGACTTGGCAGTTCACATCGACGGGGACGTTGTTGGGCAGGATGATGTCGGTGCGGCCAATGGGGTTTTCGAGGGTGATCGTTCTCGGCTCGCTCAGCGGCTCGAGATCGGTGAGGTCGAGGTAGGTGTCGCCGACGAAGCCGTTAGGCCGCTTGATGTCCGACAGTGCGGCCTCGTATTCCACGGTGATGTGCGCGCTGCCGAACCTGCTGTAGTTGCCGAGCCGCACTTCGCTGACGACCCCCAGCGCGAACATCGTCGCCGCTGTGAGCACGACCGTGACGGGGATCCAGAGCCATAGCGGGCGCATCGTGGCCGTCGCCGGACGCTCCGGCTCAGGCGGGTGCCATCGGTCCGAACCGGGTGCCAGTTCCGCGGGCGGCTCCGGCTGGTGCCGGTGGGCGAAGTACCACCCAGCCCCGAAGAGCGCGAACGTCACCAGCACTACACGCAGGTCGCCGTTGGAGGCAGTAGGGAAGAAGAGGAACAGCCCCAACAGTAGGAGCCAGCCGGTGTCGCGGTCCTTCTTTTCTGCCTTGGTCAGCTGCTCTTTCGGAGTGATGATCGCAGACCACGGGCTGCGGGTGAGCCCGAAGCGGGGCATGTTGATCCAGCACAGCAGGTAGAGGAAGACACCGCCGCCGAAGGCGAGCGACAACACAACGAACACAACGCGGATGAACGTCGGGTCGATTTGGTAGCGCGCACCGATGCCTTCGCACACGCCGCCGAGGACGGACTTGCCGCCCTGGTCATCCGGGATGCGGGGCGGGCGGGTTGACCACATCTGCGAAAACGTGCTCATGTGGCCGACATTGTACGTATCTAGAGCACGCCTGCCTGGGTGAGCAGCGAACGCGCCGTCTTGTCGGTCTCCTGCGGCATCAGCGGGTCGGTGCCGGGCATGGGGGAGATGGTGGTTTCCTCGAGTGGGAGTAAGTCACTCCGCGTAGTACGCGGACACGGACCCGACGCGCTGGGTCACATTGATCGTGAGCAGTGCGCTGTCCGCGTCCGCGTTTTGCGTTTCTTTGGGGCAGGCGGTTTCGCCGATGGTGACCTCGCAGTTGACGTCGACCGGAATGTTGGCCGGCAAGATGATGTCGGTGCTGCCGATGTTGTTCGCGATGTTGACCGTTTTCGGCTCACTCAGCGGTTCGAGCTCGGTGAAGTCGATGTAGGACTCGCCAATGAAACCGCTGGTTCCCGTTTGCTCTGGTAGCGCGTCGACATCATGAACGGTGATGTGCGCGCTCCCGAACAGGCTGTATTTGCCACGCTGAACTTCGCTGGTGACCCCCAACGTAAATATCGTCGCCGCTGTCAGTAGCGTGACGGGGATCCAGATCCAGTTGCGTTTTTTCGGCTGCGTTGGTGCTGCCTCAGCCGGATCCGGCAGGTGCCACAGGCCAGGGGCCGCACCGAGCGGGTCCCACGCAGGTGCCTGATACCCGGGGTGCTCGTACCCCTCAGGCACGGTCAGGTGGGAGGTGTCCACCGTGGGGCCATTGCTCGTCGACGTTTCCTCCGGCCCGCCCGCCAGCAGCCCTGCCGGGGGCTCTGGCTGCCGCTGGTGGGCGAGGTACCACCCAGCCGCGAAGAGCACGAAAGTGACAAGCACTGCTCGCAGGTCGCCTGTTGAGGCCAGCGGGAAGAAGAGGAACAGTCCCAGCAGCAGGAGCCAGGCGGTGTCGCGGTCTTTCTTTTCTGCCTTGGTCAGCTGCTCTTTTGGGGTGATGATTGTGGACCACGGGCTGCGGGTGAGCCCGAAGCGGGGCATGTTGATCCAGCACAGCAGGTAGAGGAAGACACCGCCGCCGAAGGCGAGCGACAATGCCACGAACAGGACGCGGATGAACGTTGGGTCGATTTGGTAGCGTGCGCCGATGCCTTCGCAGACGCCGCCGATGACGGCTTTGCCGCCCTGGTCGTCCGGGATGCGGGGCGGGCGGGTGTCCCACATGCGTTTCAGCGTGTTTGTTTCCATGTTTTTCATTGTCATGTGGCGGCCGGCGAAACGGTATCGGGAAAGACCCTGGTTTTTCTTTTCAGGGTTGTCCCTGATGTGCCCGGGCACCTGACCGTGCCACGATGGAAAGCATGTCTGCGCTGTATCCCCGGCTGACCCGGGACCGTTCCCGCCGCGTCATCGCTGGCGTGGCGTCCGGTGTAGCCGGCCACCTTGGGGTGGAGGAGAAGTGGGTGCGCCTGTTTTTCGTCGCGGCCAGCTTCGCCGGCGGGTTCGGCGCACTGTTGTATGCGGCGCTGTGGATGTTTATTCCGGTTGCCGAAAGTGACGCACCTCGGCAGCGTCCCGGTGTGCTCGACGTCTTCCTGGTGCTTGCGGGGTTCGCGGGCGCGTTGACGGCGCTGCGGCTGTCTTCTGGTGTGGGCGGCACGGTGGTGTTCGTGCTCGGCTTGCTCATTGTCGGCGCGGTGATCGCGCTGCAGGCATACGACCGCGGCACAGATTCGTGGGCCAACATCGCGGCGTTGACGTTGGGGGCGCTGCTGGTCATGTCCGGAGTACTTGCCGTGGCGTTCCTCGGGGAGAGCGCAGGAGTCGCCGGTGTGGTGGTCTCCGTGCTGGTCACGGTGCTCGGCGTCGGGGTGCTGGTCGTGCCGCTTATTGCGAAGCTCGCCAATTCGCTGGTCGCCGAGCGTGAGGCGAAGGCGGTGGCGGACCAGCGCGCGGTGATCGCGTCGCGTCTGCATGATTCGGTGCTGCAGACGCTCGCGCTGATTCAAAAGCAGGCGGGGGACTCGGAGGAGGTCGCCCGCCTCGCGCGCGCCCAGGAGCGCGAGCTGCGGGCCTGGCTTTTCGACGACTCCGTGCCCAACCACACCACCACCTTCGCCGCCCTGCAGAAAGCCGCCGGCGAGGTGGAGGACGTGTACGGCATCGTGATTCAACCGGTCACGGTGGGCGAGGATGTCGCCTACGACGAACGCACCGAAGCGGTCGTGCTCGCCGCGCGGGAAGCAATGGTCAACGCCGCCAAGCACGCTGGCGTGGACACGGTCGACGTCTACGCGGAGCATCTCGCGGGCAGGCTCGAGGTGTTCGTGCGCGACCGCGGCACCGGCTTCAACCTCGACGACATCCCGCAGGACCGGCACGGTTTGCGCGACTCCATCGTCGGCCGCGTGGAGCGGGTTGGGGGAGAGGTGCGCGTGGTGTCGTCGATAGGCAATGGCTCCGAGGTAGAGATAGCGTTGGACCTATGACGCGCGTGTTTCTAGTGGACGACCACTCGGTGTTTCGGGCTGGGGTCAAAGCCGAGCTGGCGGGAGCGGTTGACGTCGTCGGGGAGGCAGGCACCGTCGCGGAGGCGGTCCGCGGGATCGAAGAGACCCAGCCGGATGTGGTGCTGCTGGACGTCCACATGCCCGACGGGGGCGGACTAGCCGTGCTCAAGCGGGCGCCTGGCCCGGCGTATCTGGCGTTGAGTGTCTCCGATGCCGCGGAAGACGTCATCGCCTTGATCCGTGCCGGCGCTCGCGGGTACGTGACCAAGAACATCGCGGGAGCCGAGCTCGCTGAGGCGATTGAGCGGGTGCGCGGCGGGGACGCGTACTTCTCGCCGCGGCTGGCCGGCTTCGTCCTCGACGCCTTCGCCTCCGGACCGGTCGTGGAAGAGGACGACCCCGCGGTGGATTCGCTGACCCGCCGCGAGCTCGAGGTGCTGCGGCTGCTCGCGCGGGGTTACACGTACAAGGAGATCGCGGAGCGGTTGTTTATCTCCGTGAAGACGGTGGAGACGCACGCGTCGAACATTCTGCGTAAGACGCAGACCTCCAACCGCCACCAGCTCACCAGGTGGGCGGTGGCGCGGGACTTAGGCTAGCGCCGGCCTAGAGCACGCCTGCCTGGGTGAGCAGCGAGCGCGCCGTCTTGTCCGTTTCCTGCAGCATGAGCGGGTCGGTGCCGGGCATGGGGGAGATGGTGGTGTCCGCCCACTGCTTGCCGGTGGGGATGCCCACGATGTGCAGGCGAGGATCCAGCTTGCCGTCGGGGTGGACGGTGCGGCGGGTGTCGTCGTCGGTCTCCGGGGAGGCGGTTTCCACACCACCCGGTGCGAACGGGCGCACGCGGCCGGCCTCGCGCAACGACGCGGTCAACGCGTCGGGGGAGGTGCGGATGTCGGGGCCGGGCAGGAAGGCGTCGGCAAGCGCGGCGGTGCGCACCGTGCGACCGTGGCTAACCGCCGTGTACTCGCCGTCGGATACCTGAACCACGGGGGAGGGGCCTAAGAAGGTGACCAGACCGGCGTCGAAAAGCGCGAGCAGCTCGCGGGTGCGGAACAGCGGCGGGCCGGAGCCGACCATCTGGCCGAACGCCATGTACTGCGCAAGTGCCGCCTCGCGGGGGCCGCGGCCGTTTTGTGTGGCGATCGCGCTGGGTTTGCGGCCTGCGGAGATGGCCCATAGGCCGGCCTTGAGCGGGGAGTCCCAGGCGGACACGGCCTCGGTGATGTCGGCCACCATGCCCTCGGCGACGCGTCGGTTCAGTTCCTCCAGGTTGAGCGCTTCGGTGCCGGCGAGCGGATCCACCCAGGCGGCCATGTCGAACGGTGCGGTGCTCATCCCGTCAAGTGCCTCGGTCAGCGCGTTCGCGACCGGCAGGATGTCGTCCGAGGTGGCAACCGCGGCAAGGTCGGCGGCGTCGATGGCCGCGAGGATCTCGTCGAGGGCCGCGCTGAGTGCTTCGGGACGCACACGGGCAAGCACGCGGTAGTACTCGGCGTAGGCGTCACGGGCGAGCGCGGGCCACAGGTCGCGGCCGAAGGACACCGGTGCTTCGGAGGCGTCGATGGCGGCGCGCAGACGGGAAAGGTCGGCCTTCGGCGGCAGGGAGTGGTACTCGGATTTGGGCAGGTAGGGGTAGCCGCGCCCGGAGGTGACCACGAAGTGCGGCTCCTTGCCGGTGGCCTCGTAGCGCAGGCCGGAACGCGCGGAGGCGTCCTCGACGAAGCGGCCGCCGCGATCGATGGTGGTCAGCGCCATGAGGTCGAAAAAGCCCATGCCCATGCCGCGAACCACCACGCGCTCGCCGGCCGGCAACTGTGAAACGTCCTGCTCCACGGGGTTGCCCGGCGGGATGTAGGTCAGACCCGAGTCGGCGAACGCCTGCTGCGCGGGCGTGGGGGCGGGCAGCACCCAGCCGGAGGCGATGACGGTGGCGTCGGCGTGGACCACGGAGCCGTCGGCAAGTGTGATGGCGTCCTGGGCGCCCTCGGCCGCCAAGGACACGGCGCGGGAGTGGTTCTCGACCACCTCGACCGTGTCCGGTAGCTGCGCGAGCGCGACCTTCCATGCCCAGCGCAGGTATTCGCCGTAGAGCGCGCGCGAGGGGTTGGACTCGGGGCGGGTGGCGCGCAGCTCCTCGTTGTAGTGCTCGGGGAGGGAGGCACCGGAGGCGTCGATAAGCGGGTGTGTTTTCTCGCCCCGGAGCGCCTGGATCCACTCGTACATGGTGGGGCCTTCGAGCACGGGGGCGTCAACGGTCGCGCCGGGCTCGGTGAACAGGGTCACCGCGCCGGCGAGGGTGTTCATGCACAGCGTGCGGGTCTGGTCGGTTTCCCAGATGCGGCCGGCGCCGGTTTGGGCGTCGTCGATGATGTGCAGGGTGAGCACGCCGCCACTGGCGCCTAGGTAGGCGGCGATGCGTTCGGTGACGGAGATGCCGCGGGGTCCTGCTCCGACGATTGCGATGGATGCTGCCACGGTGAAAATACCTCCACGATTTCTGTGAATCTTTGATCGTATGTAGACTGCCTAGTCTATTGCTAAAGAACCGGATTGTCTAACAGTGGTAATGTGCACTGCGCAACCGAAGAAAGAAGGCGATAACGTGCCTAAAACAAAGGTAGCCGCGACGCTTGCGCTCGGCGCCGCAGCCAGCCTGCTCGCCGGATGCGCGACGGCGGCTAACGGCGATGACGGTGACGTGCTCACCTACCTGGAATCCAACTGGTTTAACAGCCTGTACCCGCCGGCAGCCGGGTTTTACCCCAACGGCGGCGTGGTCAACCAACTGACGGACCGGCTGCTTTACCAGGACCCGGAGACGCTGGAGCTTGAGCCGTGGATTGCCACGGACCTGCCGGAGATCAACGAGGACGCCACGGTGTTCACCTTCGACATCCGCACCGACGTGACATACTCCGACGGCACGCCCATGACCGCGCAGAACATCGTGGACAACTTCGACCTGTTCGGCCTAGGCGACAAGGACCGGCTGCTCAACGTCTCGGAGCAGATCTCCAACTACGAGCGCGGCGAGGTCGTCGACGAGGACACGGTGCGCTTCCACTTCTCCGCACCTTCGCCGGGCTTTGCGCAGGCGACGTCCACCTACAACGCGGGCCTGTTGGCCGATTCCTCGCTGCAGCTGCGCAACGAGGAGTTCGGCCCCGGTAACGCGGAAAACGTCATCGGTTCCGGCCCGTTCGTGGTGGACAGCGAGACCCTGGGCACCGACCTAGTGCTTAAAGCCCGCGAGGATTACGACTGGGCACCGCCGTCGCTGGAGCACCAGGGCCGGGCTCGCCTGGACGGCATCCACTACACCCTGGCCGCGGAAGAGGCCATGCGCTCCGGCGCGCTGCTGTCCGGCCAGGCCGACGCCGCGCGCACGATCTCCCCGCCGGTGGAGCGCCACCTGAAGGATCAGGACGTGCAGGTGGTCGCCGCCACCGCCAACGGCATGAACAACCAGCTGGCGATGCGTTTCAACCACCCGCTGTTGCAGGACATCCGCGTGCGCCAGGCGATCATCCATGGCGTTGACCGCGAGGAGATCATCCGCATCCTGCTGTCGGATTCCTACCCACTGGCCACCTCATCGATGACCTCGAAGGCCCTGGGGTACGCGGAGCAGCCGGGCGCGTACACCTTCGACCCGGAAAGCTCGCGCAAGCTTCTCGACGACGCCGGCTGGACCCCCGGCCCGGACGGCATCCGCGAGAAGGACGGCCAGCGCCTGAGCTTGTGGGTCAACCACGCCCTGCCGCAGCCGCGCTCGAAGGAGATTGTCACCATGATCCAGTCCGACCTACGAGAGCTGGGCATCGAGCTCAACATGGTTGCCGGCGACCGCGCCACCCAGAACGCGGCGCAAAAGGACATCAACCGCGTCCAGCTCATGCACACCATGGTGGGGCGCGCGGACTACGACGTGATCGAATCGCACCTGTCGGTGGACCGCCGCGATTCGCTTTTGAATAATGCCGGCGACGGCACGCCGATCGACGCGGAGCTGCAGGCGCTGTTGGACAAGGTGGTCTCCACCCCGGACGACGCCGGCCGCGCCGCCGCATCCAAGGCAGTGCAGGACCACCTGACCGAACACGCCTACACCCTGCCGCTGTTTGAAGAGCCGCAGGTCTACGCGCTCGCGCCGCACGTGAAGGGCTTTGACACTGAGGCAGTGGCGCGCCCGAGCTTCTACTCGGTGTACTTCGACCGCGAGGAGGACAAGTAGATGGGCAAGTACGTATTCAAGCGCATCGGCCAGGCGCTCATCGTGCTCCTTTTGGCCTACACCCTGGCGTTCTTCCTGCTGTCCGCGCTGCCTTCGGACGGCGTGGCCGCCCGCTACGCGGACCCGGCCCTGGGCCTGTCCCAGGCAGAAATCGAGCAGATCCGCGAGCAGATGGGTGTGGACAAGCCGCTGATCCAGCAGTACTTCGCCACCTTGGGCGGGCTGTTCACCGGCGATCTGGGCTACTCGGTGGCCACCGGCACGCCCGTGTTCGACCTGATCACGGACGCCGCGCCGCACACGTTCGCGCTCGCCGCGACGTCCATCGGGCTTGCAATCGTGGTGGCGCTGGCCACCGCGTACGTGGCCACCCTGCCCGGCGCGGGGCCGCTGCGCAGCTTCTTCCGCACGCTGCCGTCGTTCATGGTGTCCCTGCCGGGCTTCTGGATCGCAATCCTGTTGCTGCAGTTCTTCTCCTTCCGGCTCGGCTGGGTCAACGTGGTCGACCCGACCCCGCTGGAGGGGTTGATCCTGCCCACGCTCACCCTCGCCGTGCCGATGGCCGCGCCGCTGATGCAGGTGCTCATCCGCTCCATCGACGCGGTCCGCGCCCAGCCGTTCGTGCAGGTCGTGCGCGCCCGCGGCGCGAGCGAGGCCCGCATCTTCTGGCGCGACGTGCTGCGCAACTCGCTTCTGCCCGCGATCACCATGGCCGGCCTGCTGTTTGGTGAGCTCGTCGGCGGTGCCGTGGTCACCGAGACCGTCTTCGGCCGCGCCGGGCTGGGCTCGCTGACCGTGAACGCCGTGTCCAGCCGCGACATGCCGGTGCTGCTCGGCGTGGTGCTCATCGCCGCCACCGCGTACGTGGTGATCAACCTGATCGTGGACCTGCTCTACCCGGTGCTAGATGTGCGCCTGCGCGATCAGGCCACGGCGGAGACTGCAAACACCCCGGCTACGACCGCTAAGGAGGCCGTCCGATGAGCACGACCAACCTGGTGCACAACCAGCGCGCGCCACAGAAGGACCACCGGCCGCGCAAGGCCCGCAAGCACCGTCGCTGGAGCTCGCCGGCGACCGTCCTGTCGCTGATCGTGCTGGCCATCGCCGCGCTGTGGGCGATCGTGCCCGGAATCTTCGCGCCGCACGACCCGTACAACGGCGTCGACGTGGCACTGCTCGCCCCCAACGGCGAGTACATCTTCGGCACCGACGCGGTGGGCCGCGACCTGTTCTCGCGCGTGGTCTACGGGGCACACCAGTCGCTGCTTGGCGCTCTGATCGCCGTGGCTGTTGGCCTGGTGCTGGGCACTTTGATCGGCCTGATCGCGGGCACCCGGCGCGGCTGGGTGGAAACGGTGCTGATGCGCCTGGTGGATGTGCTGCTGGCCATCCCCGGCATCCTGCTATCGCTGTCCATCATCATCGTCACCGGCTTCGGCTCCCTGCAGGCGGCGTTCGCTGTCGGTATGACCTCGGTGGCCACGTTCGCGCGCCTGGCGCGCTCGCAGGTGATTCAGATCGCCAACGCGGACTTCGTCGAGGCCGCCTACGGCTCCGGCGCCACGCAGGTCCAGGTGCTGTTCCGGCACGTGCTGCCCAACTCGCTGACCCCGGTGCTGGCGCTGGCAGCCTTGCAGTTCGGCACCGCCATCCTGCAGCTGTCCATCCTGGGGTTCTTGGGCTACGGCGCGCCGCCGCCGACGCCGGAGTGGGGCCTGCTCATCGCGGAGGGCCGCGACTTCATGGCAACCGCCTGGTGGCTGATCCTGCTGCCCGGCCTGGCCATCGTGGCCACCGTGATGTCCGCCAACCACCTGTCCCAGGTGATCCAACAGGAAGGTGATGTGAAGTGAGTGCGCCCGTACTCGAGGTAGAAGGCCTGACCGTCGCGTACGGCGACGCGGATCCGGTGGTGCGCGACATCTCGTTTTCCGTCGAGGCCGGGAAGATGACCGCCATTGTGGGCGAGTCCGGTTCCGGCAAGACCACCTCCGCGATGGCGGCGCTCGACCTGCTGGGGCCTAGCGGCAACGTGCTTTCCGGCAGCATCCGCTTCAAGGGCCAGGAACTGTCTGGCCTGACCAACGCCGAGTGGCGCAAGCTGCGCGGCACGAAGATTGGGCTGGTGCCGCAGGATCCGAACAACTCGCTCAACCCGTTGAAGACCATCGGTGCCTCGGTGCAGGACGGCCTGGAGATTCATGGGGTGGGGGATGCCGCTAAGCGCCGTCGTAAAGCAATTGCCCTGCTGGAGCGCGTGGGTATCGACGACCCGGAGCGCCGCTACGACCAGTACCCGCACGAGCTGTCCGGCGGCATGAAGCAACGGGTGCTCATCGCGGCGGCGGTGGCGCTTGAGCCCGAGGTGCTGATTGCGGACGAACCGACGTCCGCGCTCGATGTAACGGTGCAGAAAACCATCCTGGACCTGCTGGATGAGATGCGCGCTGAGCTGGGTCTTGGCATCGTTTTCATCACCCATGACCTCGCTGTTGCGGGTGATCGGGCGGACGATGTGGTGATCATGGAGCGCGGCGAAGTGGTCGAGCACGGGCCGGTGAGCCGGGTGCTGACCAGCCCGCAACAGGACTACTCGAAGCGCCTGCTCGCCAACGTGCCCTCGCTTGCGGTCGCAGATGCTTATCGACGCCCTCCGGTTGCCCCCGAGGCCCTCCTTTCCGTCAGCGGGCTGACCAAGCGCTACGGCGACTTCACGGCAGTCGAGGACATCTCCTTCGACGTGGCGCGCGGCTCCACCCACGCGTTGGTGGGCGGCTCCGGCTCCGGCAAGACCACCACGGGGCGCGTGATTTCTATGTTTAACCAGCCCACGGCGGGAAGCATCACCCTAGACGGCACGGAGCTGACGGGGCTGACACCGAAGCAGCAGCGTGGCCTTCGCAGGCGGGTGCAGATGGTGTACCAGAACCCGTACTCCTCGCTGGACCCGAAGATGCGCGTCGGCGAGATCGTCGCCGAGCCGTTGCGCAACCTCGCCGGCGCCTCGAAGCGTGAGGCGCTCACACGCGCCGACGAGTTTTTGGCGCGCGTGGCGCTGGACCCGGCCCGGTTTGCTAACCGCACCCCGGCGCAGCTGTCCGGCGGGCAGCGCCAGCGCGTGGCCATCGCTCGCGCCCTGATCGTTCAGCCGGAGCTGGTGGTGTTGGACGAGGCCGTCTCCGCACTCGATGTGACCGTGCAGGCCCAAATCCTGGAGCTTTTGGAGGATCTGCAGCGCGAGCTGGGCCTGACCTACGTGTTTATCTCCCACGATCTGGCGGTGGTGCGCCAGATTTCGGATACCGTGAGTGTGTTCAGCCGCGGCCGCCAGGTGGAATACGGGGCGACCAACGACGTGTTTGCGCACCCGAAGCACGACGTCACCCGCGAGCTCATCAACGCCATCCCCGGCACCGTGTTCCGGGCCCGACAGTTAGGAGAGTTTGTTGTCTAACGACATTATCGACCTGCTCGCAGAAACCCCGGCCGACCTTGCCGACCTGCGCCGCCGCCGACCCGAAGCGGTTGAAAACGCCCAGCGCAGCTTCGCAGCCCTGTTTGAGCCCACCAACCCGACACTCATCGAGGCCCTGCCGGTATCCACCCGCTATGCCGTCGCCGCCTTCGTCGCCGGCATTTCCGGTGCACAGCGTGCCGCGGAGTTCTACGCGGACTTGCTTGCCGACGAAGACGAGTCGCTCGTTGCCGTGGTCGAAGACGCGGTGCGCGCAGGTGTGTCCGCCGGCCCGTACGCGGGCGGGGACTTTGTCACCTTCGGCGACAACGCACTCGCCGTCGCCTTCGACTTCGCCCACCTGCTGACCTTCCACCCGAAGGACGCCTCGCCCGCAGCGATCGGGCACCTGCAGGAGGTGGGCTACAACGAGAACGCGATTGTCTCGCTCGGTCAGCTCATCGCCTTTGTGGCGTTCCAGCTGCGTGTCGTGCACGGCGTGCGTGTGCTGGCGGGTGGCGGCGGGGTGCCGGAGGGCGTCGATAGGCGAGCTGGCGTTGCGGATCCCGGTTGGGCGCCCGCCGCTGCCACCCTGCAGCCCGAGGTGGTCGCGCCCGAGAAGTTTGTCGCGCACCCGCTGGGGTGGAAGCCGTGGGTGGCGCCGCTGGAAAAGGGCGAGCTGACCGACGCGCACATTGACGCGCTGATCAAGCCCGAGCGCGCCGACATGGAGTACTTCCGCCTGCTCGCGCGCGACCCGCAGGCGCTGAAAGCCCGCACGCTGACGGACCTGGACATCTTCTACAACACCGAAGGAGGGCTGGGCCGCGCCGAGCGCGAACTCGCCGCTACTGTGGCCTCGCGCCTGAACGGCTGCGAGTACTGCGCATCCGTGCACCAGGCACGTTCCAAGGATGAGGGCGGCGACGCGGAGGCCATTGACACGCTTCTCGACGAAGGCGTCACCGCCGACCTCTCATCCGATCTGTGGAACGCCATCCGCGACGCCGCGGTGGCGCTGACCCGCACCCCCTACGAGTTCGGCGCGCCGCACGTGGACGCGCTGCGGGCCGCTGGCCTGGACGACCTGGCGGTGCTGGACGTGGTGAACTCGTCCGCGTTCTTCAACTGGGCGAACCGGCTCATGCTCACCCTCGGCGCGCCGGATGTGCCGAAGCGTTACCGTTAGCTGGTTTTGGCTAGCGCCAGACCAGGTCGTCGTTGCTGTTGGGGCCTGCCGGCGGCTCCGGCTGGCGCGCGTAGGTGAAGAACCAGACGAAGAAGAACACGGCGAAGCTGAGCAGCGCGCCGCGCAGGTCTGCCGCCTGGTTAAGCGCGGGCAGGCAGATAATCAGGCCGAGAAGCAGCCACCACCCGGGCTTGCGTTCCTCAATCTCGTGCGGGGTGAGCTGCTCTTTCGGTGTGACGATCGCCTTGGCCGGGGTGATGGTCATGCCCACGCGCGGCATGACAAACCAGCACAGCAGGTAGGCGAAGATGCCGCCGCCGAAAACGAGGCTGAAGATGACAAACGCGATGCGCATGGCCACCGGGTCCACCTTGTAGCGCTCACCGGCGCCGACGCAGACACCGGCGATGACGGCGCGCCCACCCTCGTCCTTCGGGATGCGGTACGGGCGCGTGTCCCACATGTGCTTAAGCGATGTCGAAGATCCTTGAGCCATACGTGCCATTATCCGTGGGTTGGTTGGACTTCGCAGCCGGGGTTTCGGCGTGGCGGGGCTGTCTTGCTGTTTGCCGGCTGCGCCGTGCTGCCGACAGACCCCTAGTGAAAAACCCCGAGTATGCGCCGATTTCGGCCTTAATAGGGCTTTGCTACTAGGTGTCTGTGCGAAGGGGTGCTCCTGCGGAGCTCGAAAGCTACTAGAAAGCTACTCGAAAGGGAATGTTTCTAGGTTGAGCTGCGAAAACTCGTCTACTAGAAAGCCTTTCGAGTAGATCTACGCGTACGCGAGGCGCCGCGTGCCGTCCACGTGCGGGTACAGCACCCAGGCCGCCGCGGCCGCCAGCACACCCGCGACCCACGCGCCGAGTGTGGGCCAACCGGCCAGCGGCGCGAGCATCAGGAGCAGCCACCACAGCATCAGGGGGAGCACCATGCCTATCGACGGCACCCTGGCCACGTTCTTCTCATCCGCAAACGCCCTGAGCTGTTTGCGGTAGGGGTGCAGCAGCGTCACGGCGACGGCGGCAACGACGCACAGAATCGCCACGACTGCTTTGACACTCAGCGGCGCCTGCGAGGCCATCACGCCGACGGACCCGCCCACGCCGAGCGAACCCAGTGCCCGGACGACGGTCGGGGTGGGGATCGGCGTGACGCGGTTGCGGACCTCTGCTGCGCTGATGGGGATCACGAAAGGCGACGTTACCAGGGCACTTCACCGCCCGAATTAATCATGAGTGGGGAGATCATGGATTATTCGTATGGCCCCATGAGCCAGGTTCTCATGAGGGTGAAGTAGAAAACATGTTCGGCCAGGAGCGTTGCCTGTGTCGGCCCCGGGGTGCATACTGTTTGGCGTGAGTGGAACACCTATTCGAGCTGCGTCGGCAGCGGCGGCAAACCTGGCAGTTGTGGAAGAACCGCCAGCTCAGCCGTCGCGCGTCGACCAGGTCGCCGAGCTGCGCGCCCGCATGGCCGCTATCGGCGGGGAGGTTCCGCAACAGGTCGTCGAGGATGCGGAGACCCTTGCGGTGGCGGGTGGGCTTTCGCTCGTGCTGCCGAACGGTGGTCTGCCGCGCCGGGCGGTCACGCACGTCAGCGACACCCCGGCGCTGATCGTGGAGCTCATCGGCCAGGTGGTGCAGGCCGGCGGGCGCGCGGGCGTGGTGGGCTGGCCGGAGCTGTCGTACGCCAGCATCGACGCAGACGCGATGGAGCGAGTAGTGGCGGTGCCGGACGCGGGCCTCGACGACCTCAGCGTCGCTGGCGTGCTCGCCGAGGGCCTCGACCTGGTGGTGCTGCGCACCCGCAGCCCGTTCCAGCTCACTCCGGTTCGCGCACGCCCCCTGCTCGCCCGGATCCGGAAAGGTCAGGCCGCGCTGGTATGCGTGAACGTGGAAGTGCCCTCGCCGGCGCTGACGGTCACGGGCCAGCTCGCGCAGTTCCACGGCATCGGCCGGGGCATAGGCCGCATCACGGGCATCGACTTCGACGTCCGCGCGCAAGCCAAGGGATACCGGCCGGCCAGTGCGAGGGTGACGTTGGGCACCGGGGGCGTCGAGAAGCGAAGGCTCCGGGCCGTCACATGAGGGCCGCGGCACTGTGGTTTCCGGACTGGCCGGTGCAGGCGGCGCGGCTGGAATCGGGCGATGAGCTGACAGAACCCATCGCAATCGCGGCGCAGCACCGGGTAAAGGTGTGCTCGCACGCCGCGCGCCAGGTGGGCATCCGCCGCGGGATGCGGGTGCGCAACGCCCAGGCGGTCGCGCCCGAGCTGACGGTGGTAGAGGACAACCCGGACCGCGACGGGCGCATGTTCGCCTCGCTGGCCGCCAGCTTCGACGAGGTCGCCGCCAGCGTGGAGGTGATACGCCCTGGGCTCGTGGTGGTGGACGTGGACGCCGCGGGCCGCTTCCACGGCAGTGAGGGCAAAGCACTCGAGATGCTTATCGACGCCGCCTCGCGCCGCGGCATCGACGCCTTCGCAGGCGCCGCCGACGAGATCGCCACCGCGCTGATCGCCGCGCGCACCTCCCAGGTGATCCCGCCGGGAGGATCGGCCGAGTTTTTGGCAGTGCAGCCGCTGGGCGTGCTGGTGGCGGAAGAGTCGCTCGCTGCGGACATGGACACCGTCAAAGCGCTGGGGCAGCTTGGCATTTCCACACTCGGGGAGCTGGCGAAACTGCCGCCGAACGCGGTGACCACCCGTTTTGGCACCAAAGGTATGCGCATCCACCGCATTGCCTCCGCCGCGCCGGACCGCCGCGTCGCCCCGGAGCTGCCGGTGGAGGACCTCGCCGTGGCGATCACCCCCGAGGACCCGATCGAGCGCGTGGACGCCGCCGCGTTCGCCGCCCGGGCCCTGGCCGCCAGCCTGCACGAACGACTCAAAGACACCGGCCGCAACTGCCTGCGCCTGAAAGTTATCGCCGAGCTTCACGACGGCTCCCGCGTCGAACGCGTCTGGCGCACTCGCGAACCGCTCACCGAAGCCGCCACCGCGGACCGCGTGCGCTGGCAGCTCGACGGCTGGCTGACAAACGGCGGCGCCGGCGCAATCACCAGCCTCATCCTCGAGCCGCTCGAATTCGCCGCGCCCGAACCAGTCGGCGAACTGTGGGCCGACGGCGCCTCCACCGACACCGCGCGCCGGGTGGTGGAGCGCGTCCAATCCCAACTCGGCATCGACGCGGTGCTTCAACCGCGGCTCGTCGGCGGGCGCGGGGTGGCCGAGCGCGTGGCGATGGTGCCGTTCGGGGAGGAACCGGAGGACGTCGATAGGCAATCGTGGCCCGGTGCGATCCCTCAACCCCTGCCCGCGCGCCTCGGCGGCGGCATCGACCACCCGGCCTCGCGCATCATGCTTATCAACGCTGCCGGCGCCCCCGTCATCGTCACCGCCGAAGCCCTGCTAAACAGCGAGCCGTACGGACTGGCCTGGGGCGACAAGCGCTACCTCGTCACCGGATGGGCGGGCCCGTGGCCCGTAGACGCGGACTGGTGGATGCAAACCAAACTGCCCGCAGGCCGCGTCGCGCGCATGCAGGTCGTGGGCCGCGAAGGAGGGGAAGGAGGCGCCGCGACCGGCTGGCTTTTGGTGTGGAGCCGGCGCAGCTGGCGCGTGGAAGCGGTGTATTAGCTACTTCTGCACGATATCCACGACAACGCGCGTGGGATCCTTGAGCACCTGCACCGAGTACGGCAGCTCGGAGCGCAGTCCCACCACGACCTGGCTGCGGCCCTCGTACGTGCCCGCGCTGATCACGTCGATGACGTTGCCGGTGTCGCCCGCCATGGTCACCGGGACGTCGTTGTCCTTGCCCAGCTCAAAGGGGTATACGGTGCCGTCGACGTTGATGTTGAGGAAAAAGTTGCCCGCCACCTGCAGCGGTTGGCCCACCGTCTCCTGCATCGGGGTGGAGGTGTAGTCCACGAACCAGCCCGGATCGCCGTCGCCTGCCAAGTCCACCACCACGCGGTCGAAGCCCTCGTGCGCGCCGACGCGCACGCCCACCACGGCCAGGCGCGAGGGCTCGGACGGGCGCTGCGTCTTCGGCGACGAGTCTGCAGCGCCCAGCGGCTGCGGTTTCTTAGCGGGGGAGGCCAAGCTGCCCGTCAGGGTTTTTCCGGCACCGTCGCCGACGACGCTGCAGGCGCTGCACGCCACAGAAGCAGCCACGCACGCGCCCGCGAGCGCCACGCGCGAAAGACCGGAGAATTTAAACACCCAGTCACCGTAGCCAGAGGCCAGGTGAGAACAAAAAGAAAGGAGGCGAAATCGTAAAAGGTTATTTAACCGTTATAACTTGGAATGATGTCCAAGAGGGTGGCTTACGGGTTAGGGCATGCTTAGCTATGGTGGTGCCATGCAACAACTGCCCTGCTCTGACGTAGAGGTTGAACCGCTGCCGGGAACCGCCAAACCCGGCTCCGTGTACGTGCTTTTTGAGTGGCCGGAAGCCTGGCCCCGCGACGTCATGGGCGACGCCGCCCTCGGCGAGGAGCTCACCGCGAAACTTGGGCCCATGCTCGAAGAGCACGACGCGACGCTACTGCTCATCCGCCACCCAACGCGTGAGGGCCGCAACATCACCGACCACCACCTCTACCTCGTCTTCGCCGACGAGGCCGTCACTGAGGTCAAACACATTGACAGCCCCGAAGAGCTGCTGGAGCTGGATCTTTCTGGCCCGGGCCGCAACGGCGCCGAACGCCGCGAGCGCCCGCTGCTGCTGATTTGCACCCACGCTAAGCGCGACCGCTGCTGCGCCGTCAAGGGGCGCCCGCTGCTCAACGAGCTGCACGCGCGCCACCCGTTCGGCCCCGGCAACGACGTGGTGTGGGAGACCTCCCACATCAAGGGCCACCGCTTCGCGCCGACGATGCTGCTCCTGCCGTGGGCATACAGCTTCGGGCGCATGAACATTGAGGCCACCGATGCCATGCTTGCCGACGCATCCGCGGGCCGCTACTTCGTCCCCGGCAACCGTGGCCGCGGCACCCTGGGACCCGCCGAGCAGGTGGCTGAGCTCGCCGCCGCCGCAGAGGTGCCCGGTGCTCGCTACGGTCAGTTCGAGGTTGCTGCGTTTGACGGTGGCTCCGTCCTGGTCACCGACACTGCAGCTGGCCAGGCGTACGAAGTGCAGCTGGAGCAGCGCCCGGTGTCTGGCGTGGTCGACTCGTGCGGAAAGGCGCCGAAGGAGAGCACGGCCTGGGTCGCGGTGTCGGTGACCCCGCGGCGTTAACTTCTCGCTTTCCGCCTTCGGCACCACAACCTGCGGATCTGCTAGTTGTCCAATTCAGCTTTCGCGGCGCTCCTAGCAGATCAGCCCGGTGTTGAAACTCGTGTTCAACACCACCTGGGGAAACGAAAAGTTGGACACGTGATCTGCTAGTTGTGGATCGGGGCGGTCGGCGACGAACTAGCAGATCAGGTTTGAGGGTGCGCTGGCGCTACATGTACTCGCCCAGGACCTCCGCCACGGAGCCGATAACGCGGTCCGTGGCCGCGCGCACCTCAGAAGGCGAGTGGTGGAAGCTGTGGGAGACGTCCGCGATGGCGTGCATGGGCAGGTCGTTCCAAGAATCGCCGAATGTGTAGAGCTGGATGGATTCGCGGGGGAGGCGGAGCTCGTCGAGAAGCTGCAAGATCCCTGCGCCCTTGGAGCGCCCCGGGGCCATGAGATCGATGTAGTCCTGGTTCTGCGCGACCTCGACCTCGCCGAGCGTGGACGTCCAGTCGACGACCTCCGCGCGCAGCTCGGCGTTACCAGGCACCCAGATGGGCACGACAGCGAAGCGGTGGTCGGGGATGTCCGCGGGAGTCATCTGCGCAAAATGCGCGGTGAAGGTGTGGGTGATGCCGGTGTTGTTTGCGAACACCCCGTCGACTTGGCCCAGGGTGGTGCCGAAGATGGCCAGGCCGTCGCGGGACCCGAAGGCGTCCAAAGTCGCCTGCAACACGGAGCCTGCGACTTCGTGGCCGAAGATGAGCTCCCGGTTCGCCCCGTCCGTGGCGGAACCGCCGTTGGACAGCACCTGGTAGTCGAAGGTGAGCCCGCTGCCGCGCATCCCGTGGGCCAGCGCCGTGCGGGAGCGGCCGGTGGCAGAAAAAGCGAGATGCCCGGCAGCGCGCCACGCATCTATCGCGGCGATGTCCTCCTCGCGGAAGCCGTGGGGAGGGTGGTGGAGAGTGCCATCGAAGTCGAACGCCGCAACCTTCATGGCACCCAAACTTACCGGCGCATGACTTTCTTGGACAGCCAGTTGCCCAGGAACTGCGCCAGCTGCACGATGACCACGATGACCAGCACCGCAGCCCAGGTGACCTGAGGCTCGAACGCGCGGTAGCCGTACACGATGGCGAAGTCGCCCACGCCGCCGCCGCCGATGTAGCCGGCCATGGCGGACATGTCGATCACCGCGATGAAGATGAAGGTGTAGCCCAGAATCAGCGGGCCGAGCGCCTCCGGCAGGATCACCGAGGTGATAATCTTCCACGGGCTCGCACCCATGGAGCGGGCGGCCTCGATCACGCCCGGGTCAATGGCCACCAGGTTCTGCTCCACGATGCGAGCAACGGTGAACGTGGCGGAAAAGCACATCACAAACGTGGCGGCGGCGCGACCGATGGTGGTGCCCACCACCTGCAGGGTCAGCGGGTAGAGCATCGCGATCATGATGATGAACGGGATGGGGCGGAAGAAGTTCACCGCCACGTTGATGATGGTGTACACCGCCTTGTTCTTCAGGATGCCGCCCGGGCGGGTGGTGTACAAAAACAGGCCTAAAAGCAGGCCGAAGAACCCGCCGACGACCATGGTGATGGCCACCATCCACAGTGTGTCGCCAATGGCTTCGAGGAAGGCGGGGCCGAGGGTGTCCCAGTTCGGCTCGGCGAGGATGTACTCGGTTACGCCAGTGTTCAACGCGGTCATCGGGTGATCTCCTCAATCTCGGTGCTTTGCTGCAGCGTGGACAAAAACTCGTTGATGGCGGCATCGTCGCCGTTAAGGCGCACGGTCATCTTGCCGAAGGAGCGCTCCTGCAGGGTGGTGATGCCGGCGTGCACCGGCTCCACCGACACACCGCGCCCGCGGGCGGCCTCGGCAGCGCCGAAGAACCCGGAATCCTCGGTGAGGTCCACGGTGAACAGGCGGCCCGGTTTGGCCAAAAGCTCGCGCGCCTCCACCTCGTCGGGGCGGTTGCGCAGGCTGGTGGCGGCGAAGCGCTGGGCCACGGAGGTTTGCGGGTTGGCGAACACGTCGTAGACGCTGCCGTACTCCACCACCTTGCCGTCTTCCATGACGGCAACCTTGTCGGCGATGGCGCGGATGACGTCCATCTCGTGGGTGATCACCACGATGGTGATGCCGAGCTCCTCGTTGACGCGGCGCAGCACGCCGAGGACCTCTTGGGTGGTTTCGGGGTCGAGGGCGGACGTGGCTTCGTCGGCAAGCAAAAGCGACGGGTTGGTCGCCAGCGCACGGGCGATGCCCACGCGCTGCTTCTGACCGCCGGAGAGCTGCTCCGGGTAGTTCTCGCCGCGCTCGGACAGGCCGACGAAGTCGAGCAGCTCCGCCACGCGGCGCTTGCGCTCCTTTTTGTCCACACCGGCCAGCTTCAGCGGGTACTCGATGTTGCCGGCGGCGGTGCGGGAGGAAAAGAGGTTGAACTGCTGGAAGATCATGCCGACGTTGCGGCGGATGTCGCGCAGTTTGCGCTCGGGCATGCCGACGACGTCGGTGCCGTCGAGAAGCAATTGCCCCGAGGTGGGCATGTCCAGGCCGTTAATGAGGCGGACAAGCGTGGACTTGCCGGCACCCGAATAGCCGATCACGCCGAGAATCTCGCCCGGCTCGACGGTCAGGGTGACGTCGTCGACGGCGTTGACCTCGCGGTCTTTGGTTTTGAAGACCTTGGATACGTTCCGGAACTCAATCCGGGTGCCGGTGTGTGTCATCTACTTGTACTCCTCCACGAGTCGGTCGAGGACCTCGTTGAGCTCATCCTTGGAGCGCTGGACCTGCACGGCGGTGCCGTTGGAGTCCTCGTTGAGCGCCGCGGTGACTTCCTCGGACTGCCAGACGTCCACGATCTTTTCGTAGGTCTCGTTGTCCAGGTCGTCGCCGGAGACGGTGAAGACGTTGATGTACGGCTCCGCCAGCTCCGAATTCGGATCGTCCGCGGCCACCGAGGAGGCCGGGTCGATGCCGGCGCGCGCCAGCCAGTTGTTGTTGATCACGGCCGGGCGGCCCTCGTTGTAGGCGTTCGGCGTCTGGGAAGCGTCCACGGCGACGACCTTGACCTTGGAGGCGTCCTTGTCAATGTCAGCCGGCGTCGGGGTCAGCTTCGGCGCGCCGTCACGCAGGGTGACCAGGCCCGCCTGAACCAGCACGTTGATGGCGCGGCCCTGGTTGGACGGGTCGTTCGGGATGGCGATCTCGGTGCCCTCGATGCCGTCGAGAGAGTCGTGGTCCTTCCAGTACAGGCCCAGGATGTTGATCTCGCCCGAGCCGATGATGCGCAGGTCCTCGCCGGCGGTGGCGTTGTACTGGGCCTGGTAGTTGATGGTCTGGAACTTCGAGATCTCAATCTGCCCCTCGACCTGCGCCGGGTTGACCTGCGGGTACTCGGTGAACCGCATGATGTCCAGGTCGATGCCGGCCTTCTGCGCCTCGTCGGCGAAGACGCTCCATGCCTTCTGGTCGGCGTCGGTGGTGCCGATTTTCACGGTGACCTTGTCGCCGTCGCCATTGCCTGCCGACGACTCCGTCTCCGACGAGCAGGCCACCAGCCCGGTGGCCGCGATGAGCGATGCCGCTGCTGCGGCGATAACGCGGTTGGTGCGCATAAAGCGTGCTCCTTTTGCTTAGTTGAGTGTTTGTGGAGACTTACTAGTTCTGGAGGCGGTCCAGAATCTCATTGAGCTCAGCCTGATCGCGGTAGACCGGCACGGAGGTGCCCTTGGAGTCCTTGGCCGCGGCCTCGGCGACCTCCGGGGTCTGCCACAGCTCAACCAGTTTGTTCAGAGTCTCGTCGTCGATGTCATCTGCCTGGGCGGCGAAGACGTTGATGTACGGCTCGGCCTCCTTGGACTCCGGGTCGTCCTGGAAGATGGCCAGGCCCGGCTCGATGCCGGCGCGGTCCAGCCAGGTGTTGTTGATGATGGCCGGTTTGCCCTCGTTGTAGGCGGACGGGGTCTGGGATGCGTCCACCGGGGTGACGGTGACCTTGGAGGCGTCCTTGTCGATGTCGGCCGGGGTCGGGGCGAGCTCGTCTGCGACGCTGTCGCTCAGGGTGAGCAGGCCAGCCTGGACCAGCACGTTGATGGCGCGGCCCTGGTTGGACGGGTCGTTCGGGATGGCGACGGACTCGCCGTCGATGCCGTCGATGGAGTCGTGGTCCTTCCAGAACAGCGCCAGCGGCACGATCTCGGTGGAGCCGACGACGCGCAGGTCGTTGCTGGATGCCTTGTTGTACTCGGCGAGGTACTTGATGTGCTGGAACTTGTTCACGTCCAGCTCGCCCTGCGCGAGTGCCTCGTTGACCGGGGAGTAGTCGGAGAAGGAGACGATGTCCAGGGTGATGCCGTTGTCGGCGGCCAGGTCCTGGAACACGCGCCATGCTTCCTGGTCGGCTTCGGTGGTGCCGATCTTGACGGTGGTGTTGTCACCGTCGGCTGCGGTGGTGTCGGCGGTGTTGTCGGACTCGTTGGAGCAGGCGACCAAGCCGGTGGTGGCCAGGGCAGCCGCGGCAACGGTTGCGAGGGTGCGCTTGATACGCATTGGGGTCTCCTTGGGTTGGGAATCTATGACGGGTCAGAATCTAGCACCCTATGTACCGCTTAGTCTATTTTTGGTCGAATTACTTAACCGAGCTGTCTGTCGGGGTGTGAGGCCGGTGGATCAAACGAACTAGTACACAGTTTCGAACAGTGGTAGTGTCCCTTGCTATGAGGTTCAACGGGGGAGCGCCGCTGTCGTGGTCGAGGCTCGAGCGCATCCTCTCCGGCCGCCCCGGCCCGGAGCCGGTGCCGGTTGGCCACACCGGCGCGCCCGCAGGCGCTGCGTACGGCAAAGCGCAGCCTGCGCCCCCGCCGCGGGAGCGATGCCTATCGACGACACCGTTCGCCGAGCTGCACACCGTGAGCTCCTACAGCTTCCTCGGCGGGGCGAGCGAGCCGGAGGATGTGGTTGCCAGGGCCGTTGAGCTGGGGCTGAGTGCGGTGGGGCTGTTGGACCGGGACGGGTTTTACGGCGCGGTGAAGTTCGCGGAGGCGGCCGCTGAGGCCGGTCTGGATACCGTATTCGGGGCGGAGCTGACACTCGGCGACCGGGTCCTGCCCGTGCTCGCCCGCGGGCCGGAAGGCTACAAGCGCCTGTCGCACCTGATGGCGGATGCGCACATGGCCACCCGCGAGAAAGACAAGGTGGCCTACCCGCCGCTGGAGCTCATCGGCGACCAGCTCGGCGGCACCTGCGTCGTGCTCGCCGGCTGGCGGTGGACGGAGGAAATCGACCACCTGGTCGACGTGTTCGGCGCAGACAATGTCGTGCTGGAGTACGAGGTGTCCATGACACCCGAGGACGCGGACCGCCACGCGGCGCTGGATGAACACGCGGGCAAACTCCCCGCCATCGTCACGGCGCTGCCCGCCGCGGCCACACGCGACCATGCCAGGCTGGCGCAGGCGAAGCGGGCGCTGGCCAGGCGCGAATCGCTCGCGCAGGCGCACGGGGACCTGCACCCGATGGGGGCGAACTGGCTGCGCTCCGGCGACCAGCTCCAACGCATGTACCCAGGCTGCGAGTCGAAATTGGCTTTCAGCGTTGAGCTGGCGAAACGCTGCGCGTTCACGCTCGACTTGGTCGCGCCGGAGCTGCCGCGCTACCCCACGCCGGACGGCCGCAGCGAGATGGACCACCTGCGAAATCTCACGCTGGCGAGTGCGCAGTTTCGCTATGCGGCGCGCTCGCCGGAGGTGCGTCGAAAAGCGATGGCCCAAATCCGCTACGAGCTGGAGGTGATCGAGGAGCTGAATTTTCCCGGCTACTTCCTCATCGTCTACAACCTGGTGGATTTCTGCGCGAGGCAGAACATCATGTGCCAGGGACGGGGCAGTGCGGCGAACTCGGCGGTGTGTTTCGCTCTGGGCATCACCAATGTGGAGCCGATCGAGGCGGGGCTGCTGTTCGAGCGTTTCTTATCCCCGGACCGCGACGGCCCGCCCGACATCGACTTAGACATCGAGTCGGGCCGGCGCGAAGAGGTGATCCAGTACGTCTACGACACCTACGGGCGCGACAACGCGGCGCAGGTGGCCAACGTGATCACGTACCGGACCAAGGGTGCGGTGCGCGACGCCGCTCGCGCTTTGGGGTTCGCGCAGGGCGCGGCTGATAGTTGGGCGAAGGGGATGGCGGAGGTTCCGGAGGGCGTCGAGAAGCTTGCGGCGCAATTCAAAGGGCAGCCGCGCCACCTGGGCATCCACTCCGGCGGCATGGTGATTTGCGACCGCCCCATTGCGGACGTGGTGCCCGTGGAGTGGGCGCGCATGGAAAACCGCTCGGTGGTGCAGTGGGACAAGGACGACTGCGCCTCTGCCGGCCTGGTCAAGTTCGACCTGCTCGGCCTGGGCATGCTGGAAGCGCTGCACCACATGGTGGACCTGGTGGAGGAAACCACGGGCCGCACGGTCAACCTGTGGGAGCTTCCGCTTGACGACGCCTCCGTGTACGACATGCTCTGCCGCGCCGATTCCGTCGGCGTGTTCCAGGTGGAATCGCGCGCGCAGATGGGCACCCTGCCCCGGCTGAAGCCGCGGCAGTTTTTCGACCTGGTGGTGGAGGTGGCCCTGATTCGTCCGGGCCCGATCCAGGGTGGGTCGGTGCACCCCTATTTAAGAAGGCGCGACGGGCTGGAGCCGGTGACCTACGACCACCCGGTGCTCGAGCGCGCCCTGGGCAAGACGCTGGGCATCCCGCTGTTCCAGGAGCAGCTCATGCAGATCTGCGTGGATGCGGCCGGCTTTTCGGGCCGAGAAGCCGATGCGCTGCGACGCGCCATGGGCTCGAAACGATCCCCGGCTCGCATGGCGGCGTTGAAGTCGCGGTTTTTCGAAGGGTGCTGGCGCACCAACGAGATTGGTTCGGACGTGGCCGAGGGGCTCTGGCAGAAGATCGTCGCCTTTGCCGCCTACGGGTTCCCGGAGTCGCACTCGCAGTCGTTCGCCTCGCTGGTGTACTTCTCCGCCTGGTTTAAGCGCCACTACCCGGCGCAGTTCTGCGTGGGGCTGCTGCGCGCGCAGCCGATGGGGTTTTACTCCCCGCAGTCGCTGATCCAGGACGCGCGCCGGCACGGGGTGGAAGTGCTGCCGGTGTGTGTGAACAACTCGGGGTGCGAGGCGCTGTGCGTGGACTCTTCGACGATCCGGGTGGGGCTGAACCTGGTGCGGGGGCTGGGTGCGGACGCGGCTTTGCGGATTGAACGGGCCGCGCCTTTCGACGGCATCGCGGACCTGGCGCGCCGGGCCGACCTGTCCGTGGAGCACGTCGAGGCGCTGGCCCGGGCGGGGGCGCTGGACTGCTTCGGGGTCACGCGCAGGCAGGCGCTGTGGCAGGCGGGCGTGGCGGCCACGGAGCGCGAGGGCATGTTGCCCGGGTTGTCGTCGGTGGTGGCGCCGTCGCTTCCCGGCATGAACCCGTTTGAGCTGATGGCCGCCGACGTGGTGGCCACCGGTGTCACCCCCGGGCTGATGCCGGTGGAGATGGTGCGTTCGGCGTTGTCGGCGCAGGGTGTGGTGCCGGCTGCTGAGCTGTTGCACGGGGTGGAGGACGGCACCCGCGTGCGCGTGGCCGGCGTGATCACGCACCGCCAGCACCCGGCCACCGCGGGCGGGGTGACTTTTTTGGGCATGGAGGACGAGACCGGGCTGATCAACGTGGTCATCTCCGTCGGGCTGTGGAACAAGCAGCGGGTCCTGGCGCGCACCGCCAAAGCACTGGTCGTGCGCGGGATCGTGCAAAACGCCTCCGGGGCGGTGTCCGTGGTGGCGGACCGGCTCGAGCCGCTGGCGATGGGGGAGCTGCTCTCCCGCGGGTCACGCGACTTCCGGTGATGGGTGCGTGCCAGGGTGGGGTTTGCTGGGTGTTGGCGGTGGATGCTTACCCCAGGATGCTTACTTCTAAACGCTTACTTCTCGAGATACCCAGGGCAGTTCAGGGCGCCGCACTCGATGGATAAGCATCCTGGGGTAAGCATCCACATCGGAATCGCCTCGTTCTACGAGGCCAATCCGTCTTGTCTGACCGATCGGAAATCTTCCTCATCCAAGAAATGGTGGTGGGTAATTTCAACCCTCGGGTCCCTACTCCAATCTGCGGCGTACATATCAAAAACTGGGATGCCGTGGGTTGGTGCTGGGGAACAGGTCTGCCACGAAAGACCGACACTTTCGCAAGGGTGGACAACCTGGTGCGCCGGTTTGCGAGCAACTCTCCGGGCTTAACTGGGTGCACCATGCCTGAATGGGGTGGTGCCGATACCCCTAAGAACTGTCGCCGTGCGAGCCGCCGTGCATTCTCGTAATCGATGAAGACATGGATTTTCTCGGCGGTTGAAAAGTCGGTGTGTTCCCCCATAATAATAGTTCCCCTACCCCGTTTGATTAAAAAACCGCCAATCCCCAGAGGGGAAGGCGGGAGTAATGACAATGACTATACCCGGGGCGTTTCAGTTGTCAACTGGTAGAGCGACCCAGCCCCATCGCGCCGGGCTGGTAGCGTGAGCGCCATGTCAGACGCGCCGCTGCAGCCTTTGCCCACCTCGGTGGAGACCATGCACAAGGTCTCCCCGAAGCTGATGTGGCCGCAGTTGGTCAGCAACGCCATCTGGGCGCTCATTGTCTGCGGCGGGCTCTACCTCTGCTACCGCGAGTGGGGCTGGGGTTTTCTCATCCCGCTGGGTATTTTCGGCGTCTTTTTCATCTGGCGGTTCTTCCTCATCCCGTTCCAGGTGCGCAACATGGGCTGGCTGGAAACGGACAATGAGCTGGTGTTGAGCAAGGGCAAGATGTTTCACACCATCACGGTGATCCCGTACGGTCGCATCCAGTTCGTGGACGTGGAGTCCGGGCCGATTTCCCGCTCCCTCGGCCTGAAGGAGCTGAAGGTGCACACGGCGTCCAGCTCGTCGGATTCGGATCTTCCGGGCCTGCTCGCCGAGGACGCCGACGCGCTGCGCGACCGCCTGGCCGTCAAAGCCCGCGAGCGGATGAGCGGCCTGTGAGTACCGCGAGCAACCAGCGCAACCTCCACACCACCCCCGGCATGGAGGGCTACCGCCGCATCCACCGCCTCACGCCACTCCTTCGCGTCTGGACGTTCGTGCTGGCACTGGCCACGATTGCGCTGTTCAACTTCACCATGCCCATCTACCACTGGGCGCAGCGCGAAAACGTCGGCGTGCGCGAGATCGCGTGGGCGGCGGCGGGAGCCGTCGCGGCGCTCGCGGTGATCTTCGCGGTCTCCCAGATTTGGTGGCGCCGCAGCGGCTTCAAAATCGGCGAGGAGGAGGTGGAGGTGCGCCGCGGCGTGCTCACCAACCAGGTCCGCGCCGCGCGTTTCGACCGCATCCAGGCCGTCGACGTCATTGAATCTTTCGCGCCGCGGCTTTTCGGCCTCGCGTCGGTGCGCATCGAGGCCGCCGGCAACGCGCAATCCGCCATTGACATCACCTACCTGCCGCGTGATGAAGCGGAGGAGGTGCGCGCGCAACTGCTGCGCCGCATTGGGGGACCGCAGAAGCAGTTGCCTATCGACGCCTCCGGCCCGAACCTCGTTCCCCCAATCCCCATCCGCAGGTCGCTCATCGGCACCGCGTTCCAGATGTCCACGCTGTTCACAATCGCGTGGGCGTTCGTGCCGATTTGGACGGACCTGACCGCCGCGGCGATCATCCCGGTGCTGGTGGGTTTCTTGCCAAGGATCTGGCGCACCATCGACCAGTCCTGGCGGTTCACCTGCACCAAAGAAGGGGAGATGTTCCACCTCACCTACGGGCTGGCCAACCGCCGCCGCCAGGCGGTGCCGCGCTCCCGCATTCACGCGGTGCAGCTGCGCCAGCCGATGTTCTGGCGCATGTTCGGCTGGTGGACAGTCTCCGTGGTGGTAGCCGGCTACGGCTCGGAGCGCAACAAGCAGACCGGCACCTCGAAGCTTCTGCCGGTGGGCACGTGGGAGCAGGCGAAGGCGATGGTGGACGCCATCGGGCCGATGACCGGCGGCGAGCTGACGGACCTATCCGCAGCCGATTACCGCTCGCCGCGCAGCGCACGGTGGGTCTCGCCGATCGATTGGAAACGCCAGACCGTCACCATCCGCGACGGCGCCGTCGCCACGACCGCAGGCCGGCTGGGGCGCTGGTACCAGATGGTGGAAACGCCCCACATCCAGGAGCTGGCGTTCGAGCAGGGCCCGCTGCAGCGCGCCCTCGGCCTGGCCAACGTGGACCTGGACATGGTGCCCGGCCCGTTCAGTGTCTCCTTGCGCGATGTGGGGGAGGCGCAGGCACGTGAAATCGTCGATAAGCTGCGGGCCCGCAAGCTCCCACCGATGCAGGTGACGGACCCCTTGTCAGATACCGCCGACGAAGCCGAGCTGGCGCCACGCCTCGTAGACGGCGACTGACGCGGAGTTGGTCAGGTTCATGCTGCGCCGCGCCGGCAGCATCGGGATGCGCACCTCGCGCGTGATCCGCGGGTGGGCCAAGTGCGCTTCCGGGATGCCGTTGGCCTCGTTGCCGAACAGCAGCGCGTCGCCGTCCTGGTAGGACACCTCGTGGAAGTGGTGCTCGGTGTGCGCGGTGAACGCGAAGATGCGGGAATCCGAGATGGAATCGAAGCAGGCGTCGATGTTCGGGTGGATGATCACGTCCGCCAGGTCGTGGTAGTCCAGGCCGGCGCGTTTGAGGTGCTTGTCGTCGAAGTTGAAGCCGAGCGGCTCGACAAAGTGCAGCTGCGCCCCGGTGTTGGCGGCGAGGCGGATAGCGGCGCCAGCGTTGCCGCCGATGGCCGGGTTGTCGTAGATCAGGTGGAGCACGCCTGACAGTCTAGGATTGGGGCCGTGACTGCGATCAAACTGGACGGAAAACTCTACCGCGAGGAGATTTTCGCGGATTTGAAGGAGCGCGTGGCTCGTCTCAAAGCTGAGCACGGCCTCACCCCGGGCCTGGCCACGGTGCTGGTGGGGGAGGACCCGGCGAGCCAGAACTACGTGCGCATGAAGCACAAGGACTGCGAGGAGCTGGGGATCGCGTCGATCATGAAGGAGCTGCCGGGCGACTGCACTCAGGAGGAGCTGGAGCAGCTTATCAGCGAGCTGAACCACGACCCGGCCGTCACCGGCTACATCGTGCAGCTGCCGCTGCCGAAGCACCTGGATGAAAACCGCATTCTGGAGCTGATTGACCCGGCGAAGGACGCCGACGGCCTGCACCCGGTGAACCTGGGCAAGCTGGTGCTCAACGAGCCCGCCCCGCTGCCGTGCACCCCGAACGGCTCCATCAAGCTGCTGGAGCGTTTCGGCGTGGATCTGAACGGCGCGATCGTGTGCGTGATCGGCCGCGGCGTGACGGTGGGACGCCCGATTTCGCTGATGCTCACCGCCCGCGATGTCAACGCCACCACCGTGCTGTGCCACACCGGCACCAAGGACCTCGCCGCGGAGACCCGCCGCGCGGACGTGATCATCGCCGCCGCCGGCAAGCCGCACATGATCACCGCGGACATGATCAAGGAAGGTGCGGCGCTTCTCGACGTCGGCGTCTCCCGTGTCGACGGCAAAACCGTCGGCGACCTGCACCCGGACGTGTGGGACAAGGCCGGCTGGGTCTCCCCGAACCCGGGCGGCGTGGGCCCGATGACGCGCACGTTTTTGGTGCGCAACATCGTGGAAAACGCAGAACGCCAGGCCGGCATCGGCCAGGACGCCAGCTAGGGCGCCGGTTTGGCAAACAGCAGGATCCAGCTGCCGGGAAGCGACCGGTTGGGCGACCGGTTGAGCACTGAGCTTCCCGACGGGCTCACGCTGGACAACCCCCACGACCGCGGCGCGGCCGCCTCGCCACTGCCGGTGGCGGTGCAGCGCGCGATGGCCGCTCTGTTCGTGGTGGGGTTCGTGCTCTCCGGCGTCTACGCCGCCACGGAGCACTGGCGTCGCGCCACGTTCACGCTCGGCGCGGCCATGCTGTGGCTGACCGTGATGCGCCTGACCTGCGATTCCAAGGTGATCGGCTTGGTGGCGGTGCGCTCGAGACGCTTCGACGCGCTGTTTACCACCGCCCTCGGCGCGGCCATGCTGTGGCTGTCCTGGTCAGTGGACTCGCTCGGGTCGTAGTACGTCAGTTCAGTAACTGGGCGCTGCGTGTCGGCAGGCTTCGTAGGGTTAAAGCTGTCGTTTCCCCAGGAGGTCCCGCATGGCAGATTCCCACTCGAGTTATTTCACATTCACCACCGATTTACCCGGCACCAAGCGTAAAAGTTGACATTTTGGTCCGTTCGGGTCTGTAAAACCCCAGGTCAGATTTCAGCCGCTTTGTGTTAACTTTTACGAAATCGTGCACCGAGGAAGCCACAGGCTCCGCAGCCAGGCTCCGCGCCCGGATACCCTGGGGCCATGCCTCACCTCGCAGCCGATCCCATCCTCGTTGTCGCCGACATCCATTTGGGCCGCAAGCAACACGGCGACAAGAAGACCGGCCCGGGCATCGACTGGGCCCTGGACACCCTAGGACGCGGCGCGGAGGCGGGGGCGCGGCATTTGGTCATGCTCGGCGACGTCATCGACCGTAAGCGCTTCACTGACGCCACGTACGGCGAGGTCACTCGGTTTTTCCAGCGTGGGCTCGAGTTTTTCAACAGCGTCGTGTTCGTCGCTGGCAACCACGACGTGCACCACGACCTAACTGGGTTTATTCCGGGTGGCGTGATCGTTGCAAGGCAAGAGCCTCAGACCATCCGAGCGGGTGGGTGGGCGCTGCACACCGCTGCGGTGGAGGTGGACCGGGACCCGCGTGAGCTCGTCGCAAAGTTCCCCGCGAAGGTGGAAGACGCGCCGAACCTGGGCCTTTTGCACACCTCGGTGACAGGGGAGTACTCCAACAACCCGTGCCTGCCGTGCACCCGCGACGAGCTGGCCGCCTGCGGGTACGGCGCCTGGTTGCTCGGGCATGTGCACGAGCGCATCACGCTTGCCGACGCCCCGTTTGCCGGCTGGGTCGGTATGGGTAGGGCCTACCTGGCCACCTTGGACGGCACCGAGGTGCAGGTCAACGACCTCTAGATGTCGTAAGCGCCGCGCTCTGCTGCGACTTCGCGCGCGGACGGAGTCTCCTTGGTCAGGGTGATGAAGTTGCGCAGGATCAGGTCCATCTGGCGGGCCTCCACTAAGAAGGCGTCGTGGCCGACGGGGGAGGACAGTTTCGCCATGGCGAGCAGGTTGCCCAGGTTGCGCGAGAGGTGTTCCTGCTGGTGGTAGGGGTACAAAATGTCGGTGTCCACGCCCACGATCATGGTCGGCACCGTCGACGAGGCCAGTGCCTTGTTCAGCCCGCCACGGCCGCGGCCCACGTCGTGGCGGTTGAGCGCTTCGGTGAGGGTGACGTAGCTGGCGGCGTCGAAACGCTCGGTGAGTTTTTTGCCCTGATGTTCCAGGTAGGACTGCGCGGCGAAGCGCTGGCCGTCGGCGCGGAAAGGCCCAAGCGGATTTTCGCCCGCCTGGGCGGAGGTGCCGAAGCGCTCGTCGATTTCCAGCTCGCCCCTGTAGGTCAGGTGCGCAATGCGCCGCGCGGCGGCCAGGCCAGCGTTCGGGGCGCAGCCGGTGCCGTGGTAGTCGCCGCCGTGCCAGTCGGGGTCCTGGGTGATGGAGGTGATCTGGGCGGTCTGGATGCCAATCTGCCAGGCGCTGGCACGGGCGGAAACGGCGAGCACCAGCGCGTAATCCACGGTTTCGGGGTAGAGCAGCGTCCACTCCAGGGTGCGCGCGCCGCCCATGGAGCCGCCGATGATGGCGTGGACTCGGCCGATGCCAAGCGCTTCCAAAAACGCGCGTTCGGCGTGCACCATGTCGCGAATGTTGATCGCGGGAAAGCGCGAGCCCCAGGCACCACCGTCCGGGTGTTCGCTGGCAGGCCCGGTGGAGCCGTAGCAGGACCCCAGTGCGTTGGTGCAGATCACGCACCACTCGTCGGTGTCCAGCGCCTTGCCGGGGCCGATGGCCTCGCACCACCAGTCGGCGGCGTCGGAGTCGCCCGTGAGTGCATGCTCGACCAGCAGAATGTTGTTCTTGCCGCCAAGGTCACCACGGGGGACGCCCCACCGTCGATAGGCAATGTGCGCATCCTCGATCACCGCGCCCGCCTCGGTGTGGACGTCGCCGATAGCGACGGTTGCCAGCTCGCCTTCCGCAGCCAGCATTTACACCGCCGCGAAGCCGCGCTCGAGGTCCGCGATGATGTCCTCGACGTCCTCGATGCCCACGGACAGGCGCACCGTGGCCTGGGTGATGCCGGCGCGCGCAAGGCCCGCGGCATCCGACTGCGAGTGCGTGGTGGACGCCGGGTGGACCACAAGGGAGCGCACGTCGCCGATGTTGGCCAGGTTGGAGTGCAGCTTCAGCGCGTCGATGAACTTCCAGGCCGCGGTCTTGTCGTCCGCATCGCCGGCGATGTCGAAGGAGAGCACCGAACCGGTGTACTTCAACCCCAGCTTTTCCTGCGTGGCCTTGTACGGCGAGCCCTCCAGGCCCGCGTAGTTGACCTTGGCCACCTTGTCGTGGGCTGCGAGGAACTCGGCGACCTTCTTCGCGTTCGCATTATGCTTTTCGACGCGCAACGCCAACGTATCGATACCCTGCAACGCCACCCAGGCATTGAACGGGGAAATCGCCGCACCCGTGTCGCGCAGCAGTCCGGCGCGGGCGCGCAGTGCAAATGCCGGCGCGCCGAGGTCCGCGTACTTCAGGCCGTGGTAGGCCGGGTCCGGGGTGGTAAACAGCGGGAAGACATCCTCGCCGTCGCGCTGGACGGTCCAGTCGAACGTGCCGCCGTCCACGATCGCGCCGCCGATGGCCGCGCCGTTGCCGGTGTAGAACTTCGTGGTGGAAAGGACCACGATGTCAGCGCCGAGCTCCAGCGGGCGGACGAGCGCCGCGGTGGCCATGGTGTTGTCCACGATCAGCGGGACCTGGTTGTTGTGGGCCACCTCGGATATGGCAGGGATGTCCAGCACGTCCGCGATCGGATTGCCGAAGGTCTCGCCGTAGAACGCCTTCGTGTTCGGCTTGACCGCGGCCTGCCAGCTTGCCGGATCGTCCGGGTTCTCCACGAACGTGAAGTCGATGCCCAGCTTCGGCAGCGTGTGCTGGAAGAGCGTCTCGGTGCCGCCGTAGAGACGCGGGGAGGTGACCACGTGGTCGCCGGCCTGGGCGAGGGTGAGGATCGCGGCGGTCTCCGCGGCCATGCCGGAGGCGAACGCGGTGGCTGCCACGCCGCCCTCCAGGGAGGCGAGGCGGTCCTCCAGCGCGGACTGCGTCGGGTTGGTCAGGCGGGTGTAAATCGGGCCTGCGTCCGAGAGGTTGAAGCGGTTCTCAGCGTGCTGGGCGTCGTCGAAGACGTAGCTGGTGGTCATGTAGATCGGCTGGTTGCGCGCGCCGTAATCCTGGTCCACCTGCTGGCCGGCGTGGATGGAGCGGGTGCCGAACGACCATTCGCTGGCGTTCGAGTTGTCGTACTTCTGCTTCGAGTTCGTCATGGGGTGCAATGTAGTCCGCTTTGTCTGCCATTGCGTACCAAGCGGTCTATATGGGGTGTGGGCTGTGGGTTTGGCTGAATATAAATCTGTGAGGGAACCGCGGCGGGTTTTCGTGCGTCTAATTCGCATGGGGATGGACCGAGAAGACACACATGAACTGGGGCGTTGGGAAGAACGGAAAGGGGAGTTGAGGGCGGAGCTCGTGGATAAGCGAAAGCTCACGCACGGCACCTTCCCGGACGGGGAGTTTGTGGAACTGGAACCGACTGTGTGGTTTCCGGCCGCGACGTGGGGCGAGCTGAAATACCACGAACGGCAGTGGCTGCGCGTGGAGACCGCCGCGATGGTGAGCAACGCCGCTGTGCTGGTGGGGCGCTCGGCGGCTCGGAAGCTGGGGATGTGGGTGATTTCAAGCGGGGAGGAGCCGGTGGAGGTGGCGCTGCCGTCGCGGAGTGTGTCGCAGAGCAGGGCCCAGAGCGGGCGCTACGCGTTCCGGTTTTCCAAGCTTCGGCGCGACGAGCAGCTGGTCTACGAGGGGCACTGTCTTTCTACGCCGATCCGCACGTTCATCGACATCGCCCGCTACCACGGTTTTGTCGAAGGGCTCATCGCCGCCGACTACCTCCTGCGGCGCGGCATTGAACGGAACGCGATTGAAAAGGAGATCCGGAAAATGGGGCGGGCGAAGGGGATCGGTGAGGCCCGGAAGTGCCTGGAGCATGCGATCCCGAACTCCGATTCAGCGTACGAGTCCCTGGCCCGGGGGTTGTTGATTGAGGCCGGGATCGGGCCGGTGGTCGCCCAGGCCCAGATCGATCGCTACTTCGCCGACCTTTTGGTGCAGGGATGGCTGATCATCGAGATCGACGGGGAGATCAAGTACGAGCGCGACGACGCCGGCGAGGTGTGGAAGAAAGAATTCAGCCGACAGAAACGGATCGGCAACAAGGGCTACGTGATCCTGCGGTTCGAGTCCAGGCTCCTGCGGGAACAGCCCCACGTGTTTATCGCGGAAGTTCGGGCTGCGCTGACCGGCACCGAGGTGCTGGCGGCGCGGATGGGTTAGATGCTTACAGCAGGATGCTTACTCGTTGCTAGATGCTTACTCCCAAACGCTTACTTCTCGACGAACCTCCGGCTGGTTCTCGCGGGTTACTCGAGAAATAAGCATCCTCGGGTAAGCATCTAGCCGGGGTAAGCATCCTCGGGTAAGCATCCTGGGCGAGTCGAATGGACCAAGCCTGTCGGATGCCAAAGAAGGTACGAAAGTGCCTGGTTTTCCAGGTCTCCTCCGCGATACGTTGCAGTGAGCACCACCCACACTGGAAAGGACCCACTATGAACCGCACCACAACCGCGAACGTGATTGCGCTCGTGCTTCTTATCGCACTCATTGTGGCTGGGCTCGTGTTGAGCAAGAGCTACTTCAATGCGAAGGAGCTGCAGGCGCTCCTTGACGGCGCCGCTGAGCAGGGAATCGGCTACGAAGTCCATATCCATAACCCCTGGACCGGGGATTACTCCTTTCACCCCGAGGCGGGATAGCCGCGCGGGCGAACTACAGCGCAACAAAAACGGCCGGCACAGGGTGCGAGACCCTGGCCGGCCGTTGTTTAGATCAGCGAGTTACTTCTCCAGTGCGTCGATGATCTTGTTGAAGGTTGCGGACGGGCGCATGACCGCGGAGGTCTTTTCCTCGTCCGGCCAGTAGTAGCCGCCAAGGTCGGCAGCGTTGCCCTGGGCGTCCAGGAGCTCCTTGTCAATCACATCGGCGTTGTCGCGCAGGTCCTTAGCGATCGGGCCGAAGACCTCGGCCAGCTCGGCGTCGTCGGACTGAGCGGCCAGCGCCTCTGCCCAGAACAGGGAGAGCCAGAAGTGGGAGCCGCGGTCGTCGATCTCGTTCACCTTGCGGGACGGGGACTTGCCTTCGTCGAGAAGCTTCTCGGTGGCCTTGTCCAGCGCGGCGGCCAGGACGCCGGCGCGCTCGTTGCCGTTCGTGTTCTTCTCGTGGCGGAAGGACTCGGCCAGTGCGAGGTACTCGCCGAGGGAGTCCCAACGCAGGTGGTTTTCCGCCTCGACCTGCTGGACGTGCTTCGGGGCGGAGCCGCCGGCACCGGTCTCGAACAGGCCGCCGCCAGCCATCAGCGGGACCACGGAGAGCATCTTCGCGGAGGTGCCAAGCTCCAGGATCGGGAACAGGTCCGTGTTGTAGTCGCGCAGCACGTTGCCGGTCACGGAGATGGTGTCCTCGCCGCGGCGGATGCGCTCGACGGACTCGCGGGTGGCCTCGACCGGGGAGGCGATGGAGATGTCCAGGCCCTCGGTGTCGTGATCGGACAGGTACTTCTTCACTAGCTCGATCAGGTTGCGGTCGTGGGCGCGCTCCTCATCCAGCCAGAAGATGGTCTTCATGCCGGACAGGCGTGCGCGGTTGACGGCCAGCTTGACCCAGTCCTGGATCGGGGCGTCCTTGGTCTGGCAGGCGCGCCAGATGTCGCCCGCTTCCACGTCGTGCTCGATCAGCACGTCGCCGGCGGAGTTGACCACCTGGACCTTGCCGTCGGCCGGGACCTTGAAGGTCTTGTCGTGGGAGCCGTACTCCTCGGCCTTCTTGGCCATCAGGCCGACGTTCGGGACGGTGCCCATGGTGGTCGGGTCGTATGCGCCGTTTGCGCGGCAATCGTCGATCACGGTCTGGTACACACCGGCGTAGGAGGAATCTGGGATGACGGCCAGGGTGTCCTGCTCCTGGTCGTCGGCGTTCCACATGTGGCCGGAGGTGCGGATCATTGCCGGCATGGAAGCGTCGATGATCACGTCCGACGGCACGTGCAGGTTGGTGATGCCCTTGGCGGAGTTCACCTGCGCCAGAGCCGGACCGTCCTGCAGGGCCTTGTCGAAGGCGGCGCGGATCTCCTCGCCGTTTTCCAGCTCGGACAGGCCCTCGTAGATTGCGCCGAGGCCGTTCTCGCCGTCCAGGCCGGCTGCCAGCAGCTCCTCGCCGTACTTGTCGTAGACGTCCTTGAAGTACGCGCGCACGACGTGGCCGAAGATGATCGGGTCGGAGACCTTCATCATGGTGGCCTTCAGGTGCGCGGAGAAGAGCACGCCTTCGTCCTTGGCGCGCTTCACGGCATCCAGCAGGAAGGCGTCGAGAGCCTCGGCGGACATGTAGGTGCCGTCGATGACCTCGCCCTTTTCAACCTTGAGGCCGTCCTTGAGCACCTCCTCGCCGCCGTCAGCCTTGACGAGTTTGATCTGCAGGGTGTCTTCGGACGGCATGATGACGGACTTCTCGTTGTGGCGGAAGTCGCCGGCGTCCATCGTCGCCACGTTGGTCTTCGAGTCGGAGGACCACTCACCCATGGAGTGCGGGTGCTTCTTGGTGAAGTTCTTCACGGCCTCCGGAGCGCGGCGGTCGGAGTTGCCCTCACGCAGCACCGGGTTCACAGCGGAGCCCTTGACTGCGTCGTACTTCTCCTGCGCGTCCTCGTAATCCGGGATGTCAAAGCCCGCGGCCTGCAGCTCGGCGATGGCCTTCTTCAGCTGCACCAGGGAAGCGGAGATGTTCGGCAGCTTGATGATGTTGGCTTCCGGCGTCTTCGCCAGCTCACCGAGCTGCGCGAGCGCGTCGTCGACCTTCTTGTCGCCGAGGCGGTCCGGGAACTGCGCGAGGATGCGGCCGGCCAGCGAGATGTCGGCGGTGTCCACGTCGATGCCGGCGCGGGAAGCGAAGGCCTCCACGATCGGCTTGAGGGAGTACGTCGCCAACAGCGGCGCTTCGTCGGTGCGGGTCCAAATGATCTTCGCCATAATGCTCCTCAGGTATAAGGTGTCTGACTTCAGCCAACCAGACTACTAGGGTCATCACACATGAGTCTCACAATTGCGTCGGTCAACGTCAACGGCATCCGCGCCGCCACCAAAATCCGCAACGAAAACAACCCGGGCATGCTGGCCTGGCTCGATGAAACCCCGGCGGATGTGGTGCTTATGCAGGAGGTTCGCGCCACCGTCGACCAGGCGCGCGCGGCGTTGGCGCCCGCGCTCGAAGAAGGGTGGCACCTCGCCGTCGCCCCCGCGGAGACCCCCGGTGCGAAGGGGCGCGCGGGTGTGGGCATCCTGTCGCGCACTCCGCTTAACGACGTCACCATCGGCATTCCCAGTTTCGAAGATGCCGGACGCTTCATCGCTGCCACACTTTCCGACGGCACCCGCGTCGGCTCGTTGTACCTGCCGTCGGGCTCTGCCGACACCCCGAAGCAGGACGAGAAGTACCGCTTCCTCGACGAGTTCGAGCCGCTGCTCGAGCAGTGGGCGGGCGAGTACCCGGACATGGTCATCGGCGGCGATTGGAACATCTGCCACCGCCGCGAGGACCTGAAGAATTGGAAGACCAACCGTAAGAAGTCGGGCTTTTTGCCGCACGAGCGCGCATTCATGGACGCGGTATTCGGCTGCTTCCCGGATGATGAGCCGCAGGATGCGGACGAGAAGGCTGATGCCGTTTGGGCGGGCGCTGTGGAGTATGCGGCCGGAGGGCGTCGAGAAGCGAATGGCTCCCCGAAGTGGTTCGACGTTGCCCGCAGGCTGCACCCGGAGGACGCGCCGTACACCTGGTGGACGTTCCGCGGCCAGGCATTCAACAACAATGCGGGCTGGCGCATCGACGTGCAGGCGGCCACCGCGAACATGCTGGAGCGCGCCGAGCGCACCTGGGTGGATAAGGCGCCGACGGTGGAGCAGCGGTGGTCCGACCACTCGCCACTTCTGGTGGAGTATGCGGAGGGCTGAGCATGATCGCTGACTACTTCGCCGGCTTCAGTACCGCCGATCTGGTGGTAATCCTGTACGTCATCGGGATTGTCGCCGAGTCGATGACGGCGGCCGTCGCTGCTGGCCGGATGCGGATGGATCTGTTCGGCGTGATCACGCTCGGCGCGCTCACCGCGCTCGGCGGCGGCACGGTCCGCGACGTCCTGTTGGGCACCTACCCGCTGACGTGGGTGGAGCAGCCGCTTTACCTGCTCACGGTGATTATCGCGGCCGTGGTGACGGTGCGGGTGAGTTGGCTGCTGGTGCGTCTGCGTCGCAGCTTCCTCGTCGCCGACGCAATCGGCCTGGCCGCCTTCGCAGTGCTGGGTATTCAGACTGCAGTGTCCAACGGCCACGGTTTCATCATCGCGTGCGTGGCCGCGGTGACCACGGGGGTCTCGGGCGGTGTGCTCCGCGACGTGCTCTCGGACCGCGTCCCGCTCGTCTTCCACAAAGAGATGTACGCCTCGGCCGCCGTCATCGGCGTCATGGCGTGGTGGGGGCTTGACTGGCTGGGCGCGCACGAGTGGGTGGTCATCCTGGTCACCCTGACGGCGGTGCTGGGGGTGCGCCTGCTGTCGCTGAAACGGGGCTGGAGCCTGCCCGTCTACGAATACGACGAGGAGGCGGCAGCCGCCTACGATCCACGCGACGCGCTCACCACGTTTTTGTACCAGCGCGCCCGACGCATCCCGGGTGCCCGGACGGCGTACCGGGGCCTGCGGAAGATGCGGCTGCCTCCGCGCAGCGAGCACCGCCGGCCGGAAAACTAAAACGTTCTCCCCGCCCCCAGATTTGGGGAAGCGGGGCATTTTTCGGGGATTGACTGAACGGTGTTCAAGGTATGCGGTAGCCTTTTGTCAGTCATTACATTGAGAACGGAGTATTACCTATGTCACATGCACCAATTCTTGATATCGCCCGCGAGAAGGCCCTGGAAAAGGGCGAGGGTCTGAACCAGGAGGAGATCCTCCAGGTCCTCCAAGTTCCGGACGAGGACCTGAAGGAACTGCTGGAGATCGCGCACGAAACCCGTATCAAGCACTGCGGCGTGGACGTCTCGCTCGAGGGCATCATCTCCCTGAAGACCGGCGGCTGCCCGGAGGACTGCCACTTCTGCTCCCAGTCCGGCCTATTCGAGTCCCCGGTCCGCGCCGTGACCCTGGACATCAACGAGCTCGTCGAGGCCGCCAAGCAATCCGAGAAGATGGGCGCGGCCGAGTTCTGCATCGTCGCCGCCGTCAAGAGCCCGACCCAGCAGCTGCTCGACCAGGTCGCCGAGGCCGTCACCGCCATCCAAGAGGAAGTGGACATCTCTATTTCCGCCTCCTTGGGTATCCTCACCCAGGACCAGGCGCGCCAGCTCAAGCAGATGGGCGTGTCCCGCTACAACCACAACTTCGAAACCGCGAAGTCCTTCTTCCCCAACGTGGTAACTACCCACACCTGGGAGGAGCGCAAGAACACCCTCGAGTACGTGCTGGCAGAGGGCATGGAAACCTGCTGCGGCGGCATCATCGGCCTGGGTGAGTCCCTGGAGCAGCGCGCCGAGTTCGCCGCCCAGCTCGCCGAGATTGAGCCGCACGAGGTGCCCATGAACTTCCTCGACCCGCGCCCGGGCACCCCGTTCGAGGACCGCCCGCTGGTTCCGCAGGGCGAGGCGCTGCGCGCCGTGGCCGCGTTCCGCCTGGCTATGCCGACCGCCCAGCTGCGCTTTGCCGGCGGCACCGAGCTCGCGCTTGGCGACGACGGCACCGAAGCCGGCCTCCTCGGCGGCGCCAACGCGATTATCGGCGGCAACTACCTGACCACCTTGGGCCGCCCGATCGAGCAGGACCGCGAGGCCGTTGACCGCGTGCTCGATCTGGGCATCACCCCGGTCGGCCAGAAGATGAAGTCCGGCCACGGCGCGCTCTACGACACCATCAAGGCCCTCTAATGCGCGTGCCTGAGAGCACCGAGCTTGCCGACGCCATCCTGTCCGGCGAGCTCCAGCTGCCCGTCAACTCGAACCGCCCCTACGACGCGCCGCGGATCTGCCCGGTCTGCGAGCGCCGCATGGTGGTGAAGATCAGCCCCTTTGGGTGGGAGGCCTGCTGCTCCCGCCACGGGCTGCTGCGCTCGGAGTGGCTGGAGCGGTAGAGGGCGCGAGTGGTTGCTAGGGCACGAAGCGCTTTGTGCTACGAAATGCCACCGCGCTGACGGCGAGTGTGACTAGGCATGCGGCGCATATGCCACTGGCAGCGGCGGTGTCCCAATCGCCTACAGGGGACTCTATTGCCCAGTACAGCGCCACCGCCATGAGGAAGGTGGAAAATGCGGTGATGAGGACGCGCCCGGTGCCGTAGGAGGCGTAGACCAAACCGAGCGCAACCCCCACGATGGCAGCCACGAAGAAGAACGCGATGTGGAGCAGCACCGTCCACGCCATTGACGAGGTGTCTTGCCCGGCGTTCGCCATGATGTAGGGGGCGCCGTTAGTGTCCACCCAGGGCACGTCTGCGCCGTTGGTGAAGAGGAACAGGTCATAGGCTTGGTAGTACGGGCTCTTGAACTGGTTGTAGATCGAGGATGCCGCGGTGGGGACACCCAGCGCCACTGCCGCCACGATTGAGGTGAGTGTGGCTGAGTTCATCCACGTAGTAAAGCTTGCGCCGAGCTGGTTCAACGCACTCCACTGCGCACCTGCCAGGATGAATAGGACGGTCAGTGCGAAGCCTCCGAAGACGGTCCAGAGGGAGCCATCGCCCTGGTAGAAACGGCCCAGCGGGACTAGGACCAGCAAAACGGCCAGTGTTGCCAGGTAGGACAGTGGTTTGAAGGGGCTGAGGAAGAGTTTCATCGTTCGGGCCTTTCCGTCGCGAGGAGGTCAATGAGTTCGGCATCGTCCGGGTACTCGAAGGGCAAGTGGACATCTGCCTCGCCGATAGGTTCGGCGAACGTCGCGCGTGTCGTGGGCCCGAGACTCGCTGTCTCGGCGACGGGGAAGCGGGCGATAAGGTCTTTGATCTCGGCGGTGGGGCCGGTGACCGTTGGAAAGCACAGGCGGGCGTCGTCGAGTGGGACTGGGCGCGAAACCACCCGATCAAACACTTGGATGACATGGGTGGCGAGACCCACGAAGTCCTCCGGGCGATGCGATGCCATCACTACGCTGCGCTGCGGGTTCTCCGCGATGTAGTCGATCAGTCTCTGGCGGACCTGTTTGCGGGTGGTGGTGTCGATGCCGTCAAAAGGCTCGTCGAGAAGCAACAGGTCTTTGCCGATGGCTAGGGCCACCTCAATGGTGAGTAGGCGGCGCTGCCCGACGGAGAGATCTCTAATGCGGGCGTTGGGAAAGTCTAGGTCTACGTGCGGGTAGATCGCTGCGACTGCGCGCAGGTGATCGTCTACGGTCGTGCCTGCAAACTTGGTATCCGCACCAGCCGGGACGAACGCGGCCTGCGGGCTCATGAGCGTGTGGAGGTAGTGAGTTTTACCGGCGGCGTTCGGGCCGACCAGCGCGTAGAAGCCGGGATTCATTGGGCGCGCTCCTTTTCGATCATTGCCGTCAGCTCCTCGGTGGTGATGCCGAGTTGGTTGGCCTCATGGACAAACGGTTGGACAAAATCGCGGGCGAATGCTTCGCGACGCGTACGTAACACCTGATCACGCGCACTCTCCAAGACGAACATGCCGAGCCCGCGGCGTTTCTCCAGCAGACCCTCGTTGAACAGTTCGGTGAGTGCTTTAGCGGAGGTGGTGGGATTGACAGAGTGGTAGGTGGAGAGCTCGTTGGTAGACGGCACACGGTCGCCGGGGGCGAGGGTGCCTGCCCCGATGAGGTCACGTAACTCATCTGCTATCTGTAGGTATATGGGTTTACCACTCATGTGGGTAACCATAGAACTGGAAAGCCCGGCGCGTCAAACCCCAATTTTTGACGCGCCGGGTGCGATCCCCGGGAAAGTACAGAAACTACTCGTCGGTGATGTCGAGGAGTGCCGCGCCCTTATCTACATGGCTGCCGGCCTCCACCGCGAGGTTCTTCACAACACCGCTCTTGTGAGCCTTGACCGGGTTTTCCATCTTCATGGCCTCGAGGATGACCACGATGTCACCGGCTTCGACTCGAGCACCTTCGGTAACTTCGGACTTCACCACGGTGCCCTGCATCGGTGCGGTCAGGGTGTCTGCGCTGGCTGCGCCAATGCCGGAACCCTTGCCTCCCGATCCACCGCTACGGGAGCGGCGCTTGCGGTCGCGGCGAGTCAAAGCAGAGGCTCCGAGAAGCAACGTCTCCGGCAGAGTGATCTCGATCGATCGGCCGTTGACCCCGACGGAGACGGTGCGGCGTCGCACCTCATCCTGGTCACTGTCTTCGCCAGCGCCGTCGGACTCGTAGGGCGCGACGTCCGGGTCCCATTCCTCTTCGATCCAGCGGGTGTATACGGCGAATTGGGAGGCGTCGCCGGTGAAGGCGTCGTCGTCAAGCATGCGCTGATGGAAGGGGATGATGGTCGGCATGCCTTCGACCCGGAATTCGGCGAGGGCGCGCTTGGCGCGGGTGATGGCCTGGTCGCGTGTTTCGCCGCGAACGATGAGTTTGGCCAACATCGAGTCGAACTGGCCGCCGATGGTGGAGCCTGCGCGGATGCCGGAGTCGACGCGCACGCCGGGGCCTGCGGGTTCGATGTAGGCGGTGGCGGTGCCGGGCATGGGCATGAAGTTGGTGCCAGCGTCTTCGGCGGTGATGCGGAACTCGAAGGCGTGGCCGGTGGGCTCCAGATCGGCGTCGAAACGCAGCGGCTCGCCGGCGGCGATGCGGAACTGCTCGATGACAAGATCCACGCCGGTGGTTTCTTCGGTGACGGGGTGCTCGACCTGGAGGCGGGTGTTGACCTCAAGGAAGGAGATCAGCCCGTCAGCTCCGACGAGATACTCCACGGTGCCAACGCCCACGTAGCCTGCTTGCTTCGCAATCGCTTTAGCGGACTCGTGGATGCGTTCGCGCTGCTCGTCGGTGAGATATGGGGCGGGGGCTTCCTCGATGAGCTTTTGGAACCTGCGCTGCACGGAGCAGTCGCGGGTGCCAGCGACGATGACGTTGCCGTGCGTATCCGCCAGCACCTGTGCTTCAACGTGGCGGGCGCGGTCGAGGTAGCGCTCCACGAAGCACTCGCCACGGCCGAACGCTGCTTTGGCTTCGCGGGTGGCGGACTCGAACAGTTCGCGGATCTCGCCACGCGTGCGGGCGACCTTCATACCGCGGCCGCCACCACCGTACGCCGCCTTGATAGCCACCGGTAGACCGTGGTTGTCGGCGAATGCGACCACATCGTCGGCGCTGTCTACCGGGTCCTTTGTGCCCGGCACCAGTGGGGCGTCGACCTCTTCAGCGATGCGTCGGGCAGTGACCTTGTCGCCAAGCGCGTCGATGGCCCGCGGCGGCGGTCCGATCCAGGTCAGCCCCTCGTCGATGACGCGCCGGGCGAACTCGGCGTTTTCCGCCAAAAAGCCGTAGCCGGGGTGGACGGCGTCCGCACCGCTGTCGCGGCAAGCCTTGAGCACTATGTCGATATCCAGATAGCTTTGCGACGACGTCTCGCCACCGATCCCAATCGCCTCATCCGCCATTTCGGTATACGGCGCGTCCTTGTCGGGGTCGGCGTAGATCGCCACGGAGGCAAGGCCTGCGTCGCGGGCTGCGCGGATGATACGGACCGCGATCTCGCTGCGGTTGGCGACGAGGACCTTGCGGAACGGAAAGTCATGCATATGTGCGGTCCTTTCTAGAAGTATGTGACGTTGCCGATGGTTTGCTGGCCGAACGCATCGCCGAACACGTTGTCTTCGTAGGCAGCACTGGCGCCGGCCTCAGTAGCGGAGGTGGCCTGCCAGGTTTGGGCCTCGGCGAGCACGGTGGTCAGTGCTGCCAGTTCGTCGTGGGACAGCGACGTGTCGTCGGTACGAAACAGTGGTGTCATGGTGTCTCTCCTTAAACGGTCGGGTACGTGCCGTCGGCGTTGAGACGGGCATCGGGGTTGAGCAGGAGTGCGATCTCGTCGGCGTGGTCGTCGATACCAGCGAAGCGGCGGTTCTCCACCTGGGTGAAGAGGTCGGCGCGGCCGATCATCCCGGCCTCGAGTCGGCTTGCGCCCTGGGCGAGGCGTTCGGTGGCGCGCTCACGCCAGGCGTCGGCGTCACGGCCATCGCGTGTCAGTGCGGCTTCGAACACACCCGGGTGGCCCAGCACGACGAGCGCGCCGACGTGGCCGAAACCGAGCGAGGTCAGGGCCGCCGCCTTCACGTTGCCGGCTCCGAGAGCGAGCGGGGAGCGCAGCCACACCAGGTTGGTTGCCTTCGACTCGATGAGCGGGTCGACGCAGTCCAGCGAGGCGTTCGGCGGGAGGCCGCCGGTTGCCAGGACGTCGATAAGCCCGCCGGTCTGCAGCAGCGCCGCACCTGCCTTGGAGTGACCGGTGAGGGTCTTCTGCGAGATGACGTACATCGGTGCATCCGGGTGGCGGCCAACGGCCGGCCACAGCACGGAGTGCAGTTCGGATTCGTTCGGATCGTTGGCGTTGGTGGAGGTGTCGTGCTTGGACAAGACGGTGACGTCGTCAGGCGTCAGCCCCAGCGAGGACAGGGAACGGGCGAGAGGCGAGTCGGTACCGCCGCAGGCCGCCGCCAGCACGCCGAGGCCTGGTGCCGGGATGGAGGTGTGTGCGCCGTCGCCGAAGCTGGAGGCGTACGCGACCACTGCCAGCACCGGCAGGCCGAGCTCGGCGGCGAGGGTGCCGCGGGCGAGCAGGACCGTGCCGCCGCCTTCGGCTTCGAGGAAGCCGCCGCGTCGACGGTCGTTGGCGCGTGAGATGAAGCGGCCGTCGATACCTTGTGCCGTCATCTTGGCGGTTTCGGCGGTGGCGTTCATGTCGCCGAAGCCCTGGAGGGATTCGACCTGGACGTCGTCGATACCACCGGCGACGACAAAGTCGGCCTTGCCCAGCGCAATCTTGTCCACCGCTTCTTCGATGCTGACTGCGGCGGTGGCGCACGCGCCGACCGGGTGGATCATGGAGCCGTAGCCGCCGACAAGCGCCTGCATGGTGTGGGCGGCCACCACGTTGGGTAGCGCTTCCTGCAGGATGTCAGTCTGGCGTTCCTCGCCGATGAAGCGGGAGACGAACACCTTGTGCAGCGATTCCATGCCGCCAATACCGGTGCCTTGGGTGGTGGCGATGAAGGACGGGTGGACCTTCTGCATGAGCTCTGCCGGAGTGAAGCCGGCGTTGATGAACGCGTCGACGGCGGTGACCAGGTTCCAGGCGGCCATGCGGTCCATGCCGTCGGCCATCTGGGCGGGGATGCCCCACTTGGTCGGGTCGAACCCGTCCGGCATCTGGCCAGCGACGGTGCGCGACAAGGTGGCCTTCTTCGGCACGTGTGCCAGGGCACCGGCGTGGCGGGTCACGCTCCATTCGCCGTCGATCTGGCGGATAGTGGTCTTCTCACCGTCGGCTTCCACGTATGCAAGTGCTTCTTCTTCCGTGGTCACGGTAAACGTGATGTCGCGGTCGAGGTAGACCTGCTCAAGGTCGATGGAGCCTTGGTCGGTGAGGAAGTACTTGTCCGTCAGCGTGCGGATGCCGCTGCGTGCGATGACGTCGTCGCGGAAGCGCTCGTAGATGTCCTCTTCGGCAACCTCCGCGCCATCTTCGTCGTACCAGGCCGGGTTCGGGTCTTCGGACCAGGTGATCAGGCCCATCATCCACGCCAGTTCGAGGACGCCGGCTGCAGTGAGGTCGACCTCGCCGGTGCGCGCGATGCCGTATTCGGCTTCGCGGCGGGTGCGCCCGGAGCCCCAGCTGGATACTTCGCCGATGCCGACGACAACCACCATGTCGTCCAGCGAGCAGGTGACATCGCCCACGCTCGCCGGTGTGGGTTGGCGCGGGGTAGTGACGTTTGGCAGTGCGCGCACCGTGGTGCCATTGCTTGTCGACGACTCCGTGCCCGCCACATCAACACGTGCATTACGCGCCAGATCGGCGATGGACACGCCTGCGTCCTCGAGCCCGCCAGTGAGGTCGAGATCCAGCGGGGACTGCTTCGCCTGCTCACGGGATTCCTCGGTGACCAGGCCGAGCAGCTGCGTGGAGATCTCCTCCGGGCTCCACACGTGAATACCTGCGGCCTGTGCCGCCGGGACGAGGCCGTCGTTGCCGCCCATCAGGTGCGTGCCGGCAACCCAGCCGATGCGGGCCTGCGCCAGGGTGACACCTTCCGGCCAGCCGGTTTCCGCAGACCACTTGTTCACAATCGCGTCGAAGGCTGCCTTGACCTCGCCGTAGGCGCCGTCGCCACCGAACGTGCCGCGGTTCGGCGAGCCCGGCAGAACGATGTGAGCGCGCTCGGCTGGGAAGTTATCGCCGCGCTGCGCCAGGTCGGACAGGCCGGCAATGGTGCGTTCGACCGACCACAGCAGCAGGCGGGCCTGCGTTTCGGCGTTGCCACCGACCTCTGCGAGCGAGCCGGACACAGGAGGTGCGGCGAACGGGAAGGCAAGCGTCGGGGTGAGTGCCGGTTTGATGATCTTGACGTCCTTGCCGACGGTTTCCTTCTGCTCGGACTCGATCCAGCCGATGAGTGCATCGATGTCGCGGTAGGACGACAGGTTCGTCGGCACCAGCCACAGGCGCGCGCCCACGGAAGCGTGCTCGGCGAAGAGGGTGCGGGCGAATTCCTTGCGCGCCTGGCTGACGTTGGATGCGGTCATGATGACCGTCGCACCGCCTGCGAGCAGGCGTTCCACCACTGCGGTGGCGATGGAACCCGGCGCGGCTCCGGTGACTAAGGCGACGTCGTCTGCGTACGGCTCGTTCGCGTCGGCGGTGGCGGCTGCTGCGATCTCGCCGAGTACGTTGCGACGATCACCTTCCACGCGCTTGGCGTACCACTCGGCCTGCTTTGCCACGGTGGAGCCGGTGCCAGCGAAGCGCTGTGGTGCGAGGTCGATCTCGCCGAGAGCGACGCGTGCGAGGTCTTCGCGGGCTTGGGCCCAGCGGTCGTCGAAAAGCACTGCTTTGCGCTCGTCGAAGACTGGGGTGACCTGCTTGACCCAGCCGGAGCCGAGTTCTGCCTCGATCGTTTCCACGATCGTGGTGTCCGGTGCGGGGATTTCCGCGACCTCTTCTTCGATGCCGAGCTTGTTTAGCAGCGTGCGGGCGGTGGCCACCAGGGTGTCGGTGACTTCGTCCTTGTAGGCGTCGAGTGCAGCCGAATCCACCACGCCGCCGCCGGAGGAACCGCCGCTGGTGGCCTGGGAGACTGCAACGCCGTAGCGTGCGGCGACGTTTTGTACCGCCTGGTCGATCAGTGCGGTGATCTCCGCCTTGGTCGTGGCCGGCGGCAGGCTGTTGAGCGAACCGCCACGCACCGATTCCTCAGTGCGGCTGCCCAACAAGATCTCAGCTTCGACGTGCGCGGTCCAGGTTGTGGGCAGGCCCCACGCGGCCGCGAGGTGCTCGCCGACAAACGCCGGCTTCAGGCCTGCGCTGCCGAAGAGTTGGCGCAGGCGGGTGCCCACGGCCTCGGACAGGACAGCGCCGAACGGGGTGTAGCCCGGTGCGGCGGTGTTCACGCGCGTGTTCAGCGTAGCCACGTCGGCCTCCGCTGCGCCGTCGATGGCAGGCACGCCGAGCTCGGCGGACATGTCCATGAGCAGCTGGTTGCGTCGCGACGACACCCCGCCGGTGAGCTCCTCAATCGTGTCCGAATCGTTGATCTGCTCGGGACGGATCTTGTTCTGCAGCGCGAACAGGACGGTGATCGCATCGGCTGCGGTGAAGGGAAGGTCGGACACGGGCGCGCCGGATGCCGGTGCAGCCGGTGCAGCCGGTGCTGGCTCTGCCGGTGCTGACTCTGCTGGTGCGGCGGGTGCTGCCTCGGCTGCCGGTTGTGGGGCGGATTCGGTCGCTGGGGTCGAGTCGGCTTCTGTGTCGGCCGGGGCGTCGTCGACAAGCACGGGCTCCGGCGCAGCAACCACGTCGTTGAGCATGACGATGTCCTGGCTTGCCTCAACGTTGAAAACCGGCACGTGAATGCCGATGACATCCATCTCGCGCTTTGCCAGGTTGGTCAGCGTCGGTGAAGAGGCAAGGCCGACCTCGATGACCTGGTCGACGCGACCAAGCAGGTAGTCCTGGGTTTCAATCCAGCGCACAGGGGAGGCGAACTGCCACGCCAACAACTCGATGAGCAGCGTGCGCGCGAGCGCGTTGCGGTCGGTGTTCTCCGGCGTCATGCCCTTGAGGCGCTCGGAGGGGACCTCGTCGGTGACGGCGTTGATGAACTCTTGCGTCAGCGCAAACGGCTTGGCCACCAAGTTCGGAATGTAGCGGTCCACCAGCGTGTCCACGTCGATGATTTCCGGCATGTGCTCGTCGAGCTTTTCGGCGAAGTCTGCAACACCCTCGCGCAGCACGCGTGAGTGGAACGGAACGTCCACGCCCGGAACCGTGACGTAGGCGCGTGGATTAACCGAGTTAGCCTTGCGCTCCAGGGCGGCAAGGCCGCGCTTCGTGCCAGCCACGGAGTACTGCTGGCCCTTGATGTTGTAGTTGACAATCTCCAAGAACTCGCCGGAATCCTGCGCAACACCAGCGACGTACGCTTCGACCTCTTCCGGGCCGACACGGATCATGTTCGGGCGCAGCGCGCCCATGCCGTAGTCGGAGTTGCCCTCCGCATCGCGTGGCACCAGGGAACCCATGGCGGAGCCACGCGAGTACACGATGTCGATGACCGCTTCCAGGTCAAAGATGTTGCCCAGGGCTGCAAGCGCGGTGTATTCACCGAGCGAGTGGCCCGCAAAGTACGCACCGGAGGCCAACGTGTTGGCCTCGTTCAGTCGCTGCGTCTGCGCGTAGGCGACAACGGCCATGGCCACCTGCGTGAACTGGGTCAGGTGCAGGACGCCATCCGGGTGTTTGAACTCCAGACCGCGGATGACCAGGCGCGACGGGTTGTCCTCCACAATGCGCTGGATGGAGAACCCGTGGGTCTCACGCGTGTGGCGGTCAGCGCGGCGCCACACGTCGCGCGCGGCAGCGGAAGCAGCACGGTCGCCGTTGCCCATGCCCTGGGTTTGAATGCCCTGGCCGGGGTAGACGTAGGCGGTGCGCGGTTGGGCCAGAAGCGCCTGACCACGGGAGACGACGTCGCCGGCGATGCGGCAGGTCACCTCAAGGGCCTGCTGGATGCCGACGCGGCCGACGCGCTCGACGGTGATCTCTACATCGTCGTCAAGCTGCACCATGCCGTACATGGAGTAGGTCCAGCCGATGACCTGGCCGTGGCCAGCAGCCAGGTGCTGTGCGGTGGCGGATAGCCACATGCCGTGCACCAGCGGCGCATCCAGGTTGACCAGGGCTGCTGCGTTGGCGGAGGTGTGAATCGGGTTGTAGTCGCCGGAGACCAGAGCAAACGGGGTCATGTCCGACGGTGCGCGCACCACGGTGCGGTCCACGAACGAACGCAGGGTCGGCTCAACCTGCTCGCTTGCTGCGCCACCACCATAGGCCGGTGCCGGGACTGGTGTTGCAGTACCGGTGGCGCGACCACGGATGGCAAAGCGCTGCATCTGGGTTGCCACAACCTCGTCGCCGGAGCGCAGCTCCAACTCGACGGTGACAATACGGCCAGAGGTGGACTCAGCGATCGAGGTGCACTTGGAGGTCACGTCGATGCGCCGGCCATCTGCAAGCTCGGTAAGCGGGACGCGCAGGTCGATGACGTGATCCAGGTGGACGGCGTTGAGCAGGCCTTCGATCACCGGCGTGCCGTCAGCCAACTTGCCGGAGCCCAGCGCTGCGTAGATCGCCGGCCAGCAGGGGCCAACCAGCACGTCTGGCGTGCCCACCACAGCGTTGTCGGCCACAGCGCCGCCGGTGACCGCGGAGTGCGATGCCAAGAGGGAAGCGGGCAGCGTAAACGACGAGCGCGCCACACCAAACGGCGCGTCCTCGGTCGGTGCCTCGATCTGCGGGATCTCAGTAATCGTGTCGCCGGCCTCGCTGACCGAACCGACACCAGCCAGGCCAGACAGCAGCTCGAAGACGCTGTCAGACAGGCGATCGCCGTCCACAATCGGGGAGGCACCCGTGCCTGCACCGGCAGGGATCTCGACCGGGATGTTCACCTCACGCACGTAGAACGGACGCTGGTCGTCCTGCAGGTGGTCCCACGCGGAATCAGCGTGGATTCGGATCGTCCACTCGCGCTCACCAGCCGCGTTGGTGGTTGCCCCCACGTCGAAGGCGTCCTCGTCCAGCGCGTATGCAGGGTTGGCCATCAGGTGGCCGTGCCACACCAAGGTCGGGCAGGAGCGCAGATACGCGGCCTCGTCGGCGGCGTCGCTGCGTCGAGCGAAGCGGGATTCAGCGGTGGCGCCGTCGTCGATAAGCATCTGCGTCGCGGCATCCTCAAAACGTGCCAGCAACTGCGCAACCGGCTCGTTCTTGCGCGTAATACCAGCAACCGCAACCGGGCCCGGGATAATGCGCACCTGGTCAGCGGTGTAGCGCTCATCCTGTGCCTGCCACAAGGTGTCCTTGCCAAACCAGGACTTCAGATCCGCATCAAGTGCTGGCACCCACGGCATCGGCTTCGGGTAGGCATAGTGCAGACCGATCCACCACGCCGCATCGCGCGGGGAAACCACGACCTCGCGCGCCTGCGGGTAGTGCTGTAGCAAGGTGCTGAGACCATCGCGCGGGGAGATCTCGACATCGTCGGGGAAGAGGGTCGGGATCTCGCCGTGGTCGGCCTCGTTCAGACGTGCCTCGATGCGCTGGAGCAACGCAACAAAGCGCGCGTTCCAGGTCTGGTCGATAAACGGATCGGCGAGCTCGATGAAGCGCTCGACCCACTCGGCGTACGTCATCGTCTCCACGTCGCCGAAGTACGGCTTCGCCGTCTTCGACAGTGCCTCGATGATCTCCTCACGGTGCGCCGGGTACTCCTCAATATCCAACGAGGCGATGAACCGTGCCGCCTTGGCAAAGGAGTTGTCCAGGTCGTGCAAGTCCGCCAGCAGGTGCGATTGCGACGACGCCACACCCGCCACGCCGCGACCGCGGCCGACCCAACCGCCGTTGTTCTCCGGCGGCAGGCCAGGTGTGTCCACGAGCAGCTGCTTGACCGAATCCGTGGCCTTCGCCTCCTTCGTGGCCATAGCCACGGTGCCGACGAACACTCCATCCACCGGCATCGCAGGCAAACCGAACTTCTCAGACCAACGGCCCGTAATCAGCTCCGCGGCACGCTCTGGCGAGTACACGCCACCGCCGACGGTGAGCACCGCGTTGTCGTACGCGCGGATCTCGGGGTAGGTCTCCAACAGCATGTCCTCCAGATCAACCCAGGAGTGGTGGCCGCCAGCGTGGCCGTCCTCCACCATCAAGATGACCTGGTCGTCCGGGTTCGCCGCAGCGATTGCGAGCGCGTTGCGGATCTGCTGCGTTGTACCGGGCTTGAGCGCAATGTAAGGGAAGCCATCCTGGTGCAGCTGCGCGAACAGCTCTGTGGCCTCGTCGACGTCCGGAATGCCCGCGGAGATACACACGCCGTTAAACGGAGCACCAGCAGCGCGGGCCTTTGGCACCATGCGCGTTTGACCGAATTGCAGGTTCCACAGGAAGCGGTCGAAGAACATGGTGTTGAACTGCGCGGTGCGACCAGGCTGCAAAAACGCCTTGAGGTTGGCGGTGTGCTTGCCAAACTCCTCCTCGGAGTACATGCCGCCACCGGCAAGTTCCGCCCAGTAGCCGGCGTTGGCAGCGGCGGCGACAATCTCGCCGTCCGCGGACGTTGGGGTCATGCCACCCAGGATGATTGGGGACAGACCAGTTAGCGACGAGAACTTCGTCTGCGTGTACGTCTTGCCATCCGGCAGCGCGATCACTCGTGGTGCGTAGGCCGAGTAGTCCACGCCCTGCGGCAACTCAGCGCCCGGGCGTGCAAGCTCGTCGCGCTTCGCGGCGGTGGACGCGTCCAACACAGCGACGCCGGAGCCGTTGGCCAAGTTGGTCGCAATCGTCGCCGTAGCCGTATCAAACGTGAAAATGTGGCTCGCGCCCTGGGCAATCAGGTCGCGCACGGTTTCGGTGAAGTCGAACCGGTCCACCAAAATCGATTGCGCCAGTTCACGGGGAGTGGTGGTTTCAAAGGTGATGCCGCATGCGTCCGCCCACTGCTGCGCCAACTCCACACCGGGGGCGTTCGTATCCACGTGGAAGAGGTACGCAACATCAAGCGAGTCGAACACCGGCGTGATTTCGGATCCGCCGTACTCCACTTCCAACTTGGCGTTGTAGTTGCTCGCAGCCGCTTCGATGTCCTTGCGTGCCTGCGCGAGCGCCTCCGGGCTGCCAGACAGCACCACGTGGCGGTGCCCATTGATCACGCTGATAGGAGCCGCTTGCGTATCGACGACAAACTCACCGACCTGCTCAGGCGTCAGCCCACGAACCGAAAGCATCCGGCTGCGCGAGTCGGCGCCACCGTACACGTTGGTTGCGGCAGCACCCATGATGAAGGCGAACGCAAGAGCTTTCTCCGCAGCCTGTGGGCCGTTGGCGCGATTGAGCGCGGCGGCACCCAAGATGCCCTGGGAGTGTCCAGCGAACAGTGCGTCGGTGGTGTCGAGCCCGAGCTGCTCGAGATCTTCCGCGGCAACAATCTGCGACAGCAGAATCGCCGGTGCACTGACCGCGGGCAGGGCGTCGATCGCCTCGTGCGAGGTGTCCGCATCCATCGCGTCGCGAATACGCTGCACAACTCCTGGCACGACAGAGGCCAACGGGCGGGCAACAGCGGCGGTGAGGGACTGGGCGTCGTTAAGAAGCTGCTCCATGCGGATACGTGCCACAGGAGTCGCGGCAGCATCAGCGAGCGCCTGCTGCCAGGAAGAACCCTGCCCCGGGAACAGGATTGCGGGACGCTTCAGGGAAGAAAAAGAGGTGGAATTCATAACAGTGTCCTTATGGTCCTTTGCATCGGAGCGGGATTAGAGCGGGATATTGCCGTGCTTGCGCATTGGACGCGCCACGGTCTTGTCACGGAAGAAACGCAGTTGCGCTGCGATAACAGCAGGGGTTTCGCTTGGGAGGATGACCGAATCGATCAGGCCTCGCTCAGCGGCCTTGTACGGGTTGAGCATCTCGTCCTCGTAGTTGCGCTCGTACTGCGCAATCAGTTCGCGGAGCTCCTCGTCGTTCACGCCGGAATCGCGGGCGTTTGCAATGTCTTTGCGGTTGATGAAGCCGACCGCGCCAGACGCACCCATCACCGCGATCTGCGCGGTAGGCCATGCCAAGTTCACATCGGCGCCAAGGCCTTTTGAGCCCATCACGCAATACGCGCCGCCGTATGCCTTGCGCATGGTCACGGTCACCTTCGGCACGGTTGCTTCGCCGTAGGCGTACAGCAGCTTTGCACCGCGGCGCAGAATGCCGCTGTGCTCCTGGTTCGCGCCGGGCAGGAAGCCGGGTACGTCCACCAGCATGACAATCGGGATGTTGAAGCTGTCGCACGTGCGGATGAAACGCGCGGCCTTTTCCGCCGAGTCGATGTCCAAGCAACCTGCGAGCACCATGGGCTGATTAGCGACGAAGCCCACCGGCTGGTCCTCAATCCGACCAAACGCAGTGACGACGTTTTCAGCACGCTGCTCCATGACCTCCAGGAATTCGCCGTCGTCCGCGATATGGGCAATCACGTCGCGGACCTCGTAGGGGGTGTTGGGCGAGTCTGGGATCAATGAATCCAGCGCGGCAGCATCGGTGGCGTCTGCCTCTGCATCGGTTGGGGTTGCGGGACGCGGCGCCGACTTCTGGCGGTTGTTCGACGGCAAGTACTCAAGCAAGTCAGCCACCCAGTCGAGCGCATCCTCATCGGATTCCGCAACGTAGTGGCAGTTGCCGCCCTGCTGCATGTGCATCCAGGCGCCACCGAGCTCTTCTTGTGAGATTTCCTCGCCCGTGACCGTCTTGATTACGTCCGGGCCGGTGACGAACATCTTCGAGGTCTCGTCCACCATGACCACAAAGTCAGTCAGCGCGGGGGAGTAGGCGTTGCCACCGGCGCAGGCGCCCATGATCACGCTGATCTGCGGGACCACCCCGGACGCTTCGATGTTGTGGCGGAAGGTGCACGCGATCCAGTCCAGCGACACCGCACCGTCCTGGATGCGGGCGCCTGCGCCTTCGTAAAGCCCGATCAGCGGACGGCCGGTGGTCACGGCGAGGCGCTGGATCTTGGTCATCTTCTCGCCGTAGACCTCACCCAACGCGCCACCAAAGACGGTGCCGTCCTGGGAAAAGATGCAGACTTCGCGTCCGTCGATGGTGCCGTGGCCGCACACGATGCCGTCTGTTGCCGGGCGCTTGGCCTGCATACCGAAGTCGTGGGTGCGGTGGCGCACCAGCTGGTCGGTTTCCACGAAGGAGCCCTCATCGAGCAGATAGTCCAGGCGCTCGCGTGCGGTGAGGCGGCCGGCGGAACGGACCTTGTCCAGGGGTTTCGGGCCCACTGGCTCGTGTGCCTCGGCACGCCGGCGTCGAAATTCCGCTATTTTGTCGGCTGTTGACGAAAGTGGTTCTTCATCCAAAATAGTTTTGGAGGCAAAATTAAAAGCCATGCGGGCATAGTAAACCTACTGAAGCGTAAGTAAAAGGATTGGCCACGATTCACAGAAAATAGCCAGCATTTCTAATGCGATCGCAAACACAACAAAGTCGCAACCGCCGACGGAAGGAACGTGCATGCACATCGGCACCGACCTGGTCCACATTCCCGGTTTGGCTCAACAAATGAAGTTGCCGGGATCCACCTTCATGCAGGTGTTTACCGACCGGGAGCGGCGCGAATGTGCCGCGAAGCCGGACCCGGTCACATCGCTGGCTGGCCGCTGGGCTGTTAAAGAGGCTTACGTCAAAGCCTGGGCGTCCACCCGTTTCGGGCGGTCGCCGCAAATCGCCCCCGACGACTTCAATTTCGCGGAGGTGGAGGTAGTCCAGGATGCGTTCGGGCGCCCCGCGGTCCAGCTGCACGGCCGCGCCGGGGAGGTTGGGCCGCCGGTTTGCAGCGTGAGTATCAGCCACGACGGCGACTACGCCGTGGCCGTGGTTGCAGTGCAGATGGCCACGGGGGCGGGCCGCGGCAGCCTCTAGATGCTTACCCCAGGATGCTTATCCCTCGAGAGCGATCGACCGTTGTGGAGTTTGCCACTCGAGAAGTAAGCATCCTGGAGTAAGCATCCTCGGAATTGGGGGGGGGAATTGGGCCGGAATGGGACCGGAATGGGGGGCGGGGCAGCGGCGACCATTTCCGTCAGCGCCAAGCGCGGGCCGCGGCGACGAAACCCTCGGCGAGTATTTTGCCGGTGAGGGTGAGATGGTCGTCGTGGCGCAGCAGCTCTGCTTCGACCGCGGCACCGTCGTGGCCGCCGTTCGCCGCCCACTGACCGGCAACCTCCGGCGAGCACTCCGGGTGGAACTGCACCGAGACGATCGACCCCAGCCGCATGGCCTGGATCGGGCAGCGCTCGCTGGATGCCAGGAGCGTCGCGCGGGGAGGGAGCGTGACTACCGCGTCGTGGTGGGATTGCTCGACCATCAAGGTTGCGCCGAGGGGGCCGAGCAGGGGATCGTCCACACCGGCGTCGATCAACGTCACCTGGGTAGCGCCTTCTTCGTCCTGCGCCGCCCGGCCGACGGAAACTTCGCCGCCGAAACAGTCGGCGATGATCTGATGGCCCAAACAGATGCCGAGGACGGGCGTGCCCGATTCAAAGGCGCTGCGGAGCAGCTCGTGCACCGCCGGCAGCCACGGCGAGGCGTGCGTGTCCAGCGCATCTGCGCGTCCACCGAGGAGGATGAGGGGGTCGCCGGAGGCGTCGATAGGCAATGGCTCCCCGAGATCGACGGTGCGCAGGGTGGCGCCGGCGCGCTCGAGCCACGGGCCGAGGCGTTGCATTGGCGCGAACGAATCGGGCTGCAGAACGGTGATACGCATGGCTAGAGGTCGAAGGATGCTGCGCGGAGAATGTCCGGCGTAATGGCAACCTTGCCTTTTCCTTCCGTATCGCGCTTCACGATGAGCTTGGCCGCGGCGATCTGGCTCCGGGAAAACTCCGGCTTCGGAGACTGAATTTCTCTAGCTTTGGATCGGGCTGTCATCGCTGCTCCTCAAAAGGCGTGTTGGGATTTCGGAACACGGCGGTCAAGATCGCGTCGATTACCTCGTGCTGGTCGGCAGGGATTTCCGACTGCCTGTCGATGGAATCGAGAATAGCAATCCCCGCCTCAACTTCACGCTCGCTCGAGGCGTTGCACATGTCAGTCGCCCAGCGAAGCATCGTGTGCCACTCCTTAACGCGGTCCAGCTTTTGCGAGTTACCGAGTGTTTGCTAAACCCCGAGCCAAGCAATGCAAGCAGCTCCAAGAGGCCCGATGATGCGAGACGCGAAGTCGGGCACCATCCAGGCTTCTTCGCCCGAACGTGTTGCATTACTGACAGCAAATCCGAGAGAAACAGCAACTGCGAGCGCTGTAAGCAACCAAGGTCTATCTGATTTTGTAAGAGCCAACGTGTACTCCTTCTGTGGACGGCATTAAAGAGTTAGACGCGCCCGCACCGCCCCCGGTTCCCTCTCGGCACCGGCCCACTACTATGAACCCCATGCAACGCGTGCTTTCCGGAATCCAGCCCACTGCCGACTCCTACCACCTGGGTAACTACCTCGGTGCCCTGAAGCAGTGGATCGACCTGCAGGACGGCTTCGACGCTTTCTACTTCATCCCGGACTTGCACGCGATTACCGTGGACCAGGACCCCGAGGAGCTGCGCCACCGCACCCTCGCCGGCTGCGCCCAGCTGATTGCGCTCGGCATCGACCCGGAGCGCTCCACCTTGTTCGTGCAGTCGCACGTGCCCGAGCACGCCGAGCTGACGTGGGTGCTGCAGTGCCTGACCGGTTTCGGCGAGGCGAGCCGCATGACGCAGTTCAAGGACAAGTCCGCCAAGCAGGGCCAGGACCGCACCTCCGTGGGGCTGTTCACCTACCCGGTGCTCATGGCGGCCGACATTTTGCTGTACTCCCCGCAGCTCGTGCCGGTGGGGGAGGACCAGCGCCAGCACCTGGAGCTGACCCGCACGCTGGCGGAGCGCTTCAACTCCCGCTACGGCAAGACCTTCACCGTGCCGGAGGGCATGATCGTTGAGGGTGCGGCGAAGATCTACGACCTGCAGGATCCCACCTCGAAGATGTCCAAGTCGGGTGCGAACCCGAAGGGCATTGTGAACCTGCTGGACGCGCCGAAGACGTCCGCAAAGCGCATCCGCTCCGCCGTCACCGACAACGACGGCGTGATCGCCTACGACAAGGAGAACAAGCCGGGCGTGTCCAACCTGCTGGTCATCCAGTCGGCGCTGACCGGCAAACCTATCGACGACATCGTCGCCGGCTACGAGGGTCAGGGCTACGGCGCGCTCAAGGTCGACACCGCAGAAGCACTCGAAGCGTTCACCACGCCGCTTCGCGCCCGCTACGACGAGCTGATGTCCGATCGCGCCGAACTCGAAGCCATCCTGGCCCGCGGTGCCGAACGCGCTCGCGAGATTGCGGCCCCGCTGCTGGCCGACGTGTACGAGAAGGTCGGCTTCCTCGCACCGAAGCGCTAGGGGGTCCGCTTCCGGCGTAGCCTCAGCGCTTCGTTCGTGCGGCCCGCAGGCCGTTCAAGATGACGATGACTTCAGCGACCTCGTGAACCAACACGACGGCAGCCAGGCCCAGCACGCCGGTGATCGCCAGTGGCATCAACACGATGATGATGGCCAGAGACAGCACGATGTTCTGGTTGATGATCCTGCTGCCTCGGCGGGCGTGCTGCAGCGCCTGCGGGATCAGTCGGAGGTCGTGGCCGGTGAAGGCGACGTCAGCGGAATCGATCGCGGCGTCAGAGCCGGTCGCTCCCATCGCTATGCCCACCGTCGCGCCCGCCAGTGCCGGCGCGTCGTTGATGCCGTCGCCGATCATCGCCGTCGGTGTCTTGGAGGAGAATTCGGCGACGATGCTTGCCTTGTCCTCCGGGCGCAGCTCGGCGCGCACGTCGTCGATTCCGGCGATTTCAGCTAGCGCCCGGGCGGTGCGAGTGTTGTCGCCGGTGAGCATGCTCACTTCCACGTCGTTGGCGCGCAGGGTCTGCACGGCTTCGGGAACCTCGGGCCGCAGCTCGTCGCGGACCCCGATCGCTCCGGCGAGGGTGTCATCGATGGTGACCAGGACGCAGGTCTGGCCCTCGGACTCCATGCGCTCAACGTCTGCCTTCAGTGGCCCGGCGTCGATCCACCGGGGGCTGCCCACCAGCACCCGTCGACCTTCGACGGTGCCGCCGATGCCATGCCCGGCTTCCTCGCTGATGTCCAGGGCGGTGGGCGCTTCGGGCCCCGCTGCCGCGATCGCCGCGGCGAGGGGGTGCGTCGATTGCTGCTCAACTGCCGCCGCGAAAGTAAGCACCTGCGCCCGATCGAACCCGTCTGCCAGGACCACGCCGGTAACCTCGGGCTGGTTGCGGGTGAGGGTTCCGGTCTTGTCCACCGCCAGGTGACGGATGCCGCCGAGCCGCTCGAACGCCGCGCCGGACTTGATGACCACGCCGAACTGGCTGGCCGCGCCGATCGCGGCCACGACCGTCAGCGGCACGGAGATTGCCAGCGCGCACGGCGACGCTGCGACCAGAACCACCAACGCACGGGTGATCCACGTCTCGGGGTCGCCCAGCAGCGAGCCGATCACGCCGACTAGCACCGCCAGGATCATCACCCCGGGCACTAGGGGTTGGGCAATCCGGTCGGCGATCCGGGCGCGGTCGCCCTTTTCCGCCTGCGCCTGCTCGACCAGGTCTACGAGTGTGGTTAGCGAGTTGTCCGTTCCAGCTGCGGTCGTCTCGACTTCCAGCACACCGGCGGAGTTGATTGCTCCCGCGGGCACCTCGTCGCCGGGCGCAACCTCCTCCGGAATAGATTCTCCGGTGATCGCTGAGGTGTCAAGGCTGGAGCGCCCAGACCGAATGATGCCGTCCGTGGCGATCCGCTCTCCGGGGCGCACGAGCATCAGTTCGCCAGCCACGAGGTCCTTCGCCGCAACCTCGACTGACGTGCCGTCGCGCAGCACCGTCGCGGTCTGCGGTACCAACTTCAACAGTGCCCGCAGTCCGCCCTGCGCCCGGTCCATAGCCTTGTCTTCCAGCGCCTCGGCGATCGAGTACAGGAACGCTAGCGCCGCGGCCTCTCCGACGTAACCGAGGATTACCGCGCCGACCGCGCTGATCGTCATCAGCAAGCCAATGCCGAGCTTGCGCTTCGTGACAAGGTTCCGGATCGCACCAGGCGCGAACGTGTATGCGCCCAGCAGCAGACCGACCCAAAACAGTACCGTCGCGGGCGTCTCCTGCCCAGACCAGTCCAGCGCTAGGCCTATGCCGAGGGCTACGCCGGAGAAGATCGGTAGCAGCAGCTCGGGGTCCTTCCACCATGGCCGATCGAGTTCTTCGATCTCCGTGGCGGGTTCGTGTTCGCATCCACATGCTGAACTCATGCGTTCGCTCCTTTCCCGTCGCAGCCGGGCACCGAGCACTCAGGGTCGATGCAGGGGGCGTTTTCGTCGACAGCCAACGTCGCATTCACCAGCGCGTCGAGCGCTGCCGCGAGGTGCGGATCGGCGATTTCGTAGCGTGTCTTGCGGCCCTCCGGCTCGGCAACGACGATGCCGCAGTCACGCAGGCAGGTCAGGTGGTTCGAGACGTTTGAGCGGGTCAGGCCCAGGTCGCGCGAGAGTACGGCCGGGTAGCTCGGGCCTTCGAGTAGTGTCATCAGGATTCTGGAACGCGTCGGATCCGCCATGGCCCGGCCGAGCCGGTTCATGACGTCGAGGCGTGAAGCAATAGTCAGCATGCGCTGAAGTGTACAGCATGGACTGAACTATACACAATTGGCTGAACTGATGTGGTGGGCGAAGGGTCTGCCGCCCCGACCCCGGCTCCGCCCCGCCATCGCACCGCCTCCTCTACGATGTGTTTGGTAAATGACACATATTTGAAGGGACGTCGATGGCTACCTCGACCGCGCCGCGCAAGGCGTACACCGACGAACACGGCATTGAGCGCGCCTCGAAGCAGCAGAAAGAAGGCTTCGAGGAAAAGGTGGAGAAGAAGTCTCCCGCCGCTGGTCACCTGCTGCGAATGAATGACCGCTTCGGCACCGAAGGCGGCAACCAGCTAGCCGCTGGCATCACCTATTTCTCCGTGCTGGCGCTGTTTCCGTTGCTGATGCTGGTCTTCGCGGGCCTCGGTTTCTTCCTCAACGCTCGCCCGGAGCTGATGCATGACATTCAAAACCAGATCACCCAGTCCCTAGACGGGGATCTGGGCGCCATGGTCAACGAGCTGATTCAGACGGCGATTGATCAGCGCGGCGCAGTTGCCGGCATCGGCTTGCTTACCACCCTGTGGTCCGGCTTGAACTGGATGAACCACCTGCGCGTCGGCGTGTCCGCCATGTGGAAGGTGGATGCGAACGAGGGCGGCAACTTTGTTACCAAGAAGCTCGCGGACCTGCTGGGCCTGATCGTGCTGATCGTCCTGTTCATCGTCGCCGCAGTAGTGACTGCCCTGGGAGTGTCCAGCTGGACCAGCACCCTGATGGAGCGCCTCGGTATCGGCAACTTCCCAGGCGCGCGCCTTGTGGTGTGGGTCGTCGGCTTCCTCGTCAGCGTGCTGGCTAGCTTCCTGGTCATGCTGTGGGTGAACATGTACATGCCGCGCACGAAGGTCCCGGCCAAGTCTGGCTTGAAGGGTGCGCTGCTCGGTGCGGTTATCTTCGCCATTCTGCAGCAGTTCGCCGGCCTGGTCATTTCCTCGGCCACCGGCAACCCGGCGGGCGCGATCTTCGGCCCGATCATCACCCTGATGGTCATGCTGTACCTGATCTGGCGCGTGGTGCTTTACGTCGCGGCGTGGACCGCCACCACCGAGGAATCCCTCGCGTTGGCGCCTGCGGAGGTGCCGGAGCCGGCCGTGATCAACGTCCGCGCCGGCGCGGTCCGCGGCAGGGAGGAGTCCAAGCCGTCCGGCAAGGCGCTGGGGGTTGGCGCGGCGCTGGGCGCTATCGGCGTCGGCGTGGTTTCTCTCCTGTCCCGAGACTAAACGCGGTGGCCAGCGCAGCGAGCGCGAGTACGGCCACCACAATCAAGTAGGACCACCAGCGGTTCCAGGCCGTCTCCTCCCCAGCACGTTCAGGCGCGGGGGTGGGGGCGGCCGTTGTCGTTTCTGGGGTGACGGTGGTCTTCTCAGCGAGAGGCTCAAGCTTTGCGACGGAGCTTCGCACCCCATACGCCTCGTGCAAGAGCATCTGCGCCTGCTCCCAGGGGCGGTGGTCGTAGGCCGCGGTGTCCAGCACAACCGCCACGAGGCGGCGGCCCTCGTGGTTCACGGCGCCGACGAACGTGTGGTTCGCGTCGTCGGTGTAACCGGTCTTGCCGCCGATGCCGTCCGGGTCGTTGAGGTAGAGATGGTTGTCGTTCCACAGCTCGAACGCCGGCAGATCGTCGAAGCCGGGGAAGGTGGTGTGCTCCGTGTCGACGATGCGGGCGAAGGTGGGGTCCGCGAACGCCGCGGTGTAGGCCAGGCCCATGTCCCAGGCGGAGGTGGACATCCCGGCGCCGTCCAGGCCGGAGTAGGAGGTGGCGCGGGTATCGGCCATGCCGAGATTCTTGGCTAGCGCGTTGACCTTGCCGAGTGCGAGCTCGTCGCCGCCGAGGGCTTGGGCGAGCGCGTGGGCGCAGTCGTTGCCCGAGGACAGCAGCAGGCCGGTGAGCAGGTCTTCGACGGTGTAGTCGCCGCCTTCGCCGATGCCGGCGGCGGAGCCTTCCTGGCCGGCGGATTCGGCGGAGACTTCGACCTTCTGGTCCAGTGGCAGCTCGTTGATGACGGTCAGTGCCAGCAGCACCTTGATTATCGAGGCCGGCCGGTAGCGACCGTGCGGGTCCTTCATCGCCACCACGTCGCCGGAATCTAAGTCGGCGACCAGCCAGGCGGAGGCGACTACGCCGTCGGGGGTGGTGTAGCCGTCGGCGGAGGTCACGCCGCAGGGGCCGTCGAAAAGCACCGGCAGCGGGTCAGGGGAGGTGGCGGCGCGCTCGGAAGTGGACACCGGCTCCGGTGGCCAAGTGGCCTGTGGGCAGTTGTCGGTGTCGGGCGCGCGGTCACGGCTGGGCGGGACCCAGTTGCCGCCCTCGTCGTAATAGCCGACGGTCGGGCCTGCCGGGGAGGTGGTCTCGGTCGGGGTTTCGGCGTCTTGGGCGTGAGCTGTCGTCGACAAGCAAAAGCTCAATGCTGTCGCTGCTGCGAGCGCACGCTTCATCTAGGACTCCTTTTGGTCGTAGCGGGCCGCGAGCCGCTCGATGAGCTCGTCGGTCAAAGCCTCGTCGGAGAGAATAATATCCAGCATGTCCGCGTTCATCGCCTCCGTCTCGGCCGGGTCCGGCTCCTCCGCGGCGTCTTCCTCGTAGGAATCTCCGGCCAGGTCCACGCCGATGCTGTCGAAGAGGCCCTCGTCTTCCGTAACCTCCGGCTCCGCCGTCGCGCCGACCGCCTCGGCGAGCATCTCCGCGTCGATGGCGGGGAACTGGGTGGTGAACTCGGTGAGGAAATCATCCGCGTCGCTGACCGCCTCCGCCGGGCGCTTGCCCTTGCGGATCTCCGCCTCAATGCGGCGCTGCAGCGCCTTTTCCATCTGCCGGTGGCGCCACGAGCGCACCCGCGTCGGCTCCAGCCCGCGGGCCACCGCGCGCGACTTGTCCTCCGCCTTCTTGGCCAGGTGCGCGACCTGCGTGGCCGTCATGTTCACTGTGGTGTTCACCGGCGCGAACTCGGAGTCAGTGGAAACGCGCCAGTTGCCCCAGTAGCCGGCGAGGAACAACGCGAAGCTGGCCACGGGGCCGATGACCATGCCGAGTGCCGGGTAGCCGGTGGCGTTGCCCACCAGCATGATCACCGCGCACGCCACTGCCGGGATGACGGTGGGCTGGTTACCGCCGAACACACTGGGTTCACGGCCGGTGACCACGTCGCGGATCATGCCGCCGCCGGTGGCGGTGAACACGCCCATCATGATGGTGGGCAGCACCGGCAGGCCGTACTGGATGGCCTTGGATGCGCCGGTGGCTGCCCACAGGGAGGACACCAGCGCGTCGCCGTGGGACTGCAACATCTCCCAGGCTTTGCCCTTGAAGTAGGTGAACCGGGCGATCAGCGCGCCGGTGAACGCCAAGATGAGGTACTCCGGCTGGCTCATCGCGGCGACGGTGCCCTGGTTGATCAGCACGTCGCGCAGCATGCCGCCACCTAAGGCGGAGAGCATGGCGATGAAGAAGAAGCCCACGATGTCGTAGCCGAGCTGGCGGGCGAGCGTGCCGCCGATGATGCCCATCAGCAGCACGCCGGAGATGTCCATCCAGTGATAAATGGAGCTGATGAGCGGGTCGACCTGGTCCACTGACATGAGTGAATTGTAAAAGTCGCACGTTTGCCGGGCATGTCGGCATGCCCTGGGGGCGAACGGCGAAACGGCTTAGAACTTGGAGAAGCGCTTGATCAGCTGGTTTTCCATCTCGGTCCAGGCATCCGCCTTATCGGTAAACGGTGCCGACGGCACGTAGCCTGCGGCGCGGGTGGAGCCGAGCATGTACGCCAGGTAGTCCTGCATGCGCGGGTTGGCCAGAAGCAGGGAGTTCAGCGAGTCGTCCTGCGCCCAGTCCGCGGCATCTGCGAGCAGCTCGTAAGCCTTGGACATCTGTGCGGTGTCCACGGCGTCGGGGCCCTTGTTGATGTCGGCGGCGAGGCCGTTGAAGGAGTAGGAGTTGTCCGGGTGGACCTCCACCTTCAGCTCGCCAGCGTTGGCGGTGTCGATGAGGTCCTGCCAGGTGGACACGCCCGCCAGGTCGTGGTCGTCGTGCTCCAGGATCCAGCGGCCCAGGTGCTTGGCGGAGGGGAAGGTGATGATCTCGCCGTACTTGCCCAAAAACACCGGGGCGCCGCGCAGGTAGGTGCGCAGCGTGTACACGCTCTGGCCCTGGATGGAGATCTTCACCGGGTCGATGCCTGCGCGGCCCCACGGGGAGGAGTCGTAGGGATCTTCCGCGGCGGCGCGCGCCTCTTCGTCCGCGCGTGCCTGCTCAGCGGCCGCGGCGCGGGCTTCGGTGGCGGCGGCGATGGCGGTGCCGGCGGCTGCGACGCGCTCGGCGTCGAGCTGATGCGTATCGACGACACGCACAGACTCATCCAACGACTTGACCACATTCTCCCAGTTCGCCAGTACAACACGTCCGACGCCGGACCACTCGGACAGGCCGTTTTCGCCCGCGTAGTGGTCGGAGCCGCGGTTGACGTTGCCCAGGATGGAGTGGGAGGCGAAGAAGATCTGCGCCTGCTCGGCGGAGGCAACGTCCGCCAGCGAGCGGGAGATCTGGAACACCCGCGACAGGCGCGAGACGTTTTCGTGGCTCGGGCGGCCGGCCAAAAACTCGGGCGCACCGATGATGTCGAAATACTGCTTGTCGTTCGGCACCACGCGGTCGTCGCCCTGGGCCTGGAACTGCTGCCACTTCGGGTGGTCCGCCAGGTCGTGGGCGTTGGTCGCTTCCAAGTAGGCCAAGAGTTCCTCGGGGGAGTGGAAGGCCAGCACGGCTTGGTCGTCGCCGAGGAAGGCCTGCCACTCGGCGCCCTTTTCCTTCCAGGTGGGTGCCCACAGGGTGTAGAAGTCGCCCTCGGTCAGGGAGATCTTGACGGGGAGAATCGCGCGCGTAGTCATGCGGGAAACTTTAGCCGGTCGGCCTCCAGAATCCGCGGAAGGTCATGCCCAGATTCTCTGTGCGCACAGGGTTCATCTGCACGGGGCTGCCCGCCTCGATCATCATCCCGTCTCCCGCGTACATGGCGGCGTGGCCGGACCACAACACCAGATCCCCCGGCTGCAGCTCCTGGTACGACACCTGCCTGCCCACGGTCTGGTCCGCGGCGACGCGCGGGATTTCCAGCCCTGCCTGCCCGTACGCCCAGGAGGTCAGCCCGGAGCAGTCGAAGCCGCCCGGTGCGGCCCCGCCCCACACGTAGGGTGTGCCGATCTGGCTTTTCGCGGCTTCGACGGCGGCGGCGCCGACAGCGGATCCCTCCTCGTGCGCCGGAGCAGGCTCCGGCGGCGGGGCAGCCGCTGCGGCAGGCTCCGGCGGTGGTGGCGGGGCGACGGCGGAGGCCGGTCTCACCGTCGGTGGCGCGGGCTCAGGCGTCGATAGTCCGGCTGGTGCCGCAGGTGCAACCAGGGAGGACAGGCGTTGCAGCTCCCCGTGGGCCTTCTCGGCCGCCGGGCCGGCGCCGGGCATGACGCGGTCCAACGCGGCGGAGGTGGCGGAGGTAAGCGTGTCCGCGATGGCCCGCAGATCCTTCTCCAAAGCGTTGAGCACCTGCGTGGCCTCGTTGATTGCGTCGGCGATGATCCCGGCCACGTAGGCGGCGGCACCGAACAGGCCCGCTGGCGAGGTAGCGATCGCCGGCGCCGCCATCGCCTTGTTGATGAGCGCTCCGGCGATGGTGATCAGATCAAATGCCGCGGTGCCGATCAGCACACCGCCGCGCAGCACCCCGTCGCTGATCGTTGCGCGGTAGTCCGCAAGATCCGCCGCGGCGCCCACCCGTGATGCCCCGGACGTGTTGGCCACTGCGGCCAGAGGGTCGAAGTCCTTGAAATCCGGCATCCCGAAGCCCGGCAGGGTAGGCAGGTCGAAGGGGAGAAGTCTCGCCAGCATGCTGGCGGTGCCGTGCACGTCCAGGCTGCCGCTAAGCATGCGGTTACCGCTTTCGCCTTGTCTGTCCGCAATGCGGTTTAACAGGTCGAATGCGTTGTCAAAACCTGTCTTCAGGGAGTTCATAGCGCGGCACCCAGCTTCCGGCAGGTGCAGGTGTCTACGGCTGCGGCGGCATCCACCGCAAGGTCCATCACGTCTGCGATGCGGTGGGCCTCGGCGCGCAGTGCTTCAGCGTCCGTGTTCGCTTTGGCGATGGACTCGGTCACCGCGGCACTGAATTCGCCGAGGGGCCAGGTACCGGGCACGGAGACGTCGTTAAGCAATTGCAATCGTGCTGCGTCGTCGCGCAGCGAATCGGTCATGGAGGATACGGCAGCGGAGTCAATGTGAAATACAGTCATGGCCATTGGACGCTGAAAACACCGCCCCGGTTCCCTCGAGGGGGAAAATATTTTCGCGGCCCGCCGAGTGAACTAGCATGGCCGGCATGGATATCACGGTTGTCAACCACCCCCTCGCCGCGTCCCGCCTGACCATCATGCGCGACAAACGCTCCAACAACGCAGCGTTCCGCGCGGCGCTGGCGGACCTGGGCGCGATGCTCATCTACGAAGCGGCGCGTGACCTTGAGGTGGAGGAGTTTGACACCGAAACCCCCGTCGCCACCGCCCGCGGCGCGCGCCTGGCCACCCCGCCGATTATCGTGCCGATCATCCGCGCGGGCCTGGGCATGGTGGACCCGTCGCTGTTCATGATCCCGGACGCGCAGGTGGGCTTCATCGGGCTTGCCCGCGACGAAAAGACGCACGAGCCGGTGCCCTACCTGGAGGCTCTGCCGCAAGACCTGTCCGGCCAGCCCGTGTTCCTGGTGGATCCGATGTTGGCCACCGGCGGTTCGCTGATTCACGCTATCGACCTGCTGGTGGAGCGCGGAGCGGACAGCATCACCTGCATCTGCATGGTCTCGGCCCAGCCGGGCGTGGACAAGCTCGAGGCTCACGGCGGCCCGGTGCGCCTGGTCACCGCCACCCTCGACCCGGCGCTCAACGAAGACGCCTACATCGTCCCCGGCCTGGGCGATGCCGGAGACCGCCTCTACGGCCCGCGCAACATCGAGCTTTAAGCTTGTCGACGTCCCACCGGTAGCGCGCCCGCACATTGCGCGCTACATTGCGTGGCATAGACAGTGGACCGCTTTAGGGGAGCGCCGACACACGGGGGGAAAGACTATGGGGGAAGTACTGCCACAATCGCACTGGGCGAGCTACGCACTCGGGCTGGGGGAGCGCGTGCGCGCCATCCGACTCATGCGGGGGCTGAGCCAAACGCGCCTCGCGGAGCTGGCGGGCGTGTCGCGCTCGCTGATTTCGAACTTGGAGCGCAACGACTACAACTCCAAGGTGGCCGACCCCACCTTGAGTACCTGCTACCGGCTGGCTTCAGCGCTGCAGGTGCCGCCGGCGGCGCTTCTGCCCGGCGCGGCCGAAAACGTCGAGGGCCGTTTCCCAATGAGGGATTCGCAAGCACCTGCACCTATCAGGTTCCAGTGGCCGCGCAGCGCGCAGGACACCGCAAGGTTCCACGACACGTATCTGCGCCGCGGTGCTCCGCAGGGCACACCCGCGTTCTAGCGGTCCGCGTCAACCTCCACCGCACCGCTTTGTCTACTTTGTGGGCGGTGCGCGTACACTCATGTCAGCAAAAACTGATAGCCGAAGCTGGATAAAAGGGAGCGCACGTGGAAAACGCCGGAATCGCCGCCGCGGTGGACTGCTGGTTCACTGACAATCAGGAGCGCGTGATTGGCTGGCGCCGCCACATCCACTCCCACCCGGAGTTGTCCAACGAGGAAGTCGCCACTACCGACTTCCTCGTGGAAACACTGGAAAGTTATGGCCTGCACCCGGTGCGTTTCCCGGGCACTGGCTTGTACGTGGACTTGGGGCCCGCGGAAGGCAAGCGCCTGGCGTTTCGCGCGGACATCGATGCGCTTCGCGTGGCGGAGCAGACGGGCTTGAGCTTCGCGTCCTCCAATCCGGGCGTGTCCCACTCCTGCGGCCACGACATCCACACCACCGTCGCCCTGGCGCTCGCCTGTGCGCTGTCAACGGTGGAGTTGGAAAACCCGGTGCGGATCATCTTCCAGCCCGCTGAGGAAGTCATGGGCAGCGGCGCGCTGGACGTGATTAGGTGGGGCGCGCTCGAGGGCGTCGGGGCTATTTACGCCGTGCACGCCGAGCCGCACATCAAGGTCGGCGAGATCGGCGTGCGTGCCGGCGCGATCACCTCGGCGTCCGATGTGATCCGCATCGAGGTCCACGGCCCCGGCGGGCACACTTCGCGCCCGCAGCTGACCGCGGACGTGGTCTATGCCATGGGCGCGCTGATCACCCAGCTGCCCGGTCTGTTGTCGCGCCGGGTGGACCCGCGCACCGGAACTGTGCTGGTATTCGGCCACGCGGAGGCGGGGGATGCCGCCAACGCGATTCCGAAGCGCGGGTTGCTCGAAGGCACGCTGCGCACCGCCGACATCACCACCTGGCGCCAGAACGAGGACCTGCTGACAGACCTCATCGACCTCATCGTCGCGCCCACGGGCTGCACCTATCACCTGGACTACATCCGCGGGGTGCCGCCGGTACTTAACGACGACGCCGCGACCGCCCTGGCCGTCGAAGCCGCCCGTGCGGTGGACCCGCAGTCGGTGGTGGCCGCCCCGCAGTCCAGCGGCGGCGAGGATTTCTCCTGGTACCTCGAGCATGTGCCGGGTGCGATGATGCGCCTCGGCGCCTGGGGCGGGGAGGGTGAGTACCAGGACCTGCACCAGGGCAACCTGAACGTGGACGAGCGCGCGATCGGGGTTGGCGTGCGGCTGTTCGGCTCTATCGTGGAGGAGTACTTCCGCCCGGGCGAAGAATAGGAGTTATCTGGGTAGACTGTCTCCCAGTTTGGTTCCCGTCACCCGACCCATGAGGAGTGCTGTTTTGTCCAAGAAGATTGTCATCATCGGTGGAGGCCCGGGCGGCTACGAGGCTGCGCTGATGGCGTCCAAGTACGGTGCGGACATCACCATTGTCGAGGACAGCGGCGCGGGCGGCTCGGCGATCCGGGAGGACGTCGTGCCGTCGAAAAGCTTTATTGCTGGCGCGAACATCAAAAACGACCTGCGCCGCGCGGACGATATGGGCTTGAGCCACGCGCTGGGAGATTCGAAGCTGTCGCTGCTGGCGCTCAACGATCGTGTGAAGGTGCTTGCCGGCAAGCAGTCGGACGACATCCGTGCGCAGTTGGAGCAGGGCGGCGTGCGCTTCATCGAGGGCCGCGCACGGTTTGCGGACGAGCAGAAGGGCCACACCACCCACAACATCGAGGTCGAAACTTCCGACGGCTCGACGGAGACGCTCACCTGCAACATGGTGCTCGTGTCCGTCGGCGCGAGCCCGCGCGTGCTTAAGGGGGCTGAGCCGGACGGCGAGCGCATCCTGAACTGGCGCCAGATGTACGACCTGAAGGACCTGCCGACGCACCTGATCGTGGTCGGCTCCGGCGTTACCGGCGCGGAGTTCGTCTCCGCCTTTGCCGAGCTGGGGGTGAAGGTGACCATGGTGGCCTCGCGCGACCGCATCCTGCCTCACGACGACGCCGACGCCGCCGACGTGCTCGAGGACGTGCTGGCGGACCGCGGCGTGCAGCTGGAAAAGCACGCCCGCGTGGAGCGCGTGGAAAACACCGGCGAAGGCGTGGTCGTGCACACTACCGACGGCCGCGCCATCGAGGGCTCGCACGTGATGATGTCCATCGGCTCCATCCCGAACACCGCCGACCTCAACCTGGAGGCCGCCGGCGTGGAGGTCACCCCGTCCGGCCACATCCACGTGGACCGGGTTTCGCGCACCAACGTGGCGGGCATCTACGCCGCCGGCGACTGCACGGACCTGATGCCGCTGGCGTCCGTGGCCGCCCAGCAGGGCCGCATCGCGGTAGATCACGCACTTGGCGAGGGCGTCACCCCGATCCGTTTGAAGACGGTGGGTAACGCCGTGTTCACCCGCCCCGAGATCGCCGCGGTGGGCGTGACGGAGCAGCAGATCCGCGACGGCGAGGTCGACGCCGACATCTACAAGCTGCCGCTGGCAACCAACCCGCGCGCGAAGATGCGTTCGCTGCAGTACGGCTTTGTCAAGATCTTCGCCCGCAAGGGCTCGGGCCAGGTGCTCGGTGGCGTGATCGTCGCGCCGACCGCGTCCGAGCTGATTCTGTCGGTGACCATCGCGGTGGCCAACAACCTCACCGTGCGCCAGCTCGCCGGCTCCATGGCGGTGTACCCGTCGCTGTCCGGCTCGATCACGGAGGCCGCGCGCCGCCTGGTCACCAACACCGACCTGGACTAGTCCTGGACTAGTACATCGAGCGTTAAGTCGCACTACCCCCGAAACGCGGGCTGTCGCTTGTCGACGGCCCGCGTTTTTCCACCCCCACATTGTCCCCCAAAGTGCCCCGAAATTGATGTGATCTGTATTAAACTTGTCCTAGCCCTATGACCGCAAAAACTTCCTTTGTGAAAGGCAACCGATGAACCCGGATAATCTCCCGCTTCACGACCTGCCCACCTTCAACAAGATCCTGGTGGCCAACCGTGGCGAAATTGCCGTGCGTGCCTTCCGTGCAGCGTTTGAGACCGGCGCGAAGACCGTCGCCGTCTACCCCCGCGAGGACCGCAACTCCTTCCACCGCCCGTTCGCGGACGAGGCCGTCCAGATTGGCGAGCCGGGCCAGCCGGTGAAGGCATACCTGGACATCGATGAAATCATCCGCGCCGCGAAGCAAACCGGCGCGGACGCGATTTACCCGGGCTACGGGTTCCTTTCCGAGCGCGCCGACCTGGCACGCGCCTGCCGCGACAACGGCATTAAGTTCATCGGCCCCAGCCCCGAAACCCTGGACCTGACCGGCGATAAGTCCGCCGCCGTCCAGGCCGCGGAGCGCGCCGGCCTGCCGGTGCTGAAGGACTCCGAGCCGTCCGACGACCCGAAGCAGCTGGCTGAGTACGCCAAGGACTTCGAGTTCCCCGTCTTCGTCAAGGCGGTTGCGGGCGGTGGCGGTCGCGGTATGCGCTTTATTGAGCGACCGGAGGACGTCGAGAAGCTTGCTGCTGAAGCCTCCCGCGAAGCGGAGGCCGCGTTCGGCGACCCGAACGTCTACATCGAGCGCGCAGTGATCCGCCCGCAGCACATCGAGGTGCAGGTCATGGCCGACTCGCACGGCAACGTCGTGCACCTGTTTGAGCGCGACTGCTCCGTGCAGCGCCGCCACCAGAAGGTCGTGGAGATCGCTCCGGCGCAGCACATCACCGAAGAGCAGCGCCAGCGCATCTGCCAGGACGCGGTGAACTTCTGCAAGGAGATCAACTACGAAGGCGCCGGCACCGTCGAGTTCCTCGTGGACGAGGCGGGCAACCACGTGTTCATTGAAATGAACCCGCGTGTGCAGGTCGAGCACACCGTGACCGAAGAGGTCACCGGCATCGACATTGTGAAAAACCAGATGTACATCGCCGCTGGCGCGAAGCTGGAGCAGATCCACCTCACCCAGGACCTCATCGAGGTCAACGGCGCCGCCCTGCAGTGCCGCATCACCACCGAGGACCCGGCCAACGGCTTCCGCCCGGATTCCGGCGTGGTCACCGGCTACGCCTCCCCGGGCGGTGCGGGTGTGCGTCTCGACGGCAACGTGGCCGTCGGCACCACCATCACCCCGAACTTTGACTCGCTGCTGGTGAAGATGACCTGCCGCGGCCGCAACTTCCAGGTGGCGGTGGACCGCGCGCTGCGCGCCCTGAACGAGTTCACCATCAACGGCCTGTCCACCAACATCGGCTTCCTGCGCGCCCTGCTGTCCGAGCCGGAGTTCCGCAACGAGCGCATCAACACCGGCTTCATCGCGGACCACCCGAAACTGCTCGAGGCTCCGGCCGCCGCCGACGATGCCGGCAAGATCCTCAACTACCTGGCGTCAGTGACGGTGAACCAGCCCAACGGCCCGCGCCCGACCAACATCCGCCCGTCGAAGAAGCTGCCGGAGGCGAACTACGGCGACCTGCCGCGCGGCTCCCGCGACGAGCTGCTCGAACTCGGCCCGAAAAAGTGGGCGGAGAAGCTGCGCAACCAGGCCGAGCTGGGTGTCACCGAGACCACCTTCCGCGACGCACACCAGTCGCTTCTGGCCACCCGCATCCGCACCAACACCCTGGTCGCTGCGGCGAAGCACGTCGGCCACCTCACCCCGCAGCTGACCTCCGTGGAGGCATGGGGCGGCGCCACCTACGACGTGGGCATGCGCTTTTTGCACGAGTCGCCCTGGATGCGCCTGGACGAGCTGCGCGAGGCAATGCCGAACGTGAACATCCAGATGCTGCTGCGCGGCCGCAACACCGTGGGCTACACCCCGTACCCGGACTCTGTGACCAAGGCATTCGTGCGTGAGGCAGCCACTTCCGGCATCGACATCTTCCGCATCTTCGACGCGCTCAACGATGTCTCCCAGATGCGCCCGGCCATCGAGGCGGTGCTGGAGACCAACACCACCGTCGCTGAGGTGGCCATGGCCTACTCCGGCAACCTGATGGACCCGGCGGAAGACCTGTACACGCTGGACTACTACCTCAACCTCGCCGAGAAGATCGTCGAGGCGGGCGCCCACGTCCTGGCCATCAAGGACATGGCGGGCCTGATGCGCCCGGCAGCCGCCGCCAAGCTGGTCACCGCGCTGCGCGAGCGCTTCGACCTGCCGGTGCACGTGCACACCCACGACACCGCCGGCGGCCAGCTGGCCACCTACCTGGCGGCCGCAAACGCCGGCGCCGACGTGGTCGACGTGGCATCTGCGCCGCTGGCGGGCACCACCTCCCAGCCGTCCATGTCCGCGCTCGTCGCCGCATTCGCGCAGACTGAGCGCGACACCGGCATTGACCTGCAGGCCGTCTTTGACATGGAGCCTTATTGGGAGGCCGTGCGCCAGGTCTACGCCCCGTTCGAGTCCGGCATCCCGGGCCCGACCGGCCGCGTGTACAAGCACGAGATCCCGGGCGGTCAGCTGTCCAACCTGCGCACGCAGGCTAAGGCGCTGGGTCTGGAGGACCGCTTCGAGCTCATCGAGGACTACTACGCCGGCGTCAACGAGATCCTCGGCCGCCCGACCAAGGTGACCCCGTCCTCCAAGGTCGTCGGCGACCTGGCGCTGCAGCTGGTGGGCCAGGGTGTCAGCCCGCAGGAGTTTGCCGAGAACCCGCGCAAGTACGACATCCCGGAATCCGTCATCGGCTTCCTGCAGGGCGAGCTGGGCACGCCTCCGGGCGGCTGGCCGCTGCTGCGCGACCAGGCGCTTGAGAACCGCTCCGAGGTCGACCACACCGTCAAGGTGCCGGAGGAACTGGCCGTGGACCTTGCCTCCGAGGACCACGACACCCGCCGCGCCGCCCTGGACAAGCTGCTCTTCCCGAAGCAGTACGCGGAGTACCAGGAGCACCTGCGCACCTACGGCATCACTGACCAGCTCGGCGACAAGACGTTCTTCTACGGCCTCGAAGAGGGCGAGGAGACCATGATCTGGTACGGCGAGATCGACGAGAACCGCCCGCCGCTGGTGGTCAGCCTCGACGCCGTGGGCGAGCCGGACGAAAAGGGCATGCGCCAGGTCATCCTCACCGTCAACGGCCAGGTCCGCCCGATCACTGTGCGCGACGAGTCCGCCGAGTCCACCGTGGCCGAGGTGGAGAAGGCAGATTCCTCGAACCCGGGCCACGTGGCAGCCCCGTTCGCCGGTGCCGTCACCGTCACCGTCAAGGAGGGCGACGAGGTCAAGGCCGGCGATCCGGTGGCCTCCATCGAGGCGATGAAGATGGAGGCTGCGATCTCGGCCACCAAGGACGGCACGATCGAGCGCGTCGCGTTCACCCAGCCGACCAAGGTGGAAGGTGGCGACCTGGTGGTGGTTATCGCCTAGGCGGGCGTGCGTTGTCAGCACCGCGCGGACCGTTGAGCGGCCGCGCGGTGTTTGCTTTGCGGTCCGGGGTTTTGCGGATCTGCTAGTTCGCCTAAAAATGTAACTAGCAGATCAAGTGTCCAACTTTGTATTCTCGCAGGTGGTGTTGGAAACGAGTGGCAATACCAGCGTGATCTGCTAGTTCCGCGCCGACAAACCGCGGGGGAACTAGCCGATCAGGCGTCGAGCACGGTGGTGCCGACGCGTTACACCGTGAAGTCGTCCACGTCGACGACCATGACGTCGTCTTCGCCGTCGACGTTTGCGAAGCCGAACTTCTCGTAGCGGTGGCGCGCCCGGTCGTTGTCCGGGTCCACCCACAGCGCCACCTTGGGTGCGCCCTGGCGCTTGGCCAGTTCCACTGCGGCCTGCAAAAGCCGTACCGCGAGCCGATTTCCGGCGTAGCGGTTTTCCACCGCGATGGCGATTTCGGGGATGTTGGGGGCGAGGTTCGCGTGGCCGTCGTCAGGCGATTGCCAGTACCGCAACCACACGCCACCTGCAGGCACGTCGAATTGGTCGAATGCGACGATGCCGCTTTCGCGCTCCGGGTCCCACTGGCCCACATACGCCTCGGCGCCTTCGCGCTCGCTGTAGCCAACGTCGCCTTCCTCGTCGCCAAAGACGTCGGCGAGGTAATTTAGCCGCCGCAGATAGGTGCGGTCGGACTCCGTGGCCTCGCGCAGTTGGAACTCAGGTGTGTAATCCATGCGCACCACGTTAATCTTTTGCCATGCTTCGACGCATTTGCCTATCGACGTCCACCGCCCTGGCCCTCGCCGCAACCCCGGCATACGCCGTGGCAGCGCCCGTGGTCAACGACGCCGCGCCAACCACCGGGGCTGCATCGGACGCCACCCCCATAGTGGCCCAGGGCGACTTGGTTGACGTTGTGGGCAAAGGCCGCTGCACCATCGCGTTCAACGACCGGGGCCAAAACGTCAGCTACACCGCCGGGCACTGCGGTGAAAAAGGCGACCGCGCCATTGTGGCGGGGGAGGGGTTCCGCGCCTCCGGCACGTTCCACCCGTCGTCGGCGATGAACGCGGACGAGGGCACCGCCAACGACTGGGGCGTGATCCGCTGGGCCGACGGCGTGAAGCTGGGCGAAAACGGGATCACCGGCGACGAGGTGGTGGCACCGTCGCTGATGCGCTCGGGCGACCCGGTGTGCGTGTACGGCGGCACCAGTAAAAAGACCACATGCGGCAGCTTCGCAGGCGCCATCGGCAACAACCTTTACTGGGACGGCCCGTCTGGCAAGCCCGGCGATTCCGGCGGCCCGGTGTGGGTGGAAGGCAAAGGTTTTCTGTCCATCTACACCGGCGTGAGCATGGCGGTGGGCAGCAAAGGGGAGCAGGCCCGGCTCAACCGCAGCTCCGTACCCGTCAACGGCCCGCAGGTGAGCCCTGAAGAGGAACTGGAGCTGCTGGCGCAGGCGAAGCGGATCACCACCCCGGTGGTGCACGAAACGGCGGTGCCCGGAGGCAAGTCAGAGCAGGTCAATAACGGCGGCAGCTCGGATATGAGCGCGGTGGGAATCACCGCGATCGTGCTCGTCGCCCTCGCCGGGGTGCTGTTCACGGTGCCGCAAATTGTCGGCGCACTGCCGCCGCAGTACCGCGAGCCCGCGCTGCGGATCATGCAGGCTTGGGGCTCCTAGCGGAAGGGTTACTTCAGCTCCATCAGCACGGCGCCTTTGTTCACCTGGCCGCCAACCTCGGCGGCCAAGCCGGTCACGGCGCCGGCCTTGTGGGCCTTCACCGGGTTTTCCATCTTCATCGCTTCCAGCACCAGTAGCACGTCGCCCTCGGCGACCTCCTGGCCTTCCTCCACGTTGACCTTGATCACGCTGGCCTGCATGGGGGAGGCGACGGCGTCGCCGGAGACGGCTGCCTTGTTCGCGCGGCGCTTCTTCGGCTTGCGCTTGGCCGGGCCCGCCGCGACGAGTTCCTCGGGCAGGGCGACTTCGATGCGGCGGCCGTCGATCTCCACGGCGAAGGTGCGGCGGGCGGGGGCCCCGGTGTCCGCGTCCCCGTCGGTTGCCGGGGTAGACGGCAGCTCGCCGTCCCACTCCTCCTCGATCCAGCGGGTGTAGACGCTGAAGCCGTCCTCGTCGCCGACAAACGCCGGGTTGTTCAGCATGGCCTGGTGGAACGGGATCACGGTGGGGAACCCGGCCACGACGTACTCGCCGAGAGCGCGGCGGGCGCGTTCGATCGCCTCCCGGCGGGTGCGGCCTGTGACGATCAGCTTGGCCAGCATCGAGTCGAACTGGCCGCCCACCACGGAGCCAGCGCGCACGCCGGAATCCACGCGCACGCCAGGGCCCGCCGGTTCAGCGTAGGCGGTGACCGTGCCCGGCGCCGGCATGAAGTTCGCGGCCGCGTCCTCGCCGTTGATGCGGAACTCGATGGCGTGGCCGTGGGCGGCGGGATCGCCGTCGAAAAGTAAAGGCTCCCCGCGGGCGATGCGGAACTGCTCACGCACCAGGTCGATGCCGGTGGTGGCCTCGGTGACGGGGTGCTCCACCTGCAGGCGGGTGTTGACCTCCAAAAAGGAGATCAGGCCGTCGGAGCCGACCAGGTACTCCACAGTGCCGGCGCCGAAGTACCCGGCCTCGCGGCAAATGGCTTTGGCGCTGGCGTGGATGCGCTCGCGCTGCTCGTTGGTGAGGAACGGTGCCGGGGCCTCCTCCACAAGTTTTTGAAAACGGCGCTGCAGGGAGCAATCGCGGGTGCCCACGACCACGACGTTGCCGTGCTGATCCGCCAGCACCTGGGCCTCCACGTGGCGGGCCTTATCCAGGTAGCGCTCCACGAAGCACTCGCCACGGCCGAACGCCGCGGTGGCCTCGCGGGTGGCGGACTCGTACAGCTCCGGGATCTCTTCGAGCGTGTAGGCGACTTTCATGCCGCGACCGCCGCCGCCGAACGCGGCCTTAATCGCCACCGGCAAGCCGTGCTCTTCGGCGAAGGAGACAACCTCGTCCGCGCCGGCGACCGGGTCCTTCGTGCCCGGCGCCATCGGGGCCTGCGCGGCCTCGGCGATGTGGCGGGCGGTGACCTTGTCGCCCAGCGCGGCGATCGCTTCGGGGGAGGGGCCGATCCAGGTCAGGCCAGCGTCGATAACCTGCTGCGCGAACTCCGCGTTTTCGGACAGGAAGCCGTAGCCCGGGTGGATCGCGTCCGCACCGGACTTCTCCGCCGCAGCGAGGACTTTGTCCATGTCCAGGTAGCTCTCAGTCGCGCTCGAACCGCCGAGCGCGAAGGCTTCGTCGGCAAGCTGCACAAACGGCGCGTCCGCGTCCGGCTCGGCGTACACGGCGACAGACGCGATGCCCTCGTCCACACACGCGCGGATGACACGCACGGCGATCTCGCCGCGGTTGGCCACCAGCACCTTGGTCACGCTGTTCGGCAGGTCTTTAGTCGCTGCAGTGGTAGGCACGAAGCAATCCCGTCCTTACAATCGGAAAAACAAACCGTTAGAAACGTCGGACAAACGCCGAACCATGTTACAGCGCCACCGCGCCGACGCGCTTATTCAGCAGCGTTTTCGGGCGCGTCGCCCTTGACAACCGGCATGCGCACCATGTTGCCCCACTCGGCCCAGGAACCGTCGTAGAGCGCGACGTTGGTGAAGCCCAGGATGTGCTTGAGCACGTACCACGTGTGCGAGGAGCTCTCGCCGAGCTGGCAGTACACCACCGTCTCGGCGTCCTTGTCGAAGTCGGCGTAGATCGCCTGGATGTCCTCCAGAGAGCGGAAGCGCGCGTTGGGGAACACTGAGCGGCCCCACGGCACGTTCACCGCGCCCGGGATGTGGCCCTGGCGCAGCGACGGCGCGGAGCAGGACTCAGGATCCGGGTCTTCGCCCAGGTAGAGGGGGGCGGGGCGGGCGTCGATAAGCTGTGTCGGCGTGTGCTCCAGCAACTCGGACGCGAACGCGCGGAAGGGCGCATCCTCGCGCTGAACCACCGGGTAGTCCGAGCGCGGGTACTCCGGCACCACGAAAGACGTGTCGCGCTCTTCACCCATCCAGGCGTCGCGTCCGCCGTCGAGAAGCCGCACGTCCGGGTGGCCGAACAGCTCGAACACCCACGCGGTGTAGGCGGCCCACCAGTTGGAGGAGTCGCCGTAGACCACCACAGTGTCGTCGCGGTTGATGCCGCGCGAGCGCATCAGTTCCGCAAACGCCTCGCCGTCGATGAAGTCGCGCACCAGCGGGTCGTTCAAATCCTGCTTCCAGTCGATGCGGACTGCGCCGGGGATGTGGCCGATGTCGTAGAGGAACGCGTCCTCGTCGCTTTCCACGACCTTCAACCCCGGCACGCCCAGGCGGGCGGACAGCCACGCCGCGGAAACGAACTTTTCGGGGTGCGCGTACTGCTGGAACTGCGGGGTGTCGTCGAGCTCGATGCCCATGGCGGCAACCTTTCTTCTCGCTCGTGTGCGGTGTGCAACATCTGCAACAACGGTGTGCAAAACCACCGTCAACGATACAGAAACGAATGCAGGGAGCTTGATGTGTTTGGCCGAGAAATACGGCGGTGTGAACTTGCACACTATCAAATCGCTCGTCCGGTGGAACTCACTGCCGCCGGTTAAAGTCGGAGGTAGGAACACACAGGTTACGGCCCGTTTGTTCTGGGTATCTGACCAGCCCCGGCGGCACCGGTATGTGTGTGGCGCGGGGCGTGAACCATGAAAGGGACCAACCGTGCACAAGGCGATTGTTGTCTTCGAGGTCGAAGGCGGCTCCGACAAGTCCTTCGACGGACACCGCAAGGACACCATGCCCATCGTTAACGCCATCAAGGAAAAGGGCTGGCACTCCGAGGTTGTCTACTTCCGCCCGGAGTGGGCAGACGACCTGTTCACCTACGTTTCCGAGAACTTCGACGCCTACATCTCCCGCGTGAACCCGGGCAACATCCCGGGCGGCGAGCAGGGCTACTTCGACCTGCTTACCCGCTTGTCCGAGGCCGGCCTGGTGGGCATGTCCACCCCGCAGGAGATGATCTCCTACGGCGCCAAGGACGCCCTGGTCAAGCTGAACAAGACCGACCTTGTGCCGGAAGATACCGCCGCGTACTACGACGTGGAGGAGTTCCACAACACCTTCCCGAAGTCCCTGTCCTACGGCGAGCGCGTGCTCAAGCAGAACCGCGGTTCCACCGGTTCCGGCATCTGGCGCGTGCGTCTTGCCGACGAGTCTTTGGCCGAGTCCGTCGAGCCGGGCACCGCCCTGCCGCTGGACACCAAGCTCAAGTGCACCGAGGCCGTGGACAACCACACCGAGGACCGCGAGCTGGGCGAGTTCATGGACTTCTGCGACCAGTACATCGTCGGCGACAACGGCATGCTCGTGGACATGCGCTTCATGCCGCGCATCGTCGAGGGCGAAATCCGCATCCTGCTCGTCGGCCCGCACCCGGTCTTCGTCGTGCACAAGAAGCCGGCCGAGGGCGGCGACGCGTTCTCCGCAACCCTGTTCTCCGGCGCGAAGTACACCTACCAGAAGCCGGAGGAGTGGCAGGAGCTCGTCGACATGTTCGCCGAGGCCCGCCCGGTCATCGCTGAGAACCTCGGCGGCGACAACATCCCGCTGATCTGGACCGCGGACTTCATGCTCGCCGACGACGACGAGACCGGCGAGGACACCTACGTCCTCGGCGAGATCAACTGCTCCTGCGTCGGCTTCACCTCCGAGCTGGACATGGGCATCCAGGAGATGGTGGCCGACGAGGCCATCAAGCGCGTCGAGGAGAAGCACGCCTAAGCGCGTTTTGCTTATCGACGTCTCAAGCGCCCCACCGCCCCGGCCCGCAGCACGCGGGACCGGGGCGGTCGCGCGTTGCGGGCCATCTGGCGGGTAAACGGCTCGGAGCCTGTGCCTTATTAGTCGTACGTCCCGAGCAAATACCCGACGGGGTAGTGCCAGTTTTCGTAGAATTTCTCGGTGTCTCCCGAGACGGCTTCAATGCCGCCGTTCGCCGGACGGATGTCGGCGGAGTAGTGGTTGACAAAACCGTCGGCGGTGAATTGGCCGCGCTCCGACCACGCAACTGTGGCGCCGCCGTTTTCTAGCGGCGTGATTTGGTCGATCTGTCCGAAGAGTTTCACCTCGCTCGCCGGTTCGCCGTCGACGTACAGCGCCAACCCGTCCGCGATCGATCCCGCGAGGCCCTGCGGCCCGTTCTCATCGCCGAGCGAGCCCTTGAAGGTGATCCAGCTCAGCGGTGCGCACGGGTCGTACTGATTGTCGATGTCTTCGATCCAGTAGTTGTAGTCAGACCCGTCATCCGCCGGCATGCGGCCCGGGGCGGTGCCGGTGGCGTACTGCTTTCGTGGGTCGGAGGGCAGGTTAGCGCAATTGTCGCCCTCGGGTGCTGCTGCGGCAGGAGGCGCGGCCTCGCCGGCTGGTGGCTGCGCGACAGTCTCGGTGACGGTCTTTTCCTGGGGGCGTTCCTGGGTCACCGTCTCTGCCCCGTCACCGCCTATGGATGCGGTGACGGTTGGCGCCATCCCGCCGGTATTGGCAGCTGTGTCCGCTGTCGTGTCTTCCGTGGCGCTGCACGACGCAATCGCGAGCGCCGCCGGAACTGCGAGAAGGAGCTTGGTGGCCTGGTTGATTCGCGTCATACCTCGTTAGGGTAGAAGCTTTGCCACGCTTTCCGGGTCCGCGTCGGAGAGCATCTGGCGGCAGCGGGCGTATTCTGCCTGGTCACCGATCTTCTGTGAGGTTACTGCCAACATCGCAATGGCCTTCAGCACGCCCTGATTCGGTTCGTGCGAGGCCGGGACCGGCCCCCAGCCTTTCCAACCGTTTGCGCGCAGGCGGTCCAGGGAGCGGTGGTAGCCGGTGCGGGCGTATGCGTAGGCGATGAGTGCGTCGCCGCCGTCGAGTTCACGCTCGGCGCGGGCAGCCCAGACTGCGGGGGAGTCGGGGTGGCCGAGCGCGGTGTCGTCTGCGAGCAGATCCTTGCCAGCGGCCGGGTCGGCGGGCAGCTCGATGGGCTTCGGGGCGAGCATGTCGTTGATTTCCATGGCCGCCAGGCTACTAGTTTGCTGGCAGCCCGTGCCCCGGGCTCGGCATTCGCGGATATTGTGGGGCGCAACCCTATGTGATCTACGTCCCACACCGAGGAGTTGCCATGGCAAGTGCAATGTATGCGGCAAAGAAAGGCACCCACACACAAACCATCAGGCACCCTCCGTCGACTAGCCGAATGATGGATTCGCGGTTCGGGAAGATACCCACAACATCGGTGCGCCGGCGGATCTCCCGGTTTAACCGCTCGGTGGGGTTGTTCGACCACACTTTTGTCCACACTGGTTTCGAGGCTGCGGTAAACGCCATCAGCAAGAGTTACACCACACTAAGGGACGCAACCCCCGTGTAATGGCCGAAAAGACTAGACGGTGCAACCTATCCGGAAATTCAGTACTAGCTACGCGGATTACCGGTACTACCTTCCCTAAAACTGCAGGATAACTGCGGGTTCAAAAGGTTGGTGCCTACGAGATCGAGTCGGGATAATATATGTTTTGGAGTGCTCTGACAATGATTTTGGGAAAAAATATACGTTCGTATACGTTTTTCTTTTTTCGCTTTTAAATTTGTCTACTGCATGCGATCTTAGGGGTGTCCGAATTTTCATCCATCTCCTCTCGAAAGGTTTAATAGCATGTATCGTCCCAAGAAATCTACGCTTTTGGCGGTGCTGACTACCGCAGCAACAGTTTTTGTTCCGGCTAATGCTAGTGCCGAGACTGTGACTGACCCCGATGTATCGTCTCAGAATAATGAGTCTCCGTCTTCTGTGTCCTCAGGATTGGCCGAAAAAGCAGATTCCTATGTTTCTCTACGAGGAGATCAATTCTCGGTTGATAGCGAGGCAGAAAGCGTTTTTTCCCAAAAAGATCTGCAGGAAATTGAAAACGAGGTAAAGGCTCAGAACAAAATGATCAACGAGGCCAAGGCTGATAGCAACCTCGAGATGAAGGTAGCGGGAGATTCGGTAACCTTCTGGGAAAAGGGACCGAAGATCTCGAGCTCCGATAATGATGACATTGATCCATACTTTCAAGAAGGCCGGAATGGAATTGAATTCCATGGCACTACTGTAAGGGTGTTGCTGTCCAAAACGACGATCAACCGTGTGGGTGCCGGTGTTGCAATCGGTGGAATTTGGGTTCCCGAACCAGTAATTTCCAAAATCCTAGCTACTGTAGGGGTTATTGCTGGCGTTGCACCTGGTGGCGTATATGCCGACTATGGTATTAGTTCGATTGTGTTTGGTGCTTTTGCGCTTACCGCAGTTCCTAAGCGGGTTGGTTTTCAATAAATTATTCCTGAACTAAGCGCTAAGGGATCGGCGGTAGCGTGATTGGGATGTTGCGATACGGATGTTGCTGTATTGTTTAGATGACACCTAACGAGAATCTTTCGACTAGGAAGATTCAAAATGGTTGGGAGAGGAAATTTTGTGGAAAAAGCTCTTGGCCACTGGGGGCGTTCTTCTGATGGCGTTTTCCGTTTACGCTAAGTGGCCGTATGCCGTGACGATTGCTCTAGCAATTTTGGTCATTCTCCTCCTATTTGTTCCCTATGGGAAGAAGTAAAACCTGAGCAGAGGTAGAGATTTAGATATACCTACCTCTGCTTTATTTTTATTATTTACTAATTAAGGAAAAAGAAATTACTGCAATAATGAGCCGTGTAGCCCTTTTCTCTTTGGCTAGTGTATTGATAGCGGCCCCGGCTTCATCAGCATCTATTGCGCAGCAGCAGAATTCCGATCCTCTTTCATACATAGAAAGTGGTGACGAGATACAGGTGGGCCCTCCTCAAGGGGCGGTGACGTGTTCTGTAACTATCATTTCCCAACGACGGGCCTTGACTGCAGGTCACTGCGGCGAAAAAGCGGATGAGGTGTATTCAAAAGGTAGGCGTATTGGAAGTATTGGAGAAAATTACTTGTTGAGTAGCCAAGGATCGGATGTTTCAGAAATCCTTCTTTATCCCCCTACCGATTACGATCTCCGGGTCGATAAAGTCAGTGATAAAGAAGTCGAAATCCCTTCCACTATTTTTACGAAAACGTTTCTTGGAGGGAGAATTGAGGGGACTATCGACGACAAGAACCTATATTGTGAGAGTTTTTCCCTAGCGGGGAGGAATTTCCAGGCGCGCACTCTTAAAGCTCAAATAGCTTCAAAACCTGGGGATTCGGGTGCTCCTGTCTATAATTCTTCAGGGGAATTGGTAGCCCTTATTGAAGGCGGCAATGGTAAGGGTGATACTACTATTACGCCAATTTCCTTTCTGGAGAGAAAAGGTCTTGAAGACTATCCGGCTAGTGATTGTAAAATGAATAAATAAATGTATCAATTTATTCTCTAGTCGATAACTTCGTTTTTGTTGATTCGTTGCGACTACTACACAAAAGGAGATGCGGACGACATCCCCAGGATTTCGTCCGCATCTCCTTTCACTGGCCATCGAGACCAAAGCGGATGACGATAAGCAGCGGCGTCCGCTGTACGAGGCCTTGTTCACGTCGGGGAAGTTAGATCTAGATCTTTCGTACAACTCCGAAGACCCGAAAATGAGCATCGGGGAGTGGTTGAGGATGAACACCGACCGCCGTCTCGACCAGCACTACGTTCTCGACGAGTTTTTGAAAGGCTATTGAGGAGGCCAACTATGTCAAGCAGCCCGCTGTATGTCGCCCGAAATGGCACCCACGAAGAGTTTTTGGAGGTCTATGACCCGGATGAGCATGGTGCCACCGAGATGCTTCTCGCTGGTCTGATCAATCGTGATCCGGACGCACGGGCCAGGATCAGCAACGACATGCTGGACCGGGGTGCGGACCCGACTGTGGTGGATCACGGGCAGAACACGTTGACGCTGTTGTTGAGTCACGATGATCTCGGTGAGGGCGATGCGGCACTTGTGCAGCGGCTTGTCGACGGCGGCGCCGACGTGGACTTCCGCGAAAGCCACGGCGATGTGCCGATCAAGCTCGCGGTGAAGACCGGCGCCGAAAGCGACGAGCAACGCCGACCCATTTACGAGGCGCTATTCGGCAAGAACGTGGATTTGGATGAGCCGTCGAGTGTGCGCAACCCCAAAAACACAATTGGCCGGTGGCTGCGCATGTGCGTGGACCGCCAGCCGGAAGACCTCAAAGTTTTGGACGAGTTTCTCACCGCCCGCGGCTTCTAGGCCCAGAAGTCGGACGCGTTCAGGCCGAAGCGGTACAGGCAGCGGCGCAGCAGCGGCATGGACAGGCCGATCACGCTGGTGGGGTCGCCGTCGATGGAGTCGATGAACCAGCTGCCCAGCGCCTCCAGGGTGAATGCGCCGGCGCACTCGAGCGGTTGGCCCGATTCGGCATAGGCCTGGATGTCGGCGTCGGAGACGTCGCCGAAGCGGATAGTGGTGGCAACGGTGTCCACCACCCATTCGCCACCGAACCAGACCGCGTGGCCCGTGAGCAGCTGCGCAACCTTGCCGCGCTGCGCTTTCCAGCGCTCGACGGTCGCCTCCACGGTGTGGGGTTTGCCCAGAAGCTCGCCGTCGAGCAGCAGCATGGAGTCGCAGCCGACCACCACGTCGTCGGGGAATTCGGCGATTGCCGTCTCAGCTTTGGCGCGGGCGAGCGTGGAAACGGTGGTGGCCGCATCGACGCCGTGAAGCGATGCGATCACTGCGTCCTCGTCGATGTGCGCCGGACGCAGCACCGGGGTAACCCCGCCTTGCTCGAGCAGCATGCGCCGCGACGGCGACTGCGACGCCAACACCAGCCGCATTAGAAGTACGCCGCAGAGGCGAAGGCGTGCGGGTTGAACGCGGCGGCGGGGTGCGATGCGCCCCAGCCGTTCGCGTCCGGCTGCACCCCGGCCAGCTTGCGCTCGCGCTGCAGCTGCTCAAGCACCTGCGACAGCGCGGCGAGCTCTGCCTCGGTGGGGTTGCCCTTGAGTACCTGAATGTCCACGTCAGCCTCCTTTTCGTGGTTAGAGCGGGATGTTGCCGTGCTTCTTCTGCGCCGGGTAGGCCACCTTGCGCTCCAGCAGGCGCAGGCCCTCCAGCACGCGGGCGCGGGTGGCGGACGGCTCGATCACCGCGTCGACTAGGCCGCGCTCGGTGGCCACGTACGGGTTGAGGTTCTCCTCGGCGTACTGCTCGGCGTCGGTGCCGATGGCTTCGGCGGCGGTGGGGGCGTCTGCAAGCGCGATCTGGGCGGTCGGCCACGCGAACACTAGGTCCGCGCCCAAACCCTTGGAGCCCAGCAGTGCATAGGAGGGGCCGAACGCCTTGCGGGTGACCACGGTGATCGTGCCCACCTGGGCTTCGGCGAACGCGTAGGCGAGAGCAGCCGCGGCGGCAGAGGAGCCTGCGCGCTCCTCCTCGACGGCCGGCAGGAAGCCCGGCGAGTCCACGAACTGCACGATCGGCAGGTTGAACGCGTCGCAGGTGCGGATGAAGCGCGCGGCCTTGCGTGCGGCGTCGCGGGTCAGGCAGCCGGCGAGCACGCTCGGCTGCGTAGCTGCGACACCAACGGCGCGCCCGCCGACATGCGCGAACCCGGTGACCACGGAGCCCGCGAAGCCCGCGGAAAGCTCGAAGAAGTCCCCGTCGGTGACGGCGTTGACCACGTCGGCGACGTCGTAGGGCTGGTTGTCGTCGTCCGGGATGAAGGTGTCCAAATCTTCGCCGGAGCCAAAACCTTCCGCACCCAGCGGGGAGGCGGCTTTGTTGTTCAGCGGCAGGTAGCCCACCACCGCACGCGCGAGCTCCACGGCCTCCACGTCGGTGGCGGCGGTCAGCTGCGCCAGGCCGGTCTCCGCGGCGTGGACGGCGCTGCCGCCGAGCTCCTCGGCAGTGGTTTCGGTCTCGGTCACCTTGCTCACGATGTCGGCGGTGGTCACGTGCATCGCCGCGCCCTCGGCCATGACGGTGATGTCCGCCAGCGGCACGGTCGCCGCGGTCAGTGCCGCCGCGTCGCCGGCCACGACTGCGATCTGTGGGATCAGCCCGGAGGCGCGGGTGGCGGCGCGCAGGATCTGCGCCTGCATGTGCGCGGTGACAATGCCCTCCTTCCAGCGCGGGCCGGTCGAGTCGTAGATGCCGATCAGGGGCACGCCGGTCTTGGTGGCCAGGTCGTAGATCTTGAGCATCTTCTCGGCGTAGACTTCGCCGATCTGCCCGTCGAAGACGGTGGGGTCTTGGGAGAAGACGCAGACGCGGCGGCCGTCGATAAGCCCGTAGCCCGTGACCACGCCGTCGGTGGAGGGCTTGGACTTGTCCATCTTGTACGCCTCGACGCGGTGCTTGGCTAGGGCGTCGGTTTCCACGAACGTGCCTTCGTCCACAAGTTTGAGCACGCGCTCGCGGGCGGTGGCGGCCCCGGCTGCGTGCACTGCGTCGATCGCGTCCTGACCGACCGGGGCCTGCGCCTCATCCAGGCGGTTGCGCAGATTCTGGATGCGGCCCGCGGTGGTGGTCATGTCGGGTTTGGATGAACTCATAACGCCTCAGTCTAGATTCCTTATGTGCCGCAATGCTTATCGACGGCTCCGCCGCCCGCGTTTCAGGCCCCAGCGCACGCCACTAGAGTCCCTCCCGATCGTGGGTGAGCACCTGGGTTGCCAGCCCGCCGTTCTTGCCGTCCACGAAGATCAGCTCCAGACGCGACACCGGGACACCGAGCGCCTCGCTGAGCGTGCGGGCGTACAGCTCCAGCTGCATAAAGTAACTGGTCATGCGCTCCTTGGTGGCGTACGCGTCCGTCTTGTAGTCCGCGATGACCCAGCTATCGCCGTCCTTGTACAGCAGGTCGATGTAGCCGTTGACCGCGATGTCGGGCGCTTTGTCGGTGAGGGGGATCCCGCGAAGGACTGGCAGCTCGAAGTGGGCTTGGTCTGCAGCGACTGCAGCCTTGTACGGCGCCGAGTCCGCGAACGCACGGGCGGTGGCGAGCACGTCCGCGTAGGCCTCGTCTTTGAGGTTGAACTGCTCCACGGCAAGGCGGGCGAGCTCTTCGATCGTGCGCTCGCCGGCGTTGGGCAGGCGCTCCATGACCTCGTGCACCGCCGAGCCGAAGTCGGTGCCGGTGGTGTCGCGGGTGACGTTGGCGTTGACGTCGCGGGCTGCGGCGGGCACGGTCCAGCCCGCTTCCTCGAACTGAGCGCGCACTGCCTCGCCGGTGCGGGACTGCGGGGTCGGCAGTTCATTCTTCGCGGCGTGGGTGCGTGCCGAGGTGTCCTCCGGGCTCTGGTTTTTCTGGGCGCGCTCGGCCTGCTGGTCTGTGGCGTGGGCGATAGTGGTGACACCGACGCGTGGGGCGGTGCCCGCGGCCGTGGAGAGAAGCTTCTGCGCCTGCTCGTGCGCCTTTTCGCGTCCCGCGAGCTCGGCGTATTCGGGGCGTGCCGGTGCCGGTAGCACCACATTGTCAAAGTTCCCAAGAGATTCGCGGCTGACCAAGGTGATGCCCGCAGCCGCCAGGGCATCGGCGGTGCCGTTGCCCTGCGCTTTATCGAGAACCTCCTGCATCGCCTCCATCAACGCGGTGCCCTTGGTCTTGCGCCAACTGCCGTTGGAGGTTTTGCCCACGTGCAGCGGGACGGCAAGCACCGACTCGGCGCGGGTGAGCGCGACGTACATGAGGCGTTTGAGCTCGTCGCTGTCCGCTTGGGCCTCGTAGTCTTTCAGCGGCTTGTAGCCGGGGCTTTGGATGTTGCTGATCTGCAGCTTGGCCACGCCCTTGCCGTCTTTGGAAAAGCCCTGCGCGAGGCTGGGCGTTCTGTAGTCCTGGCTGAGGTTAGCCACGATCACCATGGGAAACTCCAGGCCCTTGGAGCGATGGATCGTCATAATCCTCACCCCGTCCGCGTTATTATCCAGCACTGGGTCGGCTGCGCCGTTGTTGATTTCAGACTGCTCATCGGCCCATCGGACGAACTCGCGCAGGCCTAAACCGGTCACGCGCGCGAACTGGTCGGCGAGTGTGAGCAGTTGCTCCAGGCTGCCCAGCGCATCTTCTTTACCTTGCGCGATGTAGCTGTCGGCCAGGTTGAACTCAGCTGCGATCGAGCGCACGAGTGTGCCCACGTCCGTCGCGCCTTCCGACGCCCGCTTTTTCCTTAACCACTCACGCTTGCTTGCCACCTGGTCCGAGATCGGTTCGCCCTTCGCGTCGGCGGCCAGTTCCGCATCGGAGCACCCAAGCAGCGCGGTGCGCAACGCAGCGATTTGTGTGAACGCATCCGCAGGATCGCTGATGGCGCGCAGGACGGTGAGCAGATCGTTGATTTCCGGCACGAGGAACAGGCGGGTGGAACCTTCTGAGACGTACGGGATGTCTGCCCGCTTCAACGCGCGCTGGATGCGGCGGGAATCCGCGTGGGTGTGCACAAGAATCGCGATGTCGGAGTACGTCAGCGGGCGTGCCACCGCGGTGCCGTCGCCGTCTGTTTCTTCCACCAGCTTGTGGGAGAAGTATTCGCCGCCGGCGTTGCTCACGGCCGCGCGGACAATGGCGACGATGTCCTCTTCTTCCGCGGTCTTGCGGTCCGCGGCCGCGCTTGAGGCGGCGGCCTCCTCAGAGTGGACGAACACGACTTTGCCGGGCAGTGTCGCCGTCGTGCCGTCGGAAAGCTGCGCGGTTTTCGCCTTTTGGGGCAGCATGTCCTCGTAGGAGGCTTGCGTGGGTGCGCCCGGCGTTGGGTCTACTTCGGAGAACACTTTGGCAAACAACGCGTTGATTGCGCCGACGACGCGCTCGGAGGAGCGGAAATTCTGGGTGAGGTTCACCAGCACGCCCTCGCCAGAGCCGTCTTGCTTGTACGTGTCCTTCACTGCGTTGTAGTTGTCGATATCCGCGTTGCGGAACCGGTAGATGGATTGCTTCGGATCGCCGACCATGAACAGGCTGCCGGGCACCGGAGATGCGTGAAGACGTCCCGCTGCGATGACGCGGACAATCTCGTACTGCACGGGGTCCGTGTCCTGGAACTCGTCGACGAAAATGACCCGGTAGGTGTTGTGCAGCTCCTCACGGATCCGGTCGTTTTCGGGGGCGGTGACCAGCTGCTTGGCCAGGAAAATCATGTCGTGGTACTCGAGCGTTCCCCGCTTGAGGCGGGCGTCTTTCGCGTCGAGCACCAGCGCAGCGAGCAGCGGGGTGATGTGCGTGATGGCCTCAATCAAGCCCGGTTTTCCGCGGTTATCGAACTTGGTGTGCACATTTTCTAGCGCGGCAGCTGCGGTGTTTTTGGGATTGTCGTGGTCAACCTCGATACCGCGGTTTTCTAGCTCGTCGGCAAAAGATTGGGAGACGTCCATCTTGGCCCAAGCATTTTTAGCCCCAGACTGCCCGGGGCGGCTCAGCTTCGGCTTCCACAGCACGCGTTCAACCTCGCTCGCCTCGCCGTCGGCGTATGGCTGGATCTCCTCGAGGTATTCATCCAACTTGGCGCGCAGTTTGTCGCTGGCAGGGATGCTTGCGGCCGCGGCATCGAGTGCGCGCAAAAATTCGAATTCTTCGCGCACCAGCTTGGCGTCGTCGCCCGCGGTCCAACGCGGCTCTTGAAGCGTGGGGCCGAGGTCGCCCCAGTGCTCGTCCATCCACCGGGCCACATCGCCCAGCGCGGACATCCTTACACCCTCGCCGATGAGGGTTTCGAGGTCTTTCGTGATCGCCTCTGGGTCAATGTCGAGGCCGAACTTGTCTTTGAGGCGGCGCACCGTATCGACGGCCTCCGGTTCCCCCGTGACCAGCTGCGTCAACGTCTCCAGCACATGATCCACGCGCAGGCTGGCATCCATCTGCTGGCGAAGCTCGTCGACCTTGTCCACCTTCGGCGGAAGGCCTGCCTGCAGCGGGTACTGCTTGAGCAAACGCAGGCAAAACGAGTGCAGCGTGCCAATCGCGGCACCGGGTAGCCCTTCGAGCGCGGCCTGGGCGCGGCGTTTCACCTCCGTGTCATCAGTGACCTTTCGGAAGATGGTCTCCGTGCCGGGAAACGGGGTGTGCTTCGCTTCCCGCGCTACTTGGGTCAGCGCCGCCCGCAGGTCCGAGACGAGCTTGCCGCCCGCTGCCTCGGTAAAGGTGATCGCGGCGAACTGATCGATTGTCAGCCCGTCGTCGATGATGAGGGTGAGGATGCGCTGGATCAGCGTGGTGGTCTTGCCCGAGCCCGCGCCGGCTTGCACAAACACGTTGGTGTCGGTGGTCCACTGAATGAAGTCGCGGCCGTTGATGTCGGTTTGCAAGCTGTCGCCTGCATCGATGTCAGCGGCGGTGAGGTACGTCTGTTGTGTGGTCATTTTGGTGTCCTCGCTTAAGCCTCGGGTGCGAACTCTGCGGTGATGTCCAGCGGGGTCAGCCCCTGCTCATTTAGTGCTTCGGTTACCGCGGTGTACTGCGCGCTGCCGATGCGCAGCTGCTGGTCGTTGCCCCACTGAGTAGGTTGCAGCGGACGCGGCGGGAAGATGCCGGCGGCGATGTATTGGTAAATGTTGGCCAGGTTCGTCGTTAGCGTCGCGATTGCCTCGTCGTCAATGGTGATGTCCAGTTGGCCGTTTTTGTCCTCCGGCGCCTGGAAGTACCAATACCGCGAATGCACTTGCCGCACCGGCGGTGCGGATGCGATGGCCTCGGCGATCTCCGGGAACCAATCCAACGCGTCTGGGTTTTCCACGAAGCGGTGGTGCACCGCCCAGCCGTAGAGCGCAAGCTGAAAGTGGTGCTTTTCCGCTGGGTTGCCGGTGGGCGAGACCTTCAGCCTCTTTGCGACCTTGCTGTGCTGCTGGCCAGTCTTGTAGTCCGTGATGCGGATCTCGGTGTACGGTTCGGCGGATTCGTCTTCCGCGTCGGGCTGCACGATGCGGTAATCCACGCGGTCGATAACGCCCTGAAACGACATCGGGGCAGAGCTGCCTGCACCTGTGGGTACGTGGATGGTTGGCGCGGGTCTCTCCTCACCGTCGCGTTCGCTGCCGCCGAACGCCAGCTCACCGGCGATCGGACGCCATCCGGCCTGGAACTCGGCGCGCTCCTTGGCGTACCAGCGGTTGATGTCGTGCCACAAGCCGGTTTGCACGCCCTGCCACACGGCCTCGTTCACGCGCGCAGATTGGTGTTTCTTCAGCGTTTCTTCGACGATGCTGTCCAAGGCAACTCGGCCTTCGCCCGCCCACCAGGCTGGGGCGTACTCTGAGGGCGCGTCCGGGCCAAGCAGGACATCTTCGGTCCAACGCTCGAAAATCTCGTGGTACATCGTGCCTCGCTCGCGGGCATCCATGTCGAGGGTGCGTACGCGGTCTTCCAACACGTACTTTTCCAGCACACGTTGGATGAAGAAAAACTGCGGCGACTCGGTGAACAGCTCCAGTGCGGAGTTGGAGATCTGGCTGTTGAGAAACTCCAGGCCGATATCGCTGTCGGTGTAGCCGTTGAATTGCGCGCCCGGCTCGTCGCCGTGAGCGCCAGATTCGCGGTAGCCCATGATGTCGCGGTAGAGACTCACGTTTTCCTTCGGCAAACCGTGGGCGGTGCGGATAAGCGACAGGTCCGTGTCGCTCAGCGGAGCAATCTGGCCGGTGAGCAGCATTGTGCTCAGCTGGGGCATCGCCGCGATGCCGTCCTTTTCATTGCTGGTGGTCAGGGTCATGCCGCGCTCAAGTTCCTGTAACGAGACCCACTGTGACGGCTGGGTCCTGCCGGAGCCGTCCTGGTGCGAGCGCGGATGTGTGATCACCGCTGTTGCCGCGGAGCGCAGCGCTGCATCGAGGGCGCGGCGCCGGGAGGCGATGAAGGATTCGGCGGTGAGGCGCGATTGCCCCTCGGTGATGGTGGCGCTTGGGGTGATGGACCCCGGCAGCGCGTCGTCCAATGCGCCGACGATGAACGCGGTGTGAAGGTTGCGCCCCGCCAACGTTTCCGGCGCACCGATGCGCACCAGCCCGCGGGTGACGGCGGGTTGCGCCTTTTCAAATAGGGGCGCAAGCGCATCGACGGCGCGCTCACGGTCAATCGCACCTTGCTGGCGTTCCAGCGCGCGAAAGAATTCGTCTGCGTACACCGTTTCTTCCGCCCTGGGTGCACGCAGTCTGCGATCTACAACCTTGCGCAGCTGGCGTGCCAGCCCCCGCCAGCTATCAGCAGCCCATACTTCGCGCAGCTGCGACGCTAATGCGTTCACCCAGGCCACGACCTCGGTGGCCTGTTCGTGCAGGCCTCCCTCGGCGATCTCCTTGGGTTGCCAATCTTCACCGGCGTAGAACTGTTGCTTGGAGTTGCGGGTAACCGCATCGAAGGTGGAGATGCTGGGGGCAGGATCCTCCGCGTCCCGGTTCATCGCCCTGGTGGCCAATAATGCTGCCAGGTCGCGGCGGTTCATTTCCTCCGGGTCGATCCGCAGCAACAACGTCAGTGCTCTGAAATACGGGTTTTGCGCCCACACAGCAGTGGTGGGTGCGACGTAGGAGATGCCGGCCTCGTCGAAGGCACGCACGAGGTAGGGAAGTGCTGCCTCGTCGCAGTAGGCCACCGCCAGCTCATGCAGCTGGGCGCCGCCCTCGAGTGCTTTGACCACCGCATCGGCCACGTACTTCGCCTCATCTAACTCAGCCACAAACGAGCGGCGTTCCACTGCCCCGGCTGGCTCGCCGGCCTCCACAACCTGCGCGTCCGCGGCGATGCGCTCCAGTGACCACTCCGAAAGTGGATCGAGCGCGATGTCTCCCACGACGATGATCTTTTGCTCTGCAGCAGCCCGCGCGGCAGCGTCGACGGCCTCCGGATACGTGTAGACGCGCTCTTGCAGGGAAGTCAGAATGTCGCGGCCAATCTGCGATGCAATTTGCGGCAACTCGGAGCCGCCATGCTGGTCGCGCCATGTTGTGGGGAGGGTTGACAGCGTGTATACCGCGTCGGTGAGGCCCTCGAGGGTTGCAGCAGAATCGTTGAGCTTCAATTCATGGAACACCGATGGCACGGTTGCGTCGGGGCGCAGCGCGGCGGCGACTTCCGCGGCCACATCTGAGCGTTGCAACCTGGGTTTGTCCAGGCGGGCTGCGGCGTTGTGGATGAAGACATCCAGCGGCTGCACCTCGACGTTGACGAACGGGGTGCTCGACTGGGCGAGAGCGGCCGTGACATCGTCTGTCGCTCCGGGGCCGCACAGCACGGTGACGGGGGCGAGGGGGTCGGTACTTTTTGCGCTGCGGACAGCGGAAACGATGCGGTCGCTGAACTGGCGGCGGCGTTCGGGGAAACTCTGCGCGGAGGTCATGGCAATCAAGCTACTCCACAGCTGAGACACCGGCCCGGCAACAGTCGAACATACGTACTAAATGGAAAACTTGTTCGAATATGACTTTGTGTGGTTTTACACCATGAGGGCATTCAGCATTACACGCCTGTCTAGGCAGGGTTTGGGCGGGTGCTGATGTGGGAGGCTGTCATAGCTCGAGATTAGCGGCACATCCATCCAAAATCGTTTACATCCCCAGCTAGCCCGGCGCGTTCAACATCTGCTATTAAACCACGGACGATAACCCACAAATCGCGGAATCGTTATCCTTGTCAATATGAGTAAGAAGAATCTGAATCCTACTGGCCACACATCCGAAGAGCCGAGCAAAAAAGTGTTAAAGCAAGTGGCTGATGAACTCGGGATGTATGTGTACATGCTTGTTGATCCTCGTAACGGGTTGCCGTTCTACGTGGGCAAAGGACAAGGACTGAGGTTTACATATCACGGTTTCGAGGCTGACGCCGCATCTGAGAACGAAGCTGAAAAGAATGAGAAGATCAAGAAGATCAACGAGATTAGAGCGTCAGGTTCAGATTACGAGTTTTGGATTCTGCGGTACGGAATGACGACGGAAGAGGAGTACACCGCTGTTGAGGCAGCAGCCATTGATCTCCTTCACTCATTCCCCCTCGGGGTTTGGCCCGAGCGGACGCATGTGCCCGAGTGCTTTATGGATCAGTTGACGAATGCTCGTCGTGAGGCTTCACGAGGGCACGGCATCACGCTCTTGAACGATCTCATCGCCGAAAAAGAAGCGCCTGTCCTCACTCTGACCGAAGTTCCGATGTTGCTGTTCACACTTCACGAGTGGGAGGACAAGCCTGAGGATATTCCGGGTGGAAAAAGGCGAGACGGGAACGGATACAAAAGTGAGTGGCGGAGAAGTGCTATTAGAGAGAAGCACTTCGAGGAAATTGGGCGTTCGACCTGCGCCTGGTGGCGAGTCGGAAAAGATAGTGCAAAAAAGATTGAGTACGCCGTCGCTGTTCATAAAGGCGTTACTCGAGCTATCTTCCGGATCGTCCCCAACACATTGGTAGATCATCCCGAGATTAAAGGGCGCCGTGGATTCCAATTTGAACCTATTACCCGTGGAAAAGTCACCTTATCGGATGGACGCGACCTGTACGACGAGGTCGTTGGCCAATACGGCCACCGCATCCCCGACAAGCTAAAAGGTGATATGTCGCAGTTCCGCTACTGGCCTTACCAGAACAAGCAGAAACGAAACTAGCGGGTGTAGTTGTAAAACTGTTATGTCTATGAACATTTTGGACGCGGAGTCTGGCCACTTATTGGACAAGGTGTCTGGTGGCTTTTTGGACTTTGGCTAGTGGTGGTCTTGTTGGTCGGGTTTGCGTTTCTTCAGTCGGGGTTTGGATAGGTCTGGGCGCAGTTTCGGCGGTTGACGGTGTTTCATGCCTTCAACGTGGTTGATGTTGATCTGGCCGCCGGCCGGGCGGTGTGTCAGCCTGATCGGTAACGGAACGCTGAACAGGATCTCACTGTCGTGGGCGGTATAGAACTCCGCGACGTTATTGGAGGTGACGATGCTGAACAGCTTGCGGCTTTTAAACCGTAGGCCGATGTAAAGGCTGTAGCCGCACACCAAGACTGTTCCGTGCCGGTTGACTTCGAGTTCTACTGGCACGTCGAAGCGGTAGTTTTCCGCGGCGTCTTGGGGATCTATGGTGGGGGTATCCGTGTGTGATGTACCTGGTGTGGTGATTGCACGAACGGTTTCGGCCTTGGGTGAAGTGGCAGCTTCCCCAGGGTCGTTTTTCTTCGCTGGTGGTTGTGCCAGCGGGTTGTGTGCCAGGTTGTAGTCGACCACGCGCTGCCAGATCACGTCAGGATCCAGCGGATCGGTTGGGGACTGTGCCTGTGGGAAGCTCTCCCAGGCCTGTTGCGGGGTGATGTGCATTTTTCCGACGAGCAGGCTTTGGTGACCGATTCGCAAAAAGCCGCGCGCAACCTCAACATCGTCCTGAACGGCGCACAGACGCAGCGTCCGGGCAGTGGCCCAGAGAAAATTAAATGTCTGCGCCGCCTGGCGCGTGTGCGCCGGAGGTAGGCCATATGAGCATTGTACTGCACGAAAGTGTCCTACTACCGCATTTTCAGGAGTCCTACTACCCAAATTTCAGAAGTCCTACTACCCGATTTTCAGAAAAAATGCCCCGCGCCGGGTAAGCGGCGTGGGGCACAAGCGGGGTCAGGGTTGTGGAGTGACTACAGCACTACCGCTCCCAGACGCGGTGGGAAGCCAGCAGCTCCTTGACCGGATCGGCCGCGGCGTCGGCGGTGTCGACGGCGACAATGCCCTTCTGGTCCGCCGGCACGCGGGCGCCCTCGAGCGCCTCCTTGCCGGTAGCACCCACGGCGATGATGGCCTTCTTGTGGCGCTCGAGCTCGCCGAGCATCGTGTTCACGTCGGTGTTTGCCGGCGGGTTGACCACCACGGCGGCGTCGAACTCGATGGAGCTGGCGGTCAGGTACGTGCGCGAGATGGACACGTCCTTGCCGCCAATCTTCACGGCCCCGCCCTTTTCGGCGACGAGCAGTGGGGTGGTGCCGGCGGCGAAGAGGTCGTCGACAAGCTTGCCCACGGCATCCGCGGAATCACCCAGGTCGGTGGAGATGAGCACGCCGACCTGGCGGCCGTCGATAGGCCAGGTGCCGCCCATCTGGGACAGCGCCTCGGACGGTGTCACGTCCGCAACGTCATGCTTCTCCGGGTGAGGCAGGCCGAGGTTGTCGGCCACGGCCTCCGCGAGGGCCTGGTCCACGTGCGCGAGCACATCGAGGTAGCGCACCTTGACGGTCTCCTCGTAGCACTTGCCCAGCTCGAAGGACAGGGCCTGGGTGAGGTGGTCCTGCTCGACGTCGGTGAGCGAGATGTAGAACTGGCGCGCCTGGGAGAAGTGGTCATCGAAGGACGCGGGCTGCTCACGGGTGATCTTGCCTTCCACGGCGACGGGAACGTCGATAAATGCGCCCTCGTCCACGGTGGCCTCGGCCGGGTTGTTCTCGTCCAGCGAGTTCGGCTTGTAGGGCGCCACGCCGGTGTGGGAGCCGACCTGGTGCATGCCATCGCGCAAGTTGTCGTTCACCGGCGCCTGCGGGCGGTTGATCGGCAGCTGCGCAAAGTTCGGCCCACCCAGACGGGAAATCTGGGTGTCCAGGTAGGAAAACAGGCGGCCCTGCAGCAGCGGGTCGGCGGTGACGTCGATGCCCGGGGGCAGGTGCGACGGGCAGAACGCGACCTGCTCAACCTCTTCGAAGTAGTTGCGCGGGTTCTTGTTCAGCGTCATCGTGCCGATGATCTCCACCGGCGCCAGCTCCTCGGGCACGAGCTTGGTCGGGTCCAGCAGGTCGATGCCCTCGAACATCTGGTCTTCCGTGTCCGGGAAGACCTGCACGCCCAAGTCCCACTGCGGGTAGGCGCCGGCCTCGATGGCGTCGTAAAGATCGCGGCGGTGGAAATCCGGGTCCATGCCGCCGGTGATCTGCGCTTCTTCCCACACCTGGGAGTGCACGCCGAACTTCGGCTTCCAGTGGAACTTGACCAGGGTAGTCTCGCCCGCGTCGTTAATGAAGCGGAACGTGTGGATGCCGAAGCCTTCCATCATGCGCAGCGAGCGCGGAATACCGCGGTCCGACATGTTCCACAGCGTGTGGTGGGTCGCCTCGGTGTGCAGACCGACGAAGTCCCAGAACGTGTCGTGCGCCGACTGCGCCTGAGGGATCTCGCGGTCCGGGTGCGGCTTACCCGCGTGGATGACGTCAGGGAACTTGATGGCGTCCTGGATGAAAAACACCGGGATGTTGTTGCCCACCAGGTCCCAGTTGCCCTCTTCGGTGTAGAACTTCGTGGCCCAGCCGCGGGTATCGCGCACGGAGTCGGCGGAGCCGCGGGAGCCCAGCACGGTGGAAAAACGCACGAAGACCGGAGTCTCAGCGTCCTTCTTAAACACCTTGGCTTTGGAGATCTTCGACGCGTTGCCGTTGGCCACGAACGTGCCGTGGGCACCCACACCACGCGCGTGGACGGCGCGCTCCGGGATGCGCTCGTGGTCGAAGTGGGTGATCTTCTCACGGAAGTGGTGGTCCTGCATCAGTAGCGGGCCACGTTCACCGGCGCGCAGCGACTTCGAGGTCTCGGACAGGCGCGCACCCTGAGCGGTGGTGAGGTACTCGCCTTGCTGCGTGCGCGGATCCGGGGAATCCGAACCGGCACCGAAGTGGAACGGGCAACCGGTGGCAGAAACCGAGGCCGGCGGCTGTTGCGCGTCGGTGTCCTGCGGCGGGGTGGTCTTGCCGTCGGGCTGCGAAACGCCCGGTGTTGCGGCACCCGGCTTACCGGGGGCGTTATCGCCTGCCGGCGACGCTGCGTTGGTGGATGGGGTCTTGTCGCTCATTCCAGTTCAACCTCTCAAGGTATGGCAGTAGGTGCCCGTTCGAGCGTAGCGATGCGCGCGCCGTGAGGCCGTGAAAAATTACTACGCTCGTCCACATGAGTGTGCGAAACGTGCAGCGAATCCAGGACGAAGTAGCCGAGTACTGGCCGAACGTGCGGTGGGTGGAATCCACCGGCTCCACCAACGCCGACCTACTCAACGACAACGCCGCGCCGGGCACGGTGCTCATCGCCGACGAACAGACGGCGGGCAAGGGGCGGCTGGGGCGGCAGTGGGTCACGCCGAAAGGCTCCCAGTTGGCCATGAGCATGGTGGTGGAAGTGCCGGGGACGCCGCCGCCGTTCGGCCTGCTGTCCATCGCGCCGGGCGTGGCGGTGACTGACGTGGTGCCGCAGGCGCGGCTGAAGTGGCCCAACGACGTGCAGATCGGCGGCAAGAAAATCGCCGGGATCCTCTCCGCGCTGGACATTCCCCGCGTGATCGTGGGTATCGGCATCAACGTGGTCATGCGGCCCGAAGACCTGCCCGTGGAGACCGCAACGGCGCTCAACCTCGAGGGCCTGGACGTGGATTTCGACGATTTCACCGCCGACATCCTGCGCGCGATGGGCAAGCGGCTGAACCAGTGGCGCGAGGGCGACCCGCAGCTGCTCGAGGACTACCGCGCGGTGTGCGCCACCATCGGCCAGCAGGTGCGCCTGGAGATGCGCGAGGGCGAGGAAACCGTCACCGGCACCGTCACCGGGGTCAACGACGAGGGCGAGGTGCTTATCGACGGCTCCGCTTTCTCCGTCGGCGACGTCCACCATCTGCGGCCCACGTCCTAGGCGTGCAGTACCCTGCCTGTTTATGGCTGGCAAAGCACCGTTTCGCGTCGGCGGGGACGAAGTCGTCCTCGCCGACGTGTGCGCGCCGCTTTCCGCGCTGACCATCCCGCTGCTCGAGCTGGTGGCCGTCACCGGTGTGGCCTGGATGGCCGTCGGCTGGATGGACGTGACCCCGCACGTGGACCCGGGCCTGCGCAACATCGTGGTGTTGATCTGGGCGCTGATCGTGCTGTGGCGGTTCATCGTCCCGCTGGTGGCGTCCAGACGCCGGCGCTTCATCGTCACCGACAAGCGCATCCTGGCCCGCGGCAGGCGCGGTGCGGTGGATTCCATCCCGCTGCGCCAGATCCACTCCGTGCGCCGTGAGCGCGGCGGCATCAACTTGGCGGTGTACGGCTACGCGCAGCCGATCGTGTTCGAGCGGGTGGGCAAGACGCGCGCGGTGGAGAAAGTGCTGCAGCGCGCGCTCGACGCGGCGCGCTAAACGCAAGCGCTACTTGTACCCCTTGATCTCTGTGGTGTGCAGCTGCTCGTCCAAGTCCTCGGGGGAGAGCTTGCCGCCCAAGAACTCCGCGGTGACCGGAAGGTGCAGTTCCATGTCGGTGCCAGGGCACAGCTCGATCACGGCCTCGTCCACCGTGTAGTCCAGCACGTGGCCGCCGCGCGAGTGCTCGTTATCGATGAAGTGCACGTGGCAGCCCGGCACGCCGATGCCCTTGGCGTACATGGGGGTGCGGAAACCCCCGATGACGCCTTCGACGTCGGTGAAGACGTGCTCCGCGTCGTCGGAGACGGCCTCGGACATCGGCGGGTACGGCTTTTCCTGCTTGGTAACCGTGCGCACCACCACTTCCTTGAACCGCCCGGTGATTTTCACGGCGGTGAAGAAGTTGTGGCTCGGCTCGGTGTCGTCGATGAATTTGGCCAGCTCGGAGCGGACCATGCCTGCGGGGGCGTCGAAACGCATCCGCGGCACGAAGTTGGTCACCACGGTAAACGGGGTGCGTTGGTCCAAATCGGCCACGCGCGCTTTGCCGTCGGAGGTGAGCTGGTGGCACACCCCGTCCAGGATGAGCATCTCGCCGTCGAGGGCGTCGAAGGTGCCCAGGCCGAAGTTGCCTTTGCTCAAGATGTCGCCGATGGTCAGCTCGCCGTCGTAGATGCCGTCGAGAAGCGCGGTCATCAGCGAGTTCTGGAAGATTGTGTGGCGGGCGATCGTTTCAGACATGGCTGCGATGCTAGTCGGAGGGGCGACTAGAGTGTGCAGGGTGAGTAACGCCTATGGGATGCCCGTCGTCGCCGTTATCGGCGACGGCCAGTTGGCACGGATGATGCAGACGGAAGCGATCGAGCTCGGCGTGGAGACCCGCGTGCTGGCCGCAAGCGAGGACGCCTCGGCCGCGCAGGTGTTCGGCGACGTGCGCCTCGGTGACTACACCAAGCTTGAGGACCTGCGCGCGATCGTGGACGGCGCGGATGCGGTCACCTTCGACCACGAGCATGTGCCCAATAAGTACGCGCAGTTGCTTATCGACGAAGGCGTGGCCGTCGAACCCCGCCCCGATGCGTTGATCTACGCCCAGGACAAACTCGAGCAGCGCCGCCGCCTGTCCGAGGCCGGCCTGCCGGTGCCGGCGTTCGCGGCGATCGAGTCGGCCGCGGACGCCGAGGCGTTCTGGGACGGGACCGGCGGCCAGGTGTGTCTGAAGGCCACGCGTGGCGGCTATGACGGACACGGGGTGTGGTTCCCGTCGTCGCGCGCAGAGTGCGCCGAGCTGGTTGAGGAACTTCTGGGCCGTGACCTGCCGCTGATGGCGGAGAAGAAGATCCCGTTCACCCGCGAGCTGTCCGCGATGGTAGCGCGCAACCGCTCCGGCGACGTGCGCGCCTGGCCGGTGGTGGAGTCGCGCCAGGACGGCGGGATCTGCCGCGTGGCCATCGCTCCCGCGCCGGGCATGTCCGCGGAGCTGGCGGCGCGCTGCGAGGAGCTCGCCGTGCGCGTTGCCGAGGGCTTGGGCGTAACCGGCGTTCTGGCCGTGGAGCTGTTCGAGTACGTCGGCGACAACGGCCCCGAGGTCTCCGTCAACGAGTTGGCCATGCGCCCGCACAACACCGGCCACTGGACCCAGGACGGGTGCGTGACCTCCCAGTTCGAGCAGCATGTTCGGGCGGTACTGGATTGGCCGTTAGGTGCCGTCGATAAGCTTTCGCCCGCAACCGTCATGGTTAACACCCTCGGCGGCGACGAAGACCCCGCCGTACCGATGGCCGAGCGCGTCGTCGAAGTGATGCGCAAATACCCGCAGGCCAAGGTGCACCTCTACGGCAAAGACCACCGCCCCGGGCGCAAGATGGGGCACATCAACGTCTGCGCGGACAGCGTCGACGACGCGCTCGCCGTAGCCGAAGACGCCGCGCACTACATCATCCACGCAACCTGGAAGGACTAGACATATGGCACAGCCAGTCGTTGGCATCATCATGGGCTCCGACTCGGACTGGGACACCGTCGCCCCAGCCGCCGAGGTGCTCGCCGAATTCAATATCCCCTTCGAGGTAGGGGTGGTCTCCGCGCACCGCACGCCCGAGAAGATGCTGGCGTACGCCAAGGAAGCGCACACGCGCGACCTGCAGGTGATCATCGCCTGCGCAGGCGGTGCCGCGCACCTGCCGGGCATGGTCGCCGCGGCGACCCCGCTGCCGGTGATCGGCATCCCGCGCGCCCTAGACACCCTCGACGGGCTGGACTCGCTGCTGTCCATCGTGCAGATGCCCGGCGGCGTGCCGGTGGCCACCGTCTCCATCGGTGGCGCGAAGAACGCAGGTTTGCTCGCCGCGCGCATCCTGGGTGCGGCCGACCCGTCAGTGCAGCGCAAGATGGTGGACTACCAGGCGCGCATGGCCCAAGAGGTGGAGCGTAAGGACGAGGCGCTGCGTCAGCGCCTGATGGGTGAGTAACCCAATCGTCGTGCTGGGCGCCCGCATCGTCGACGGGCGCCCTTCGCGCATGCTCGAGTTCCGCCTGCGCCGTGCGCTCGAGGTGTGGAGTGCCGCTCCCGCGCCGCTCGTGGTCTCCGGATTTGGGGAGGCGGAGGTGATGGCCGACTGGTTGCTGGTCCGCGGGGTGCCGGAGGCGTCGATCGTGCTGGAGCCTCAGGCGCGCTCCACCAACGAAAATCTGGAGCGCTCCCGGGAGCTGTTCCCGGACGCTGCCTATCTCACCGTGGTGACCAGCGGTTTCCACGTTCTGCGCACCCGCGTGTGGGCGTGGCACTTGGGCATCCCGGTGCGCCTGGTGGCGGCGCCGACCCCGGAGACCTCTCGAGCGAAGAACTACGCGCGGGAGGTGGTGGCGCTGCCGCACTCCGTGGCGCGGGTGGCGTGGCGGCGTTTCGTGCGGCGCGTCTTCGGGCGGTAGGGGAGCGGAGTTTCGTATACGATATTTGCATGGAAAGGGATGATGAGGCTGAAGCGGGGTACGACCTTTCGAAGCTGCCCGCTCCGCGCCGAGGTCGTCCACCAGTAGGTAGAGGTGCAGGTACGGTCGTACCGGTGCGTCTCGACGACGAAACGATCGCCGCCCTCATGGCCCGCGCCGAAGCGGTGGGTCTGACCACCCGGTCGGATGCGATCCGTGAGGCTATCCGGCAGTGGACTGGGGCGGACCTACGGAGCTAAACCCCGAGTAAGGGATCCAGAGTAAGGCCGATTTTGGGCCGTGCTCTGGATCCCTTACTCGGGGTTTGTGGAATGGGGGTCGCGCTGAGACGGGGGTCGCGCGGCCGGAAGCGCTACTTCGGCAGGCCCGGCAGGTTCAGCCCCAGGTGCGGGCCAGCGAAGTAGAGGCTGGCGGCGCCGATGGTGGCCACAATGGCGATGATGCCGGCGAGCAGGCCGGCGAAACGCTTGGCGTTGTCGATCTCGTCCTGGGTGTACTCGGAGCTGCCCGGGCCGCTGGACTGCTTGCCCTGGTCGGTGGCTGCTTCGGTGTCCTTCGCCGTGGTGGCCGGGGCAGAAGCGTCGGCGGCGGTGGCCACCGGGGCGGCGCCTGCGACGAGGGCGACGGCGAGCGCGGGGGCGATGGCGCGGCGGGAGATGGAGCTGGTGAGCATGGGCGGTCCCTTCATGGGCGTGAGCACGGGTATATCCGCCACAGAATAACCGACTGAGTCGGTTGGACCCGCGACGACCCCGCGAGGGCTCGCGACTACCCGGGCGTTACTGCCCGTCGATGAAGCGGGTGACCTTCTCCGCCTCGGTGATCTCCTGCAGCCGCTCTGCGGAGACCAGCCCGGTGACCACGACGACGGAGCCGCCGGCGGCGATGGGGCCGAGCACGTTCGCGGCGAACTCGCCGGTGGTGTGCCAGTCCTGCACGAGGTAGCGCTGCGCATCGAGGCCGGGCACCGCGAACGAGCTCAGCGCAGGGGATTGGCCGAAGTAGTCGTCGCCGTAGAAGCGCACGGTGGGTCCGAAGTCCACGGTGCCCACGGGAAGCTCGCCGCCGGCTTCCACCACGCCGCGGCCGAACGGGTCGTCGGAGACCACCACGCAATCGGGCACCTCGTTCCACCGCGCGGCGCCGTCCAGGGTGGTGAAGATGAGGTCGGGGGCGGGGGCACCGGAGGCGTCGATAAGCGGGGTGCGCGAGGAGTTGTACGCGCCGATCGCGATGACCGCCGCTTGCCACGACACCGGCAGATCGATGGCGACCTCGTCGCCGGCGTCGAACTCCTCGTCGAGCATGTTGGCGACCTTGCTGGCCCAGTTGTCCAGCGTCTGCGCCGAAAAATCCATGCGCACGCCGCGCGAGTCGTCATAGACGGTCAGGCGCGGCGACGACGGGTCGGTCTGCATCAGCGGTGCGAACATGCTCATGCCCGCCTATCGTAAGGGGCAATTGCTTTACGACGCCAACATGATCGACGCGCCCGGCCCCAACGGCAAGTCGAATTGGTACCAGATAAACAGCAGTACCACCCAGAACAGCCAGAACACCACGGTGAACACGATCAGGCGCGACATCAGGGTGCCGATGCCGGACTAGGTGTCGGGGTGGTGCTAGTTCACGCAGCGCGGGCTGTCGCCGTCGGCGGTGATCTCGGGGGCGATCTCGGTGGCACCGAAGTCCTCGCCTGGGGTGCCCACCGGCGCCTCCTGCTGTGCTTCCTCCGCGGTCATCACACCCGGTCCGGCGTAATCCTCGGCCACGACGGCCACTATCGTGCCCGGTTCGAGCGAGGCGTTGGCCACCACCGGCACACCGCCGAGGATGCGGGCGAGCTCCTGCGCGGCGGGATCGTCGGCGTCGGGCGCCACTACCTGGCTCTGGTAGTACAGGCCCTCCATGGCGTTTGCCACCTCGGAGACCTGGATGCCCTGGTTGGAAAGCTCCTCGCCGACGCGGCCGGCCTGGCCCGGCACGGCTCCGGCGTTGAGCACGATGACGTCCTGGGCGCCGAGCACCGTGGAATCTGCGGCGGGGGAGTCTGAAGTGTCGGTGTCGTTTTCCAGGCTGTCTTCCTGGTCGTCTTCCTGCGCGGGCTTGACCGAGTCCTCCATGAACTGGTGCACCTGGGACACGTCGACGGTGATGATGGACTCGCCGTAGTCGCCGATGCCGTTGACGGACGTGACCGGGATCGTGGTGAACGAGACATTGTCGCCGGCCAGGCCGGAGAGCTGCTGTGCGAAGCGGACCACGTCCCAGTCCTTGTCCAGCGTGACGGAGCGCTCCGCGGCGTTGGCGAGTTCGCGCAGGCGCGCCGGGTTGGTCAAGGTGCCCGCGGAGAGCATGTTGCGCACCAGCGACGCCATGAAGGTCTGCTGGCGGACAATGCGGTCGAGGTCGCCGCGGGGCAGGTCGTGGCGCTGACGCACAAAGGACAACGCCTGGGTTCCATTGAGCGTTTGAACACCGGCGGGGAAGTGGGCGCCGGACAGTGGCTCGTCCACCGCATTGTTCAGGCACACGGTCACGCCGCCCACGGCATCCGTGAGTAGGACGAAACCGAGCAGACCCACCTGCGCGAAGTGGTCGACCTCTACGCCGGTGAGGTTGGCCACTGCATCAATGAGCCCCTCTTGGCCGGCGCGGGCAACCTGCTGCTCCAGCTCCGGGCCCTCGGACATGCCGTCCTCTTCGACCAGCTCGTCGCGCTTGTCAGCGGCGTAGGCGCCGTAGACACCGTTGATCTTAAGGTTGCCGTAGGTGGCGTCGTGGATGTAGGTGTCGCGGGGAATCGACACGGCCGTCGCCTTGGAGCCGTCCTCCGGGATACGGATCACCATGATGGTGTCGGTGTTGATCTCACCGTCGGCGATGCCGGCGTTGAGGCGGGCGAGCTCGTCCTCGCTTAAGGGGTTGCCCTGGGCGTCCGTGCGTGAGTCGGAGCCGACGAGCAGGATGTCCACTGCGCCGTCGAGCGCTGCGTCGTCCTTATTGCCTTTGCCCTTGGATTTGCTTTGGGAGCTGACATCGAGCTCCGAGGCGGAAAGCTGCCCGCCCAAGCGGCCGACGGCGAAGTAGCCGACGCCGGACAGGGTGATCGCCATGGCAGAGACCACTGCTAGGACCCCTTTGACCACGGGGTGTCCGGATTGGGACACGTCTCGCGCTCGCGATGGTGCCGCCTGAATGTCGCGGGCACGCCGGTTGGGGTCAGTCACGCGGGGAAGTATACGACATCCCCTCTCGAATCCCTGCTGCAGTGCCTGTGCCGTACACCAATTTCGGCCCCACCGGTGGGTATGATTCCAGCCATTGTGAATGCAGACTTTCTCCACACACCTGAGGCAGCGGCGGGCAATCCGCCGCTTGCGGTGATTACGGTGACGTACTCGCCGGGCGAGCATCTGTCGCACCTGATTGCCTCGCTCGACGCGGCGACGCGCGGCAAGGTGCACTTGGTCTGCGCGGATAACGGCTCCACCGACGGCGCGCCGCAGCGCGCGGCCGCCGAGCACAAGCACGTGGAGTTTCTGCCCACCGGGGGAAACATCGGATACGGGGCGGCGATTAATGTCGCGGCCGCGGCGCTTGCGGAGCGTCGAGAAGCGAATGCGATCCGAAGCGACTACTTCCTCATCGTCAACCCTGACGTTGAGTTCGGCCCGGGCAGCATCGACGAGCTGATCCGCTGCATCGACGCCGCGCCCGAAGCAGGTGCGGCGGGCCCACGCATCGAGGAAGCGGACGGTTCCGCGTACCCCAGCGCGCGCGAGGTGCCAGGACTTGCAACGGGTACCGGGCATGCATTGCTTTACGACGTCTGGCCGCACAACCCCTTTTCCCGCGCTTACAAAGCAGACGCGAACATGCACGTCCAGCGCACCGCAGGGTGGCTCTCCGGCGCGTGCCTGCTGGTGCGGTGGGAAGCCTTCGACGCCATCGGCGGCTTCGACGAGCGCTACTTCATGTACCTAGAAGACATCGACTTCGGCGACAGGCTTTCGCGCGCCGGGTGGGATAACTTGTACTGCCCGTCGTCGGTGATCTTGCACGATCAGGGCCATGTGGCGGGCAAGTTCCGTAAGGTCACGGTGCCCGCGCACCACGGCTCGGCCTACCGCTTCCAACGCGACAGGCACCCGCACCCGTGGCAGGCCCCGCTGCGTTGGGCGCTGTGGCTCGGGCTGAAAGTCCGCGGGGCGTTCCAGCTTGGGCTTCGCAAGCCGAGCCGGTGCAACAAAACTTAGAGAGAACTCCAGTAGGCAGGAAGAAAAGGACGAGCAATGGCAACTTCGGAGCACATCGGCGCCGCACAGGCGACCGACGGGGCAGTGGCAGAGATGGATGCGGTGATCCTGGTGGGCGGGCGCGGCACGCGCCTGCGCCCGCTGACGGTGTCGACACCGAAGCCGATGCTGCCCACCGCGGGGTACCCATTCCTGGCGCACCTGCTGGCCCGAATCAAGGCCGCCGGCATGCACCACGTCGTGCTGGGCACGTCCTACAAGGCTGAGGTGTTCGAGGAGTACTTCGGCGACGGCTCCGAATTCGGCCTGCAAATCGAGTACGTGGTGGAGGAGGAAGCCCTCGGCACCGGCGGCGGCATCCGCAACGTTTTGGACAAGCTGCGCTACGACAACGCCATGGTGTTCAACGGCGATGTCCTCTCCGGCGCGGACCTGTCCGCCATCGCCTCCACCCACGTTGACAAGGACGCGGATGTCACGCTGCACCTGGTGCGCGTGCCGGATCCGCGCGCGTTCGGCTCGGTGCCGACGGACGAGGACGGCAACGTGCTTGCGTTTTTGGAGAAGACGGAGGACCCGCCGACCGACCAGATCAACGCCGGCTGCTACGTGTTCAAGCGCTCCGTGATCGAGCAGATCCCGGCCGACCGCGTGGTCTCGGTGGAGCGCGAGACCTTCCCGGGCCTGCTGTCTTCCGGCGCGAAGGTGGTCGGGCACGTGGATTCTTCCTACTGGCGCGACATGGGCCGCCCTGACGATTTCGTCCAGGGGTCCTCGGATGTGGTGCGAGGCATCGCATACTCGCCGTTGCTGGAGGGGCGTACGGGCGAGTCGCTTGTGGACGACTCCGCTGGCATCGCGCACGGCGTCATCCTTATGGGCGGCACCGCTGTGGGCCGCGGCTGCGAGATCGGCGCTGGCTCGCGCGTGGACGATTCCGTGATCTTCGACGGCGTGACCATCGAGCCTGGTGCGATGGTGCGCAACTCCATTATCGCGGCAGGTGCGACGATCGGCGCGAACGCGCGTGTCACGGACTGCGTGATTGGCGACGGCGCTCGGATCGGGGCGCGTTGCGAGCTGCAGGCGGGCATGCGCGTGTGGCCGGGCGTGGAAATTCCGGATTCGGGAGTGCGTTTCTCTCCGGACGCGTAAGCGACACGCCAAAACCGGCAAATAGTTGCTCAAATCCCCGGAGCTACTAGATGTAGTACCCCCTATGTCCACCCCCATCTTCCCTCGTATGTGACTGATGTGACTCTTGTGACGGGCGACGTGGGAATTGGGGAGCGCAGGCCGGAAACTGCGGAATTCTGGTTGCGGCTATTTAGTGTCGCGGTGTGTAATCACAACAGTGTTATCCGCAGAACCCATCAGCCGGGAACTGCGGTCACCACTCTTATACGACCGACAAGCAACTAAGGAAGGTAATGGCGTGGAAAACCAGGCAGACGCCACCCTCCGCGGCGCAGCCGCAGGAGGGATGACCCTCGACGAGTTGTTCGGCGCCGTCGAGCAGGAGTGGCAGGATCAGGCACTGTGTGCCCAGACCGACCCGGAGGCGTTCTTCCCTGAGAAGGGCGGCTCGACCCGCGAGGCAAAGCGAATCTGCAAGGCGTGCGCCGTGCGCGACGAGTGCTTGGAATACGCGCTCGAGCACGACGAACGTTTCGGGATTTGGGGCGGACTCTCCGACCGTGAGCGCCGTCGCCTGAAAAAGCAGATCAGCTAGGGCCCTACCAGGGGAAGTCTGGGGAGATAGTCCTCGGATCCAAGTTGAGGTAATTGGCCACAAGAGCGGTCAGAACCCAAGTAAGGAGTTCTGACCGCTCTTGTGTTGTCGAGGTGCGGTGCTCGATAGGCATGCGAAACACCACGAAGCGCGCGCGTGTGGGGTTGCCCTGCCTGTCCACGCCCGCCTGCAAGACGCGACCGAGCGGCACCGGGCCGTCGGCGATGATCTCGTCCGGCAGCACCGTCATGTCAGGGCTCAACCGCATCCGCGGAATGGTGTCGACGGCGAGGTCGACGCCGGCCAGCTCGCTGAAGTACTGGTTATGAAGCGGCGCGTATGCGTCGATGACCAGTTGGTCGAATGCATTGGCGCGGGTGCGATACCGCGGCACACCAACCGGCAGGATGGGCCCGCGCACGCCCCGGCCGTGGCGGTTGCGGGCCGGTTGCACGTGGGAGGGGCGAGTGGAGCTCATAGCTGGCAATGCTATTTCGCGGCGCAGCAAAGGTGGCGTGGGCGCGCCGCGTTGCACTATCGAAATCTCAATGTGGGGTTTAGACTTGGCGCCGTGAATATCTACCGCCGTTGTTGCCGCCCAGGGTGCGGTCGGCCCGCCGTGGCCACGCTGATCTACGCGTACGCGGATTCGACGGCAGTGGTCGGACCGCTCGCGCCCGCCCCGGACCCGCACGCCTGGGATCTTTGCGAACACCATTCCGCGCACATCACCGCACCGGTGGGCTGGGAGCTGGTCCGCGTCGAGCACGTCGAGCTCGACGACGATTTGGACGACGAAAGCACCGACATCACCGCGCTCGCGGAGGCAGTGCGCGAAGCGGGGCGTGTGACCACCGGGCTGGTGGAAACAGGCCAGGACCCGATCGAGTATTCGGCGGACAAGGACTTCAACAACCCGGACACCTCCAACCACCCGGTGCACCGCACGAAGCGGGTGGAAGAGCAGATAGCTGCGGCCAAGGCGGCGCGGCGCTCCCACCTGCGCATCGTGCCGGACCCGGAGGCTGAGCAGTAGCAGCGGTGACCAAAGCGGTCTGCGCAGGATCGCGTCGGGGAGCGCGATAAGATACCGCGCATGGCTATTGAGCACACGAACGAGACGCTGAAGAGCGTTATCAAGGCGTACGACGTTCGCGGCGTCGTTGGCGAGACCATCGACGAGGACTTCGTCCGCACCGCGGGCGCGGCGTTCGCGCACATCCTGCGCGGGGAGGGGGAGACCCGCATTGCGGTCGGCCACGACATGCGCCCGTCCTCGCCCGCGCTTGCAAACGCTTTCGCGGAAGGCGCCGCCAGCCAGGGCCTCAACGTGACCCTGCTGGGACTGACGTCTACCGACGAGCTGTATTTCGTCGCTGGCACGAAGCGCTGCGCCGGCGCGATGTTTACCGCTTCGCACAACCCGGCGCAGTACAACGGCATCAAGCTCTGCCGCGCGGGTGCGACCCCGGTGTCCACGGACACGGGCCTGGGCGAGATCGCCCGCATGATCCTCGAGGGTGTGCCGGGGTATGAGGGGGAACCTGGGGACGTCGATAAGCATGACGCCCTGGATGAGTACGCCTCCTACCTGCGCGAGCTTGTGCCGGTTCCTGCGCGCCGCAAGCTTGTTGTGGCGGTGGACGCGGCTAACGGCATGGGCGGCATGACGGTGCCGGCGGTGCTGGGGGATATGGACATCCGCCCGCTGTACTTTGAGCTCGACGGCACCTTCCCCAACCACGAGGCGAACCCGCTGGACCCGAAGAACCTGGTTGACCTGCAGAAGTTCACCGTGGAGCAGGGGGCCGACATCGGTCTCGCCTTCGACGGGGACGCGGACCGCTGCTTCGTGGTAGACGAGCGCGGCGAGGCCGTCTCCCCGTCCGCGATCACCGCGCTGATCGCCACCCGCACGCTCAAGCAGCACCCGGGCGCGACGATCATCCACAACCTGATCACCTCCCGCGCCGTGCCGGAGCTGATTGAAGAGCACGGCGGCAACGCGGTGCGCACGCGCGTCGGCCACTCCTACATCAAGGCGCAGATGGCGGAGCATTCCGCGCTGTTCGGCGGCGAGCACTCCGCGCACTACTACTTCTCGGAGTTCTTCAACGCCGACTCCGGCCTGGTGGCAGCGCTGCACGTGCTGGCCGCGCTGGCGGAGCAGGACGCGCCGCTGAGCGAGATGATGGGCGCCTACGAGCGCTACACCGCCTCCGGCGAGATCAACTCCGAGGTCGCCGACCAGGCCGCAGCCACGCAGCGCGTAGTGGACGCGTTTGCGGACCGCGCGGAATCCGTGGACACCCTTGACGGCGTCACCGTGCAGCTCAAAGACTCCAAGTCCTGGTTCAACGTGCGCGCCTCCAACACCGAGCCGCTGCTGCGCCTGAACGCCGAGGCGCCGACCCGCGACGAAGTGGACGCGCTGACCGAGGAAATCCTCGGCATCATCCGCGCTTGAGGTTCCCCGCGTACGCTCGCGGGGTATGAGCGGATTTTCCAGGGAAGACGCCCTGTTTTTCGACATCGCCCACGAGGGCGCCCAGCTCCGTGCCGTGGGCCAGGCGACGCACCTGCTCGAAGGTTTGCGCGGGCTGCAGCCCCGCAGCGTGGTTGTGCTGGCCACCGACCAGGTCGCGGCGGCCGCGGCGCGTGCGGTGGCAACCTTTGCCGCCCCGCTCGAGGTGCCGGTGGTGGTTGTGGACGTGCTGCCGGCGTACGTCGGGGCGCTCGATGTCGTGGTGGTTGTGGGCGACAACGCCGGACGCGAGACGGACCTGCGCGGTTTGCTCACCGCGGTGGACCGCGGCGCAGAGACCATCCTCGCCGGTCCGAATCAGGGGCCCTTGCTTGAAGACGCACCACAGGCCACCACCGTCATTCCCGCCCTGCCCGACACTGCTGGCACCTCTCCGCTGCGCACGTGCGCCGTCGTGGGTGCGGTGCTGCTTGCGCTGCGCCAGCCGGCCGAGGTGGTGGCGGAGCGCTTCGAGCTGCTGGCGTCTGAAGTGGACGCGGAGCTCGAGTCTGTCTCGCCGCGGCGCGACGTGGCGGTCAACGCCGCGCGCAAACTGCGCGCCCAGTTTGACGGCGCTCGGGTGCTGCACACCGGATTCGGTCCGGCAGGCAGTGCGGTGGCGGAGCTTGTCGCGGCGCTGTGGTCCACACGCGGCATCCCCGCGTCCTTTGTGGACCACCACGAGCTTCCCTTTGCCGTCGAGCGTGCTCAGGAGGGTAATTCCGCCTCCTCCGCGGACGATATCTTCCACGACCCCTACCTCGACGGCCCCGCGAAGCTGGTAGGTTTAACAACCGTTGTTTGGACGTGCGAGGCCACCGATCCGGTGGCCCCGGCAGGCAGCCAGATGGAATCTGTGGAGACTGAAGCGGATGATCTGGCGGCCCGCGCGGCACGCCTGGTTGCCCGGGCCTACGCGGTAACGGCGCTTGCTGCCGACGCCGATGCCGCCGCCACGGAGGAGTAGAAGGAGAACCATGGAGCACCTCGAAGGAGCTCTGCGCCCCTACCCCTGGGGCTCTCACACGTTGATCGCCCAGCTGCGCGGCGAGCCTTCGCCGAGCCCGCAGCCGCAGGCGGAACTCTGGTTTGGTGCCCACCCGGCCGCCCCGGCGACGGTGAACGGGCAAGGCTTGGACGAAGCCATTGCCGCCGACCCGGCCGCCGCGCTGGGCAAAAGGGTCACAGAAGCGCACGGCGACCAATTGCCGTTTCTGGTCAAGCTGCTCGCTGCGGCCGCGCCCTTGAGCATCCAGGCCCACCCCTCGCTGGAGCAGGCACAGGAAGGCTTTGCGCGCGAAAACACCGAGGGCATCGCGTTGAACAGCCCGAACCGCAACTACAAGGATCCGAACCACAAGCCCGAGCTCATTGTCGCGCTGACCGAGTTCCGCGCTTTGGCCGGGTTCCGTCCGGTTCCGGACACCGCCGCGTTTTTTGCCGAGCTCGGCAGCGCGGAGCTGGACCGCTACGCCACCTTGTTGCCCACGGACGGCGAGGGCGATCTGCGCGCATTGTTTACCACCCTGATTTCGCTGCCGCACCAGCCGCGGGTGGAGTTGATCGAATCGGTGCAGCGCGCGGCGGCGGAGCTCGTCGACCAACACTCAGCCCCTGCATGGATGGTAGACGCCGCCGAGGTCTACCTCGAGCTCAACCGGGCCTACCCGGGCGATGTGGGCGTGTTGGCGGCGTTGCTGCTGAACGTGCTCACGCTCGCGCCCGGCGAGGCGGCGTTTTTGCGTGCCGGCCAGCTTCACGCCTACCTGTCGGGGCTGGGCGTGGAGGTCATGGCTAACTCCGACAACGTGCTGCGAGGTGGGCTGACCACCAAGCATGTGGACGTGCCGGAGCTGGTGAAGGTGCTGGACTTCAGCACCTTGGAAAACCCGCGGGCAGAGGCAGCCCCGTCGCACGGCGGCGTGGAGTTCCAGCTTCCGGTGGACAGTTTCGCGGTGCGCGTGCATTCGCTTGCCCACGGCGAGACGCTGGTCATCGACGAAGACGGCCCCGCGATTGTGCTGTGCACCTCCGGCGAGGTGCGCGGCGCCGACGGGTTTGTGCTGTCCCAGGGCAACGCAGCTTGGGCGCCGGCGAGCGAAAGGGAAGTGCAGCTGACCGCCGAGGGCGCGGCCCAGGTGTTTGTGGCTACGGCCTAACGGCTACGCGGCCCTCAACGCTGCGTGGTTTAGCGGCCGGTGATCTTGTCCAACACGCCGCGGGCCGTCATGCCTTCATCTTCCTTCGGGTAGCCCGCAACGTCTTCCTTGCCCGCCACACGGGTCGGCGCCGAGGGCTCCTCCGCAGCGGTGGCCTCCGGGGTCACCTGCGATGCGGGAGCGGAGTCGGCGGCGTCGGTGATTTCGGCGCCCGCGGACGGCTGTGTCGCCTCGCCTGCGCCTTCAAGCCGCGTCTTTGGCGCCGGGCTCTGCGGCGCATCCTGTGCGTGAGAAGGCTCTTGCTCCGACGATTCTCCCACCTGGACGCCGCCCGTGTCGCCCGAGTCGCCCATGTCATCGGGGCCGTGCGATGGGCCCGAGCCGTTGCCCGGCTGCGGCGTCTGCTCTGACTCATCGGACGCTTCAGTGGTCTGCGGCTGTTCCGGCTGCTTCGACGGCTCCTGTGCCGGGGTGCGCGTCGGCTCGGTGGCCTCCGACGGCTGTGCTTCGGACCCACCAGGTGCCGGCGTAGCAGGGGTGCTCGGCTGCGCTGCGCTGCTCTCACCCGGCTCGCGCGGCGGGGTGCTGCCCGGCGTCTGCTGGGAGGAAGTGCGCGTGCTGGTCTGTGCGCCCGCCGGGGTTGGCTCTGCCGCCGGGTTGGCGCCCTGCGGCGCTGCCTGCGGACGGGCAGGGGAGGGCACGATGTTGGACGGGCGGTACACGCGGGACGGCTGCCCCGACTCCGGTGCCGGAGCAACCACAGCGTGCGGCGGCAGGTACGGGTCCTGCGCCGCGTTGTAGCCGGTGGGCACGGCAGCGCCGGCGCGTCCTTCGTCGGAGCTGGCTCGACCGGCATCGCCCGCGCCGCGGTTGGCGTTGCGTCCGTTGTCGGCGGCGCTTGCAGGGCTGCGCACGGTCCGGGTGTGTGTCTGGTTCTCCGTCACCGTTTCCGTTGTCGGGCTCGATGTGGTGGGCGTGGCGCTGGCGTCGGTGGTTCCAGCGGCTTCCGCGGTGAAACCGGCGCGGTTGTTCTGCCCGGCCGAGGAGGTGGCCCACACGGTGAACCCGACGAGGGCGGCAAGGAGCGCACCAGCGCCGATGAACACGGCTACCCGGCGTGCTGTCCCTTCCACGGTGGCTCCTCCCACGGGGCGTTTCGGCCCCGCGTAGTAGTTACAAATTGATAACGTTTTGCGTTGTAGCACTGTTTATAGCACGCGGTTGGTAAATGCGGAACCCCCGCGCGGCGAGTCGATGCGCGTTCTGCTGCCCCGGGGGCGCGTTTTGCCGTATACAGATGGGTGTAACGCAACGCGCGGGCGCCCGCTCGCGCACTATCTATGGAAGGAGCGCCGCAGTGAGCACTTGGGACGAGCAGATTTTCACGGTCGATGCCAACACCGACTTCCTGGACGAGCTGGTCGATCTTGATTTCGACGAGGTTTTCGAGGCGGTCCGTGATGCGGTTCTCCTCGCTGCGAAGCAGGATCCGAGCGAAGATGAGCTCCTGAACGGCCAGGCTGCGGCCACGATCGCCGCGATTTGGGCGGGTGCGCCGTTTTCTGCCGGCGAGATCGCTGAGACCTACCCGTTTATCCGTATGCGTCCGGACGAGATGGACGAGCAGCTAGTTGAGTCCGCGGCCGCCGTGCTCGAGGAGGCGGACACCGAGCAGGATCTGGAGCAGTTCCTCGAGGCGTTGGCGTAACTGCATGATTGTCGCTGTTGAAGGCATAGATGGTGCCGGCAAAAACACGCTTGTCACCGCGCTAAAAGAGCGCTTCGGTGCCGAGACCTTGGCGTTTCCCCGCTATGAGACGTCCGTCCACGCCCAGCTGGCGCAGGACGCCCTGCACGGGCGCATGGGCGATCTGACAGATTCCGCGTTCGGCATGGCCACCATGTTCGCGTTGGACAGGCATGGGGCGAAGCAGCTTCTCGACGGCTTCGCTGGCCGACGAGACCGCATTATCATCCTGGACCGCTACGTGGCGTCCAACGCGGCGTACACCAGCGCCCGCACGGGTGATACCGCCGCGGTGAAGTGGGTGCACGACTTGGAATTTGAAAAGTTGGGTCTACCCAAGCCGGATCTGCAGGTTCTGGTGGACACCACCCCGGATGTTGCCCGCGAGCGCGCGGAGGCGCGCGAGGAGCAGGACGCAACGCGCACCCGCGACCGCTACGAGCGCGACGTGGCTCTGCAGGTGGCGACCTTCCAGGCATATTCGGAGCTGGCGGAGCACAACTGGGTGAGCCGGTGGCTTCGCACCGCAGATCCGGCGGTTATCATGCAGGCAGTGAGCGAGCTGACGGAGTAGAAGAGCAGTTCAAGCTCAGCGGCTCAGCGCGAAAAGGATGGAGGAGGACGCATGGCACCGAAGATCCTTGTGGTGGACGACGACCCGGCGATCAACGAGATGCTGACAATCGTGTTGGAGGCCGAAGGTTTCCAAACCAGCTCCGTGACGGACGGTGTTGAGGCGGTGCCTGCCTTCCGCTCGTTCGACCCGGACCTGATCCTTTTGGATCTGATGCTGCCGGGCATGAACGGTATCGACATCTGCCGCGAGATCCGCAAGGAGTCCGCGGTGCCAGTGGTTATGCTCACCGCCAAAACGGACACGGTGGACGTGGTGCTGGGTTTGGAGTCCGGCGCGGACGACTACATCACCAAACCGTTCAAGCCGAAAGAGCTCGTTGCCCGCATCCGCGCGCGCCTGCGCCGCACCGACGAGACCCCGGCAGACGTGTTCGAGGTCGGCGACCTGACTGTGGACGTGCCGCAGCACACCGTCACCCGCGGCGACGAGGAAATCCAGCTCACACCCCTGGAGTTCGACCTCTTGGTGGAGATGGCGCGCAAGCCCAACCAGGTGCACTCGCGCGAGGAACTGCTGGAGTCCGTGTGGGGCTACCGCAACGCCTCCGACACCCGCCTGGTCAACGTGCACGTGCAGCGTCTGCGCTCCAAGATCGAGCACGACCCGGAGAACCCGGAGATTATCCTCACCGTGCGCGGTGTGGGCTACAAAACCGGTAAGTCGGAGGTGTAGCACCTGGACGCCATACGTCGTGCTAGCGACCGAGTGCGGCACGCCTGGTCCACGAAGCTGCAGGTCCGCTTCGTGGGCACGGTGCTGCTGGTGTCCACGGTCGTGATGTCTGTGCTTGGCTTCGCGCTGGCGTCCGTTGTCACGGACCGCATTACCGCTGCCAAGATTGAAACCGCCAGTGTGGAAATTGAGCGTGCCCGCTCGACCGTGGATTACCAGCTGGCCAACTCTGGGTCTTCTGCATCCTTGCAGGCGCGGCTGAATTCGGCGCGCGCCGGGTTGACGCAGCGCGTGCAGGAAAGCGGCGACTCCGCCAGCTTCTACGAGCCGGTGCTGGTGGTCGAAGCCCCGAACGGCTCCGTGACCTCCTCGCCGGAGGCATACCAGATTCCGAAGCGGCTGGGCGACTATGTCAGGGACGGCAACGTGGCGTACCAGTTCGCCACCGTGGAGCGCCCGGACGGTTCGGCCTACGACGCGCTGATTGTGGGAACCCCGACCAACGCGGACATCCCCAACCTACGCCTCTATCTGGTGATGAACATGGAAAGCGAAGCCTCCACCGTGGCGCTCATGCGCGGCATTTTGGCGTCTGCCGCGGTGATCGTCGTGGTGCTGTTGATGGGCATCTCTTGGCTCGCGTCCCAGCAGATTGTGGCGCCGGTGCGCTCCGCCTCGCGCACCGCGCAACGTTTCGCATCCGGGCACTTGCGGGAGCGAATGCCTGTCGACGGCGAGGACGAGATGGCCGTGCTCGCCATGTCCTTCAACGACATGGCGGACACCTTAAGCAAGCAGATTGCCAACCTGGAGGAGTACGGCTCGCTGCAGCGCCAGTTCACCTCCGACGTCTCACACGAGCTGCGCACCCCGCTAACCACGGTCCGTATGGCGGCGGATTTGATCGCCGCGAACGAGGATTCGCTGGAGCCGGCGACCAAGCGTGCCTCGCAGCTGATGATCAGCGAGCTGGACCGATTCGAGGCGTTGCTCAACGACCTGTTGGAAATCTCCCGCCACGACGCCGGTGTGGCTGAGCTGTCCTCCGCGAACGTGGATGTCCGCCAGCCGGCGGAATCCGCTTGGCAGCAAACCCAGCACCTGGCCGAAGAGCTGGACGTGGACGTCATCTTCGACATCCCAGACGAGCCGCAGACTTTGGAAGGCGATGCGCGCCGCATCGAGCGCGTCGTGCGAAACCTCATCGCGAACGCCATCGACCATTCCGAAGGCAACCCGGTCACCGTGCGCATGCGTTCCAACGACGAGGCAGTGGCTATCACCGTCACCGACGGTGGTGTGGGCCTGAAGTCGGGCGAAGAAGACTTGGTGTTCAACCGGTTTTGGCGCGCCGATAAGTCCCGCAAGCGCCACTCCGGCGGCACGGGCTTGGGCCTGGCCATCGCACGGGAGGATGCGCAGCTGCACGGCGGCACGCTCGACGCGGTCGGCGAATTCGGCGTGGGCTCGCAGTTCCGCCTGGTGCTGCCGCGCCACCTGGAGGCCGGGGTCACCGAGTCCCCGCTTCCGCTCGAGGCGCCGCGCGCTACCGCACCAGAGTCTGCAGAACCACTTGACGGCGCAGAAAACTCTGCCGACAGCGCTGAAGGATTTGGCGGGGAAGGCGGAGCCGTCGATAAGCGAGAGCCCCAGGAGGACACCAATGCGTAAAACCCTTGCCTGCCTCATGGTTGCGCTGACGGCGCTGACCACTAGCTGCGCCTCGCTGCCCACGAACTCGGCGCCGCACGTCATCCGCTCCTTCACGCCCGATGAGACCGAAACGCAGGACGCCGGTCCGAAGGACGGACAAGAGCCGGACCTTTTGCTCCGCGATTTTTACCACGCATCCGCGACACCCGACGGCGACTACGAGGCAGCGCGCGCCTACCTCACCGAGGGTGCCTCCACGGCGTGGGACCCGACCGGCCAACAGCTCGTCGTGGACAGCATCGGCATGACCACGCTGCCGGGTTCCTCAGTGGGGCAGCGCAGCTTCGCGGTGCACGGCCAGGTTGTCGGCACGGTGCGCCCCGGCGGTTCCTACTCGCCGGAGCGGGGAGACTACGAGGCCACCATCGACATGGAGATGGTCGACGGGCAGTGGCGCATCTCCTCGCTGCCGGAAGGCGTGGTCTTTGAGCGCACGGAGTTGCGCAACCAGTACCAGCCGTACAACCTGTACTTCTTCGACCAGGACGACCAGGAGCTTGTCACGGACCGTCGCTGGGTGCATTCGCGCCGCGAAACCCTGGCCAGCGACCTTATCGGCCTGCTCATGGAGGGCCCCTCCGAGCGTCTGCGCCCCGCATTGACCGGCTCGCTGCCATCGAGAGTGACGTACACGGGCGAGCGCGACGGCATCTACACCTTCAGCGGTTTTTCCGGAGTGAGTGAGGATGAGCGCGCCCGTTTCGCGGCCCAGGTTGTGTGGACGCTCGCGTCTGCGGGGGTGACCGGCCCGTACATGCTGGAGGCTGACGGGCAATCGCTTATCGACGGCACCGCCGCCCTGGACACCGATGACTTCATCGCCGCGAGCCCCCTGGTGGAGACGGTGGGGGAGACCAAGCTCTACGCCCTGTCCAGCGGCAATGTTGTGCAGGTGGAAGAGCGCTCCACGCACCCGGTGGAGGGCAGCCTCGGCGCAGCCGGCGATGTGTCCTCGGTGGACATCGCCGGCGGCGGTGAGTGGGCCGCCATCTTTGGCAAACCCGGCGACGATGAGGACGATATCTTCCGCGTGGGAACCTTCGACGGTGCTGAAGCGGAAGTCATGCGCGCGGGCACGTTTACCCGCCCCGCGTTCGAACCCGACGCGGCCGCGGTGTGGACGGTGGTCGACGGCAAGCAGATCCTGCGCACGGTGAGATCCGCAGCCACTGGCAATCTGACCACCGGCGAGGTCAAAGTTGAGCTGCCCAAGGGAGTGGACGGAAACATTTCCGTACTGCGCCTGTCTCGCACCGGCACCCGGGTAGTGATGGTCATCGACGGCAGCCTTTACACCGGGATTGTGCGCCGCCAGGCCTCGGGCGAGCGCTCCATTGTCAACGTCTGCGAGTACGCCCAAGAACTGGCAGGCAGCGTGATCTCCGCCGACTGGCGCCCGGACGGATCCCTGCTCGTGGGCACGACCTCCACCACGCCGGTGATGCGCGTGGAACAGGACGGCTCCTCCATGACCGCGATGTCCGCAGGCAACATCTCGGCGCCCGTGGTGGCGGTGGCGGCGTCGCCGAGCACCCTGTACGTCACGGACGCCAACGCGCTGCTGCAGATGCCGGCCTCCGGCGCAGACAACCCGATCTGGCGCGAGGTTCCCGGCCTGGAAGGCGTGCGCGCGCTGCCGATCACTTCGCGCTAGCCTTTCCCACATGGGGGAGATGTTCGGGCAGATCGGCGAGCTGCTGCTGCCGCGCAGATGCGCGGGCTGCCGCGCGCCGGGGACACTGCTGTGCCCTTCGTGCCGTAAGGGCCTGGCGACGCCACCGCAGCGGGTGTTTCCCAACACCACCCCGCACGCGCCGGTGTTCGCGCTCGGGCCGTACGCGGACCCGCACCGCGGGGTGATCCTGGCCATGAAGGAGCGAAACCACCTGGCGGTACGCCGCCACGTCGGCGCGGTGCTTGCGGCTGCGTTGGATTACTTGGAGGCGCGCGGCGAGATCCCCACCGGCGCGGTTTTAGTGCCGGCACCTACGCGCACTCGTTCCGCGCGGGCTCGCGGCGGCGACCCGGTGGAGCAGGTCTGCCGAGCCACCGGAAGGCAGGTCGCGCCCGTGCTGCGGTTGGACCCGCGGACGGCGGACCAGTCCGGCCTCGACGAAGCAGGCCGGCGGGCCAACCTGGCGGGGCGCGTGCAGATTTCCGGGGTGCCCGCCGGGCAGGTCGTGCTGGTGGACGACGTGGTCACCACCGGCGCAACGCTGCAGGCCAGCGCAGCTATTTTGCTCTCGCGCGGGGCGGACGTCGCCGCGTGTGTGGCGCTGTGCGCGGCCTAGCCGGCGCCGGCGGGGTCGCTGCAGCCGGTGGTCCGCCGCAGGTTCACTCTCAGCGAGCATTGTATAAAACCGGCCGAATTGGTCATAACCAGTTGTATAGTGGTGGTGGACACAGTTCCTACTACCGCAAGGGAGGACGCAGATGACGTCTGCAGACCGCAACCCGATCCAAGAGACGCTGAGCCCGGAAGCCCAGGTCACCATCACCGGTCGAAACGTCGAGGTCCCAGAGCATTTCCAGGAACGAGTAAACGGCAAGCTGGCCAAGATTGAAAAGCTTGATCCGACGCTCAAGTCGTTCCATGTGGAGCTGAAGCACGAGAAGAACCCGCGCCGCGAGGCAGAGGCGGAGCGCATCCAGATCACCGCCACCGGCTCGGGCCACCTGGCCCGCGCTGAGGCGAAGGAGGAGAACTTCTACGCCGCGCTCGAGACCGCGGTGGACAAGCTGGAGCGCTCGCTGCGCAAGGTCAAGGCACGTCGCAACATCGCAATGTCCGGCCACCGCGCGCCGAAGAGCACCGGTGTGTTGGCCGCGGAGATGGAGGCGGACGCGAAGGCCAAGCAGGAGAGCGCGGCGCAGGAGGCCGGCAAGTACGACGTGGACCCGTACGCCGACCAGGTCGAAGACGTTGTCCCGGGCCAGATCGTGCGCTCCAAGTTGCACTCCAACGCCCCGCGCAGCGTGGACGATGCGCTCAGCGAGATGGAGCTGGTGGGCCACGACTTCTACCTCTTCGTCAATGAGGAGACCAACCGTCCGGCTGTGGTCTACCGCCGCCACGCGTTCGATTACGGTCTGATTGAGCTCGCCCCGGAGGCAGACGCCGAGTAGCGCGCATTCCCGCAGCTCAAGCTAGCAAGACCTGCCCCGGCCAGATACTGTTTCCGGATCTGGGCCGGGGCGGTAGTCGTCGATAGGCAATGGCTCGGCTGTGGAGCGCCTATGGGGTTGTCTATACCCCGGGAGGCGTGCGTACAATGGCCGGTTGTATCACCTTGGCCCTGTCAACCCATCAGTAAAGGACTTTGCACACGTGTTTGGACTGTCAAAGCTGCTCCGTGCCGGTGAGGGGCGCACCGTAAAGCGCCTTGCCAAAATCGCCGATCAGGTCATGGCGCTCGACGACGAGTACTCCGCGCTGGCCGACGAGGAGCTCAAGGCTAAGACCGTCGAGTTCAAGGACAAGATCGCCGACGGCGCGAGCCTGGACGACATCCTGCTCGACGCGTTCGCCACCGCCCGCGAAGCCTCATGGCGCGTGCTGGGCCAAAAGCACTTCAAGGTGCAGATCATGGGCGGCGCCGCCCTGCACTTCGGCAACGTCGCCGAGATGAAAACCGGTGAAGGCAAGACCCTGACCTCGGTGCTGCCGGCGTACCTGAACGCTCTGTCCGGCAAGGGCGTGCACATTGTCACGGTGAACGACTACCTTGCCAAGCGTGACGCCGAGATGATGGGCCGTGTCCACCACTTCCTGGGCCTTGAGGTGGGCGTGATCCTGTCCGACATGCGCCCGGCCGAGCGCAAGAAAGCATACGACGCCGATATCACCTACGGCACCAACAACGAGCTCGGCTTCGACTACCTGCGCGACAACATGACGCGCTCTGTCAACGACATTGTCCAGCGCGGCCACAACTACGCCATCGTGGATGAGGTGGACTCCATCCTCATCGACGAGGCGCGTACCCCACTGATCATCTCCGGCCCGGTGGACGGCTCCAGCCAGTTCTACAACGTGTTCGCGCAGCTCGCTCCGCGCATGCGCGAGGGCATCCACTACGAGGTGGACCAGCGCAAGCGCACCGTGGGCATCTCCGAGGAGGGCGTGGAGTTCGTCGAGGACCAGCTGGGCATTGACAACCTCTACGCCCCGGAGCACTCGCAGCTGGTCAGCTACCTCAACAACGCCATCAAGGCGAAGGAGCTGTTCGAGCGCGACAAGGACTACATCATCCGCCAGGGTGAGGTGATGATCGTGGACGGATTCACCGGCCGCGTGTTGGCGGGCCGCCGCTACAACGAGGGCATGCACCAGGCCATCGAGGCCAAGGAGCAGGTGGAGATCAAAAACGAGAACCAGACCCTGGCCACGGTGACCCTGCAGAACTACTTCCGCCTCTACGACAAGCTGTCCGGCATGACCGGTACCGCCGAGACCGAGGCGGCGGAGCTGCACCAGATTTACAAGATGGACGTCGTGCAGATCCCGCCGAACCGTCCGAACCAGCGCGCGGACCGCGACGACCTGATCTACAAGACCCAGGAGGCGAAGTTCGCCGCCGTGGCGGAGGACATCGCGGAGCACGCGGCGAAGGGGCAGCCGGTGCTGGTGGGCACCACCTCGGTGGAGCGTTCCGAGTACCTGTCGCAGCTGCTCACCCGCAAGGGCGTGAAGCACAACGTGCTCAACGCGAAGTACCACGAGGAAGAGGGCAGCATCATCGCCGAGGCCGGTCTGCCCGGCAAGGTGACCGTGTCCACCAACATGGCTGGCCGCGGTACCGACATCGTGCTTGGCGGTAACCCGGAGATTCTCCTGGACGCGAAGCTGCAGGCCCAGGGCTTGGACCCGCTGGAGGATTCGGAGCGCTACCAGGAGGCGTGGGACGCACAGCTGCCGGCGGCCAAGGAGCGTTCGCAGCAGCTTGGCGACGAGGTGCGCGAGGCCGGCGGCCTCTACGTCATCGGCACCGAGCGCCACGAGTCGCGCCGCATTGACAACCAGCTGCGCGGCCGCTCCGGCCGCCAGGGTGATCCGGGCGAGACCCGCTTCTACCTGTCCATGCGCGACGAGCTCATGGTGCGCTTCGTGGGCCAGTCCATGGAGAACATGATGAACCGCCTCAACGTGCCGGACGATGTGCCGATTGAGGCGAAGATGGTTTCCAACGCGATTAAGGGCGCGCAGTCTCAGGTGGAGAACCAGAACTTTGAGATGCGCAAGAACGTGCTCAAGTACGACGAGGTGCTCAACGAGCAGCGCAAGGTGGTCTACCGCGAGCGCCAGGAGATCCTGGGCTCGAAGGATATTGCGGGCCAGGTGCGTCGCATGATCGATTCCACCATCAGCGCCTACGTGGACGGCGCGACCGCCGAGGGCTACGTGGAGGACTGGGACCTCGACGGCCTGTGGAACGCGCTGGAGTCTCTGTACGGCCCGACGGTCAGCGCGCAGGAGCTCATCGACGGTGACGAGTACGGCCGCGCCGGCGAGCTCACCTCGGAGCAGCTGCGCCAGGCGCTTGTCGACGACGCGAACGCTCAGTACGACAAGCTGGAGGAAAACGTCGCGTCGATTGGCGGCGAGGAGCAGATGCGCAACTTAGAGCGCATGGTGATCTTGCCGATCATCGACACGAAGTGGCGCGAGCACCTCTACGAGATGGACTACCTCAAGGAGGGCATCGGCTTGCGCGCGATGGCGCAGCGCGACCCGCTGGTGGAGTACCAGAAGGAAGGCGGCGACATGTTCAACGGGATGAACGAGGCCGTACAGGAGGAGACGGTGCGCCAGCTGTTCACCATGCGCAAGCAGTTCGAGACCCAGGATGCTGAGCAAGCGGCTGATGCGGGCGGCTCGACCGTCGTCTAGGCACTCGCTTATCGACGTGCTGTCGCCTACAGCACCTTGAAGGCAACCAGCTTGCCGTCGCGGATTTTCGCGGCGTAAGCCCGCCTGGTGCCGTCCGTGGTTTCGACGGTGCCGAAGAATTCCCCGCCCTCGCGGGCGTGGCAGGTAACCACTTTGAGCCTGCCCGCCGCGGGGGCGGTACTCGTTGGCGGGTTTGTCAGCGCCGCAGCGTGCTGCCGGGCGCGTATGTGGGCGCGCACGGCGGGGGCGAAGCGCCACGCCATCATGGACGTGGCCCGGTGTTTGCTCATGGCGGCGCTGAGCGCTTCCGCCACGACGGGCTCCACCGCCATTGGGGCGCCGGGTGGCCCAATGGCGGGCCGTTTCGTTCCCAGGGGCCGGCTAAGCGCGGCGGGTGTGTGGTTTCGCCGGGGTACGAGCACTTGCACGTGCCTGTGCCCTGGGGCGGTGTAATACATGGCGGGCATCCTCCCTCTTTTTCACGCGGGAATGCGTGGTGGAGGGGGACGGGCATTGGGCGGGGTAGGTAGTATTGTCCACGTTCGCAGCCGCCCGTGTAAAGGGTGTGCTCACTACAGTAGGCACGACGCAACCAACGAAAGAGGGATCCCGTGCAGGGCTTGATCATCGACTACGCAGGAGTGTTGGACACCGGTGCAGAGGACGAGCAGCGCTGGAAAACCCTCATTGAGGCGGTGAAGGCGAAGGACATCGCGGTGGGCATCCTCTCCAACGAGGAGGGCGACGGTGAGATGGCCGACAAGATCCGCGAATGGGAGTTCGGCGGCCGGGTTGATGCTGTGGTGCTCTCCGGAGAGATTGGGGCGGAAAAGCCGGAGCGTGCGGCGTTTCAAGCCGCGGCCGACGCGATCGGGGTGGACTTGAACGACTGCGTGATGATCGACGACGACATCATGCACGTCCGCGCCGCAGTCGAGTACAACATGATTGGCATCCTGCACACCGCCATCGACCGCACCGCGGTGGAGATCCAGTCCCTGTTCGACATCGAGGGCGAGTTCTAGTGCGCGTCTACATTCCCGCCACCTTCGGCATGCTCGCGGCGCTGGAGGACAACCGTCTGATGCACGCCCGCAGCGGCTGGGCGTTCGCCGCCACCGAGGCGCTGCACGAGTTTTTCACCTCGGGCGACCAGGAAGAGATTGAGGCTGTGGCGTTCGACGACGCGGCGATGGCGTCGATCCGTCTGCTGGCCATCGGCGACGAGGAGCGCCACCCGCACCGTCGCGTGGTGGTCTCCGCGGACGTGCCGGATTCCCAGGCCACCCCGGATCCGGAGATGGGCGAGTCCGTGGTGAAGCTGTCCGCGCCGGTGCAGATCGAGGACATCGCCGCGATCCATGTGGACATCGCGGAAGCCGAGGAGGCGACCGCCAAGGCGGTTGAGGTCGTCGACGCCGCTGATCTGGGCGACGAGGACGCCGAGCTCGCCGTGGGCGACGCCCAGGACAACTACATGGCGTTCTACGACCCGAGCGAGTTACCGGTCCTCGTCGAGCTGCTTTAGCTCCCAGTTGTTGTTGGAGTGCAGGGCCGAAAGCAGACCCCGCACTGCCGCGGCCCGGCGGCCGACGGGGGACGCCGGATCCAGCTCGTCCCAGGCACACTCTGGATCCGCCGGGGGGCCCAAATGTGTGCAGCCACGGGGGCAGCGCTGAGCCGCTTCCTCCAGGTCCGGGAAGACGTCCACGATTTCTTCGGGGGAGACGTGCGCCAGGCCGAATGACCGGATGCCCGGGGTATCGATCATCCACCCGCCGCCGGGCACCTCCAGCGCCACGGACTGGGTGGAGGTGTGCCGGCCCTTGCCCACCCCGGAGACCTCGCCGGTTTCACGGTCCGCGTCGGGCACGATGCGGTTGACCAGGGTGGACTTGCCCACGCCGGAGTGGCCGATGAGGGCAGAGACGTGGCCGCGGATAAGCTTACGCAGCTGCTCCACGCCGTCCTCCACGCCGGTGCGCAACACCTCCACGCCCATGGCCTCGAGCTCGCGCTCGAAGTCGGTGGGATCCGCCAGGTCGGTCTTGGTCACGCACACCACCGGGGTCACGCCGCCGACAAAGGCGGCGATGAGGGCGCGCTCGACAAAGCCGGTGCGTGGCGGCGGGTCGGCGGCCGCGACCACGATGAGCAGCAGCTGCGCGTTGGCCACGATGATGCGTTCGTAGGGGTCGGTGTCGTCCGCCGTGCGGCGCAGCACCGAGGAGCGATCTTCACGTTTGACGATGCGGGCGAGGGTGTCTTTCGCCCCCGAGGTGTCGCCGACCACGCCGACGCGGTCGCCCACCTCGATGGAAGTGCGCTTCAGCTCGCGGGCGCGGGTGCACTGCAGGCGGGTGCCGGTGGTATCGAGCACCACACCCCAGCGGCCCCGGTCTTTGGCCACGACGAGTCCGAACTCGGCGTCGTCGTGGGTGGGACGTTTCTTCGAGCGCGGGCGCGAGCCTTTGCCGGGGCGCACGCGCACATCGGACTCGTCGTAATCGGCGAAGCTGCGGCCCATTACTGCGCCACCACCTCCGCCCACATGTCGGCGAAGCCGGGCAGTGTCTTGGAGGTGGTGTCGATGTTTTCCACCTCGACGCCGTTCACCATCAGGCCGATGATTGCCCCGGCGGTGGCCATGCGGTGGTCGTCGTAGGTGTGCCAGGCCCCGCCGCGCATCCGGGTCGGGGTGATGCGCAAGCCGTCGCCGAGCTCCTCGCAGTTGCCACCGAGACCGTTGATTTCGCGCGAGAGCGCAGCCAGGCGGTCGGTTTCGTGGCCGCGCAGGTGGGCAATGCCGGTCAGCTCACTCGTCGTGGTGGCGCAGGCGGCGATGGCGGCGACAGTGGGGGCGAGCTCGCCGATGTCGCTCATGTCGATGCGGATGCCTCGCAAACTTCCGGCCTCCGGGCCCCGCACGCGCAGGGTGTGGCCGGCGCCAGCGGCTTCCAGCTCCACCTCGCAGCCCATGCGCTCCAGGATGGACTGCATGGTCGCGCCCGGCTGGGTAGAGGCAACCGGCCAGTGGGGGATGCGCACTTCGCCGCCGGTGACCGCTGCGGCAGCCAAAAACGGCGCGGCGTTGGACAGGTCAGGCTCGATCTCCCAGTGGGAGCCGCGGATCGGCTGTGACTCAACGGACCAGGAGGAGGCGGTGGCCTGCACCTGCACGCCAGCGTGCTGCAGCATGGCCACCGTCATCTCAATGTGGGGCATCGACGGCAGGGTGCCGCCGGTGTGGCGGATCTGCACGCCGCGCTCGAACCGGGGCGCGGCGAGCAGCACGCCGGAGACGAACTGGGAGGAACCGGATGCGTCGATCTCCACCGGGCCGCCCTCGGCGCGGCCGGTGCCGTGCACGGTAAACGGCAGGGTGTCGCCTGCCACGGAGACTCCCAGGGTGCGAAGGGCTTCCAGGATGGTGGCCATGGGGCGTTTGCGGGCGTGGGCGTCGCCGTCGAAAAGCACGGGCCCATCCGCGAACGCCGCGACAGGCGGCACGAACCGCATCACCGTGCCCGCCAGGCCGCAATCGACCTCGGCGGAGCGCAGCTTGCCAGGGGAGACGCGAATGGTCTCGCCGTCGTGGTCGATGGCGGTGCCCATGGCGCGCAACGCAGCTTCCATCAGGTCCGTGTCGCGGGAGCGCAGTGCGCCGACGATGGTGGAGGGGCCGGACGCAAGCGCCGACAGAATGTAGGCGCGGTTGGTCATGGATTTGGACCCGGGCACCCGCTGGGTGTGGGTGATCGGGCTGGGGTGAAACGGCGCAGGCCACATCTTGGTCATGAAAGTCATGATAATGGAGCGCATGTGCGGACGATTCGTTCTTTTCACGTCAGGCGACGACCTTGTAGGCGAAGTAGCCGGTCTTCCCGGCATCGCGGAAGTTCAGGCCCCGGACGGCACCCCGCCGCCGCGCTACAACATCGCGCCCACGCAGCAGGTGCCGCTGATTAGGGTTGCGGATGCTACCGCGCGTATCGACGCCGCCCGGTGGGGCCTGCTGCCCACTTGGAAGAAGGACGAGACCGGCCCTCCGTTATTTAACGCCCGGGGCGAGACGGTGGCTGAGAAGCCTTCCTTCCGCAGCGCGTTCAAGGCGCGCCGCGGGCTGATGGTGCTGGACGGCTACTACGAATGGAAGCCCACCGAAAACGGCAAGCAGCCCTACTTCGTGCGCCCGAAGGAAGGCATGCTCTACGCCGCCGCGCTGTGGGAGACGGGGCTGGACCGCCTGTCTACGACCATGGTCACCACCGAGGCCGCCGAGAGTATGGCGTGGCTGCACCACCGCCTGCCACTGTTTCTGCGCGAGGACGAGATACGCACCTGGGTCGACGGCTCCCCGGAGGAGGCCCTTGAGCTGGTGCACCCCTCGCGTGTGGCGGACACTCTGGTGTGGAACGAAGCGGCCCAGGAAGTGGGCAACATCAGGAATGACTACCCGGAGCTTGTGGGCAAAGCCGACTGAAGCTACAGACTACGGCTAGGGCGCGCTGATCGGCGCAAACGTCGCCCCGGTCAGCTCAGCCAGGTCGCGCGGGCTCAGTTGCGCGGACAGGCCGCGTTGGCCGGCGGAGACGTTGATGGCGGGAAGGTCGGCCACGGAGGCGTCGATAAGCGTTGCCAGCTTTTGCTTCGTGCCCAGCGGCGAGATGCCGCCGACAACGTAGCCGGTCGCGCGCTGCGCCTTGGCCGGATCCGCCATCTCCGCGCGCTTCCAGCCGAGGGCTTTCGCCGCGGCTTTTAAGGACAGGTGGCCGTCCACGGGCACGCAGCAGATGGCCAGCTCGCGTTCGTGGGTGATCATCAGCGTTTTCAGTACCGACGCCGGATCCAGTTCGAGCTCCTCGGCCGCGTGCGCGCCGAAGTGGTCCTGGCTGGGGGAGTAGGTCAGCACCTTGTGTTCAGTGCCTTGCAGTGCAGTCAGTGCGTGCGTCTTCTCTGCCATGGGCACAGGGTAGCGATTGCAAATACTGGCCCTACAATGGCTCACATGCCCGAAACCGAGCCAGACGCAGGCGTGAGCGATGACCTGAAGGCGCGCTTTAACGAGGAAGCGATGCCGCTTTTGGACCAGCTGTACGGCGGCGCGCTGCGCATGACGCGCAACCCGCAGGATGCCGAGGACCTGGTGCAGGAGACCTATTTAAAGGCCTACAAAAACTTCGGCAGTTTCACCCCCGGCACCAACCTCAAGGCTTGGCTGTACCGGATTATGACGAACACGTACATCAACTCCTACCGCAAGAAGCAGCGCCGCCCGCTGGAAACTTCGGCGGACGAGGTGACGGACAACCAGCTCTACACCTCAAGCTCGCACGACTCCACCGGCTTGGAGTCCGCGGAGGTGGAGGCGCTGAAATCCATGCCAAACTCCCGGATTTCGGAGGCGCTCAACGCGTTGAGCGAGGACTACCGCATGGTGGTCTACTACGCGGACGTGGAGGGGATGGCCTACAAGGAGATCGCGGAAGTGATGGAGATTCCTATCGGCACCGTGATGAGCCGGCTGCACCGGGGAAGAAAACAGCTTCGCGGGATGTTGAAAGACGTGGCGAAGGAACGCGGTATCGGTCTCGACCATGCTGACATGACAGATGCCACCGGTAAGCAAGACGCGAAGGAGAAGTAATGTCCACCGGACACACCCACACCGACGCTCACGGCTGCGAGGCCACTTACCGCTTGCTGTGCGAGCTGTTCGACGAAGACACCGCGCCCGAGCGACGCGAGGAGATCAAAAACGACCTGGCGGCTTGCCCGGAGTGTTTGGCCGTCGCGCAGTCTGAGCGCGACGTGCGCACGATGGTGCGCGAGTGCTGCGGCCCTGTGAAGGCCCCGGAGCCGTTGCGCCAGCGCATCATCGCTTCCATCACCACGGTGAGCTATACCGAAGTTCGCTATAGATAAGATCCGTGTTCCTCGCCCGCAGCCCGTTGGTTGCGGGCTTTTCGTTGTTTGAGGGGGCTTTTTGCTTTGCGACGGGTCCTTGTCCCCGCGGCGGGGGTAAAACACGGGGGTAGGGGGTAAATCGGGATTGCTGAACAATCCGCGGATCTTTGAACAATCCAGGGGGTTTCTGGGGTTCCTGAGGAAAAACCCGTCGAAACTAAGAACACATGAATTGTGTAGTCAATCAGAATATGCAGGTAAACGGGAAATCGGCCTATACCATCCAAGAATACACCTTAAGGTGCATAAAATGCAGCTGTGGTGGATTGTTGAACCATCTGGCACTGCGCGCGGTTTGATCGTTGAACAATGCCGGCGAAACCGGGAAATCGCCACCCGGATTGCTAAACAATCCGCAGGCCACAACGGGTGGAAACGTTGAACAATCCGGAAGGAATGTTCAACGATTCAACGGTTTCTTCAGGCTTTCCCCGAGCGTTTTACCAGCGCATATTCGGTGCATAAACTCATGGATGTAACAAAGAGAAAAACACACCAAGGAGTCACCGAGATGCGAGCAGCATTCCGAAACACCATCGCCGCAGCAGTTGCCGCCGCCATCGCGGTTTCCGGCGCGAACGTCGCACACGCCCAGCAGGAAGTTGAGTTGGCGGAGTTCCGCACCAACACCACCACCCTCGTTGACTCCGATAAAGACGGCCTGCCCGACATCTGGGAAGAAGAAGGCGTCGTGTTAGCCGACGGCACGGAAATCCCCCTGCCGGACTGGGGTGCGGACCCTAAGCGTCCGGATCTGTTCCTCCAGCTGAACTGGATGGCCTCCGAATACGACACCCTCGGCTGCAACACGTCCGCCGCCCGCGAGTGCGCAAACGCCAACCGCACCTCCTACGCCCCGTCGACGCAGAGCCTGGATGATCTCGTGGACCTGTTTGAGACCCACGGCATTACCCTGCACATCGACGCCGGCGAGCACTACACCAACATCGCCAACTACACCGAGCGCTTCGGCGGCCAGACGATCGACTACCGCGACGTGTACTTCGATCCGAGCCAGCACGAGGCATTCCAGCTCATCGACACCATCAACGAGCTCGGCGAGCGCGCGAACATCTTCCGCCCCGGCGTACTCGGTGACCGGATGCGTGCTGGTTCCAACGCCACGGGCCTGTCGCTGGTGGGCGATAACGCCTTCTACATCGCAAACCCCGGCGGGCGCGCGAACGAGGAGCAGGTGCGCAACTCCATCCTCCACGAGTTCGGACACACCCTGGGGCTGCGCCACTGGGGCGCCGCCAAGTACGTTAAGGACTTCGCCGAAGGCTCCCCGATGCAGGACGGCTACCACTCGGTGATGAACTACAACCACCAGTTCAACTACTTCAACTACTCCGAGCATGCCTACTTCGCCAACACCCCGCAGGGAAGGGTGCTTATCCCGGCCGACTGGGACTCCCTGGTGCTCAACAGCCCGCGCATCGGCGCCTACGCCGAATCCATCGGCGCCCGCGCAGACATCGCCGAGGTCGAGGTCGAAGCAATCGAGCAACCCGAGGAAATCGTCGAGACCACCCAGCCCGAAGCTGTCGAGGTCGCCGAAGACCACCCCATGGTCGCACTCGTCCCGGCCGAGGAAATCAACGACGAGCCAGGTGAAGTCCCCGCCGAGCAGCCCAAGGCAGAAGCCCAGGCCAAGGTCGAAGACGTCAAGCCCGCCAAGGCCGAAGCCCCGAAGCAGACCAACAACCAGCCCGACAACCAGATCAACATCGCAGCCATCATCGGCGGCGTCAGCGCAGCCCTGGCAGCCCTCGGCATCGGCGCAGCATTCGTCGCAATGCACTAAGACGTAAAGGCTACGGCTGGCCGGTAGGTAAAAGCCAAAACGCGGGCCCTTCCCGAAATAGGAAGGGCCCGCGTTTAACTTCGTTTACCGCGTTTTAAGAGTTGGGGCGCTTACCGCGGTTAGCGCTCTTCTTGCGACGGTCCTTGCGCTTGCGACCACGCTTGCTCATGGGGGCCTCCTTTGAATATGGGTACCGGTTACAGATGTTCCACTGTATAACCCTGCACTGCTGGCAAGGTAATCCGGCGGAGCTTTATGGCCTTATGCCGACAGACGAGCGCGGTTGCGGGCGCGGGCCTTGTTGCGGCGCTTGAGCGCGCGGCGCTCCTCCTCGGACAGGCCACCCCAGACGCCGGCGTCCTGGCCGGTCTCCAGAGCCCACTTCAGGCACTGGGAGGTGACGGGGCAGCGATGGCACACCAGCTTGGCCTGGGCGATCTGGCTCAGGGCCGGGCCGGAGTTACCGACGGGGAAGAACAGTTCCGGGTCCTCGTCGCGGCAAATTGCTTCGTGGCGCCAATCCATGATGATGACTCTCCTTTTGGGTCGTGTGTGTTGAAACATGTGTTCAATCCATGTGCAATTACGTGCGCACCACAAACACCCGCATTGTGGCGGATGCGTTGCAAACGAAGTTTGATTCCTGGGTACCGGGCGGAGCTTCCCGTTGGATGCGGGACCCGTCTTCCGGTTTACCGGGCGTTAACCCTGTGGTGGCTTAGGGTTAAGGGCTGTTTAACCAGCCCGTTGTTTTTGCTACCCGGAAATAATGGCATGTTCACCTACACCGCGCTAGGGGTGTAAGCCAAATTGTGACAGGAATCATAGAATCTAACCCTGTTTTCGTTGGTTCGGGTTGGGGGCTGGGTGCGTCCGGAGGTCGTCGATAGGCAATGTGACCTGCACAATCATGATTCCGATGCGAGGTGGGTCACCGTCAAATCGTGCCACACGAATGGGAGCATGGGGCAGCGGGGCCTAGACTGCTTTGTTGTGGAAACCAACAAAAAACCCGCCCAAAGTAGGTCCGAAGTTGCGCTAGGAACCGTGCCCGCAGTGATGCGGTTCAGCGCGGTGGTGGTGCTTGTGCAGTGCGCCGCGATGTTTATTTACGCGGCCTCGCTAATCGTCTCACAGTTCACTGAGCACACCTCGACGTTGGAGTCGCAGTCCCCGGCAGCGAACTACGTCAACATCGGCACCGCGACGTTTCTCGTGATCATTTTCGGCTACATCGCCTACGCCGCGGTGAGCACATTGAAGGGCAACCCGCGCGCCACCGGCGCGATCGTGCTGGTGGAAGCGATCTTGGCGGGCGTGGCGGTATACATGTTCCGTGGCGGTGTGCCGCTGTTGGGAGCCGCGACGCTGGCCTCAGCCGTGCTCGCACTTATCGGTATCTTCCACCCGGCTACGCGCGAGTACAACGAGGCGCGCTACGCGCAACGCAAAGCGCGGCGCTCACAGTAAAGCGCCGCGCCCAAAGGTGGTAGTGCCGATGCGTTAGGTGTTGGCCTTCATCACAACGACTTCGTCGCCGCGCTTTTCTACGACGGTGGCGCCGGCAGAGGAGATGTGCACCGGGCCGGAGTAGCCGCCGCGGTCGACCGGGATGATCTTGTCCACGGCGTTTTTGTCCCAATCCACTACGGCAATGCCGTTGTCGGAGGCGTATAGCAGCTTCTCGCCGGCAGAGAAACCCGTGCCCAGCGCGCCCTGGAAAACGCCCGTGACTGCGAGCGCTGCTGGCTCCATAAGTAGCAGGGAGTTGTTCTCCCAGTACGTCATGTGGTGCGGCAAGTCAGCCACAGGCAGGTTCTTCACAATGCTGTCCGGGCCGAGCTCGGGGCTATCCATCTGCGGCACCGACGAGGAGCTGATGTTGGTGCCCTCCGTGTTGTAGCCGCGCACCTCGGAAGTAGTCGGATCATAGACCGCGGCCGCGTCCTGGGAGATAGACACCAGGTACGCGTCCGGGCTGATTTCCGCGTCGGCGAGAACCTCGGGCTTGCGCGAATCTTCCGGCGTAGCCTCCTGCAGGCGCAAAAACGCGCCGTCGTCGCAAATTTCGGTGACGGCAACGAGTTCCGTGCGAGTCAGTGCAGATGTGATGGTGCACTCGTTGGGCTGCATGTCCGGCTCTTGCTTCGCCTCCACGTGCCCGTACTCCACGGTGCGCACTAGATCGGATCGCCACACCTCGGCGCGCTCGGAGCTGGCGTAGCCCACACGGTCATTTGAGGCCAAACGCACCACCTTGTCCGGCGCGATGGCCGAGCGTGTGCCGGCGTACTTGCCGGTCTTCGCGTCGATGGCCACCACGTCGCCGCAGCCCGCGTTGTCGCGGTAGGTTGCCACAACCTTGCCCCAGGCATGGTCCACCAGGCACAGGTCGTTGGGCCGCTCGTACGTCCACACGGTTTCACCCTCCGGCGTGGTGGCGGAGAGGGTGTTGTCGTTGTAGGTGATCACCATGCCGCTGGCCACCAACGGCTGGTCGCGGCCAGATGTATCCGGCAGGGAAAACCCCTCGCTGAACGACTTCGGCACCACGGCGAGCTGGCCGTAGTCCTCCTGCTCTTCTTCGGCAGCAACCAAGTGTGCGTCGCGCGCGGGGGCGGTGAGAAAGGCAGTGCCCAAAAGCAGCGCTGAGACACCTGCGATCACTCCGGTAGCGATCAAATCGCCGCGGGTGCGACGCAGAGGAGAATTCATCGCCGGTTCCTTCCTGAGGCTCGTGCTGGGCGTGCTCCGAGCACTTTACGCGGGCGTCCCACTCGTGCAGTAGCCGAGTCCGGGATATCCAGCGCCTCGTGCAGCTCCGGGGAGGTGGAAAACCACTCGGGCAGCTCGCGGGCATCTAGCGAAAGCTCGTCGTTAATCGCCTGCCACTTGCGCACCTCGTCGTAACCCACCAACGTCACGGCCGTGCCCTTCTTGCCAGCGCGGCCGGTGCGGCCGATGCGGTGCACGTATGTCATTGGGTCATCCGGCGTTTGGAAGTTGATCACGTGGGTGACGTCTTCAACGTCAATGCCGCGGGCGGCGACGTCGGTAGCGACGAGAATGTCGGCCGAACTGCGGCGAAACGCATCGAGCGCCGCTTCACGCGCACGCTGGCCAAGATCACCGTGGACCGCCGCCACAGTAAAGCCGCGCTGCGCGAGATCCTCCGCCAACTGAGCGGCGGAGCGCTTCGTGCGGGCGAAAATGATGGTGCGGCCGCGGCCGCGGGCCTGAAGGATGCGCGCGACCACCTCGGGCTTGTCCATGCGGTGGGACTTCAGGGCGACCTGGCGGGTGGTGTCGTGGGTTCGCGGCGCGTCGGCGGACTCGGCGCGGATGTGCACCGGCTTGTTCATCTTCGCCCGCGCAAGCGTCAAAATCGGGCCCGGCATGGTGGCGGAAAACAGCATCGTCTGCGCGTCATCGCGCACCGCCGCCCAGAGCGTTTCGATGTCGGGCAGAAAGCCCATGTCCAGCATCTCGTCAGCCTCGTCGAGCACCAGAATCGCCACAGTAGAAAGGGTGAGATCCCCGCGCTCGTGCAGATCAATCAGGCGCCCGGGCGTGCCGACGACAACGTCCACGCCCGCTTCCAGCGCCGCAATCTGGTCCTCGTAGGGTCGGCCGCCGTAGATAGTGGTCACGCGCACCGGCGTCTGGGAGGCAGCGAAGGTGAGGTCGTCGCCCACTTGCACGGCAAGCTCGCGGGTGGGCACCAGCACCAGCGCGCGTGGGGTGCCGTCGAGCTCGTCGATGTCCGCGTCGTCAAAAACACGGTCTAAAAGCGGCACGCCGAAGCCGAAAGTCTTGCCCATGCCGGTGCGGGCCTGGCCGATGATGTCCCGGCCTGCAAGTGCGCGGGGCAGCGTCAACTCCTGGATGGAGAAGGGGCGAGTAATGCCGCGCTGCGCCAGCGCATCGGTGATTTCGGCGGCGACACCCAGCTGAACAAAAGTCGGCGGCTGCGATTTCTCGCCGGCCGGGGCGCCAGTTGAGGCGCGGTTGCGTTCACTCTCAGCTGAATAGGGCACGCGTTCATCTTAGCTACAGGCCGTTACAATGGCGCCATGGATATCAAGATCGGTCTTGCAGACAGCCCCCGCGAACTGACGATCAAGCTGCCGGAGGGGCAGGACGACATCATCGCCACCGTCGAGCAGGCCGTTGACAGCGGCCAGGCCACCTTGAAGGTGGAGGACGACAAGGGTCGGGTTTACCTCATCCGCACCGACCGCATCGTGTACGTGGAGCAGGGTACTGCCGCAGCCCGATCCGTCGGGTTCATGCGCTAAATTACGCATTTATGGCACAACGGCACGGCGCACATGAGCGGGACGTCCGCCGCGGCGACTCCATCGAGGGTGGCCGCGGAGCGCACCGCCGCCCCAGCGACGGCGAGTTCGGCGCCCGTGACACCGACGACGATGATTTCGGCGACTGGTTTGATAGCTGGGAACTCGAATCTGAGAGCGCTGATCCTGCTCACACGCCCCGCCGTTCTGGGAAACGCTCGCAAAAGCGCGGCAAGCTTTTCGACGCCTCACGGCGGCCCACGTCCCGCGCCGCGCACGCCGAAGCAGGCGATAGCAAGCTCGTTGCGTTTGCGCAGGAGTACGGCTGGCGTGCCTACGCCATCCCCGTGCTGGCCGTGATCACCGTTTTTGTGCTGATCAACATGTTTCAAAACCCGGAGGACCTCGCGGTGGGGGCTACCGGTTCTCCCGCTGAGTTGGAAGATTCCGCAGCCGCCTCGCCCGCGCCGGGCGAGGAAGACCCGGAGGGCGGCGCGAAGCCGTTGGAACCGGCGAAGATCGCGGAAGGGGAGTTTGATCCCCACGATCTGCCGCCGGGTGGGCCGTACACCACTACCGGTGCTGGCACTTACCGCGAGGTGGGCGCACCGGGCATGAGCGTCGGCGAGGGCACCGAAATCGTGGTGCGCTTCGCAGTGGAGGTCGAGGACGGTATCGACACCTCCGGCTACGGCGGGGATGATGCGTTTGCGCACATGGTCGACGCGACGCTGAGCGATCCACGCGGTTGGACCAACGACCCGCGTTTCCGCTTCGAACACGTCAGTGTCAACGATAATCCGTCGCTGAAGATCCGTCTGACCTCGCTGGAGACGACCGCGGAGCTGTGCGGTGTGCAGATCGGCACCGAAACCAGCTGCCGCACCCGCATCACCGGCGAGGATACGGTGTTGCTGAACGAGTCGCGCTGGGTGCGCGGCGCCGTGCCGTTCCAGGGCGATCTGGGCAGCTACCGCCAGTACCTGATCAACCACGAGGTGGGCCACGCCGTGGGCTTTGCGGAGCACGTCCCGTGCCCGGAGCCGAACGCGCTGGCGCCGATCATGATGCAGCAGACCCTGAGCCTGAACAATGCGCAGCTGCATGAGATGAGCCCGGAAGACAACTACCCGGACAACCCGGACACGTGCCGGCCGAACCCGTGGCCCTACCCGCGTCCAGCGGTGCTGTAGGAGGCAGGCGGTGGCGCAGCGCACAGCACAGCACATCCCCGGGCATGTTTTGTCGGCGTTCCAGCTCGACGGCCGGGCAGGCATACCTGTAGGTCCGGAGTGGGACAACGGTGTCCGTTTCGGCCGGGTCGTGGTCTCCGAGGCGAGCGACACGGCCGCTTGGTCCGGCAAGGCCCGCGATCATGCCGGCGAGTTCGGCGCAGGCATCGCGGTGTCCCGCCCGGTGCGCGCCACCGACGGCCGCCTGGTCGTCGGCGGTTTCAAAGCCAGCGAGTTCGTTGAGGGGCGGGTGCTCGCGCGTATCGACGAAGCCGTGTCCGCCGCCCTGCGTTACGACGAGGCGATGGCCGGCGTCGACGCGCCGACGGCGGATCGCGGCGACGCCTTCGCGACAGCAGAGCGAGCGGTGTGGCGCGACTACATCCCGCAGCCGGGCGACGTTGTGGCGCACATGGACTTTGCGTCCTGTCTGCTCTTTTCTGGGGATACGGTGCCGACGTTGACGGACCTTGTGCCGTCTTCAAGCAAGCGCCCCCGCGGTTTTACCGCGGCGCTGGTGATTGTGGACGGACTGTTGGCTCAGGCCTGCAATGTGGCAGTGCTCGACAGGTGGGCGCACGTGCCCGGTCTGCGGGAGCTCGCAGGCTATGCGCTGGAGTACCGCGTGGCCTGCGCGAGAGCTGCAGGCTCGGACATACGTTCGATGGCTGAGGGGATTGATCAGGCGCTCGTGTCGGAGTGAGTGACACAATCAACGGCATGACTTTCACCAGACCCTCTCCCGTGCCCCCGGCGGTACTCGAGCCGAATGCCTGCCTCGTGCCACGCACGCGCCCGGACACGCAGCGCGAATGGCCGGTTGAGCTGCCCCAGCAAGGCCTGTACAAGGTGACCGGAGAGCCGGGCTCGGGAGTGTCGAGCTTCCTGCTGGACACCGCCGCGGCTGCGATGCGCAGGCACGCAGGCAGCGAGGCGGAACAGGGCCCGGGCGGGGTGCTGGTGCTCACGGATTCCAAGGAGACCGGCGCGCGGCTGCGCGCGGAGCTAGCGGACACGCTTGCCGCCTCCGGGTTTGTCTCCGACGAGCCAGTGGTGCGCTCCGTGCACTCGCTCGCGTTCGCGCTGGTGCGCCAGCAGATGGACGAAGAGCTGCGGTTGATCTCCGGCGCGGAGCAGGACGCGGTGATCCGCCAGCTGCTGCAGGGCCACGCTGAAGACGGCGGCGGCACCTGGCCTGAGGAGCTGCGCCCGGCGCTGCCCATGGTGGGTTTTGCCCGGCAATTGAGGGACTTTTTGTTGCGCGCCATTGAGCGCGGCCAGGGCCCGGAGGATCTGGTGGAGCTGGGCCAGCGCCACGACATTGGCATCTGGTCCGCCTCGGGCGAATTCTTGCGCGAATACCAGCAGGTGATGGCACTGTCCGGCGCGCACCGCCTGTCGGCGTCGGAGTTGATCGCGGCCGCGCTTGAGGTGGAGCTGCCGCGGACGTGGCATACCGTGATAGTGGACGACGCGCAGCACCTGGCGCCGGCATCCGCGGCACTGGTGCAAAAGCTGTTGGAGCAGGCGGACCTCGGGGTCGTCGGCGGGGATCTGGAGCAATCCGTGTTCCGCTTCCGCGGTGCCTCTCCGGCATTCTTCCAGGACTTAGGCGGGCTAGACCACGAGGTGATCAACCTCGGGGCCACCCGCAGGACGCCAGTGCGGTCAGCGGCAATCGCAGAGTCCAGCGCGGCGGAGCTTTCCCTGGTGGCGGACACGCTGCGCCGCGCCCACCTGGAAGAGGGCGTGGCGTACCGCGACATGGCGGTGGTGGTGCGCTCCACGCCGCTGCTTGAGCCGATGCGGCGCGCGCTGCTGCGCGCGGGGGTGCCGGTCGCGCTCAACCCCACCGACCTGGTGCTGGGGGAGCAGCGCATTGTTTCGGCGCTGCTGCTCGGCGTGCGCGCGCTGTATGAGGAACTTCAACCCACCGAGTGGCGCGACCTGCTGCTGAGCCCCGTCGGCGGTGCTGACCCGGTGACGCTGCGCAGGTTACTGCGCGGCCTGCGTCGCTGGTCGCCGGAGGTTCGCGCGGAGGAAAGCCTGCGCGAGCTGCTTCTCACTCCGGACGGGCTGCCGGATTTCGGCACCGTGCTCACGGACCGCGAGCTGGACATCTTGCACCGCGTGCGCGACGTGCTCGATGCCGGGCGCGATGTGCTTGCTCACGGCGGCACGGTGGAGGAAGTGCTGTGGGCACTCTGGCACGCCACGGGCTTGGCTAACCGTCTGCTGGCGTCTGCGCTGCGGGGAGGCGCGACTGGTTCGCAGGCGGACAGGGATCTCGACGCCGTGATGGCACTGTTCGACGCGGCTGGCGACCACACGGAGCGCAGGCCCAGCGCGGGCATCGAATCCTTCGTCGCCTCGATTACCGAGCAGGAGCTGCCCACCGGCGTGCGCGACCGCCGAAGCGCCACCCCGGACGCCGCCGCACTGCTTACCGCCCACGGTGCGGTGGGCCGCGAGTTCCGCCGCGTGGTCGTGGCCGGCGTGCAGGAACTGACCTGGCCGAGCCTGGGGGAGACCGGGTCGCTGTTCCGCCAGGAAGACCTGGTGGACCTCATCGACAACGACGTCGACCCCGGCGTGCCCGTCTCCCACATCAACGAGCGGTTGGTGGAGGAGCGCCGCTTGTTTACCGTGGCAACCAGCCGCGCCACAGATGAGCTCCTGGTCACCGCCGTGGAAAGCGATGACGGCGAAGAAGTGGAGCAGCGATCCAGGTTCGTGGAGGAATTCTGCCGGGACTATGGCGTGCAACCGCGCCCGGTGCGCATCGCGGGCTCGTCCGCGGACGCCTTCCGGATCTCCGGGCAAACCACTGACACTGCTGCTGACGCCGAGGACGCCAGCGCGGTGGTGCGCGTGCTCGCGCACGACGACCTGATCGCCGAGTTCCGCCGCGTGCTGGTGGACCCTGTATCCACCGAAGCAGAGCGCAGCCAGGCGGCGCGCCAACTCGCACGATTGGCGGACGCAGGCGTGCTGGGCGCGGACCCTGCGCAGTGGTGGACGACCACGGAGCCTTCCACAAGCGAACCGCTCGACGTCTCGCCGGCGCTGTCGCCGTCGCGGGTGGAAAAGCTGCTCGCATGCCCCATGCAGGCCGTGCTGGAGCGGATGTCCGGCCTGGACGAATCGCTGGACATGATCTACGGCGCTATGGCCCACGCCTACTTCGAAGCGCTGGGCAACGGCATGGACGACACCGAGGCGCTGGATGCGACCGTGGCGGCGCGGCGGGCCGCGGATAACGCCCCGGAGTGGAAGGTCGAGCGAGACATCGCGGACTTCCGGGCCATGCTCGAGCGCGCCCACGGCTGGCTGCAGGCCAGCCGCGGGGCGTTTGAGCAGGTCGCCGTGGAAGCGGATGTGAACGTCCAGGTCAGCGACAACGTGCGCATCCGTGGCAGGCTGGACCGCCTTGAGCGCGATAGCAGCGGTGCGGTGCACATTGTGGACCTGAAAACGGGCGCGTACCCGCCGACCGTCGACGCCACCGCGGACAACCCCCAACTGGCCACCTACCAGTTGGCGCTTGCGCACGGCGAGTTCGACGGCGGCAAGGTTGTCACCGCTCGCGACGGCGCAAATGCGCTTTCCGTGGGCGGGGCGGTGCTGGTGTACCCAAACGCCAACAAGACCACGCTGAGCACCCGCGAGCAGGCGAAGAAAACCGCCGACGAGCTGGACGCGCTCGCCGCCGCACTCGACGGGCTGCCCGAGGAGACCGCTGGACCGATGTTGCTCGCCGTGGTCGGCCCGCAGTGCGACCGCTGCGCGGTGCGAGCGCTGTGCCCAGTCCAGCCGGAAGGAGCGACGATCCACCATGTCTAACCCCACCCCGATGTCTCCCGTGCTGCTGTCGCGCTACCTGGGCCAGCAGTACCCGCCGACAGACCAGCAAGCCGCTGTGATCGGCGCAGAGCCCGGCCCGCTACTGGTGGTCGCCGGTGCCGGCGCCGGCAAAACCGAAACCATGGCCGCGCGCGTGGTGTGGCTGGTGGCCAACGGCTACGCCCGGCCGGACGAAGTGTTGGGCCTGACGTTTACCCGCAAGGCCGCCCAGGAGATGGGCAAGCGCATTCGGGACCGTTTGGGCTCGCTCGCGGCCAACACCGATCTGGTGCACCGCCTGGACCCGTCCGGCGAGCTAGCGGACAACCTGCAGGTGATCGCGCCTTCGGTGTCCACCTACGACTCGTACGCCGGCGAGCTGATCCGCGAATACGGCCTGTTGGTTCCGGTGGAGCCGGACGCCCGGCTGATCACCGACGCGGAGCTGCACGCCATCGCCACCGACGTGGTGGTCAACTACTCCGGCGGGCTGATCACGGAGATGGGTTCCAACCCGTCGCTGTCCACGGTGGTGGAGGACCTGCTGGCGCTGACCACGGCAATGGGCAACGAGCTGGCTTCGCCCGAGTGGGTGCGCGGGCACGCGCACGACTTCCTCGCAGAAACCGAGTCCTATCCCATGGCCCCGCGTGCCCGCGTGGAGTTCACCAAGGTGCTCACGAATTGGCGCTCCAAGCAGGAAATGCGCGTGAACATGCTGCCGCTGGTGGAGGAGCTGGCGGCGGAGCTGCGCCGCCGTGGCGTGGTCACGTTCAACGAGCAGATGTCCGTGGCAGCAAAGCTGGCGCGGGACCACAAGACGGTGGGGGCATCGCAGCGCTCCCGCTACCGCGTGGTCATGCTGGATGAGTACCAGGACACCTCGCACGCGCAGCGCGTGCTGCTGCGCAGCCTGTTCGGTGAGGGTGCGGACCCGTCGCTGACGGTGACCGCAGTGGGCGATCCGATGCAGGCGATCTACGGCTGGCGAGGCGCCACCGCGGCCAACCTGGCCGCGTTCGTGGAGGATTTCCCCTCGACTGAAGGGCCGGCGCCGAAAAAGCAGCTGACCACCTCCTGGCGCAACCCGCCCGAGGTGCTGCACCTGGCCAACGGCGTGTCCGACGCGGTGCTGGGCACCGCCGAAAACCGGGCGGTGGCTGCGCTTCAGGCGCGACCGGCCGCAGAGGCCGGAGACGTCACCCTGGGCTTCTTCCCGAACCAGGACACGGAGATCGCCTACGTGGCTGACGCGCTCGCGCAGGAATACCAGGCGGCAGTACAGGAAGGACGAGCGCTTTCCGCAGCCGCGCTGGTACGCAAGAACCGGCACTCGCCGCTTTTGGCAGCGGCGCTGGAGGAGCGCGGCGTGCCCTACGAGATCGTGGGCCTAGCCGGGCTTCTCGACGTCCCGGAGGTCGCCGACACCGTCGCCATCGCCACGATGCTGGTGCGCCCGGACGACACCGCGGCCGCGTTGCGCCTCCTCGGCGGCCCGGCCGTCGGCCTGGGCCTGGCAGACCTGCAGGCGCTGGCGTCGCGCGCGAACAACCTGCACGGCTCGGCGCTGGACACCCCGCCGGAGGCCGCCCCGGCGGACGCGGCGGAGCATCTGCACGCCCAGCTGGATGAGCTCGTGTCCCGCGCCGCGGAAATCTCCGCCAGCTCGGACAAACCCGAAGGGCTCACGGATGCCCTGGCAGACCTTGGCGAGCCGGAACGCTACAGCGAAGAAGGCCTTGCGCGCATGCGGGACACCGCCGCGAAGCTGCGCTGGCTGCGCACCCATAGCCTGGGCAAGCGCCTAAGCGACCTGTTCGCCGACATCATCCACGTTTTCGGCATCCGCACCGAAGTGCTCGCCCGCGGCTCCGCCACCGGGGCAGTGCACCTGGACCGGTTGCTCGAGGAGGTCGCCGCATACCCGGGCGCGAGCCTCGACGGGTTGCTGCACTTTTTCGAACTCGCCCGCAGCTTCGAGGACGGCTTGGCCCCGGGCTCGGTGGCGGTGAAGGAGGACCGGGTGCAGATCCTCACCGCGCACAAGGCCAAGGGGCTGGAGTGGGACACCGTGGCGGTGCTGCACGCGGACGCGGCAACGTACAAGTCCAAGACGGAAACCTTCCTCACCTTCCCGCGCTTCCTGCCGACGGAAACGTTCGGCGACCCGGACGTCTATCCAGTATTCGCGGACGTGGAAAACCGCAAGGACTTTGAAAAAGCTGGCAAGGCCTGGCTCAAGGAGGTCGCCGGGGATCTGGCCGAGGAGGCTGCCCGGTTGTTCTACGTGGCGGTGACCCGCTCCGGGAAGAAACTCCTCGTCACCGGCTCGCGCCGCCGCGAAGGTGTCGCGCGGGAGGCGGAGCCGTATGAGCACTTCGCCGCCATGCGCGAGCGGGTGCCCGAAGAGTGCGTGGTGGTCTGGGACGACGGCACCGAGCCTGACATCGCAGAGGAAGCGAGCGACAAGGAGGCGGCCGCACCGGAGTCCGGACGCTGGCCCCACTACCTGCCTGCGTCACGCGACCTCGCGGCCGCTCAAGCGGTGCGTGCCGCCATGGACGCGCTGCCGGACTACACCGAAGGCGAGCTGTACTCGCTGTGGGAGCGCGACGCCACAGCCTTGATCGAGGAGCACGACGCCGCTCAAGCCGCAGACGTGCCGGTGGTCATGCCGGGCGAACTCACCGCCTCCGACGTGGTGGCGCTGAAGGCGGACCCGGAGCAGTTCGCCCGCCGCGCCCGCCGCCCCGTGCCGTTCAAGCCGAATACCTACGCCAAGCGCGGCACCGCGTTCCACGAGTGGCTGGAGCAGTTCTACGGTGCGCGCCCGCTGCTCACGGAAGACGAGCTGCCGGGCAACGATGAGGCCGAAGTGGACCGCGCCGTCCTGGAGCGGCTCAAACGCAACTTCGAGGCCAGCGAGTGGGCCGGGCGCACGCCCGAGTACGTCGAGCACCCCTTCGAGCTGGCACTGGGCGATTCGGTCGTTCGCGGGCGCATGGACGCCGTGTTCGCCGACGATGACGGCTGGGTCGTGGTGGACTGGAAGACCGGCGAGAAGCCTGGCCGCGACGCGATGGAATCGGCTCAGCTGCAGCTCGCGGTCTACCGTGAGGCGTGGCGCCGGATCGCACGTGACGGCAAGCCGGTGCGGGCGGTATTTTTCTACGTGCGCACCGGCGAGACGTTCGCGCCCCGCGCCTTGCCGGATCTCGACCAGCTCGAGACAATGCTCGGAGGCGCAAGAGCCGGTACGCCCGGTGAAGAAATAGCAAGAGAAAGCGAGGAGCGGCAGGGATGAAGCTTCGGAGCCTGTTGTCGCTGCGCGCAGACGCGACCAACCTCACCGAGATCCCGGTGCACAGCTTGTTGGATGTGGTGAATATCCCCACCGCGGAGCGCGCGACTCCGTGGTCGCTGATCGCGCGCCGCTTCGGCTACGCCTTGCTGCTCATGGTCGCCATCGCGTTCGTGGCCTACCTTGACCGCGACGGATACTCCGAGCCGCTGACGTTCATCGACGCGCTGTACTACTCCGCGGTGACGCTGTCCACCACGGGCTACGGCGACATCACGCCGGTGACGCAGACGGCCCGCCTCATCAACATCTTCCTCATCACCCCGGCCCGCGTGGCCTTCCTGATGCTCCTGGTCGGCACCACGTTGTCGGTGCTGACGGAGGATTCCCGCAAGACGCTCCAGATCCAACAGTGGAGGAATAGCGTGCGCAACCACACTATTGTCATCGGCTACGGCACCAAGGGCCGTTCCGCAATCGACGCCCTTATCGCCGGCGGTGCGTCGCCGTCGTCGATCGTGGTCATCGACTCGGACCCAGCCGCCCTCTCCGTGGCGGAGCAGCGCGGCCTGATCACCGTGCACGGTAACGGCACCAAGTCGGGCGTGCTGCGCGTGGCCGCGGTCAGCCGCGCCAGGTCTGTCATCGTCGCGCCGTCGTCGGACGACACGGCCGTGCTGATCACCCTATCGGTGCGCGAGATGGCGCCGAGCGCGATGATCGTGGCCAGCGTCCGCGAAAGCGAGAACCAGCACCTGATCATGCAGTCGGGTGCGGATTCGGTGATCGTCTCCTCCGAAACCGCGGGCCGTCTGCTCGGTATCGCCACCGTCACCCCGCCGGTGGTGGAGATGATGGAGGACCTGCTCAGCCCGGACGAAGGCTTCGCCGTGGCGGAGCGTCAGATCGCGGACGACGAGGTCGGCGCAAACCCCCGTCACCTTGCGGACATCGTGCTGGGTGTGGTGCGCTCCGGTGAGCTCTACCGCATCGATTCCCCCGAGGCGGAGACGGTGGAGCCGGGCGACCGGTTGCTGTACGTGCGCATGAACGGCGCAATTACCAACCGGGATTAGCTGGATGTTCCTGCTCATCGATGCTGACGGGCGTTTCCCGCTCGGCGACGACGGGGAGCCGAAGCTTTTTCACACACCTCCGGCCACCACCGACATCACCTCCCACGTGCACGTGACCCGGGAGGTCACCGCGGCACGGGTGCACGGCGTCGACGCGGCAGACCTCGCCGGGCCGGCCGGGGCGACCGGGGACGCGCGCACCCACGCCAGCCACCCGCTCGCCGCCCGGGCGGTCGGTTTGGTCAACGCGCGCGAGCGCACCCGCTTCGACCCGGCGGACGGCTCCGAGGTGCTCTGGGGCGAAGGCGGCATCGTCGCGCGCGGCGCTACCGGCCGGCCGATCTTCCCGCGGCTGGACCCGTGCGTGATCGGCCTGGTGGAGGACCCGGCGGGCGAGCGGATCCTGCTGGTGGAAAACTCCCGCCGCCCCGGCTACCTCACCCTGGTGGCGGGCTACGTGGACGTCGGTGAGACGCTTGAGGCCGCGTTTGCCCGCGAGGTGTGGGAGGAAACCGGCCGCCGGGTAAGCGACGTGCGCTATGTGCGCTCCCAGCCGTGGCCGCTCTCCGGCGCGCTCATGCTCGGCATGGCGGCGCGCACGGCGGATACCGATGCGCAAGCGCCCACCGACGGAGAGCTGACCCGCACCGTGTGGGCCAGCCGCGACGAGCTGGATTCCCTCACGCTCGCCGCGGAGGGCACCATCGCCCGCGCGCTCATCGGCTACTGGGCGGACATCCCGAACACACCCACCCCGGAAGGAGCACACCCATGGCGATAGACCTCAGCGTGCTGGATGAAGACCAGCGTGTGGCGGCGGAAGCGCCGCGCGGGCCGGTGTGCATCCTCGCCGGCGCGGGTACGGGCAAAACCCGCACGATCACCTACCGCATAGCTAACTTGATCGACCGCGGCCAGGTCGCACCGAACCGGGTGCTGGCGGTGACGTTTACCAAACGCGCCGCCGGCGAGATGCGCGACCGCCTCACCGCCATGGGCATCGGCGGGGTGCAGGCGCGAACGTTCCACTCCGCGGCGATGCGCCAGCTGCAGTACTTCTGGCCCCAGATCGCAGGAGATCTGCCGTGGCGGGTGCTGGACAACAAGTTCCCCATCGTCGCCCGCGCCACCCGCGCCGCAGGCCTGGACACCGGCAAGGAAATGGTGCGCGACTTGCTCAGCGAGATCGAGTGGGCGAAGTCCTCTGTCATCGGCCCGGAGGACTACGTGCAGCGCATCGCCGATTCCCCGCGCAAACCACCAGCGGACGCGCAGAAGGTCGCCCAGGTCTACCGCTTCTACGAGGAGGCGAAGACCAGCCCGGAAGGCATG